>CAXTBB010000004.1:0-48688 GCA_964242305.1 uncultured Solirubrobacteraceae bacterium
ACGAGCGTGTAGAGGTCCAGCGAGTCGGCGTCGAGGTCCTCCTTGAAGCGCGTGGCCTCGGTGATGCGCGCCGGATCGAGCTCGAGCTCGTCGGCGAGATGGTCGCGGATGGCGGCGAAGACCTCTTCGCGGGAAGCGCTCATGACTCAGATGACACTACCTCGGACGCCGGACGGCGGAGCGCGCCGGCCGCGTCGAGCGCCGCGTGGGTGCGGGCGGCCAGATCGGCGCGGACCCCGCGGGCGGCGACGTCCACCGCCACGGCGATCCCGCGCGCCGTGAAGGAGCCGTGCGGGACGACGCCGAGCTTGCGCAGGCCGAGCAGGAACGCGCCGCCAGCGAGCTCGGGGTCGATCCCGTCGCGCAGCCCGCCCAGTGCCGGGCGCAGCAACAGCCCGCCGGCCTTCGCGCGCGGCGACGACATCGCGGCGGCGCGGATCGCGTTCAGCAGCGCCTTGGCCGTCCCCTCCATCGTCTTGAGCATCACGTTGCCGGTGAAGCCGTCCGTGACCACGACGTCGGCCTCCCCCGCGGCGACCGTGAAGCCCTCGACGTTGCCGATGAAGCCGGGCATGTCCCGCAGGCGCTCGTGGGCGGCCAGCACCGCCTCCGTCCCCTTGACCGACTCGGTCCCGTTGGAGAGCAGCGCCACCCGCGGGCGCTCGATGCCGTTGACCGCGGACATGAAGGCGGCGCCCATGTGGGCGAACTGGACGAGGTGCTCGGGGCGGACGTCGACGTTGGCACCGGCGTCGAGCAGCAGGAACGGGTGCTCGGGGACGGGCAGCATGAGCGCCAGCGCGGGGCGGTGGACGCCGCGGGCGCGCTTGATGCGAAAGACGCCGGCCGCCAGCGCCGCGGCCGTGGACCCGCCGCTGACCAGCGCGTCGGCGTCCCCGTCGGCGACCGCCTGGACCGCCTGGACGATGGAGGCGTCGCGCTGCTCGCGGACCGCCGCGACCGGATCGGCGGCCTTGGCCACGGACACGGGCGCGTCCACCACCGAGACGCCGTCGACCGCCTCCATCTCACCGGCCGGCCCGAACAGGACGACGCGCAGCGACGGGTCGCGCTCGACCGCGCGGGCGGCGCCGCGCGCGACTTCGCCGGGCCCGTGGTCGGACCCGTTCGCGTCCAGCGCGATCGTGACGGTCGCGGCCACGCCGCGGCTCTAGCTAATGATCGTGGTCGTGACCGTGGTCGTGCGCGAGCGCGACGACCTCACGGCCCCGGTAGTAACCGCAGTTGCCGCACACGCGGTGCGGGCGGCGCGGCTCGTGGCAGTGCGGGCACGCGTTGACGGCCTGCGCGGCGACCTTGTGGGTCGAGCGGCGCTTGGTCGTGCGGGAGTGCGACTGCTTCTGCTTGGGGACGGCCATGAGCGAGAGGAGAGTAGCGGAGATCGCTCGGGGGCCCGCCTGCGGTGACCTCTTACGATCTCGCGGCCGCAGCGACATCTGGGTCACCTCCGGCACCCCTAGAGCTTGAGATCCCGGAGCGCCGCCCAGCGGGGGTCCGGCTCGCGCTCGTGGGCGTGTACCTGTCCCCGCCCAACCCACTCGTTGAGGTTCGCGCCGCACTCCGGGCACAAGCCGGCGCAGTCGGGCCGGCACAGGATCTGGTCGGGGACGGCGAGGACGAGCGCGTCGCGCGCCCAGCCGGCCACGTCGAGGTCGCCCGCGTCGTCGAGGTAGGGCGAGGTCAGCTCCTCCGCCGCCCCGGGCACGTTGACCTCGCGCGCGTCGACGTCGAGCACCGGCGCGGCCGGCTCCAGGCAGCGCATGCAGGGTCCCTCCAGGGCGACGGAGAAGCGCAGCCGCAGCGCGTAGCCCGAGTGCGTGGTGCGCGAGATGTCGAGCACCGCGTCGACCACCGGCGGGGTGACGGCGTAGCGCTGACCGCCGTACTGGAGGTCCCCCGGAGCGACCTGGAGCTCGAACCGGCGGCCCTCCCCCGAGCGCAGGGCCAGGGGCTCGAGCTCGAAGACGTCGGCGCGGGGGGCCATGCCCCCCAGGCTAATCGTCGTTGTCCTCCTGGAGCTCCCGCTTGAGCACCTTGCCGGTCGCGTTGCGCGGCAGCTCGGAGATGAACTCGACCTCGCGCGGGACCTTGTAGCCGCTCAGGTTGGACTTGACGTGGTCCTTGACCTGCTTCTCGGTCAGGGCCTTGCCCTTCTTCTTGACCACGACGGCCTTCAGGCGCTGGCCGAACTGCTCGTCGTCGACGCCGAAGACGGCCACCTCCTCGACGGCGGCGTGGTGCTGGAGCAGCTCCTCGACCTCCTGCGGGAAGACGTTCTCGCCGCCGCTGACGATCATGTCGTCGTCGCGGCCGTCGATGAACAGCCGGCCCTCGCCGTCGAAGTGGCCGACGTCCCCGCTCGACATCAGCCCGTCGATCGCGTCCTTGCCGCCGCCGCCCGTGTAACCCTCCATCTGCATGTCGTTGCCGACGAAGATGCGGCCGGTGACGTTGGGCGTCTCGATCGGCTGGTCGTCGTCGTCATAGACGCGGACGACGGTCCCGCGCGGGATGCGGCCGGCGGTGCCGGGCGCCGCGCGCAGGTCCTCCGGCGTGGCGATCGTGGCCCAGGCGACCTCCGTGGACCCGTAGAGGTTGTAGAGGTTCTCCCCGAACAGGTCCATCCAGCGCTCGGAGATCGCGCCGGGCAGCGCGGAGCCGCTCACCGGCACGACCCGCAGCTTGCCGAGGTCGTAGTTGTGCAGAACCTCGTCCTCGAGGGCGAGGATGCGCTGGAGCATCACCGGGACGGCGACGAGCGCGGTGCACTCGTGGCGGGCGGTCAGCGACAGCGTCGCCTCGGGGTCGAACTTGCGCTTGAGCACGAGCGTCGACGACAGGCCCATCCCCAGCGTGAAGTGCGCGAAGCCCCAGGCGTGGAAGAGCGGCGCCGCGATCATCGTCTTCTCCCGTGCCTTGAGCGGGATGCGGTCCAGCAGCGCGGCGGCCGGGTCCAGCGACTTGGGCTGCGAGCGCGACGCGCCCTTTGGCGTGCCGGTGGTCCCCGAGGTGAGGATGATCGCCTTGCCCGGCGCGGACGGGGCGAGGACGCCGGAGCGGTCTCCCCCCTCCACGACCTCGTCGAGGGTCCGGTCGTTGCGGGAGCGCTCGGGCTCCGGATCGGCCCAGCCGATGAAGCGCAGCCGCCGCCGGCTGGCGTCGTGCAGGACCTCGGCGAACTCCTCGTCGTAGATGAGCGCCTTGGGCTTCTCCCGCGCGCAGACCTCCGTGAGCTGGGGCCCGGAGAAGGCCGTGTTGAGGAACATCGCGTTGGCGCCGAGCTTCGAGCAGGCCACGATCGCCTCCACGAAGCCGCGGTGGTTGCGCATCATCAGCCCGACGTTGTCGCCCTCGTTGACACCCTCGTCCGAGAGCGCGTTGGCGATCGCGTTGGAGCGCTCGTGGACCTCCCGGAAGGTGATGGTGCCGGCCTCGTCGATGATCGCGACGTCGTCCGGGAAGCGTGCAGCGGCGGCCTGGTAGCCGGCCGCGGGCGTCGGCCCGAAGCGGATCAGCGCGTTCGCGGCCGACACGAGCCGGTCGGGCCAGGTCGGCTGCAGGATGCCGGCACCGGCCAGCGTCTTCAGGAGGAACAGCTTGCTGGAGACCTGACCCGGGAGCGACGGCATATCCGGCATGTTCCCACCTAACCGGATGGCAACACCAGATCACCGGGAATCTGCGCCTCGGCGATCAGGCGCTCGATGTCCCCCTTGCGGCGCGGATTGAGGAAGACGTGGCGCTGGCCGACGCTCGGCTTCTCCGACAGCAGGCCGGATTGGAGCAGCGCCTCGCCCACCTCCAGGGCGAGCGCCCGGTCGTTGCCCTCGAAGCCGCGGGCGAGGTGCGCGAACTCCGTGTGGTAGCCGCCCCACTTGCCCATGCCGCTGAGGCGCTGGAGGATGCGGCGGGCCACGCGCCGGGCGGGGTCGGGGTCGTCGTGGGCGCCGGGGACGCCGCTGGCGGCGGTCGCGGCCAGGACGGGACGCAGCTCGCCCGGCTCGATGACGCCGTCGGGGACGACGAGGGCGCGGGCACGCAGCCGGTCGACGCCGGCGATCGCCTCGTCGAAGGCCAGCGCGGCGAGCTCGGCGTCGTCACCGGGCAGGTGCAGGACGCCCTCGCCGGCCATCAGCTCGCCCCCGTCCCCGGCCTCCCGCAGGGCCTGCTCGGCGGCCTCGGCGACGGCGCGCCCGGCCGGCACCGCCGCGTACAGCCCCGGCGCGAACGCGACCGTGACCGGCGCTCCGTATCCCGCGCGCGGGAGCCTGAGCTCACGCGTGCTGCGGTCCAGCTCGGCGCGCAGCAGGCGCCGGATCTGCGCGATGCTCCCGCCCTCGGCCAGCGCCAGCTCGAGTTCGTGGCGGGCCATGCCCGGGAAGGTAATCGCCATGGCTAAACGCGTCGTGGTGCACGGCAAGGTGCAGGGCGTCTTCTTCCGCGACAGCGTGAGCCGGGAGGCGCAGTCGCGGGGGCTGGGCGGCTGGGTGCGCAACCGCGACGACGGGACGGTCGAGGCGGTCTTCAGCGGTCCCGGCGAGGACGTGGACGCCGTGGTCGACTACTGCCGGTCGGGCCCGCCCGACGCCGAGGTGGATTCGGTCGACGTGAGCGACGCGGACGAGGCGCCCGGCGACTTTTCCGTCAGGTAGGGGGCGTAGCGTGCGACTTCGTCTGTCATGGAAGCCGCCGCCGCCCTCCGCCCCCCGCACGTCACCGTGGTCAACGACCGGCTGGTCGTCGACGGCCTCGTGGTCGCCGACGAGCGCGCCGTCGAGCTGATCCGCGGCTCGGAGTCGCCGGTCGAGACGCTGCTGCGGGTGATCGAGACGGGCGCCCGCGTGCTGGATCGCGAGCAGGCCGGCGCGACCGTGGAGCTGTTCCGCGCCGACCTCGAGAAGTCAACGGCAGCCGCCGACGCCGCGCTGTCCGCCCGCGTGGGCGAGCTGGCGGACACGTTCGCGGCCCGCTTCGATGCCGCCTTCGGCGAGTCGGGCGCGCTCGCCCGGGAGCTGGCCCGCCTGTTCGGTGACGAGTCCTCCGTCGCCGTCCAGCACCGCATCCGCGCCACCGTCGACGAGGCCACCCGCGCCGGCCGCGAGCAGCTCGTGCGCCAGTTCTCCTCCTCGGACGCGTCCAACCCGCTGGCGGACTTCAAGGCCGGCGTCATCCGGGTCAACCAGCAGCAGGTCGGCGAGCTGGTCGCCATGCGCGAGCAGGTCGTCGAGCTGCGCTCGGAGGTCGCCCGCCTGCACGCCGATCGTGAGAAGGACACGGAGGTGGCGGCGGAGCACGCGCTGTCGACCGCCAAGGGCCGCCCCTACGAGGAGGCGGTGTTCGAGGCGGTCGACGCGATCGCCGGCGCCCACGGCGACCTGGCCGAGTCCGTCGGCGACGAGGCCGGCTTCGGGGGGCGAAAGGGGGACGTCGTGGTCGGTCTCGACGGCTGCGGCGGTCCCGTCTGCGCGCGCATCGTCGTCGAGGCCAAGCACTCCCAGACCAGTCGCAAGGCCGCGCTGGAGTACCTCGACGAGGCGATGGCCCAGCGCGACGCGGCCTTCGGCCTCTGGGTCGTCCCGTCCGAGGAGCAGCTCCCGGCCCGCACGGTGCCCCTGCGCGAGGTCAACGGCGACAAGCTGTTCGTGGTCTACGACCCCGCCGACCGCTCCCGCCTGGGCCTGGAGGTCGCCTACGCGCTCGCCCGCGCGCGGGTGCTGCTCTCCCGCCGGGACGCCGAGGGCCTCGACGGGCCCGCGCTGCGCGCGGAGGTCGAGCGCGCGCTCGGCGCCCTGGAGGACGAGCGCCGGGTCAAGGCACAGCTGACCGCGGCCACCAACAACATCGCCGACGCGCGCAAGATCGTCGAGGGGATGGGCGCGCTCGTGCGCAACCACCTGCGCGAGATCGACCGCATGGTCGCCGCCGCCGACGGCGACGACGCGCCGGTGCAGCAGCCGCTCCTCTAGCTCAATCGGCGAGCGCCAGCATCGCCAGCTGTTCGATCGCCGGGCGGGTGCGGGCGACGACGAGGAAGCGCTTGGCGTGGCAGAAGAGGGCGTCCACGACGCCGGTGGCGGCGACGAGGTCCTCGTTCTCGAGGCCGGCCCAGGCGGCCGGCAGGTCGCGGCGGTTGACGAAGGCCCCGAGCTCGCGCGGGACCGCCTCGAGGCCGAAGCCCTGCCGCTTGGGGTAGATCACGTAGAGAGCGTCGGGCGCCTCTGGGACCAGCACGGACTTCCACGGCGCGTTGACCGGGAGCTCGACCACGCGCGGGTCCGTGGCGGCGGCGATGGCCTCCCGGACGATGCGCACCGCGCGCAGCCCGGCGGCGGCGGAGGCGATCTCGCGAGCGAGGATGCCCGCGGCGAGGACGACGGCGGCGTCGAAGCGCTCGCGCTCCAGCCCCGGCGTCGGGTCCTCGTCCCAGTGGGCGTTGAAGGCGCCGACGATGCCGTTGACGCTGACGGGGCGCACGCCCTCGATCAGGGCGCGGCTGAGCTGCTGCCCGGTGTCGTTGGCGTCGACCGGCGCGACGAGGGTCAGGTCGACCGCGTCGGCGACCGCCTGGTCTCCATGGCAGACGCGGGCGCCGAACGCCCGCCAGATCAGACCGAAGGAGGCGTAGCGGATGCCGTTGGCGCGCTCGCGGGCGAAGTCGCGCTGATGGTGGTCGAAGTCGCCGGTGGCGGGGTCGTCGCGGAAGCCGACGTCCACGCGCAGGTCGGCGGCGTCGACCTCACCGCGATCCCGGGTCCGGACGATCTCGAGCGGTTCGCCGAGCAGCGTCAGCGCGGCGACCGCGAAGACCTCGTCGGCGTGGAAGGACCCGTCGTGGGTGACGACGCGCAGGCTCAGCGCCCGGCTTCGACGGGCTCGTCCTTGCCCTGCAGCCGCTCGCGCCCGCGCTGCACGGCCGCGATGAACTTCGAGAGGTTGACCTCGAGGGTGTTGAGGATCTCGTCGGCGTAGTCCTCGGCGCCGAGGCGGATCTCGCGCTCCCGACCGCGGGCATCCTCGATGATGTCGTCCGCGGAGCGCTCGGCCTGCTTGACGACCTCCTCCTGCGAGATCAGCTGGTCCTGCTTGTCGCGGGCTTCCTTGACGATGCGCTCGGCCTCGCGCTTGGCCTCGGCGAGCATCTCCTGGCGCTCCTTGACGATCCAGCGGGCCTGCTTGATCTCCTCGGGGATGGTGGCCCGCATCTGATCGAGGATGTCGTAGACCTCCTCTCGGTCGAGGCGCACCTGATCGGACCCGGGAAGCATCGTGCGCTTCGCGTTGTGGATCAGGTCGTCGAGCTTGTCAATGAGAACGAGGACGTCCATGGCGTTCGGTTCAGTTCGTCAGCGGGCGAGGGCTTCCTTCAACGGATCGACCACATGGGCCGGCACGAGCTCCGAGATGTCCGCCCCGAAGATCGCGAGCTCCTTCACGCCGCTCGACGAGAGGAAACTGTACTGGGGACTGGCCATGATGAAGACCGACTCCACGGTCGCGTCCTGGAGGCGGTTGAGCTGCGCCATCTCGACCTCGTACTCGAAGTCGGAGATCGCGCGCAGGCCCTTGACGATCGCGACCGCCTCGTTGCGCCGCGCGAACTCGACGACGAGGACGTCGAACGGCTCCACGCGCACGTTGTCGAGGTGCTTGGTCCCCTCCTCGATGAAGCCGATCCGGTCCTCGATGCCGAACAGCGCCTTGCTCTTGCGCACGGAGGCGTTGACGACCGCGACGATGATCTCGTCGAAGAGCTTGGAGGCGCGGCCGATCACGTCGAGGTGACCGAGGGTGACCGGGTCGTAGGTCCCGGGACAGACGGCGATGCGGTGCTCAGTGGGGGGCATGGAGTCGGATCAGGGTGTCTCCGTAGCGGCGCTCGTCTTGGGTGGCGAGGCCGGGGGATAGGTCGAGGGGGTGGCGGCGGTCGCTCTCGCTGATCGCCAACCCGGCGGGGGCGAGCACGGCGGTCACGGGCCCCGACAGCTCGGGTCCCAGCCGCGGCGCCAGCCGGTACGGCGGGTCGAGGAAGACGAGATCGTATTGACCGCGGGCCTCGCGCAGGAACGCGGTGGCCGAACGGCGGGCGATCACCGCCCGATCGGCCTCCGGGAGGTTGGCCCGCAACCTGGCGATCGCCTGCGCGTCGTCGTCGACGAACGTCGCCTGCGCGGCGCCCCGGCTGAGCGCCTCGATCCCCAGGGCGCCCGAGCCGGCGAACAGGTCGAGGACGCGCGCGCCGGGGACCCGGTCGCCGAGGATGGAGAACAGCGCCTCCTTGACGCGGTCGGCCGTCGGCCGCGCGCCCTTCGGCGCCTTCAGCGGCCGCCCCCTCCACTCGCCGGCGATGATCCTCACCGCCGAACCCACCCAAAGGTTGGATCGTTCGACTTCTGGGTGGGTTCGGTGTGGCTACAGCCCGCCCTGGGGCTCCTGGGTCGCGTTCTCGTTGGAGCCGGCGCCGCCCGTGCGCTGGTCGATGCCGGCGTCGCGGTTGCGGACGCGATCGTCCTCGTCGCCGACGGCGCCCCCGCCGAGGTTCTCGTCGCGGGGCGTGTCGTCGACCTCGACGCCGTCGCCGGCGGCCAGCTCGGCCTCCTCGCGGGTTCCGTACTCCGCCCGGGGCATGTCGTCGTCGTCCTCGTAGAGCGCCCAGCGGTCGCCGTGGCGCCTGATCGTCTGTCGTGCCATGCGGTTGCCCCTACCCGCATCGCTCAGGCGGGGATCGGCTGGAGCGCCTCGGCCCCGAAGGCACGCGCGAAGGCGACGGCGAGCAGGGCGTGCTCGGGCTCGGCCAGGTCGGGATCGGCGTCCGCGATCGCCTTGGCGTGCTCGCGGGCGCGCTCGAGCAGCGGCGCGTCGTCGGGCAGCTGCGCGAAGCGGAACGTCCCTGCCCCGGACTGGCGGACCCCGACCAGCTCCCCCTCCCCGCGCAGCTCGAGGTCGATCTCGGCGAGCCGGAACCCGTCGGAGTGCCGTTCGAGGGCCCGCAGGCGACGGGACTCCTTGGCGCCGAACAGGAGGCACAGGCTCGGGTGCTCGCCGCGCCCGACGCGCCCCCGCAGCTGGTGCAGCTGGCTGATACCGAAGCGCTCGGCGTCCTCCACCACCATCACCGTCGCGTTGGGGACGTCGATGCCGACCTCGATCACCGTCGTCGCCACCAGCACGTCGGCCCCCCCGGCCGCGAAGGCGAGCATCGCCGCCTGCTTCTCGCGCGGGGTCATGCGCCCGTGGAGGAGGACGAGCCTTCGCTCGGGGAAGACGTCGCGCTGCAGGCGCTCGTACTCGACCGTCGCCGCCCGCGCCTCCAGCGCCTCGCTGGCCTCGACCAGCGGGCAGACGACGAACGCCTGGCGGCCGGCGTCGAGCTCCTCCTCGATGCGCGCGTACGCCCGTGCGCGCTCAGCCTCCGTGTTGGCCAGGTGGGTCTCGATCGGCTGCCGGTTGGCGGGCAGCTCCTTGAGGATCGTCGTGTCCAGGTCCCCGTAGGCGGTCAGCGCCTGGGTGCGGGGGATCGGCGTCGCGGTCATGTGCAGGACGTGCGGGACCAGGCCGGGCGGTCCCTTGCGGTCCAGCGCGCGGCGCTGGTTGACGCCGAAGCGGTGCTGCTCGTCGACCACGGCGACGGCGAGGCGATCGAACTCGACCGGCTCCTCGATGACGGCGTGGGTGCCGACCAGCAGGTGCAGCTCGCCGCTGGCCAGCCGGGCCAGCAGCTCGGTCCGGCGCTTGCCGGGCGTCGACCCGGTGAGCAGCGCGACCGACACCATCGCGTGCGGGAGCAGCCGCTGGAGGGTGGCGAAGTGCTGCTCGGCCAGCGTCTCGGTCGGGGCCATCAGCGCCGCCTGGGCGCCGTTCTCAACCGCGCGCAGCATGGCGTGGAGCGCGACGACGGTCTTGCCCGACCCGACCTCCCCCATCAGCAGCCGCTGCATCGGGCGCTCGGAGGCGAGGTCCTCGTCGATGGTGGCCATTGCCTTCGCCTGGTCCTCGGTGAGAGTGAACGGCAGCCCCGCGCTCCAGGCCCGGCTCAGGGCCCCTTCTGCACCGAGGGGAAGGGATCGGGCGCTGCTCCGCCTCAGTGCCCGTCGCTTGAGGAAGGCGAGCTGGGTGAGCAGGAGCTCGTCGAAGGCGAGGCGCCGTCGACCCGGCTCCTGGTCGCCGAAGTGCGCGGCGTCGACGGCGGCGCCGAGGTCGGGCAGACGCTCCGCCGTGCGCAGGCGAGCCGGCAGCGGCTCGATCACGTGGGCGATCTGGGCGCGGTGCTCGCGGACCAGCTCGAGGATCTGGTCGCTGGTCAGCCCGTCCGTGGCCGGGTAGGTCGCCACCTCGGCGCCGACGTCCCCCTGCGTGAGCGCGTGACCGGAGACCCGGAAGCGGTTCTGGGCCTGGAACTTGCCGGTGAGGATCAGCTTCGTCCCCGGCTTGTAGCGGTTGGCCAGCCAGGGCTGGTTGAAGAAGGTCGCCTCGATCGTGCCGGTCCCGTCGCTCACCACCGCGGTCACCAGCGGCTTCATCCCGCGCCGGCGCACCGGCCGGCTGGTGATCGACCGCACCTCCACGACCACCGTGCTCGTGTCCTCGCTGGTCAGCGACGCGATCGTCTGCGCCTCCCGGCGGCCGCGGGGCAAGTGGTGCAGCAGCCCGCCGATCGTGTCGATGCCGAGCACCTCCATGGCGGCATCCGCCTTCTTCCCGCGCGAGGGCGTCGGCTCGTCAAGCTCCGACGGCCGCGGTGCGCCCGCCGTGTCCGGTCTGGCGAAGAGGGGGGAGGATGTGGCGAAGGCGGTGGGACCCACGGCCTCATTGTCGCGGGCGGTCCGGCGGGTCTCCTACTCGGCGGCGACGAGCCACCAGTAGGACGGCTGGCCGCCCTCGGACAGCTCGAACTCGACCCCGTCGGGGACCAGCGGGGCGATCTCCGCCTCGCCGAGCGGGGCGCTGGGGCCGGCGATGAGGGTCAGCAGCTCGGCCTCGGTGCCCAGCGAGGCGAGCACGGAGCGCAGCGTCTCCTGCGGGTCCCCCCAGGCGACGAGCTGCTCGTCGACGAAGCCGATCGCCTCGCCGGCGCGGAAGCGGTGCTCGCCGTCGTCGCGGGCGGCCTCGGTGACGGCGCCGGTGCGCACCGCCTCCAGCGCCTCGGTCATGGCGGCGGCGTTCTCGGCGGCGGTACGGCCGCGCTCGAGCGCGACGGCGGCGACGAGGCCGGCCTGCTGGGAGCGCGAGCCGACGACGTAGACGATCTTGTCCGACAGCTCGGCGGCGCGGTCGGCGGCCATGCGCACGTTGCCGGAGTTGGGCAGCACGACGACCTCCTCGGCGGGCACGGAGTGGACGCCGGCCAGCAGCTCGTAGGTCGACGGGTTCAGCGTCGGCCCGCCGTCGAGCGGGGTGGCACCGACGGAGCGGAACATCTCCGCCATCCCGTCCCCGGAGACGACCGCGAGCACGCCGCACACGTCTGGCGAGTTCGCGGCCAGGCGCTCGGCGCGGGCGACGACCTGCTCGCGCATGTCGGCCACGTCGAGGCGGGAGACCGCGCCGTGCTCGGCGAAGATCGCCGTCGCGCGCTCGGGGTCGTCCGTGTGGACGTGGACCTTCAGCGTGGCCTGGTCACCGACGACCAGCACGGAGTCCCCGATCTGCTCGAGCAGCGGGATGAAGTAGGAGTTCGACAGGTCGGCGCCGATGACCGCGAAGTTGGTGCAGTAGCGGTAGGTGGAGGACGCGTGCTGCGGGTGGGAGATCTTGGCCGGCGCGTGGTGGGCGAGGACCGGCGCCTCGTCGTGCCGCAGGACGGACAGGCAGCCGGTGAGGACGACGAGCAGGCCGTAGGCGCCCGCGTCGACGACGCCGGCCTGGCGCAGGATCGGCAGCAGCTCCGGGCCGCGCTTGAGCGACGCCTCGCCCGTCTCCAGCGCGCTCGTGAGGATGTTGGCGATCAGCCGGTTCTGGAGCTCGGCGTCCCCCGTGTCCATCAGCCGCTGCTCGTCGCGCGGCATGTGCGCGAGCTCGGACGTCATCCGCGTCGCCATCTCGCGGGCGACGGTGAGGATCGTGCCCTCGGCGGGCTCGCGCACGGAGGCGTAGGCGCGCTCGGCGGCGCGGGCCAGGGCGGCGGCGACCAGCACGGGGTCGACCAGCTCCCCCGGGCGGGAGATGAGCTCCTCGGCGGCGCCACGCACCAGCTGGGACAGGATCACGCCCGAGTTGCCGCGTGCGCCCAGCAGTGCCGCGCGAGCCACGGACGCGACGATCTGCGCGCGGCCGATCTCGTCCAGCGGCACCTCCTGGTCCCCCAGGCGGCCGAGCTCCTCGACGACGGCGCGCAGGGTCAGGGCCATGTTGTCCCCCGTGTCCCCGTCGGCGACCGGGAAGACGTTGAGGTCGTTGATCTCCTGCCGGCGGGACTCGAGCGCGGCCAGCGCGCCCTGCACCACAGCGGCGAAGCGGACCAGGCTGGGATCGAGCGGCTGCGACATCGCAGCGCCGGCTAGCGAGCCTTGGTGACCTTGCCGGCCTTGAGGCAGCGCGTGCACACGTAGGCGCGCTTCGGAGCGCCCTTCTCGACGATCCGGACCTTCTGCAGGTTCGGGTCGAAGCGACGCTTCGTGGCGACCATCGAGTGGGACCGGCTCTGACCGAAGGCAGGACCCTTCCCGCAGCTGTGACATACGCGAGCCATAGGCGATGGGCAAGTCTAGTAGCAGCGAAGTAGGGTCCGGCCAATGCGCCGCCTCCTCGCCGCCGCCGGTCCGTTCTACATCGGAGCCGGTCTCCTCCACTTCGTCGTGCCCAAGGTGTACATGCGGATCATGCCGCGCTGGCTGCCGCTGCACCGCGAGCTGGTCTATGCGTCGGGTGTCGCCGAGATGGTGGGCGGCGCCGCGCTCCTGCATCCCGACCCGAAGGTCCGGCGCTTCGGCGGCTGGTTCGAGACCGCCACGATGGTCGGGGTCTTCCCGGCCAACGTGAACATGCTGCTCAACGCGGACGACTTCAAGGACGTCCCGGGCGGCAAGCCGGCGCTGTGGGCCCGCCTCCCGGTGCAGGTCGGCTTCATCGCCTGGGCGCTGGCGTCCGCCAAGCGCGACTAGGCGAGCGCCGCTCGGATGCGGCCCACCGCCAGGACGGCCTCGGCGGCGTGGGCGCCGGAGTCGCGCTTGCCCTCGCCCGACCGGGCCAGGGCCTGGTCGTAGTCGTCGCAGGTGAGGACGCCGAAGCCGCACGGCACCCCGGTGGACAGCGCGACCTCGCCGATGCCGCGAGCCGCCTCGCCGCACACGTAGTCGTAGTGGTCGGTCTCCCCGCGGATCACCGCCCCGAGGCAGATGACCCCCTCGTAGCGGCCGGACTCCGCGCAGTGCTTGGCGGCGACGGGCAGCTCGAAGGCGCCGGGGACGTCGAAGACGTCGACCTCGGCGTCCTCCCCCAGTGCCCGCCGTGCCCCCGTCTCCAGCCGCTGCGCGAGATCGTCGTAGAACCGCGCGACGACGAGCGCGTAACGGCCAGGGGGCCCCGCCTCGGACACCTCGGGCTCAGGCGCTTCGTCCTCGGCACCCCCTCTAGCCATCCTCGCGGTGCTCCTCGGCGATCATCTCCTCGTCGAGGGGGAGGGCCTGGTGGTGGATCGTGTGGCCGAGGCGGTCCCGCTTGGCGGCCAGGTAGCGCTCGTTGTGCGGGTTGGGCGCGTGGACGATCGGCACCTGCTCGCTCACGCTGAGCCCGTACCCCTCCAGCCCCTTGATCTTCTTGGGGTTGTTGGTGAGGATGCGAATCGAGGTCAGCCCGAGGTCGGTGAGGATCTGCGCTCCGATCCCGTAGTCGCGCAGGTCGACGGGCAGGCCGAGCTCCAGGTTGGCGTCCACGGTGTCGAACCCGTCGTCCTGCAGGTTGTAGGCGCGCAGCTTGTTGAGCAGGCCGATGCCGCGGCCCTCCTGCGCGAGGTAGAGCAGGACGCCGGCGCCCTCGCGCTCGATCTGGGCCAGCGCGGACTCGAGCTGCTCGCCGCAGTCGCAGCGCAGGGAGTGGAAGACGTCGCCGGTGAGGCACTCGGAGTGCACGCGGACGAGCACGTCGGACTTGCCCGACACGTCGCCCTTGACCATCGCCACGTGGTGCTTGTCGTCGACCAGCGAGCGGTAGCCGACGGCGGCGAACTCCCCGTAGACGGTCGGCAGCTTGGTCTCCACCACGCGCTCGATGAGCTTGTCGTGGCGGCGGCGGTACTCGACCAGGTCGGCGATCGTGATGAGCTTGATGTTGTGGCGGCGGCTGTACTCGACGAGGTCGGGCAGCCGCGCCATCGTCCCCTCGTCGTTGGTGATCTCGCAGATGACGCCGGCCGGGGACAGGCCGGCCAGGCGGGCGAGGTCGACCGCGGCCTCCGTGTGGCCGACGCGCTCCAGCACGCCGCCCTCCTTGGCCTTGAGCGGGAACATGTGGCCGGGGCGGCTGAGGTCCTCCGGACGGGTGGACGCCGCGATGGCGACCTGGATCGTGTGCGCGCGCTCGGCCGGGGAGATCCCGGTCGTCGTCCCTTCGCGCGCGTCGATGGACACCGTGAAGGCGGTCTTCAGCGGGTCCTCGTTCTTGGCGGCCATGAGGTCCAGGCCGAGCTCGTCGCAGCGCTCGGGGGTCAGCGCCAGGCAGATCAGCCCGCGCGCCTCCCTGGCCATGAAGTTGATGCTGTTGGGCGTCGCGAACTGCGCAGCGAGGACCAGGTCGCCCTCGTTCTCGCGATCCTCGTCGTCGCAGACGACGACCATGCGGCCCGCCTGGATGTCGGCGATCGCGTCCTCGATCGACGCGAACACACGCGGCTCCACGCTCATCGGTTCACCAGCCTCTCCACGTACTTCGCCAGCACGTCGAACTCCAGGTTGACGACCGCGCCCGGCACGGCCGCGCCCAGGTTCGTCCGTTCCAGCGTCTCGGGGATCAGGGACACCTCGAAGCCATCGTCATCCAGCGACGCGACCGTGAGCGACACGCCGTCGATGGCGACGGAGCCCTTCTCGACGAGGTAGCGCAGGTCGTCGGCCTCGATGCGCACGCGCCGGGCGAACCCGTCCGTCTCCACCCGCGCCACCCGGCCGACGGCGTCGACGTGGCCCTGGACGACGTGACCGCCGAGCCGGTCGCTGGGCCGCAGCGGCAGCTCGACGTTGACGCGCGCGCCCGTGCCGGCGCCGCCCAGCGACGAGCGGTCCAGCGTCTCGTTCATCACGTCGGCGGTGAAGGCGCCGTCGTCGACGGTGGTCGCGGTCAGGCACACGCCGTTGATGGCCACGGAGTCCCCCGGCGAGACCTCCGAGGTGAGCACGGTGCGTACGGACAGCCGCACGCCGTCCCCGGTCTGCTCGACCGTGCCGACCTCACCCAGATCCATGACCAGTCCCGTGAACATCACCACTCCCGGATGCGTGCGCAGATGAGCACATCGTCGCCGATCGCCTCGGTCTCCAGGGTGAGGGCGCGCACAGCTTCGGAGATGAGCTCGACGCCCTCCCCCTCCAGCGGGTCGCGTGCGGCCGAGCCGCCGAGCAGGACGGGCGCGATGAACAGCGCCAGCTGGTCGACCTCCCCCGCGTCGAGGAAGGCGCCGGCCAGGTGCGGGCCGCCCTCGAGCAGGACGGAGGTGATGCCGGTGGCGCCGAGCTGGTCGAGCGCCGAGCGCACCCGGGTGGGCTCGTTCTGGCCCGTGGCGACGATGACGTCGGCGCCGGCGATCTCCAGCGCGTCGGTGGCGGTGCGCGGGGCGGCGCGGCCGACCACGACCGTCAGCGGCACCTCGTGTGCGCCGCGGACGAGCCGTGAGTCCAGCGGCAGCCGGCCCTCCGAGTCGAACACCACCCGCCGCGGCTGGCGCTCGACGCCGGCGATCCGCGCGGTCAGCTGCGGGTCGTCGGCCAGGGCGGTGCCGATGCCGACGATGACGGCGTCGCGCTCGGCACGCCACTCGTGCGCGCGCGCCCGCGATGACTCGCCGGAGATCCACTTGGAGTCGCCCGTGCGCGTCGCCACCTTGCCGTCGAGCGTCATGGCAGACTTGAACAGGACGTGCGGGCGGCCGGTGCGGGCGTGCTTGCGGAAGGGCTGGTTGAGCAGGCGCGCCGTCGTGGCCAGCGCGCCGTCGGCCATCACGACGTCGATGCCCTCGTCGCGCAGGACGCCGAGGCCGCGGCCGGAGGCGTGCTCGCTGGGGTCGTCGCTGGCGATCACCACGCGGGCGATGCCGGCCTCGACGATCGCGTCCGTGCACGGCGGGGTGCGGCCGTGGTGGGCGCACGGTTCGAGCGAGACGTAGAGCGTGGCGCCGGCGGGATCGGTGGTGCACGCACGCAGCGCCTCGCGCTCGGCGTGCGGCTGGCCGACCGCGTGGTGCCAGCCCTCGCCGAGCACCTGCCCGTCGCGGACGAGGACCGCCCCGACCATGGGATTCGGGCTGACCGCGGAGCGCCCGCGCTCGGCGATCTCGATCGCTCGGGCCAGGTGCACGGTGTCGGTCTCGAGGATCGTTGCCAAGGACGAAAAGATTAGGCGTTCGCTGGCGCCGGCCCGCGAGATCCTAAAGGGGTCAGGTCCCGGCATCGGACACGTGTCCGATGCCGGGACCTGACCCCTTTATGTGCAGCGGCCGCCGTGGAGGCGGTAGATGACCACGCGTGGTCCGGGGCGGCGGTAGCCGAGCGGGCGGTAGTTGTAGGAGTCGTCGAAGGAGAAGGCCGGCTCGTCGGCGTTCTTGGCCAGCGGCGAGACGCTGAAGACGACGTCCCCCTGCCGGCCCAGCGCCCGGTAGTACTTGATCGCGTAGGGCGCGCGGCCGGGCGTGACCAGCGGACGGCCGTAGAGGATCGATCCCGTCACCACCCAGCAGTAGCCGCCGCGCAGGTAGGAGCCGATCAGGTCGGGCCGCAGCGTGCGCTCGTAGTCCTCGAGCTTGATGCGCTTGCGGATGAGCGCCTTCCTGCCGTCGGGGGTGATGCGGAAGTGCGACACCGCGCGCTTGACCCAGCGATCCCCCCAGGCGTCGGGCGCCATCGGCTCGATGACCACCTTGGCGCCGGCCGGGATGTGCTCGACCATCCACTTGCGCGCGTCCTCCCGCGTGTCCGCGCGGGCGAGCACGACGTCGTTGTGGATGACGTAGACGAAGCCCTGGAGGCCGAGGACGATCGCCGCCAGCGCCACCCGGGCGGGTGGGGGCAGGTCACGGACGCGCCGCAGCCGGTCGAAGGCCGCGACCGCGCCCCAGGCCGCGATCAGGACGATGAACGGGTACGCGGGCATCGACCAGCGCGCGAAGAAGCGGTCCTGGGAGCCCATGAAGACGAAGAACAGGATCGGCGCGGGCAGCAGCAGCATCGCCGTGCGGTAGCGCCGCAGCCACAGCGCCATCCCGGCCACGACGGCGACGACCAGCGGGATCACCCCCAGTCCCCACAGCAGCGTGCGCGCGTAGTAGGTGAGGCCGCGCGTGGCGGGCAGGCCGAGCTTGCCGAAGTCGTCCGACGACGCCGACGACTGCTCGCTGAGCCCGCTGCGGAACTCGTGGAAGCTCAGCAGCGCGTACGGGTTGAGGACGAGGAAGACGACGACGGTGAGCACCCCGGCCACGGCGACGCCGACCATCCGCTCCTGCCGCGTCCGGTACGAGAGGAGCGCGGCCGCGAGCAGCGGGACCAGCATGATCCCCGCCGTGTACTTGGTGGCGATGGCCAGGCCGAGGCCGGCGCCGGCGACCAGGTAGTCGTTGCGGTTGCCGTCCCGCAGGACGCCCGCCGAGCCCGCCAGCGACAGGCACACGCCGACCAGCAGCGCCGCGTCGTTGAGCGCGAAGTGGGCGTAGTGGACCGGGAGGAAGGCGACCCCCAGCAGTGCGGCGGCGACGAGGGCGACGCGGCGGTCGAAGAGCCGCACCGCGGCCCAGGCGACCAGCCCGACCGAGATCGTCCCCAGCACGGCGACCGTGATGCGGGCGAACAGGAACACCGCCGTCGAGTCCGTCGCCACCAGCTCACGCGTGTGGTCCCCGCCCCAGCGCAGCCAGAACAGGACGTGGAAGAGGTACGTCAGCGCCGGCGGGTTGATGAAGTAATCGGGGTCGTAGTTGTGGTCGAACATCCCCACGGCCCGCGGCACGAAGTGCGCCCCCTCGTCGACGTTGTAGACGTACGGCAGCCCGGTCTTGGTCCCCCACAGGCGCAGGACCAGCGCGAGCAGGAGGATCCCGCCCAGGGCGATGGCGAAGCCGCGTTCCCTAACAGCGCGCATAGGCCGCATAGTCCTCGGTCCGGGCGACGAAGCGCATCCCCTCCGGCGCCACCTCCACGCGCGCGGGGTCGAGCTCGTTCGTCCAGGCCTGCTTGAAGATCGCAAAGCGGCCGGTGACGACGATCGCCACCCCGCGCCGCTGGCCCGGCCGCTTCACCCGCGAGCGGACGTCCTCGAAGGGGAGGTCGGCCACCCAGCGCGAGTCGGGCACGAGCTTGTGGTTGGGCAGCGTCAGCGGCCCGCACCTCAGCGCCCGGCGGACCGGCGCCTTGGCGAGGATCGCGTCGAGCGACTGGTGCGCGCGCCCGCGGAAGGACAGCTCGTTGTCGAAGCGGCGCAGGTCGAGATGCAGGACGGTGAGCACGGCCACGAAGGCGACGGCGACGCCGGCCAGTCCCATCCAGATCGTGCGCGCGCGCCCGTGCGGGAGCATCGTCCAGCCCGCGGCCGCGACCGCCGCGAAGATGAGCACGCCCAGCGCGGCGACCACGAGGTAGCGCTCGATCGCGCTCAGCCCGGCCACGCCGATGGCCCCGAAGGTGACGATGCCCGACGCCAGCAGGACGGCCGGCCACAGCGAGCGCCGCGGCACCAGCACGGCGGCGATCACCATCCCGGCCACGCCGGCCAGCATGACCGGCACCTTGACGATGTCGGCCAGGAAGCCGGGGATCGCGCCCGGGACCTCGCTCAGCGTCTTGGCCCGGCCCAGGTCCTCGGCACTGTCGCTCGTGTAGTGCAGCGAGAAGAGCGGGTCGCCGGTGACGGCCCCGTCGACCAGGCACCAGCCCAGCGGCGCGATCGCCGCCACGCCTGCGTACAGCGCCCGCTCCCGCCACGACAGCGCCGGGAACATCCACAGCCAGTACAGCGCGAGCAGCAGCCAGCCCTCCGGTCGCAGCAGCCCGGCCAGGACGAGCAGGACGAAGACGGGCAGCCCCCGCCGCGGCGCGGCCGCCTCCAGCGCCACCGCCCACACCACCAGCGCCAAGTACGGGATGTCGATGTAGCCGCGCACGGCCAGGAAGGCGAAGTCGAAGCGGCTGAGCAGCAGCAGCGCCGCCACCAGGCCGACCAGCGGCGTGAACGCCGTCGCCGCGAGCCGGTAGATCCCCGCCACAAGGGCCAGGAACGTCCCCAGGATGAGGATGATCCAGAGCCGGTCGGCGACCTGGCCGAACAGGTCGAGGATCGTCCCTGCGACGATCGCCAGCGGGTGCTCGGTCGGGTGCCGGAAGCCCTCGAAGTGGGGCTTGTGGCCGTGCAGGATCTCCCGCCCCCACAGCAGCGAGTAGTACGAGTCGTAGTTGGGGTACGTCGGGTAGACGAGCGTGCCGACGACCGTGGCCACGCACAGCCCGGCGAACGCGAACGGGGTCCACCGGCGCATGGCGCGCCAGCGTACCCCTCGATTATGTGAGCGAGCGCTCGACCAGCGCCCACAGCCGCGCCCGCGCGGCGGCGTCCTCCACCTGCGCACGGGGGGCGCTGCTCGCGGCGGTCGGAGAAGGAGCGGCCGGTGGTGCCGGCCAGCTCCGGAGCGGTGACCAGCCAGAACGGCGTGTCGACGCCGGTCTCGAGCGGAGCGCCGCCGCTTCCGCCCATCTTGGTCGCGATCCAGCCCGGGCTGCAGGCGTTGACGTCGATGCCCTCCTGGAGCCAGCGCTCGCCGAGCTCACGCGCCACCATCACCTGGCCGAGCTTGGACTGCCCGTAGGGATCGGTCCCGCGCGGGTCGTCGGGGGAGTCGAAGTCGATGCCGCCGGTGCGGCCGTAGCCGATGCCGGCGTTGTTGACCAGCGCGTCCAGGCGCGGGAAGCGCTCCGCGACGTCGGCCGCCATGGTCCGCACCTGCGCGAAGGAGCCCAGGTCGGCGATCGCAGTCCCGGCCGCTCCCACCCGCTCCGCCGCGGCGTCGATGCTGACACAATCGGATCCGGATGACCTCGCTCGTCGGATGTCACGGCCGGTTGACCCGGCACGGCGGGATCGAACCAGGTCGTCTGGGCGAGGTGATGGTGGCCGTGGACGGCGGGGTCCAGGCGTTCCTGGCCCGCGACGCCGACGGCGGTCGCATCGCACCGCTCACCGAGGTCGTTGTGATCGACCGCGTCGCCGCCCGCACCCTCCTCGTCACCCCCCTCTATCCCCCGGAGAACCCCTCGTGAACACGTCGCTCGTCATCCTCATCGTCGTCGCGGTCGTCGTGCTCGCGCTGATCGTGCTGTTCCGCTTCCTGTACCGCGTGCCCGCCGCCGACCAGGCCCTGATCATCACGGGCGCGGCCACGGGCGGCCGGGCCGCCGGCACCGAGGGGCGCACCTACAAGATCGTCACCGGCGGCGGCTCGCTCGTCGTCCCCATCGTCCAGAAGGCGCAGTACCTGTCCATGAAGGCCGACAAGGCGCTGCTCGAGGTGGACGGCGTCGATACGCAGAAGATCCCCGTCGGGGTGCGCGGGGTGGCGATCTTCAAGGTCGGCGACGACAACCAGTCGATCACGAACGCCGCGACCCGCTTCCTGCACGACCAGGAGGCGTCCAAGGGGACGTCCTCGCAGATGCACGACCTCGTCCGCGAGGTCTTCCACGGGCACCTGCGCTCGATCATCGGCGGGCTGTCGGTGGAGGACCTGATCGCCAACCGCAACGAGCTCGCCCAGCAGACCCGCGACGCCTCCTCCGACGAGATGCAGAAGCTCGGCCTCGTCGTCGACTCCCTTCAGATCCAGGAGATCGTCGACCCGACCGGCTACATCAAGGCGCTCGGCGAGCCGCGCGCCGCCCAGGTGAAGATGCAGGCGCGCATCGCGCAGGCCAACGCCGACCGCGAGGCGACCGAGCGCGAGCAGGAGGCCCAGACGCTGAAGGCGGCCGCCCAGCGCGACACCGCCATCAAGCTCGCGCAGTTCGCGGCCGAGCAGGACCGCGCCGCCGCCACCACCGCCCAGGCCGGGCCGCTGGCCGACGCCGAGGCGCGCAAGCAGGTCGTCGTGCAGGAGACCGCGGTCGCCGAGCTCGAGGCCCAGCGCGAGGAGCGGCGCCTGGAGACGACCGTCCGCAAGCCCGCCGACGCGGCGGCCTACCAGGCGCAGGTCGAGGCGGAGGGTCAGCGCGCGGCGCGCATCGCCCTCGCCGAGGCGGCCAAGCAGGAGACCGAGCTGCGCGCCGAGGCGGACGCCCGCAAGGTCGAGCTCGCCGCCGGCGCCGACGCCAAGCGCGTCGAGCTGGCCGCCGCCGCCCTCGCCAAGCAGACCCGCGAGGTCGGCGAGGCGCAGGCCGCCGCCACCCGCGCGTCCGGCGAGGCGGAGGGCGCCTCCGTGCGGGCCAAGGGCCTGGCCGAGGCGGAGGCGATCGGCAAGCGCGCCGAGGCGCTGGCCAGCGAGTCGGAGGCCGTCATCGGCCAGCAGCTCGCCGAGAAGCTCCCGGAAATCGTCGCCGCCGCGGCAGGGGCGTTCAGCAAGGTCGACAACCTCACCGTCCTCAACGGCGCTCAGGGCATCGGCGAGATCATGAACCAGATCATCGGGCAGGCCGGCCCGGCGCTGGACCTCGCCCGGTCGACCCTTGACTCGCGCTCGGGCAGCCCGAACGGGCGCCGCACGGCCGAAACCCCGGCCGAGACCGGGGGTACCCTCCCCAACTCGTGAAGCTGATCATCCAGATTCCCTGCAAGGACGAGGAGGAGCACCTCCCCGTCACCCTTGCCGACCTCCCGCGGGAGATGGAGGGCTTCGACACCGTCGAGTGGCTGGTCATCGACGACGGGTCCACCGACCGCACCGTCGAGGTGGCCAAGGCCGGCGGCGTGCACCACATCGTCCGGCTGACCAACAACAAGGGGCTCGCCTCCGCGTTCCAGGCCGGGCTGGACGCCGCGTTGAAGCTGGGCGCCGACGTCGTCGTCAACACGGACGCCGACAACCAGTACAACGGCCACGACATCCCCAAGCTGGTCGCGCCGATCCTGGCCGGGAACGCCGACATGGTCGTCGGCGACCGCCAGGTGATGACGATCGAGCACTTCTCGCCGCTCAAGAAGTCCCTGCAGCGGCTGGGGTCGTGGGTCGTGCGCGCCGCGTCGGACACCACCGTCCCCGACACGACCTCGGGCTTCCGCGCCTACAACCGCGAGGCCGCGCTCTCCCTGCAGGTCGTCTCGCGCTTCACCTACACGCTGGAGACGATCATCCAGGCCGGCAAGCTGACGGTCGCCATCGACCACGTCCCGATCCGGACCAACGAGAAGCTGCGCGAGTCGCGGCTGTTCCCGTCCATGTCGAGCTACGTGCGCCGCAACGGCGTCTCCATCTTCCGCATCTACGCGATGTACGAGCCGCTGCGGGTGTTCATGACCGCGGCGCTGCTGCTCGGCCTGGTCGCGGTCGGGGTGTGGACGCGCTTCATCGTCGCCTTCCTCCAGGGCGAGGGCAACGGCCACGTGCAGTCGCTGATCCTCGGCGCCGTGCTCTTCAACGCGGCGGTCGTGCTGGCCGCGCTCGGGGTCATCGGCGACCTGCTCTCCGGCCAGCGGATCATGCTCCAGCGGACGTTCGAGCGCGTGCGCCGGATCGAGCTCGAGCTCGGCGTGGAGCCGTCGCACTACGAGCCGGGCGCGTCGTCCGACCACGCCCCGACGACGGGCGCGCACGCGGTCCCGCACCCGTCCCGCACGGAGGAGCGCGAGGCGCTCAAGCTGTGACCCCCGCCGCCGTCACCAAGGACGCCGAGGGGACCGTCACCGGCAACACCTACGACAAGTACGGCTCCACGAATCCCGTCGTCCGGCGCCTCATGGCCGGCTTCGAGCGCTCGCTGGCCGAGCTCTTCACCCGGGCGGCCCCGCAGTCGCTGCTCGACGTCGGCTGCGGCGAGGGCGTGCTCACCCACCAGTGGGCGCAGCGGGTCCCCGGCCGGGTCGTCGGCCTCGACCTCGAGGATCCCGTGCTGGCGAAGGAGTGGGAGCAGCGCCAGGCGCCCAACCTCGAGTACCGGGTAATGAAGGCCGAACACCTGCCGTTCGATGCTCGCGAGTTCGACGTCGCCACCGCCATCGAGGTGCTCGAGCACGTGCCCGACCCCGAGCACACGGTCGCCGAGATGGCCCGCGTCGCCGGCGGGCACCTGCTGGTGTCCGTCCCCCGCGAGCCGGTGTGGCGGATGACCAACGTGGCCCGCGGCGCCTACCTGCGCGACCTGGGCAACACGCCCGGGCACCTCAACCACTGGTCCAAGGCGTCGTTCACGCGGCTGCTGGCGCAGCACGGCACGGTCGTCGAGGCGCGCTCGCCGTTCCCGTGGACCATGCTGCTTGTCCGGCTCCCCTAGCGCCGCGCCGGCCCCGAGCGGCTACGGCCGGGGAGCGCGGCTGCTGAGCATCGGGCTGGCGCTGACGGGCGTCGTCACCTTCGCGTACTTCTCCGTCGCGTCGTACGTCCTCGACGACGTCGACTACAAGCGGATCTCGCTGCTGTGGTCGGTGCTGTTCGTGACGGTGACGGTCATCTACCGGCCGGTGGAGCAGCTGCTGTCACGCAACCTGGCCGCGGGACGGGACGTGACGCGCTCGGCCCTGCGACTGCAGGCGACGTTCGCGGCCGTCGCTCTTGCGCTCGCCTTCGCGCTGCGGGACCGGATCACCGACGGAGTGCTGGGGGGCGAAGACGCGCTGTGGGTCGTCTTCGTCGCCGCCGTGCTGTTCTACGGCGCGTCCTATTTCGCGCGGGGATGGCTGGCCGGCCACAAGCGCTTCGAGCTCTACGGCGGCCTCGTGTTCCTCGAGGCCTCGTCGCGGCTGCTGTTCGCGGTGGCGGTCGCCGTCGGCCTGGCGACGGGGCAGACAGCGGTCGCCCTGGGGATGGCGGCGGCGCCGCTGGTCTCGCTCGTCGTCGTCCCCCTCGCGTTCCGGCGCGGGGGTCATGCGATTGCGTCCCCCACAGGGACGGAAGTGCATGAGGCCGGCCGCTTCGCCGTGGCCGTGCTCGTAATCATGCTGGCCGAGCAGACGCTCATCAACGCCGCCGTCCTGACCACGGACGCCACGGCCACGGACGCCGCCGCGGCCGGGTTCGTCTTCAACGCGCTGCTGATCGCGCGCGCGCCGCTGCAGCTCTTCCAGGCCATCCAGGGCTCCCTGCTCCCCCACCTCGCCGGCCTCGCGCCCGGCGACCCGGAGTTCGCCCGCGCGATCCGCATCACCGTGCTCGCGATCACCGCCTTCGCCGGCGCGGTCGCGCTCGGCCTGCTGATCCTCGGCCCGTTCGCGATGGACCTCCTGTTCGACGACCCGTTCCGCTACCCCCGCGGCGGCCTCGCCCTCGTCGCCGTCGGGATGGGCGCCCACCTCGCGGCGGGGACGCTCAACCAGGCCGCGCTGGCCCGCGACCGGGCCGGCGTCGCCGCCGCCTGCTGGGTCGTCGCCGCCGCCGGCTTCGTCGCGTGGATGCTCAGCGACGTCATCAGCGGCGCCCTCCTGCGCGCCGAGGTGGGCTACGCGGGCGCCGCGACGGTCCTCGCGCTGCTTCTCGTTGGGGTCTACCACCGATCGCCGGGGTAGCGGTTCGGGCCGATGGGTAGGCCAGTGGCCATGAGCGGGGGAACGTTCGCGGTCGCTGTCGACCGCACAGAGCCGATTGTCGTCCTGTCGGCGTCGGGGGACATGGACGCGGCGACGGGCAGCCGCCTGGATGCCGTCATCGAGGCGACGCTGCAGGAGCGCGAGGGCCACGTCGTCCTCGACGCCCACGCCGTCACCTTCGTCGACTCGACCGGGATCACCGCCCTGATCAGCGCGCTGCGGCGCCTGAACCGCGCCCGCCGCCGCCTCGGCCTCGCCTTCCCGGCCGGCGGTCCGCTGAGCCGCGCCCTCGAGGTCACCGGCCTCGATCACACCTTCGAGTGCTTCGGCAGCGTCGCCGACGCCACCGCCGCGCTGAACGGCGCCCCCTTGATCGGCCGCTAGGCGTTCGCTGGCGCCTAGTACTCGGGGCGCTTGCGGGTCTGCTTGCGCTCGGCCTGCGCGCGCTTGCCCGACAGCCGCCGCTCCTTGGACGCGCGGGTCGGGCGTGTCTTGGCGCGCGGGCGCCGGACGCGCAGCGCCGCCGCCAGCCGCGCCTCCAACCGCTCCAGCGCAAGGTCGCGGTTGCGGGCCTGCGACCGCGCGTCCTGAGCCACGGCGCGTACAACCGGCCCGCAGCGGGCGATCACCCGCCGGGCCTGTTCCTCGCTCAGTGCAGCGGATTCGGCCACGGCGAAGCTCGCCTCGATGCGCGAGGCGGTGACGTTGGCGTGCTGGCCGCCCGGCCCGGAGGAGCGGCTGGCGCGCAGGACAACGTCGGTCAGCGGGATCACGACCCCGGGGGCTGGGCGCAGTGCCTTCATCCGCAATGGAGTTAAGCGTGGATGAATACAACCGCGTGCCAGGTCAAGCGAGCGTAAAGTCCGCGGAGGTGTTGACGAGGGTGGGGTCCTGATGGCGCGGCGCGCCGCAGCTGTGGCTGCGTTGCTGGTCGCCGTCGTCCTCGTGGTCGTCCTGCTCAAGGGCGGCGGGCCGGCCTACAAGGTCAAGCTGCGCACCGAGAACGCCAGCCAGCTGGTCAAGGGCGACCTGGTCCAGGTCGCGGGCACGAGCGTCGGCAAGGTCTCCACGATCAAGCTGACCGAGAACAACCAGGCGGTCATCGGGATCTCGGTCAACGACGACTACGCGCCGCTGCGGGAGGGCACCCGCGCCGTCATCCGCCAGGCTTCGCTGTCGGGCATCGCGAACCGCTACATCGACCTCCAGCAGGGCCCGATGAACGCGAAGGCGATCCCCAACGGCGCCACGCTGCCGACGGAGACGACGGAGTCCGCGGTCGACCTCGACCAGCTCTTCAACACCTTCGACCCGAAGACCCGCAAGGCTACCCAGGAGGTCATCCAGGGCCTCGCCGACGCGACGGACGGCCACACGATGGAGGCCAACGACGCGACGAAGTACTTCAACCCCGTGCTGTCGGCGTCCACGCGCCTGTTCGGGGAGCTCGACCGCAACGACGACGTGCTCCAGCGCTTCATCGTCAAGTCGGCCCAGCTGGTCACGGACGTCAACGACAAGCGCGAGGACGTCGCCGGCCTCGTGTCCAACTTCGGCCGCGTCTCCACCGCCCTGGCCAGCCAGGACACCGCCCTGGCCAGCGCCATCCGCCAGCTGCCGGGCTTCCTGCGCAAGTCCAACACCACCTTCGTGAACCTGCGGGCGACGCTGGACGACCTCGACCCGCTGGTGGCCGCCTCCAAGCCGGTCGTGCGCAACCTCCGCCCGCTGCTGACCGACCTGCGCCCGTTCGCGCGCAACGCCCGGCCGACCTTCCGCGACCTGTCGCGCACCATCCGCCGCAAGGGCGCCGGCAACGACCTGGTCGAGCTGCTCGACGCCCAGCCGGCGGTGGCGAAGGCGACGACGCAGAAGGTCCAGGCCAACGGCGCGCTGCGCCCGTCCACCTTCACGTCCCTGACCGACTCGCTGACCACCGGCGCGCCGGAGATGGCCTTCTTCCGCCCCTACTCCGCCGACCTGACCGGCTGGTTCGACGACTTCTCGACCTCCGGCGCCTACGACGCCAACGGCGCCTTCTCGCGCGCCGGCCTCGCGCTGAGCGCGTTCACGGTCACGCCCGCGCTGAACCTCGTCCCGCTCCCGCTCGGGCTGCGCCAGGACGCCCTGGCCGCCGGCGCGAAGCTCGGCCGCAACAACCGCTGCCCGGGCTCCGACGAGCGCGACCAGGGCCGCGGCGAGGTCCCCTTCAAGCCGACGGCGGACTTCAACTGCGACGCCTCGATCGTGCCGGTGGGCCCGTGAGGCGCGCCTTCTTCGTCGGCCTGCTCTCGGTGGTCGTGCTCGGCGGCGCGTTCGTCGCCCTCGGCGCGGGCGACGGCGCCAAGGGCAAGACCTACAAGATCATCTTCGACAACGCCTTCGGCCTGACCAAGGGCGCGGACTTCAAGGTCGGCGGCGTGGCGGTCGGCTCCATCTCGGACCTCGCCGTCCACAAGCAGGACGCCCGCGCGCTGGTCACCGTCAAGGCCACCAAGGGCGGCGACGGGTTCGCGGGGCTGCGCCAGAGCGCGACCTGCACGATCAACCCGCAGTCGCTGATCGGCGAGTACTTCGTCGACTGCCAGCCGGGGAAGACCGGCAAGCTGCTCGACTCCGGCGCCACGATCCCGGTCAAGCGGACGACGTCCCCGATCCCGCCCGACCTGGTGCTCGACATCGCACGGCGCCCGGTGGCCGAGCGCTTCTCGATCATCTTCTCCCAGCTCGGCGTCGGCTTCGCGGCCCGCGGCGGGGACGTCAACGAGACGATCCGCCGCGCGATCCCGGCCATCCAGACCACGAACCAGGTCCTCGGGCTGCTCGCCCGCAAGCGCCGGACGCTCGCCAACCTCGCCCGCGAGTCCGGCCAGGTGCTCAAGGTGCTGGGCCGCCGCCGCACCGACGTCACCGACTTCATCACCCAGGCCAAGAACGCGGCCACCGCGGCGGCCGACCGGCGCGCCGCGATCGCCGAGACCTTCCGGCGCTTCCCCGGCTTCCTCGACCAGCTCCAGCCGACGATGCGCGACCTGGGCACCGCCACGCGCCAGTTCACCCCCGCGCTGGCCGACCTGCGCGTCGCCGCCCCGTCCGTGACCGCGCTGCTGAACACGCTGCGGCCGTTCGCGAAGGCGTCCCTGCCCGCCGTCACCTCGCTCGGCACCGCGGCCAAGTCCGGCCGGGTCGCGTCGCGGGAGGCGCTGTCGCTGGTCAGCCGCCTGAGCGCCCTCGGCAAGGCCGCACCGGAGCCGGCCAAGAACCTGCGCGTCATCCTCGACCACCTCGACGACCGCAGCTTCGCCGTCGAGAAGGACTCCGACTCGCCGACCGGCGCCGGCTACACGGGCCTCGAGGCGCCGCTCCAGTACATCTTCGACCAGTCGCTGGCGGCGAACATCTTCGACCAGCGCGGCTACGCGCTCAAGATCAACATCAGCGCCGGCGAGTGCGGGAACTACACGGACGCGGCCAACGCGAAGGCCGATCCCGAGAAGTACAAGCAGTGCAACCAGAACCTCGGGCCCAACCAGCCCGGCATCACCTCGCCCGACATCGGCGCGACGGCCGCGACCCGCGCGAGCCGCCGCAGCCGCCGGCGCGGCGACCGCGACTCGGGTGACGGCACGCCGTCGGCCGGGACCACCCCGGGCGCCGCCACCCCCGCGCCGGCCGCGCAGCCGGAGAAGAAGCCGATCTTCGGGCTCAAGCCGGTGCAGGATCTGATCGACAGCGCGCAGCAGGTCGTCCCCAACGCCGTCAACGGCGTGACGGGCGGCGGCAAGGACGACGACGATCCGGACAACGACCTCCTCGACTTCCTGCTCAAGCCCTGATGCGCCGCCGGACGACATCCGCCGTCTTCGCCAACCCGGTGCTGGTCGGCGCCGTCACGATCCTGGTCATCACCGTCGCCGTCTTCCTGGCCTACAACGCCAACAGCGGCCTGCCCTTCGTCCCCACCTACGAGCTCAAGGCCGACGTCCCCAACGGCGCCCAGCTCGTGGCCGGCAACGAGGTCCGCGAGGGCGGGCACCGCATCGGCACCGTCACCGAGATCACGCCGAACGTGCGCAAGGACAAGACGACGGGCGCGCAGCTGCTGCTGCAGCTCGACGCCAACGCCGGCCCCGTCGCCGCCGACTCGACCGTGCGCATCCGCCCGCGCTCCGCCCTGGGCCTCAAGTACGTCGAGCTCGATCGCGGCAAGTCCAAGGACACCCTCCCGGAGGGCTCCACCATCACCGTCGGGCAGAAGGCGCTCGCCCCCGAGCTGCAGCAGTTCTTCAACCTCTTCGACAAGAAGACGCGCGACAACGTGACCGCCAACGTCACCGAGTTCGGCGCGGGCTTCGCCGGCCGCGGCATCGCCCTCAACCGCGCTTTCGAGTCCCTTCCACGCTTCTTGAACGCCGTCCCGCCGCTCATGCTCGTGCTCAAGGACCCGCAGACGAGGCTGATCCCCTTCTTCGACGAGCTCGAGGTCGCCGCCCGCCTCAGCGCCCCGCTGGCGGAGCGGATCGCCGACGGGTTCCGCGCCGGCGGGCAGACCTTCGAGGCGCTCTCGCGCGACCGCGGCGCCCTCAAGGAGACGATCTCGGAGACGCCCCCCACGCTGCGCGTCGGCACGACCGCCCTGCGCGAGACGCGCCCGTTCCTGCGCTCGCTGGCCAACGTCAGCAACGACCTGCGCCTGGCCGCGGGCGAGCTGCGCCGCTCCGCCCCGCCGATCCGCCGGGCGCTGGCCGCCGGCATCACCCCGCTGCGCCAGACCCCCGCGCTCAACCGCCGGCTCGACGGGACGTTCAAGTCGCTGACCGCGCTGGCCCAGTCCCCGGGCAGCGACACGGGCGTCGACGGCCTGACCGAGACGATGCAGACCCTCACGCCGCTGACGCGCTACCTCGGCCCCTACATCACGGTCTGCAACTACTGGAACTACACCTTCACCTACCTGGCCGACCACATCACCGACAAGGACCAGACGGGCGGGGAGCAGCGCATCCGGGCCAAGATGGTCAGCGGCGACCAGAACGGGCTGAGCATGTTCGGACAGGCCACCCCGGTCAAGGGCCTGCACGCCCAGCCCTACGGCGGCGCGATCGACTCCAGCGGCAACGCCGACTGCGAGCAGGGCCAGCGCGGCTACGTCACCAACCTCGCCAACGGCGTCGACCCGAGCCTGCAACTGGTCGGCGAGCCGGTTACGCCCGGCGACCAGGGCACGACCTTCTCCGGCAATCCGAGCGTCCCGACCGGGGAGACGTTCTCGTCCGTCCCCCAGGGGCTGCCCGGTATCAACCCAGGAAACCTGAGGCCCTGATGCGCAAGAGCCGCCTCAGCCCCTTCGCCGCCGGATTGATCGCCATCGTCGTGATCGTCGCCGGCACCTACCTCGGCTTCACCAAGAAGATCCCGTTCCGCAGCCACTTCGAGATCAAGGCCGCCTTCCGGTCCTCCAACAACCTCAAGCCCAACTCGCCCGTGCGCATCGCCGGCGTCGAGGTCGGCCGGGTGGCGAAGGTCGAGCCGACGGGCAAGGGCGAGAGCTCGGCCACGGTGACGATGCGCATCAAGGACAACGGCCGGCCGATCCACGTCGACGCGACCGCCAAGATCCGGCCGCGCATCTTCCTGGAGGGCAACTTCTTCGTCGATCTGACGGCGGGGTCGCCTGACGCGCCCGTGCTCGGCGACGGCGACGTCATCCCGGCCACGCAGACCTCTACGCCCGTGCAGCTCGACCAGGTGCTCAAGGCGCTGAACTCCCCCAACCGCAAGGACCTGCAGCTCACCCTGGGCGAGCTGGGCACCGCCTTCAAGGCCGGCCTGGCCAAGGACTTCGACAAGTCGCTGCCCGACCAGGGCCCCGCCTTCGAGTTCACCTCGATCGTGCTGGAGGCGCTGCTCGGCCGCCGGCCCCACGACCTGTCGGGCGTCGTCCGGGACTTCGGCACCACCGCCGCCGCGCTCGACCGCTCGCCCGCGCGGCTGAAGTCGCTGCTGGCGAACTTCAACATCTTCGCCAGGTCGCTGGCGGTGGAGGACGACAACCTCGCCGCCGCGGTCGCGGAGCTGCCCCGCACCCTGAACGCCGCCGGTCCCGCGCTGGACGCCCTCAACCGGTCCTTCCCGCCCACCCGGCGCCTGGCCGTCACCGCCCTGCCCGGCGTGCGCTCCTCGCTGCCCGCGATCGCCGCGCTGCGCCCGCTGGTCAAGCAGCTCGACGGCCTCGTCGGCGAGAACGAGCTGCGCGGCCTGTCGCGCGACCTGCGCGGCAGCACGCCCGCGCTCGTGCGCCTGAGCAACCGCTCCATCCCGCTCTGGAAGCAGCTGCGCCCGCTCGCCTCGTGCCTGAACAACGTCGTGCTGCCGTGGAGCAAGGACACCGTGCCCGACGCCGCCTTCCCGGAGACCGGCCCGGTCTTCCAGTCCACGGTCAAGTGGCTGCCGGGCCTGGCCGGCGAGAGCCGCTCCTTCGACGCCAACGGGCAGTGGTTCAAGGTGCTCGGCTCCGGCGGCCTGGAGACGGTGCAGCTCGGCTCGGGCGTGTTCGGCGTCCCGCTCTTCCCCGTCGAGGGCGTCAACCCGCCGCCCAGCTCAAGCCGTCCGCCGATCATGCCCGACGTGCCGTGCGAGACGCAGGAGAAGCCCAACCTCGCCACCGTGCCCCTGGCCCCGCCGACAGCGACGAAGATCGACACCAGCTCGGCGGCGTTCAAGGAGCGCTACGAGAAGGCCAAGCTGACCGCGGTCGCCGCGCTGCGCGAGGACATCAAGGAGACGGGGTCCAAGCTGACCGTGTCCACGAAGGACGCGACGAGCAGCCTGATCGACCAGCTCGCCCGCCGGGCCGGCAACGTCGCCCAGCTCCGGGCCTTCCGCGACGGCGACATCCTCAACAAGCGCAACATCCGCAAGGCGGGTGGCTGAGCCGTGAAGCGCGCGATCAAGGACCACTGGCGGGACTTCGCGGCCATCCTCGGGCTGCTGCTGATCTCGGGCGCCGTCAGCTCGGTCATCCTCACCCAGCAGCGCTTCCGGTTCCCCTTCATCCAGGCGAAGCCGACGCGCATCTACGCCGACCTGTCGAACGCGCAGGCGGTCATCCCGGGCCAGGGGCAGTCGGTCGAGGTCGCCGGCATCAAGATCGGGCTGATCGGCCCGATCAAGCTCGTCGACGGCCACGCCCGGGTCGCGCTGGACATCTTCCCCCGCTTCAAGGACGTCATCCACACCGACGGCGTCAGCGGCCTGCTGCGCCCGCGCACCGGCCTGAAGGACATGACGCTCGCCGTCAATCCGGGCGACCCCAAGTCCCCCGTGGCCAAGGGCGGGTTCGTGATCCCCGCGTCGAGCACGCTGCCCGACGTCAACCTGGACGAGTTCCTCGCCTCCCTCGACCAGGACACGCGCGACCACCTGGACCTGCTGCTGGGCGGCGCCGCCGAGGGCCTGAAGGGCCGCGGCATGGACCTGGCCGAGCTGTTCCGCCGCTTCGGCCCGACCGCGCGTGACCTGCGCCGCATCAACGAGGCCGTCGCGGTCGAGCGCGTGGGCATCAAGGACGGCATCCACGGCCTGTCCCTGCTGACCAACGCGGTGGCCCACAAGAGCGACGACGTCGCCAACCTCGTCGACGCGTCCGCCGCGGTGTTCGAGGCGTTCGCCTCCGAGGACCGCAACGTCAGCGCCACCGTGCACAAGCTGCCGGGCGCACTGCGCCAGACGACCTCCACGCTGGGCGACGTCAAGACCTTCGCCGACGAGCTCGGCCCGGCGGCGACGGCGTTGCAGCCGACCTTCCGGGCGCTGGACCGCACCAACAAGGTCGTCACGCCGATCGCGCGCAAGATCACCCCCGTCCTGCGCGACCAGATCCGCCCGTTCGTGCGCGAGGCGCGCCCGCTGGTGAGCGACCTCAAGCCGGCCGCCCGCGGCGTGGCCCGCTCTCTGCCCGACCTCACCGACTCGTTCGTGCGCCTCAACAAGCTCTTCAACATGCTCGGCTACAACCCCAACGGCGCCGAGGCCGCGACCGTGGCCAACCGCCAGGAGGGCTACCTGTTCTGGCTGGCCTGGCTGACGCACCAGACGGAGAACCTCATCAACGTCGACGACGCCAACGGCCCGATGCGCCCCGTCTTCCTCACCGGCACCTGCCAGACGCTGACCAACCTGGTCAACGAGCAGCCGCAGCTCGAGTTCCTGCTCGGCCTCAGCGGCGTCCTCACGCAGCTGTGCAACAACCCGTCGACGACGTCGCTCAACCTCCCGCTCGTCAAGAAGCAGCTGCGCAAGCAGGCGCGCGACCTGAAGGCGGCGACCAAGTGAAGACCGCCGGCGCAACCCGGGCGCAGCTCGCGGCGATGGTCATCTTCGCCTTCTCCTGCTTCAGCCTGCTGCTGTTCCTGTGGCTGTCCTTCGGCGGCTCGATCCCGCTCCAGCCGAAGGGCTACCGCTTCCAGGTCTCCTTCGAGCAGGCCACCACGCTGGCCGACGAGGCCGACGTCCGGGTGGCGGGCGTGTCCGTCGGGCAGGTCAAGGACATCGTCCGCGACCCGGCCGGCAACCGCACGCTGGCCACGGTCCAGATGAAGCCCGAGTACGCGCCCATCAACAAGGACGCGAAGGCGATCCTGCGCCAGAAGACGCTGCTCGGCGAGACCTACGTGGAGATGACGCTCGGCCACCACAAGGCCGGGCAGATCCCCGAGAACGGCCGGCTGGCCAACTCGCGGGTCGAGCCGGCGGTGCAGCTCGACCAGGTGCTCGAGTTGTTCCCGCCCAAGACGCGCAAGGACTTCCAGCGCTGGCAGGCCAACTCGGCGCAGGCGATCAAGGGTCGCGGGCAGGACCTCAACTCGGCGCTGGGCAACATCGCCGGCTTCTCCGAGAGCGGCGCCGACCTGCTGACCGTGCTCGACCGCAACGCCGCCACGCTGCAGTCGCTGGTGGCGAACACCGGCAACGTCTTCGAGGCGCTGACCCGCGACGAGAACCAGTTCCGGGCGTTCATCGGCGACACCGCGACGTGGCTGGAGGCGACGGCGTCCCAGCGCGAGGCGCTGGCCGAGTCGATCCAGATCTTCCCGACCTTCCTGCGCGAGTCGCGGACGACGCTGCGCCGCATCGCCACGTTCTCCCAGGACACCAAGCCGCTGGTCGACGACCTCGGCCCGGTCGCGCGCGATCTGCGCCCGACGCTGCGCGACCTGCGCGTGACCGCCCCCGACCTGCAGACGTTCTTCCAGTCGCTGCCGTTCGCGATCAAGGCCTCGAAGAACGGCCTGCCGGCGCTGTCGCGGGTGCTGCGCGGGCTGCGTCCCGTGCTGAACGCGACGGGCCCGTTCCTGGCCCAGCTCAATCCCGTCCTGCAGTGGCTGACCTACCAGCAGGGCACCGTCTCCAACTTCCTCGCCATGCCGGGCTGGGCGCTGCAGGGCAAGGCGGCCACCAAGGTCCCCGGCTCCAACGGCCATGTCCTCCCGCAGCTGATCACCGCCGGCTCGCAGACGCTGATCACCCCCACCCGTTCGGCCGACAACCGCGGCAACACCTACTTCGCGCCGGACGCGCTGAACCTCGACACCTACCGCAAGGGCTTCTACATCCTGCCCAACTGGGACTGCGCGGCGGCCGGCGGCGAGCACAAGCAGACCGACGGGAACCCGGCCTGCGTCGTCCAGGCCGACCAGGTCTTCAGCGGGGCCAGCGGGCACTTCCCGCCGATCCTCCAGTCGGACTTCAAGCCCGCGACGCGATAGCTCGCAGCGCGGCGGCGGGGTCGTCCTTGCCGAAGACCGCGGAGCCGGCCACGAACAGGGTCGCGCCGGCCTGAGCGCACTGGGCGACGGTGTCGGGGCCGATGCCGCCGTCGACCTCGAGGACCACGTCGTCGGGCAGGAGGTCCCTCAGGCGGCGCAGCTTGTCCGGGGACGCCTCGATGAACGGCTGACCGCCCCAGCCGGGGTTGACCGTCATGCAGAGCACGAGGTCGACGTCCTCGGTCAGCTCGGTCACTGCGGCGGCGGGGGTGCCGGGGTTGAGGGCGAGCCCGGCCCGGCAGCCCGCCTCGCGAACGTGCTGGAGGGCGTAGTGGACGTGGGGCGTCGCCTCGACGTGGAGGGTGATGCCGTCGGCGCCCGCGTCGGCGAAGCTCTGCACGTGGCGCTCGGGGCGCTCGATCATCAGGTGGACGTCGAGGACCGCACCGGCGTCGTGGACCCGCTCGGAGAGCGCCTCGACCACCAGCGGGCCCATGGTGATGGGCGGGACGAAGTGGCCGTCCATGACGTCGACGTGGATGACCGTCGCGCCCGCGTCGAGCACCGTCTGCACCTGCTCGCCGAGGCGGTCGAAGCCGGCACTGAGGATGGAGGGCGCGACGCCGGACCAGGCGGTCATACCGGGACCAGCATCGGCGACCCGCAGTGGTTGCACTGGTACAGCGCGGTGTTCGACATGCGCACGATGGTCGAGTGCTCCCCGCAGTTGGGACACACCGAGCGCAGCTCGAAGCGCGTGAGGCAGTTCACGCAGCGGTAGCGGCCGGGCAGGTTCGTGGGCCGCAGCCACGGCTCCTTGCAGCGCGGGCACACCGGCCCGAGGTCGACGGGCTCCTCAGCCACGCCGACCCTCGGCCGGCGCGCCGTCCGCCCACGCCGCCGCGCCGCGCGGTGCGCTCGCCTTCGCGCCGCGCTGAAGGCGCGCGATGAAGAACCCGTCGGTGCCGTCCCGGTGAGGAAGGGTCTGCGTCACGCCCGTCACGAAGGGATGGTCCCACGCCGGGAGGTCGGACGGTCGCCAGGGGTCGACCTCGAAGCCGTCCAGCTGGCCTTCGTTCTCGCGCGGGGAGATAGTGCAGGTCGAGTAGACGAGCGTCCCGCCCGGCTTCACGCAGGCCGCGCCGGCGGCGAGGATGCCGCGCTGGATCGCCGCGATCCGCTCGGGGTCGCCGGGCTGCTTGCGCCAGCGGGCGTCCGGGCGCAGGGCCAGGGTGCCCAGGTCGGTGCAGGGCGGGTCGACCAGGACGCGGTCGTAGCGGCCGGTCACAGCGCGCGCGTCGGCGACGACGACCTCGACGCTGCCGCCCCGCTCCGCGCCCGGCGCCGCGCCCATCCGCGTCACCGTCGCGCGCAGCTGCTCGGCGCGGGTGGGGTCGCGCTCGACGGCGGTGACGTGCGCGCCGAGCGCGGCCAGGTGCGTGCTCTTGCCGCCGGGCGCGGCGCACAGGTCCAGCACCCGCTCGCCCGGCTGCGGGTCGACGATCCGGGCGACCGCCTGGGCGGCGCGCGACTGCGGCATGTAGTGGCCCTCGGCGTGCAGGACGTGCTCGTGGGCGTCGAAGGGGCCGTCGAGCACGAGCGCGTCCGGCAGGCCCTCGGCGCGGTGGCTGGGGACGGGCAGCGCCTCCGCCAGCTCTGCCGTCGTGGTGCGGAGCGTGTTGGCCCGCAGCACCGCCTCGGGGGCGCGGTTGCCGGCCGCCATCAGCCCGCGCGCCGCCTCGGCGCCGAACGTGTCCCACCACAGCTGGGCGATCCAGGCCGGATGGCTGTGCTTGAGCGCCGCCTCGGTGGCCGTGCGCTCGGGGAGGGCGGCGACGAGGTCGCGCGCCTCGCGAGCGCCTCGGCGAAGCACGGCGTTGACCAGGCCGGCCCCGCGCGGCGCCCGTGCCTTGGCCAGCTCGACGGACTCCGTCACGGCGGCGTGGTCGGGCACGCGCTCGAGGTAGGCGAGCTGGAACAGGCCGAGCCGCAGCGCGTTGCGCAGCGGCGGGTCGAGCTTGCCCGCCGGCCGCCCGGCGAAGGTCCGGATCAGGTGGTCGAGCGTCGCCACCCGCTGGACCGTGCCGTAGGCGAGCTGCGTGGCCAGTGCCCGGTCGCGCGGCTCGAGGGGGGTGCGCCGCGCCTCTGCGATCAGCGCCCGGTCCGCCCAGGCGCCGTCCTCGAACACCCGCTCCAGCACCCGGAACGCGACCGCGCGGGCGGGAGAGACGGTCAGCAGGGGCACACAGTCCAGGCTACGCGTGAAAACCACCGCCTCCGGGACGCGTTGGGTGGGCATGCATCTCGCCGCCCTGCTCGCCGCCGCGTCCCTCGTCGGGACGCTCGGCTCTGACGTGCTGACGGTGACGGGGACCGCCGGACGGACCGTCAGCGGCGGCGGAGGCGGGGACCACATCACCGGCGGGTCGGGTGCAGACCGGCTGTCGGGCGAGTACGGACGCGACGTCATCGCGGGCCTGGGAGGCGACGACGACATCGACGGCGGCAACGGCGGCGACGCCCTGGCCGGCGACGAGGGCAACGACACCATCACGGGCGGGTTCGGGCACGACCGGGTCGACGGCGGCATCGGCGACGACACGATCGCCACCGGCGCGGCGCCGGACCTCGTCGCCGGGGGCGACGGCAACGACGTCATCCACCTCGGCCCGGGCGGGGACATCGCCGACGCGGGCGCGGGCGACGACACCGTCTACGTGGACTCGGGACCCGACGTCGTCGTCGCGGGACCGGGCAACGACGTCGTCTTCGCCAACACGGGCAACCCCGTCCGCCTCGTCGACTGCGGCCCGGGCGAGGACACCCTGATCGTCAACCTGCCCTACCGCGGCCGGCCGTCGAAGAAGTACCGCGACTGCGAGACGATCATCGGTGCGCCCGCGCCCGTCGATCCGGACCGCGGGATCTGGGCGGACGTCGAGACGGACGCAGGCGGCACCATCACCGGGACGGAGAAGAACGACCGCCTGTTCGGCCGCGCCGGCGCCGACACCCTGATCGGCCTGGCCGGCAACGACGAGCTGTGGGGCAACCACCTCCCCACCGGCCAGGACGTAGGCACCGACTTCCTCGACGGCGGCGAGGGCAACGACGTCATCTTCGGCGGCCGCGACCGCAACCTCATCCTCGGCGGGCCGGGCGACGACCAGCTCGAGAACGGCATCCGAACGAACGCCGTCTACGGCGGCGACGGCAACGACACGGTCATCCTGCGCGGCGACGGCCGCGGACCCAACCTCGTCGACGCCGGCGCGGGCGACGACACCGTCACCGCCAACTCGCGCGGCCGCGTCGCGATCGACTGCGGGCCGGGCCGCGACACCCTCGCCATCGGCTCCAGCCGCCGCGTGCGCCAGACGCGCTGCGAGCGCGTCACGACAGGCGATTAGCGGCGCAGTAGGCGTCGCGGGTGGCGCGGTAGCCGGGCGGCATCCGCGCGGCGGCCAGGATCGACTGGGCGGTCACCGCCGCCTGCAGGTGGATGGAGTCCGCCACCTGCGTGCGCTCCTCGGCGCTCTTCGCGTTGACCAGGCGCTCCGCGTTGCGCCACACGCCCTCCCGCCACGTCTTCACCAGCTCGGCGCCGAAGACGTCGGTGACCGGGCTGCCGCCCACCAGGATGGTCGTGGCCAGCGGGTCGTAGCGCCGACCGACCTCGCGGGCCACCTCGTCGAAGGCATCGTCGAGGATGCGGTTCTCGGCGTCGTGGTCGTCCTTGCGCGAGTGGCCCTTCGCGTTGCGCAGCGTGATCGCCGCGAGCATGAAGGGCATGTCGTTCTGCACGTGCGCGTTGATGCCCAGGAGCATGTCTCCCGCGCCCTGCACGTCTCCGTCGGCGGCCGCGTCGAGCGCGATCTTCCACGCGTCGTCGACCGGCTGCCCGAGCCGGTAGCGCGTCAGCGTCCGGAAGTAGATGTCGCTGAACAGCGCGACCTGGAAGACGATCCCGCGCCGGTCGTAGAAGAACGCCGGGTCCGCCTTCATCGTCCGCAGCATCACCTGCGTCAGCGTCTTGTACGTGGTCGCGAAGACGGCGCGGTGGTCGCAGCCGAAGTGTCTTTCGCGCGCCGCGAGGCGGCGGATCGTCTGCCGGACGCAGCGCAGCTTCCCGGACCGGCAGCGCGGCTGCGGCCCGCCCGTCGTCCCGTTCGGCGACGGCAACGCCGGCAGCAGCGTCGTCCACGGGACGTCGACGGGCTCAGCGGCGCGCGCGACCGGCGCGAGCAGCACCCACGCGGCGAGCACGGCAGCGACCGTCCCCCATCTCCTCACGAGCGCCATCATGCCAGCTTCCTGTCGAGCCGGCGCCAGTCGCCGCTTCGCGTCAGCGTCGCGCGGGTTCGCCGGAGGCCGCCCAGCTCCCCAGCAGGTTCAGGGCCTCCTCGGAGCGCGAGCCCGGCTCGGCGGCGTAGGTGAACAGCGTGAGCCCGGGATCGGCGGCGATGTCCAGCCGGTTGAAGCTGAGGCTCAGCTCGCCGACGAGGGGGTGGTTGAAGTGCTTGACCGCGGAGGCGTGCAAGCGGACGTTGTGTCCCGCCCAGTGGGCGCGGAACGCGTCGCTGCGGGTCGCGAGGTCGCCCACGAGGTCTGCAGAAGCGCGCGAAGGTCGGCGGATGGGTCGAGGCGGCGTCGAGTTCCGAGAACAGCGCACGGCCGAGGTGGTTGGCGGCCAGGATGTCGAGGCGATCGTTCCCGACGTACGCGGCGGCGCCGGTGATCGCGTCGAGCGTCCACTGGATCTCCGGCCGGATCCGCGGTCTGGGCGCGCGCCGGCGCGGCAGCGCGCCGGTCGGCTGGGCGGCACGGGCCAGGTCGAACAGGTGCGCCCGTTCGGCGTCGTCGAGCCGGAGCGCCCCGGCGAGTGCCTCCAGCACGCCGGTGGAGACACCACCCAGGTCCCCGCGTTCCAGGCGGGTGTAGTACGGGACGCTCACGCCGGCGAGGACGGCGACCTCTTCGCGGCGCAGTCCGGGGACGCGCCGCGCTCCGTAGCTCGCCACGCCGGCCTGCTCGGGGGTGACGGCCGCGCGGCGGGAGGTGAGGAACGCCTGGATCTCCTTCTTCGTCTCCACCGATCCCAAGCTAGACCTCGCCGCCGGCGCCTGGGAGACCCTGCCGGTACCTCCCTCGACAGGGACGCTCAGCCGAGCCCGCGCGGTGCTTTTCTGGAGGCATGCCTCCTCAAGAGAAGACCTGGATCGTCACCGGTGCCGGCCGTGGCCTGGGCGCTGCCATCGCCAAGGCCGCTCTGGTCGCCGGCCACACCGTGGTGGCGAGCGGTCGCGACACCGATGCCGTCACCGACGCCCTCGGCGACGCGGACACCCTGCTCGTCGCCCGCATCGACGTCACCAGCGACGAGGACGCGCAGGCGGCGGTCGCGGCCGCGGTCGATCGCTTCGGCGGCGTGGACGTGCTCGTCAACAACGCCGCGAGCTTCCACGCCGGCTTCTTCGAGGAGCTGACGCCCGAGCAGATGGACCGGCAGATCGCGACGACCCTGATCGGCCCGATGAACGTCACCCGCGCGGTCCTCCCCGTGATGCGCCGCCAGCGTGCCGGGCACGTCGTGACGATCTCCTCCTCGGCCGGATTCGCCGGCTTCGAGTACGGCACGGCCTACGCCGCATCCAAGTTCGGCGTCGATGGGTGGATGGAGTCCCTCGCGCCCGAGATCGAGCCGTTCGGGATCCACGCCACGATCGTCAATCCCGGCTTCTTCCGCACCGAGCTGCTCACGAAGGAGTCGATCGACTACGCCCCGTCCACGATCGACGACTACGCCGAGCGCAACCGCGCCCAGCGCGCGTTCTGGGAGACCATGAACGGCACCCAGGGCGGCGACCCGGCCAAGCTCGCCCAGGCCCTGCTCACCATCACCGACCTCGACGAGCCGCCCTTCAGGTTCGTCGCCGGCGCCGACGCGCTCGCGCAGGCCGAGGACAAGCTCGCCGAGCGCAGGGGGCAGATCGACGCCCACCGCGAGCTGTCGACCTCGCTCGCGTTCGACCCGGTGCCTGCCGCCTGACCCGGTTCGCGCGTCAGGCGCGGTGGCCGCGGCGGTAGGCGTCGGCGGACATGCGGCGGCCGCCGGGGGGCTGGACCTCGAGCAGGGCGAGCGCGTCGCCCTCGACGCGGGCGTCCCAGACGCCGAGGAAGGTCCCGTCCGGGAGCTCGACGCGGGCGCCGATGTGCGGGCGCAGGGCGCGGACGGCCCGCTCCTGCGCGGCGGCGGGGGCGGCCGGGTCCAGCGTGCGGTCGGCGGGGGTGATCTTGTCGGCGTAGGTGACCCCGTCCTCCGGTTGCGGGACCGGCTCCGGCCGGTGCGACAGGACGTCGACGAGCAGCGCGGCGCCGCGCTCGGCGAGGCGGTGGGCGAGGGTGCCGTAGTCGTCGTCGGGGCGGATCGGCTCGGTCTCCGTCGCGTAGACCGGGCCCTCGTCGAGGCCGGCGGTGAGCTGCATGATCGCCACGCCGGTCTGATCGTCGCCGGCCATGATCGCCCGCTCGACCGGGGCCGCGCCGCGCCAGCGCGGCAGCAGTGACGGGTGGACGTTGAAGATCTCGTGGCGACTCAGCAGCGGCTCCTTGATCAGCGCCCCGAACGCGCACACCACCAGCGCGTCGACCTCCGGAAGCCCGAGCGCGTGGACGTTGTCCGGCTGCGCGAGCGAAAGGCCGATCGCCTTGGCGGCGGTGGCGACCGGCGGCGCGGAGAGCTTGCGGCCGCGGCCCTTCGGGCGGTCCGGCCGGGTGACGACAAGAGCGACCTCGTGCTCGGAGGCGGCCAGGCGCTCGAGCACGGTGACCGCGAAGTCCGACGTGCCGAGGTAGGCGACCCTCAAGCGGGCTGCAGCTCGGCGAGCCGCTCGCGCAGGGCCTTCATGGCCTCCTTGCGCTGACCGCGCGACGTGCGGTCGAGGATGAGCACGCCGTCGAGATGGTCGATCTCGTGCTGGATGACACGCGCCTCGAGCCCGGAGGCCTCGATGGTCAGGCCGTCCCCGAGCGCGTCGAGCCCGCGGACGCGGATGTGGACGGGGCGCTCCACCTCGACGAGGACGCCGGGCAGGGACAGGCAGCCCTCGTCGACGATCTCCTGCTCCTTCTCCGAGCGCCATTCGACCACCGGGTTCACCAGCGTGGCCACCGGCGAGTCGGGCTCGACGCGGTAGACGAGCACGCGGTGCATCGCGCCGACCTGGGTCGCGGCGAGGCCGATGCCGAGCGCGTCGTGCATGACCTGCCCCATCCGCCGGGTCTCCTCCACGAGCCGATCGTCGAAGCGGTCGATCTCGAGCGCGCGCGAGCGCAGCACGGGGTCGCCGTACTTGCGCACCAGCCGGAGCGCCTGGTCGCGCCGCGCCTTGACCTCGGGGTCCAGGGGCGGCGGGGTGCGCTCTTCGTCTTCGGGAAGCTCGACGAGCTCGTCCTCCGCCATCGCCCTCAATGTTATTGCGGGTCGACGTCGACGGCGAGGGTGACGTCGCGGTGGGCGCGATCGGTGGCGACCGCTTCCACGGCGGCGCCAACCTGCGCGACGGCCTCGGCGCGGCGGGTCGTCTTGACCACCAACTGGACGCGCTCGCGCCCCCGCAGCCGGAACAGCGGCGCCGGACCGAGGCGCTCGCCGGCGTCGACCCGCGCGGCGATCGCCTCCGCGGCCGCCGCCGCGACACCCAGGTCAGCGTGGGAGCAGACGACCTTGATCAGATCGGCGAAGGGCGGATACGACAGCGCCTCGCGGCGGCCGAGCTCCTCGCGCAGGAACCCCGGCGCGTCGTGGCGGGCGGCGTGCTGGAGCGAGGTCGCGTCGGGGGAGATGGTCTGGACGATCACCCGCCCGGCGGCACTGCCCCGCCCCGCCCGGCCGGCGAGCTGGGCGACCAGCGCGAAGGTCCGCTCCTCCGCGCGGAAGTCCGGGAAGCGCAGCGTCTGATCGGCGTCGACGACCACGCCCAGCGTGACGTCGGGGAAGTCGTGGCCCTTGGCGACGAGCTGGGTCCCGAGCAGCAGCCCGGCCGGCGCCGCCCGGAACGCCCCGATCAGCCGCGGGACGGCGTCCTTGGCCGCCCCCGTGTCGGCGTCCAGGCGGAAGATGGGGACGCCGAGCGTCTCCGCCAGCTCGGCCTCCAGGCGCTCCGTGCCGGCGCCGTGCCGCGCCACGGCGGTCGACCCGCAGCGGTCGCAACGCTGCGGCGCGCGCTCCGTGTGCCCGCAGTGGTGGCAGCTGACGGTCCCCGCCGCGCGGTGCAGGACCAGCGAGACGTCGCAGTTGGGACAGCTCCAGACCTTGCCGCAGTCCCGGCAGGTGAGGAAGTTCGACCAGCCGCGCCGGTTGAGCAGGACGATCGCCTTGCGGGCGTCGACCAGCGCGCGCTGGGTGTCGGGGTGCAGGGGGTGGTGGTGCCCGCGCATGTCCTTGACCTCGACCGGAGGCAGCGGCTGGCCGTCCACCCGCTCCGACAGCGTCAGGTGCGGAAGCTCGCGCCACGTCTCCGGCCGCGGCGTGGCCGTCCCGCAGATCAGCTGGGCACCGGTCAACGCGGCGCGGCGGCGGGCGACCAGGCGCGCGTCGTAGCGCGGGTCCGCGTCGGACTTGTAGGACGGGTCGTGCTCCTCGTCGACGATCATCAGACCGAGGTCCGCGACCGGGGCGAAGACGGCCGAGCGCGGGCCGACCGCGATCCGCGCCTCCCCCCGGCGCAGGCGCAGCCACTCGTCGAAGCGCTCCCCGTCGCTGAGCCCCGAGTGCAGCAGCGCGACGGTGTCTCCGAAGCGGGCCACGAAGCGCGCCACGGTCTGCGGAGTCAACGCGATCTCCGGGACCAGGACGATCACCCCCCGCCCGGTCGCCAGCACCCGCTCGGCCGCGCGCAGGTAGACCTCCGTCTTGCCCGAGCCGGTGACGCCGTGCAGCAGCTGCCGATCGCCGAGGCCCCCGAGCGCCGCTCGCTGCTCTTCCGTCAGCGTCACCGCGCGATCCGGCTCCCCCACCGTCAGCGGCCTCCGCCGCCGCACCCGCTCCTCAACCGCGACGAGCCCCTTCGCCTCCAGCCGCCGCAGCACCGCGAGGTCATCGCCGCTGCGCCCCGGTAACCGCGCCACGACCTCCGCCTGCCGGGGGGTCAGGTCTCCACGGGTGGGCGGGACTGCCTCCCACCACAGCTCCGTCTTCGGCCGCCCCTTCGGCGGGACCACCAACGACAGCGCCCGCGCCCGCGTGGAGCAGTACTCGTCGGCCAGCCACAGCGCCGTGTCGACCAGGTCGGCCGGGATCGACTGGTCGCGGACGCCGCGCACCGCGACCAGCTTCTCCTCCGGGACGTCCGTGGTCTCGGCCAGCCCGGTGACGACGCCGTCGAGCGCCTGGCGCCCGAACGGGATCCGCACCACGCTGCCGATCGCGATCCCCTCGGCGAGGTAGTCGAACGGCCCCGTCACCTTCCGGGTCGTGTGCAGCGGCTCGACCCGGGCGATGGACACGACCGGCGACGGTAATACCTTCCCCGGCGGTGATCATGGAGGGCGACAACCTGCCGCTGATGCGCGGCTTCGAGGACGGGATCGCCACGCTGATCTACGCCGACCCGCCCTTCAACACCGGCACCAGACAGGTCCGCCGCGCGCTCCGGACCACCCCGGACGAGGACGGCGACCGCACCGGCTTCGGCGGCCGCCGCTACGCCACGCTCGAGGTCGGCCGCATCGCGTACGAGGACGCGTTCGACGACTACCTGGACGGCTTCCTCCTCCCCCGCCTCACCGAGATGCACCGGCTGCTCGCCGGCGACGGGACGCTGTACCTGCACCTCGACTACCGCGAGGCGCACTACGCGAAGGTCGCGCTCGACGGGCTCTTCGGCCGCGCCTGCTTCCTCAACGAGATCATCTGGGCCTACGACTACGGCGGCAAGGCGCGCCACCGCTGGCCGGCCAAGCACGACACCATCCTCGTCTACGTCAAGGACCCCGAGCGCTACGTGTTCGACTGCGAGGCGGTCGACCGCGAGCCCTACATGGCGCCCGGGCTGGTCACCCCCGAGCAACGCGAACGCGGCAAGCGCCCCACCGACGTGATGTGGCACACGATCGTCTCCCCCACCGGCACGGAGAAGACCGGCTACCCGACGCAGAAGCCGGAGGGCCTGATCCGGCGCTTCGTGCAGGCGTCGACGCGCCCCGGCGACCTCTGCCTGGACCCGTTCGCGGGATCGGGGACGCTCGGCGCGGTCGCGACCAAGCTCGGCCGGCGCCACCTGCTCATCGACGAGCAGCCGGAGGCGATCGCCGTCATGCGAGCCCGGCTGACATGACCGCCTTCCCCCACCGCCTGGCCGGTCACTGCGGGTCGGGCTGCCTGCGCGACCTGCTCGAGTTCCACGGCCTCGACTACGGCGAGGGACCGCTCAGCGAGGCGGCCGTCTTCGGCCTGGCCGGCGGGCTGGGTGCCTTCTACGTCTCGGAGGTCTTCTACCTCGTCGGGCGCACGGGCGCGCTCGAGCGCGACGTCGCGCCGATCCTGGGCGCCGGCCTCGAGATCCGGGAGACGGACGACCCAGCGGAGGGCTGGGCGTGGGTCCGCGACGCGGTCGACGCCGAGCAGCCCCCGATGGTGTGGGCGGACATCGCCCGGCTCGAGTACCTGCGCGTCCGCATGACCAACACGCGGCACGACGTCGTCGTCGCCGGCTACGACGACACGCACGCCCTGATCGCCGACAACGACCGCGAGGAGCTGCAGCGCTGCTCCCTGGCGTCGCTCGCGGCCGCCCGCAGCTCGGACGGCTTCCCCGGTCCCAATCGCCACCGCGTCTTCCTCTACGACTGGCCGGACGCGCTGCCCGACCGGGACACGGCGGTGGCCCGCGGCCTGGCGCGCGCGATCGCGAACATGCGCGAGGACCCGTCCGGGATCGGCGCCCTCCCCGGGGCGTCGGGCCTGGCCGCGATCGACGCGTTCGCGGCCGACTACCCCGGCTGGACGGGCGAGCACCTCGGCCTGCTGTCGACCCTGATCGTCAAGGCCGGCACGGGCGGCGCGATGTTCCGCTCGCTGCACGCCGGCTTCCTGCGTGAGTTCGGCGTCACCGCCGCGGCGCAGATCTACGAGGAGCTGGCCGCGGCGTGGGTCGAGCTCGCCGCGCACGCCCGGGCCGGCGACCACGGTGCCGGTGTCCCGCTCGTGGCGCGCATCCAGGCGCTCGAGCACGCCGGCGTCGCGGCCATGGAAGCCGCCTAGCCGCAGCCGCTGTAGGCGGCGAGGTCCCAGCAGGTGAAGACCGAGCTGGCGTTGTCGGTCACCCGCAGCCTCGAGTAGTCGATGCCGAGCTCCGTCAGGGGCTGCTCACCCGGCGTGGTGCCGACCTCGGCCACGGCTCGGGTGAGGCCCAGGTCGGTGAGCGCGTAGGTCGTCGCCACGTCGAAGGAGCCGGGCCGGAACAGCTCGATGGTGCCCGTCGCGTACTTGATGCCGTCCTCGAGGTCGTCGAGGAACCGGCCGATGGTGGCGCGATCGAGGTCGCGCAGCACGTCGAAGCCGTCGAACGTCGCGCGCTGACCCTGGTTGGCGGACTCGACCTTCCAGTCCAGAGCGTGGATCAGGAAGGGCTGGCGCCCGTCGATCGTCACCCGGCCGACCGGGCTCGTGGCGACCCCGGGCTGGGCGGGCGCCCCCGCAGGCGTGGAGACGTCGGGCAGGCCGTCGGCCACGTAGAACCGCGTCGTCTCGATCGCCGGTTCCCCGTTCTCCGGCGTCCGCTGGCGCACCGACTTGACCCCGACGTCGCCGTAGTGCAGGTCGATGGTGCCCCCGAGGCGCACGTCCAGCGCCGGCGCCCGGGTTCCGTCAGCGGCCATCCGGATCAGCCGCGGCGACGCGGCGTCGAGATCCTTGACCACCGTGACGGGCGCGACCGTCGCCCCGTCGGCGCCGAAGGTGAGGCCACGGACGTCGAAGGTCAGCGTCGATCCCGACCCCAGCGTCAGCGTGGCCGTGCCGACGACCTCGCTGTTGGGCTCGCCGGCGATCGGCGCGTCCGCGCCGGGAGCACCCGTCGCGCCCGGGGCGCCCTGCGCTCCCTGCGCGCCCTGGGCCCCGCTGGCGCCCGGGGCGCCGTTCGCGCCCGGCCGCCCGTCCTCGCCGGACTCGGCCCAGCTGACCGCGCGCTCGCTCTTCTTGCACTTCTTCCCCGCGCCGAGCACGCGCAGGTCACCACCGGACTTCTTGGCGCATCCGCGGATCGTCGCCGCGTCGGCGGCGGTGGGGAGCAGGAGAAGGGCGGCGAGGACGAGGAGAGCGAGCACGGGGCGGACACTAAACGCGCCCGCCCCGCGATGCAACGGAAATCAGGCCGGGGCGCCCGCCGCCAGGCCGGCCTCGGCGCGCAGCGCGTCGGCGCGGTCGGTCGCCTCCCACGTGAAGTCCGGGTCGTTGCGGCCGAAGTGGCCGTACGCGGCGGTCTTCTGGTAGATCGGCCGGTGCAGCTTGAGATACTCGCGGAAGGCGCCCGGACGCAGGTCGAAGTGCTTGTCGACCAGCGTGGCGATCGTCTCCGGCGAGACCTTCTCGGTCCCGAACGTCTCCACCATCACCGACACGGGGTGCGCGACGCCGATCGCGTAGGCGACCTGCACCTCGCAGCGGTCGGCCAGGCCGGCCGCGACGACGTTCTTGGCCACGTAGCGGGCCGCATAGGCCGCCGAGCGGTCGACCTTCGACGGGTCCTTGCCGCTGAACGCGCCGCCCCCGTGGCGGGCCATGCCGCCGTAGGTGTCGACGATGATCTTGCGGCCGGTCAGGCCAGCGTCGCCGACGGGGCCGCCGATGACGAAGCGCCCGGTCGGGTTGACCAGGAAGGACGTCTTCAGCGCCTCGGCGTCGTACAGGCCCTCGGGGAGCGTCGGCAGGACGACGTGCTCCCACAGGTCGCCGCGGATCTTGCCCTCGACGCCGGCCTCGTGCTGGGTGGAGATGAGCAGCTTCTCGACCGACACCGGGCGGCCGTCGACGTAGCGGACGGAGACCTGGGTCTTGCCGTCGGGGCGCAGGTAGGGCAGCGTCCCGTCCTTGCGCACCGCCGACAGGCGCTCGGCGAGCCGGTGGGCCAGCGAGATCGGGAGCGGCATGAGCTCGGGCGTCTCGTTGGTGGCGTAGCCGAACATCATCCCCTGGTCGCCGGCGCCGGCGACGTCGAGGTTGTCGGCGTTGCCCTCGACACGATGCTCCAGCGCGTCGTCGACGCCCTGGGCGATGTCGGCCGACTGCTTGTCGATCGCGTTGAGGACGGCGCAGGAGTCGGCGGAGAAGCCCAGCGCGGCGTCCGTGTAGCCGATCTTGCGGATCGTCTCGCGGACGATCTCCTGGATGTCGACGTAGACGGTCGTCGAGATCTCGCCGGACACGACGACGAGCCCGGTGTTGACGAGCGTCTCGCAGGCGACGCGTCCGTAGGGGTCGTCGCGCAGGACGGCGTCGAGGACGCCGTCGGAGATCTGGTCGGCGACCTTGTCCGGATGGCCCTCGGTGACGGACTCTGACGTGAAGAGGTAGTCGTTCATGGGAAGAGGAGGTTCAGCTCCACGGTCGTGTCGTTCCCCTGGCGGCGCACGACGGCGCCGAGCGCGCGGATGGCGGCCAGATCGGGACGGAGCGTGCGGTAGGCCGCGACGGCGTCCAATCCGGCAGCATCAGCGAGCTCCAGGAGCTGGCTTGAAGCGAGGAAGGCTAGCGCCTGTAGCCGATCGGGACGGTCGGGAAGGGCCGCGTCGAACGTGTTCCCCTGGTCGATGCCGTCGCCGTCGCGCAGCGCGCGCTTGACGCCGCCCTCGCTGCCGGACACCGCCACCCGCCCGCCGGCGACCGCGTAGACGAGCTCCCCGCCGCCGGCCAGGGTCAGCCCGTAGGCGTCCCGGCCGCGGCCGAGCATCATCATCCACAGCTTCAGCGACAGCCACCCCTTCGATCCGATGAAGGGCGTGACCTGGCCGAAGGCGCCGGCCTGCACGGCTTGGGCCAACTCGGAGTC
>CAXTBB010000004.1:48698-172968 GCA_964242305.1 uncultured Solirubrobacteraceae bacterium
AGATCGCGCTCCTCGAAGACCGGGACCTGGCCTGTGGCCTCCCCCGGGCTCAGCAGCGCGGCGCCGACCGTCGCCTGCAGTCCGGCCAGCGCGCGCCGCGCCGCTGACTCGTCCTTCGTGCGCGCGACCAGGGTGACGACGGGGTCGCCGACGCCCGGGCTGATCGACACCGCGGTCTCGTCGAGCGCGTCGACCAGCGGCCGCGCGACGGCAGGCAGGGCGGCGGGCGCGAACGCCTCCAGGTCCGCGAACGCGAAGCTGTCCTTCGGCACGGCGTCGAGCAGCTTCGGCTCCAGGTCCGCGCTCCGGTTCGCCCCGCCGATCCGCCGCACGGTGATGCGCAGGCCGTGGTCGGTGGGGATGACGTCGCCGACCGCCGGCCGACCGCCGAGGAAGCGCACGGCGGCGGGCAGCAGCCGGGCCGCGGCGGGCGCGGCGTAGAGGTCGGCGGCGCGCGCGTCGTCGTGATCGGCCTTGGCGAAGGCGGGGACGTCGGCCAGCGAGCGCCCGCTCCCGCCCGTTCCCACCCGCAGGTAGCGGCCGAAGAAGCGCGCCTCGGGCAGCGCCGCCTTGGCCTTGGCCTTGTTGCGGACGGCCAGCACCGCGACCGTCCCGCGCGGGGTGACGGCGAAGGCGGCCTCGTCGCCGAGCCAGGACCGGGCGTCCTCGAGCGCCTTGTCCGCGGCCGCGAAGGCGGGCAGCGTGCGCAGGCGGGCGAGCAGGGCGCGGTCCTGGTCGCGGTCGGGGTCCGTGGAGACGTGGACGTAGAGGAGCGCGTCGCCGGGGATCAGGTCGGCGGCCTGGTCCGCCGGGGCCTTCGCACCGCACCCCGCCAGGACCGCGGCGCTCAGCGCGGCGATCAGGACTCGGCGCGGCGACGTTGCTTTCGCTCCACGAAGTCGATGATCACCGGGATGCCGTCCAGCGCGTAGCGCTCACGGAAGCGATTCTCGACGAAGTACGCGTAGTCGCGCGTCACTCGCGTGCGCGAGTTGACCTGGATCGACAGCCGCGGCGGGTCGACGCCGATCTGCGCACCGTAGATCATCTTCAACCGATGGCCCTGCTTGGCGGGCGGCTGGCGGATCTGGACGATGTCGGCCAGGAACTTGTTGACCTCGGGCGTCGGGACGCGGTGGCGGCGGCGGTCGGCCAGTGAGACCGCCTCGACGAGCAGGCGGGCGACGTGGCGGCCGCTCAGGGCGCTGGCGGTGAGCAGCTTGGGGCGCAGGCGCAGCTTGCGCAGCACGACCTGGCGCTCGTGGTCGAGATCGAAGTCGTCGCCGGACGTCAGGTCCCACTTGTTGAGGACGAGCGCCGTCGCGCAGCCCGAGCGCATGGCCAGGTCGGCGATGCGCAGGTCCTGGCTGGTCACGCCCTGGGTGGCGTCGCAGACCACGAGGGCGACGTCGGCGCGCTCGGCGGCGCGCTGCGAGCGCAGCGACGTGTAGTACTCGACGGACTCCTTGACCTTCGCGGCGCGGCGGATGCCGGCCGTGTCGACCAGGCGGATGCGGCGGTCGTCGACCTCGAGCTCGATGTCGATCGGGTCGCGCGTGGTGCCGGCGATGTCGGAGACGATCACCCGCTGCTCGCCGAGGAACGTGTTCAGCAGGGACGACTTGCCGACGTTCGGCCGGCCGATGATGGCCAGGCGGAAGGTGTCGTCGTCCTCGAAGGCGCCCTCGTCGTCTTCCGGCGCGTGGGCGACGATCGCATCCAGCAGGTCCCCCGTGCCGAGGCCCTGAGCGGCGCTGACCGGCATCGGGTCGCCGAGGCCGAGGCCGTAGAACTCGGCCGCCATCGGGATGTCGCGCGGCGAGTCGATCTTGTTGGCGGCGACCAGCACCGGCTTGTTCCAGCGGCGCAGGATGTCGGCGATCTCGGCGTCGCCCGGCCGCTGGCCGCCCTTGGCGTCCACCACGAAGACGGCGAGATCGGCGTCTAGCAGGGCGGCCCGGGACTGGTCGGCGATGGAGACCGCCAGCGGGTCGTCGTCGTCGGAGTCGATGCCGCCCGTGTCGATCAGCGTCAGCTCGTGGCCGTTCCAGTCCGTGTGCAGCTCGCGGCGGTCGCGGGTGACGCCGGCGGTCTCGTGGACGACCGCCTCGCGCGACTGCGTGAGCCGGTTGACCAAGGAGGACTTGCCGACGTTCGGATAGCCGACGATCGCGACCTTCATCGGCTGGTCTCGCTTCGCTCGCCACCGCTGAAGCCTGCGGCTTCGCTCCGCCTCACGATCCGGTCGACGACCTCGTCGAGGGAGAGGCCGGTCGTGTCCAGCGGGGTGGCGCCGGGCGCGGGCTCGGTGACCGAGCGGTCGCCGGTGGCCTGGTCGCGGGCGTCGCGCAGCGTCTGGTCCTGGAGCACGGTCGCCACGTCGGCGCCTAGGTCGGCCGCCCGGCGGCGGGCGCGCTCCTCCGGCGAGGCGGTCAGGAAGACCTTGACCTCCGCGTCCGGCTTGACCACCAGGGCGATGTCGCGCCCTTCGGCGACCCAGTCGCCCGACGCCAGCAGCGCCTGCTGCTTGCCCACCAGGACCTGGCGGACGGCGGGGTCGGCGGCCACTCGCGAGGCGGCCTCGCTGGCCTGTGCCGTGCGGATCTCGCCGCTCACGTCGCGCCCGTCGAGCAGGACGTGCCCGGCGTCGTCGAACGCGATGTCGCACTCAGGCGTCCCGGCCAGCCCGACCGCCCGGTACATCGCCCCCGTGTCGAGGTACGTGAAGCCGAGCCGCTCCGCGACCGCGCGGGCGACGGTGCTCTTGCCGGCTCCCGCCGGGCCGTCGATCGCGATCACCATCCGGCCAGCGTACGGCGGTGGGACTGAGGGGACAGTCCCCTCAGTCCACAGTGTTCTGAACACTTGCGACTGAGGGGACTGTCCCCTGGGTCGCATTGCGGACGCGGTGCCAGATGCCCCATGCGGCGGTGGTGCCGGCCTCGCGGGCGAAGCGGCCCCATGGCTCGGCGTGGCTCTGGGCGTGGTCGCGGGCCCAGCCGTCGACGGCCGGACGGCTCTCCCACAGCTGGACGACGGCCGGGCCGGACGGCCGCACGCGCAGCCAGGTCCGCAGGAGGCCGTCGTTGCGCGAGGGGCGGATCATGCCGAGGAACGCGGCCGGGACCCAGGGCCGGGCGGCGAGCCGCCAGAGCTGCGCCCAGCGCATGCCGATCTCGAACTCGATCGGGCCGGAGCCCTCGTCGGTGATGTCCCAGCCGCGTGCCACCGCGGGAGGCCTACCCGTCCCGGCGAGCGCCGCTACGCCGGGAGCGGAAAGGCGCGCAGGAACCGGCGCGCGAGGCGGCGGTCCCCGGCGATCCCGAGGCCGCCGGGGTCGGCCTCGTGCCAGAGGACCTGGGCGAGGGTGCCGGTGTCGGCCGTGACGGTCGCGGCGACGGTGGCGGCGACGGTGGCGGCGCCGCGGGTGACGACGCCGTCGGCGACGGTGAAGACATCGCCGTCGACGTCGATGCGGACCGGCTCGGGGACCCCTCCCGCGTACAGCGTCTCCAGCGCGGTGACGAGCGCGTCGGGCGTCAGCGGCCCGTGCGCGGGCGGGAACGGCCGGCCGCTTCCCCAGTGGCCGAGCGCCTGCAACACCGGAGCGAGCTCCCGGCCGCGGTCGGTGAGCGCGTAGCGCGCGTCGTGGGCGACGACGCCGTGGCGTTCGAGGTCGCGCAACCGCTGCCCGAGCATCTCCGCGCTCACCTTCCCGAGGCCCGCGCGCAGCTCGGAGAAGCGCTTGGGGCCGTGCAGCAGCTCCCGGACGATCAGCAGCGCCCAGCGGTCCCCGACGGCGTCGAGGGCCCGGGCGATGCCGCAGGGATCGGCGTAGGTGCGCATCTGGTCAGTTTATCTGACTAGATCGTGCTACGGTCGGCGCATGAGCGAACGGACGGAGTACCCGGACGGCGTCCCCTGCTGGGTGACCGCCCTCGAACCCGACCCGGTGGCCGCCTGTGCGTTCTACGCCGGGCTCCTCGGCTGGACGACCGCGGCGACGAAGGGCTTCTTCACGGCGCAGCGGCGGGGACTGGACGTGGCCGCCATCGCCCCGCCGCCGGAGGGCGTAGACGGCGCGACCTGGATCACCCAGATCAGCGTCGACAGCGCGGACGCGACCACCGAGCGCGCCCGCGCCGCCGGCGCCGCAGTCCTGGCCGAGCCGTTCGAGGAGCCGATGGGCCGCCTCGCGGTGATCGCCGATCCCACCGGCGCCGTGTTCAGCGTCAAGGAGCCAGGGCAGCGCTTCGGCGCGCAGGTCGTCAACGAGCCGGGCGCCTGGGCGATGAGCTGCCTCGGCACGCCCGACCCCGACGCCGCCACGACGTTCTACGCCGAGGTGTTCGGCTGGACCACGGAGACGTTCGGGAACGTGACGCTGTTGCGCCTGCCCGGGTACGTCGGTGGCGAGCCTCAGCAGGGTGGGTGGGGTCGTGTCCGAGAGGTGATCGCGGTGATGCGCCACGACCCCGACGTCGCGGCGTGGGTCCCGGACTTCTGGGTCGGCGACCTCGACGCCGCGCTCGAGAAGGTCGGCACGGTCCACGCCGGACCGGTGGAGCAGCCCCCGGGCCGCACCGCGTTGGTCTCCAGTCCAGCCGGCGCGGTGTTCACGCTCACCCAGCTCAGCCTGTGAGCGCCTCGAGGTCGGCGACGAAGCCGGGGTAGGAGACGGCGGCCGCCTCCATGCCGTCGACCTCGACGCCGAGGCGGGAGGCGAGGCCGGCGACTGCGCCGAGCATGGCCAGGCGGTGGTCGCCGTGGGCGGCGATGACACCGCCGTCGAGGCCGCCAGTGCCGCGCACCGCGAAGCCGTCCTCCGTCGCCTCGATGTCGGCGCCCAGACCCCGGAGGCCGTCGACGACCGTCGCGATGCGGTCGGTCTCCTTGTGGCGCAGCTCCTGCGCGCCGCGGACCACCGTCTCCCCCTCCGCGAAGCAGCCGAGCAGGGCGACGAGGGGCAGCTCGTCGATGGCCAGCGGGACCTCGTCGGGCTCCACGACCGTGCCGACCAGCGGGCCGTGGGTGACGTCGAGCTCGCAGACCGGCTCGTCCGCCGACAGCTCCCCGCCCGGCTCCTCCAGCGGGCCGACGACGATGCCGCCCATCCGCTCGAGGATGCGGAAGAAGCCGACGCGCGTCCAGTTGGCGGCCATGTCCTCGATGACGATCCGCGATCCCGGCACGAGCACGGCGGCGGCCGCGTGGAAGGCGGCGGAGGACGGGTCGCCGGGGACGTGGATGGCCTCCAGCTCGAGCTCGTCGAGCGTGCCGACGCTGACGGCGAGCCCCTCGCGGCGCACGTCGACGCCGCCGCGGATGAGCATGCGCTCGGTGTGGTCGCGGCTGGCGGCCGGCTCGGTGACGGTGGTGCGGCCGTCGGCGACGATGCCCGCCAGCAGCAGGCACGACTTGATCTGCGCGGAGGCGACGGGCAGCGTGTAGTCGATGCCCTGCAGGGTGCGGCCCTCGACGCGCAGCGGCGCGACGCCGCCGGGGCTCGTCTCGATGTGCGCGCCCATCAGCGCCAGCGGGTCGGCGACGCGGCCCATCGGCCGGCGCCGGATGGAGGCGTCGCCGTCCAACGTCCACGTCCCGCCGCCACTCTGCCCGGCCAGCCAGCCGACGATCAGCCGGATCAGCGTCCCGGCGTTGCCGACGTCGATCGGGCCGTCGGGAACGGCGGCGCCGCGCAGGCCGGGGCCGCGGAGCAGGAAGCCGCCCTCGCGCTCCTCGGCCAGCGCGCCGAGGTCCCGCACCGCGGCCAGCGTGGACAGCGTGTCCTCCGCGCGCAGGAAGTTGGAGACGAAGACGGGCTCGGAGCTCATGGCGCCGAGCAGGGCGGCGCGATGGGAGATGGACTTGTCGGGCGGGGCGACGACGGTCCCTCGCAGCCGCGCCGCCGGCCGGAAGAACCGTCTCATCCGCGCAGCACCGGCAGCTCGAGGCGGCTGATCAGCGTCTCGGCGTCGTCGGCCTGCGCGGCGGCGACCCACAGCTCGATCGTGCCGGCGGCGTTGTCGGGCGTCGGGTGCAGGGCCATGTCGGTGATGTTGACGGAGCCGCGACCGAGGGCGAGCGCGACCTCCGCCACCACGCCCGGGCGGTTGGGGACCGACACCCGCAGGCGGACGCCCTCCGACCCGGCCAGCTGGGCCTCGACGAGGCGGCGGCGCTCGTCGGCGGCGTGGTCGTTCCAGGCGGCGATGCCGTCCGCGTCGCGCGCCGCCAGCGCGGCGCGCACGCGGCCGAGCCGGTCGATGGTGTCGTCGAGCAGCGTGCCCAGCGCGTCGGCGTTGGCCAGGTAGATGTCGCGCCAGATCGCGGTCGGGGCGCCGGCCACGCGGGTGGCGTCGCGGAAGGACGGGCCGGTGGCGGGCAGGCGCTCGCCCTCGGCGTCGAGCGCGCGGGCGGCCTGGGCGACGAGCACGTTGGCGACCACGTGCGGGAGGTGGGAGACGGCGGCCATGACCGTGTCGTGGGTGTCGGGGTCGACCGCCTGCGGGCGCGCGCCGAGGTCCGTGATGAAGCGGTGCAAGCGCTCGTAGAGGACGCCCTCCGTGCGCGCGGTCGGCGTCAGGTACCAGGTGGCGCCGTCGAAGAGGTCGGCGCGGGCGTGCTCGGCCCCGGCGGTCTCGGCGCCGGCGAGCGGGTGCCCGCCGACGAAGCGGGGGTGGTCGACCGCCTCCACCAGCGCGCGCTTGGTCGAGCCCACGTCCGTGACCACCGCGCCCGGTTGCGCCAGCGCGGCGCGGACGGCGTCCGGCAGCGCGTGGACCGGGGTGGCGACGACCACGAGGTCGGCACCGGCGACGGCGGCCTCGACGCTGTCGGCGACGACGTCGACCACGCCCGGCGCCGGGACGGGGTCGAACCCCGTGACGTGCGCGCCGGCCCGCTCACGCGCGGCCAGGCCGACCGAGCCGCCGATCAGCCCGACCCCGATGACGGCCAGCCGCACCCGCTAGACGGCGGCCGAGAGGACCTTGCCGGCGACGGCGGCCGCCTGCTCGACCTTGCGGGCGTAGGCGGCGAAGTCGTCCGCGACCAGCTGCTGGGGGCCGTCGCAGATCGCCTCGGCCGGGTTCGGGTGCACCTCGACGATGATGCCGTCGGCGCCCGCGGCGGCGGCGGCCAGCGACAGCGGCTCGACCAGCGCGCGGCGCCCGGCGGCGTGCGACGGGTCGACGACGACCGGCAGGTGGGTGAGCTCCTTCAAGACCGGGATGGCGGTCAGGTCGAGCGTGAAGCGGTAGGCGGTCTCGAACGTGCGGATCCCGCGCTCGCAGAGCAGGACGTGCGGGTTGCCCTCCTTGAGGATGTACTCCGCCGCCATCAGCAGCTCCTCGAGCGTCGCGCTCAGCCCGCGCTTGAGCAGCACCGGACGACCGGCGCGGCCGAGCTCGGTGAGCAGCGTGTAGTTCTGCATGTTGCGCGCGCCGATCTGCAGGACGTCGGCCACCTCGAGCACGTCGTCCAGGTCGCGGACGTCCATGCACTCGGTGACGATCGGCAGTCCGGTCTCCTCCTTCGCCTCGGCGAGCAGGCGCAGGCCCTCGACGCCCAGTCCGCTGAACGCGTAGGGCGACGTGCGCGGCTTGTAGGCGCCGCCGCGGAACATCGCCGCGCCGCCCTCCTTGACCGTGTGGGCGGTGCCGACGGTCTGCTCGCGCCCCTCGACGGTGCAGGGGCCGGCGATCAGCGCGAAGTGCTCACCGCCGATGCGCGCGCCGCCGATGTCGAAGACGGACGGGCCGCCCTGGCGCAGCTGGGTGGAGGCGAGCTTGTAGGGCTTGGTGATGGGGACGACGCGGTCGACGCCCGCGTCGGCCTCGAGGTCCAGGCGGGCGACGTGCTCGCGGTCGCCGATGGCGCCGATCACGGTCACTTCCTCGCCGCGCGACGGGTGCGCGACGGCGCCGGCGGACTGGATGCGGTCGATCACCGCTTCGATCTCGGCCTCGGTGGCCGTGGGCTTCATCACGATCATCATGGGGTCTCTCTCAGGGTACGAAGGTGGGACAGGTCACGGATGGAGCGGCGCTCGGCCCAGAGGGCCCCGATGAAGACCGACGTCCGCCTACGCGGAGAGCCGACCGAGCGCCCGCGTAAATCGCCAGGCGGAGGTCGGATACACGAAACCGCGGGTGAAGGCAGGGGCGGTCACGAGGTGGTGAACGCTACACCAGCTCGCCGAGGGCCGTCAAGAAGCGCTCGTTGTCGGCGGAGGTGCCGACGGTGACCCGCAGCGCGCCGGGCCGCCCCAGCGACGTGCCCGCCCGCACCAGGATCCGGCGCTCGGACAGGCCCGAGATGACGTCCTTCTCGACGTCCTCCCCGTTCGGCAGGTCGAACCACACGAAGTTGGCCTGCGACTCCGCCGGCTCGATCCCCAGCCGGTGCAGCCCCGCGTCCAGCCCGAGCCGCTCGGCCAGGTTGGTCTCCACCCGGCTGGCGATCTCGTCCTGCGCCCCGAGCGCCGCGATGGCGGCGGCCTGGGCGGCGACGTTGCAGTAGAAGGGCTGGCGCACGGCGTCGACGGCGTTGCGGAACTCGGCCGACCCGCACAGCCCGTAGCCGACCCGCAGCCCGCACAGCCCGTAGGCCTTGGAGAACGTGCGCAGCAGGACGAGGTTGGGGTGGCGGTCGAGCAGGTCGACCGACGCGTCGGGGTCGTCGAGCAGGTTGAACTCGCAGTAGGCCTCGTCGAGGATCACCGCGACGTGCTTGGGGACGTCGGCGACGAAGGCGGCGAGGTCGTCCAGCGGCAGCGCCGTCGACGTCGGGTTGTTCGGGTTGCAGACGATGGCCAGGCGGGTGGCCACCGTGATCTCGCGCCGCATCGCCTCCAGGTCGTGCTCGTGGCGGTCGTTGAGCGGGACCTCGATCGCGCGCGCCCCACTCGCCGCCGCCAGGTGCGGGTAGACGGAGAAGGAGGGCCACGCGTAGACGACCTCGGCGCCGGGCTCGAGCAGCGCGTCCCCCGCCGCGAGCAGGATGTCGCAGGACCCGTTGCCGATCGCGATCCGGTTGGCGGGAACCCCGTAGCGGTCGCTGAGCGCCGATCGCAGGCGCGTGTTCGACGGGTCCGGGTAGCGGTTGACGCCGTTCAGCGCGTCCGCCACCGCCGCCCGCACCGCCGGCAGCGGCTCGTAGGGCGTCTCGTTGGAGGCCATCAGCGCGACCTCCGGACCGAGCGCGTAGCCGTCCGCGGCCGGGTACACCTTCAGGCGGCTCAGCTTCTCGGCGAACTCCATGCCGCCGAGGCTAGGGGTGCCGGAGGCGGCCAGAGAACCGCTCGAATGGAAGGAGTAAAGGGCCGCCGTAGGCGGGCCCCCGTGCGTTTTATTGCGCCCCCTCGAGGTCGAGCCGCAGCCGCCGGGCCTCCCCCAGGTACACGTGCTGCGGCGCGCGGCCCTCGCCCAGGTAGCAGTGGACCATGACCCGGATCACGCGCTCCATGGCGCCGTCCACCGTCAGCTCCTGCGCGCACATGAGCGGGACGCCGGAGAGCCCCATCTCGCGCGCGGCCACGGCGGGGAACTCCGCGTGCAGGTCGGGCGTGAGCGTGAACAGGCACGACACGAGGTCCTCCGCGGCCAGGCCGTTGCGCTCCAGCAGCGCGCGCATCAGCTCGTCGGTGGCGGCGAGGATGGCGGCCCGCTCGTCGGCCTCGACGGACGTGGCGCCGCGCAGCGCGTACAACCGGCTCATCGCTGGGAAGCTAGCCGCAGCGCCTCGATCTCGTGCTGCTTGAGGCGGCGGTGACCGCCCTCGGCCAGGCGGTCCAGCCGCACCGGCCCCAGCGCGACCCGCTCCAGCGACTTGACCCGGTACCCGACCGCCTCGGTCATCCGCCGGACCTGCCGCTTGCGCCCCTCCCGCAGCTCGAGCTCGAAGCGGTCGGTCCCCGTCTTGCGCACCTTCGCCGGCCGGGTCAGCCCGTCCTCGAGCTCGATGCCCTCGGCCATCCGCTCGAGCCGGCGCGGGTGCAGCGGCCCGCGGGTCACCGTCACGACGTACAGCTTGGGGACCCCGTAGCGCGGATGGGTGAGCGCCTGCGCGAGGTCGCCGTCGTCGGTGAGCAGGATCAGACCGCTGGTGTCGATGTCCAGCCGCCCGACGGGGTACAGCCGCCGCTCCGTCTCGATCAGGTCGACGACGGTCGGCCGCCCCTGGGGGTCGCGTGCGGTCGAGACGACGCCGGTCGGCTTGTGGACGGCGTAGACGACGTGGGAGCGCTTGCCGGTCCCCAGGGTCTCACCGTCGACCGCGACCCCGGAGTCGTCGTCGACGTCGCGAGCGGGGTCGGTGACCACGACGCCGCCGACGCTCACCCGTCCCGCGAAGACGATCTCCTCGGCGCCGCGCCGGGAGGCGACGCCCGCGTGGGCGAGGTATTTGCCGAGACGCACGCTGTCTAGCCTGACAGGCGTGGACGTCCTGGCCGCCCAACCCGCCTACCGCGAGCGACAGATCTGGAGCTGGAAGGCGCGCGGGGCTGGGTCCTACGCCGAGATGACCGACCTCCCGGCGAACCTGCGCGCGCAGCTGGAGGAGCACGTCCCCTTCTCCACGCTGGACCCCGTCACCCAGCGCGAGGCCAGCGACGGCACGGTCAAGACGCTCTTCCACACGCGCGACGGGCGCCCGATCGAGGCGGTGCTGATGCGCTACCGCGACGGCCGCCGCTCCGTGTGCGTCTCCAGCCAGTCCGGCTGCCCGCTGACGTGCACCTTCTGCGCGACGGGGGCGATGGCGTTCGGGCGCAATTTGACCGCGGACGAGATCCTCGACCAGGTCCTGCACTTCCGCCGCATCGAGGCGCTCGACCACCTCGTGTTCATGGGGATGGGCGAGCCGCTGATGAACATTGACAACGTCCTCGCCGCCGCCGAGCGCCTGCCCGACGTCGGCATCACCCACCGGCGGACGGGCATCTCCACGGTCGGCTGGGTCCCCGGCATCCGTCGTCTGACGGAGACGTGCGACATGCCGCTGCGCCTCGCCCTCTCCCTGCACGCCCCCGAGGACGCGCTGCGCACGCAGATCATGCCGGTCAACACGCGGCACCCGATCGCGGAGGTGCTCGACGCCTGCGACGAGTGGTACGCCAAGCGCCGCCGCAAGGTCTTCGTCGAGTACCTGATGCTGGAGGGCGTCAACGACACCGTCGGCCAGGCGCGGCAGCTCGCCCAGCTCCTGGACCGCCTGCGCTACAAGGTCAACCTGATCCCGTACAACCCGACCGGCGGGATCTACACCGGCTCGGGTCGCGCGGCGATCGCCGCCTTCAAGGCGGTGCTGGAGGCGCATGGCCACACCGCAACGGTGCGCCTCACCCGCGGCCGCGACATCGACGCAGCCTGCGGACAACTGGCTGCAAAGGCGTAGCCTTCGGTCCGACCATGGACTCCGAACTCGCCACCATCGCCACCACCCTCAGGGAGCGACGCTCCGATCTGCTGGATGCGTGGGTCCGTGCGCAGCTGTCCGGCCAGGGCGTCCGGACTGACCTGATCAGCGAAGGCGAGTTGCGGGCGGAGAGCCAGCGCTTCCTCGACGTCCTGACGCAGGCGGTGAGCCGTGACAACGCGGACCCGAACATCACCGGCCCCGACTGGGAGCCGGTCCGGGAGCACCTGGCGGTGCTCTCACGCTCGCGCGCGACGCAGGGCTTCAGCCCGACGGAGACGGCCACGTTCGTGTTCTCCTTCAAGCAGCCGCTCTTCGAGCAGCTCGACGGCAAGGCGGTGTGGGCGGCCACCCAGCTGCTCGACGCCCTCGGGCTCTTCACCGCGGACGCCTACCTGCGGTCCCGCGAGGAGGTCATCCGCCGCCAGCAGGACGAGCTGATCGAGCTCTCGACCCCGGTGGTGAAGCTGTGGGACGGGGTCGTCGCGCTGCCGCTGATCGGCACGCTCGACAGCGCTCGCACGCAGGTGGTCATGGAGAGCCTGCTCGAGCGGATCGTGGAGACCGACTCGACGATCGCGATCATCGACATCACCGGCGTCCCCACCGTGGACACGCTCGTGGCCCAGCACCTCCTCAAGACGGTCGCCGCGGCACGGCTGATGGGCGCCGACTGCATCATCAGCGGCATCCGGCCGCAGATCGCGCAGACGATCGTCCACCTCGGTCTGGACCTCTCCGAGGTGACCACGAAGGCGAGCCTGGCCGACGCCATCGTGATCGCGCTCGGGCGGACCGGCTTCGAGATCCGCCAGCGCCGCGCCGGCCTGGCGACTGGATGACCCCAGCCGACGACGCCAGCCGGATCCCGATCCTCAAGATCGGGCACCTGCTGCTGGTCACGATCCAGGTCGACATGCACGACCGCATGGCCGTCCGCCTGCAGGACGACCTCACCCAGCGCATCGTGGCCACGGGCGCCCGCGGCGTCCTGATCGACATCTCGGGCCTCGAGCTGGTCGACTCCTTCATCGGCAAGATGCTGGCCGACATCGCCGGCATGGCCCGGGTCCTCGACGCGGAGACGGTCGTGGTCGGGATGCGACCGGCCGTCGCCATCACCCTGGTCGAGCTGGGCCTGTCGCTGCCTGGCGTGCGAACGGCCCTGACCGTCGAGCGCGGCATGGCGCTGCTGCCCGCGCTGGCCCAAGCGGAGGACGACGATCCCGACGGAGCGTGACCCACTCCCGCTGCACTCGGAAGACGACGTCGTGCGGGCACGCCAGCGCATCCGGGAGGAGGCCATGGACGTCGGCCTTCGCCTGATCGACCAGACCAAGTTCGTCACCGCCGTCTCCGAGCTGGCCCGCAACACGCTGATCCACGGCGGAGGCGGCGAAGCGCGATACGGATCGCTCGAGCGCGACGGGCGAAGTGGCGTGTGGGCGGCCTTCAGCGACCAGGGGCCCGGCATCGCGGACCTCGACTACGCGATGACGAACGGCGTGTCCACCGGCGACGGCCTCGGCCTCGGCCTCGGCGGCGCCAAGCGGCTCGTGCACGAGTTCGACATCGAGACCGCACCCGGGCAGGGCACCACGGTTCGCGTGGTCGCGTGGCGCTGACCCAGCCGATCCGCCTGGTCGTGGACGATGCCAGCGGCGTGGCCCCGGTCCGCCGCGCCGCCGAGCGGATGGCGGACATCTTGAGCATCGACGCGCTCACTCGCGGGCAGGTCGCGATCGTCGCCACCGAGCTCGCGACCAACCTCGTCCGGCACGCCGGCGGCGGCGAGGTCGTCATCCGGCCCGGCGCCGAGAGCGCGCCCGCGCTCGACCTCATCGCCTGGGACCGCGGGCCGGGGATCCGCGACATCGGCCGGGCCACCGCGGACGGCTTCTCGACCGCCAGCGGAGCCGGGACCGGACTCGGGGCGATCGGGCGCCAGGCGCGCAGCGTCGACATCCACTCCGCTCCTGGCCGGGGCACCGTCGTCACCGCGCGCCTGGGCGCGGAGGACGCGCCGTCGGCGGTAGACGGCCTGGCCCTGGCCCTCGCCGGCGAGGAGGCCAACGGGGACGCCTGGTCGCACGTCCGCGCGGGGGACCTCCTCACCGTGATGCTGGCCGACGGGCTCGGACACGGGCCTCAGGCCGCCGAGGCGTCCAACGCCGCGACCCGGGTCCTGCGCACCGGTGCCGCCCCCGCCGAGCTGCTCGAACGCATGCACGGTGCGCTCAGGCCCACCCGCGGCGCCGCCATCGCCATCGCCCAGATCAACCTGGCCACCGGCCGGCTGCGGTTCGCCGGCCTGGGCAACGTGTCCGGGTCGCTGGTCAGCGGTGCGGAGTCGCGGTCGCTGGCGTCTATGAACGGCACCGTCGGTCACCGCGTGACGCGCATCCGCGAGTACGAGGAGGACGTGCCGCCGGGCGCGCTGCTCATCCTGCACTCCGACGGCTGCCGCAACGGCTGGCGCCTCCCCGACTACCCGGGGCTGGCGCGCCGCTCACCGCTCGTGGTGGCGGCCACCCTGATCCGCGACTTCGAACGGGGCAAGGACGACGTCAGCGTCGTCGTCGCCCAGGCCCGCGAGGCGTCGTGATCGGCGCCGAGATCGCCCGCGTCGAGCTCGCCCACGACGAGGCCGTCGTGGTCGCGCGCCAGCGCGCCCGGGACGTCGCCGAGCTGGTCGGCTTCGACTCCCTCGACCAGACGCGGCTCGCCACGGCGGTCTCCGAGCTCGCCCGCAACGCGCGCCGCTACGGCGGTGGCGGACAGGTCCGGATGCTCCTGACCGCGGAGGCGCTCGAGTTCGAGGTGGCCGACACCGGCCCCGGCATCGCCGATCTCGACGCGATCCTCGAGGGTCGCTACCGCTCGGCCACGGGGATGGGCCGGGGCCTGATCGGCGTCCGGCTGCTGATGGACGACTTCGCGATCGACTCCGGGCCGGGGCGCGGCACGCGCGTGCGGGTCGCGAAGCGCCTGCCGCGCGGATCGCCGCGCGTCGAGCCGCGGGCGCTGCGCGACGAGCTGCTGCGCCGGGGCGCCGCCACCCCCTACGACGAGGTCACCCGCCAGAACGAGGAGCTGCTGCGCGCGCTCGGCGAGGTCCGCGCCCGCCAGGAGGAGCTGCTCGCGCTCAACCGCGAGCTGGCCAGCACCAACCGCGGCGTGGTCGCCCTCTACGCCGAGCTCGACGAGCAGGCCGAGCAGCTGCGCGACGCCGACGAGCGCAAGTCGCGCTTCCTGGCCGACATGAGCCACGAGCTGCGCACGCCGCTGAACTCGATCCTCGCGCTGACCGAACTGCTCCTCGACGGCGCGCCGCTCGGCGACGAGCAGGCCCTGCAGATCGGCTATATCCGCCGGACCGCGCAGGAGGAGCTGCGCCTGGTCGGCGACCTGCTCGACATCGCCCGGATCGAGGCGGGGCGGCTGGACCTCACCGTCACGGACGTCTCCGTGGAGGAGCTGTTCGCGGTGCTGCGCGGGCAGTTGCGCCCGCTGGTCGGCGACCGCGACGTGGAGCTGCACTTCGACGTCGCTCCCGGCACCGGCGCGCTGCTCGCCGACGAGGACAAGCTCATGCAGATCCTCCGCAACCTGATCACCAACGCGGTGAAGTTCACGGCGCACGGCGAGGTCCTGGTCACGGCGGAGCCCGACGGCGAGGAGGTCGAGTTCCGGGTCCGCGACACGGGGATCGGGATCGCCGCGGACGACCTCGGGCACGTCTTCGAGGAGTTCGTCCAGATCCCGGGCGAGCTGCAGGTCTCCCGGCAGGGCACCGGCCTGGGGCTGCCACTCGCGCGCAAGCTCGTCGAGGCGATGGACGGGCAGATCGCGATGACCAGCGAAGCCGGGGTCGGCACGACGGTCAGCGTCCGGCTGGCGCGCGCCGCCGGCGTAGCGGCGCTGCCGGACCTCAAGGGTGCCGTGCTGATCGTCGACGACGACGAGACCGCGCGCTACATCCTCACCACCCATCTGCGGGACTCCCCCTGGCCGGTGCGGGTCGCCACGGGTGGTGAGATGGCGCTGACGGTCCTGGCCGGAGGCACGCCGGAAGGGGTCATCCTGGACCTCACCATGCCGGGCGTGGACGGCCTCGAGGTGTTGACGCGCCTGCGCGCGCAGGACAACGCCGTCCCCGTGCTCATCCACACGTCGCGGGTCCTCGATCCGTCCGAGCGGTCGCGGCTCGAGTCGCTCGGGGCGCGCATCGCCGACAAGGAAGCCACGTCGCGCGCGTCGCTCATCGCGACGCTCTCGGAGATGATCGGCGCCGATGCCTGAGGAGATCCTGCTCGCCGACGACGACGACGTCGGCCGCTACGTCGTCGCGACCATGCTGCGCCGGGCCGGGTTCACCGTCGTGGAGACCGCCGACGGCGGCGAGGCGCTGGCGGCGGCGCAGCGACATCGGCCCGACCTCGCCGTGCTCGACGTCAACATGCCGGTCCTGGACGGGTTCGAGACCTGCCGGCAGATGCGCCTGAGCGAGGACACCCGGGACATCCCGGTGCTGCTCCTCTCGGCGACCTTCCGCCACACCGAGGCGCAGGTCGAGGGCCTCGAGATCGGCGCGGACGCCTACCTCACCCAGCCGGTCGAGGCGCCGGTGCTGGCGGCGACGGTGCGCGCGCTGCTGCGATCGCGCGCCGCGGAGGCCGAGGTCCGCCTGGCCGCCAAGGAGTGGCGGGCGACGTTCGACGCCATCAGCGATGCGGTCGGTGTCTTCGACGCCGACGGTCGGCTGCTGCGCGCCAACCGGGTCTTCGCTGGCCTGTTCGGCGCGGTGGCCGGCGCGGCGCTCCCGGAGCTGGCCGACGTCGTCTCGGGGGACGAGATCGGACGCGATGGACGTCTGTTCAGCGTCCGCAAGGACCGGGTCATCGAGGTCGACGCCGCCGAGCGCGTGGTCGTGACTCTCAGCGACATCACGGCGGCGCGAGCGATCGAAACGGAGCGTGCCGCCGCGCTGGCCACGGAGCGCATCATCTCGCGCACCCTCCAGCAGAGCCTGCTGCCCGAGCGGCTGCCCGAGCACCCCCGGTTCGAGTTCCACGCCTGGCACGCCGCCTCCGAGTCGGAGCTCATCATCGGCGGCGACTGGTACGACGTGGTCGATGTGCAGGGCGACGGCCTGTGGCTGGTCATGGGTGACGTCGCCGGCCACGGCGTCGCCGCCGCCGGCCAGGCCGGGCAGCTGCGCCACAGCCTCCGGGTCTATGCCCACGAGGGGTACGGCCTGGTCGGCACCCTGGAGCGCCTGAACGAGATCGTCCTCGCCCAGGAGCCCAGCGAGATGGCGACGCTGTGCGTCGTCGCGCTCGATCCCGAGCGCGAGCAGGCGCGGATCGTCCGGGCCGGTCACCCGCCGCCGCTGCTCCTGCGCGCGGGCGGCGGTGCGGAGATGGTCCCGAGCGACACGGGCGTGGTGCTCGGCATCCGTGGCGCGCACTTCACCGAGACGACCGTCCCGTTCAGTACCGGCGACCGGCTGGTCATCTACACGGACGGGCTCTTCGAGCGGCGCAACGAGTCGCTCGACGTCGGCCTGGAGCGCCTGCGGCGCAGCGCCGAGGGAACCGAAGGGCTCTCGGCGCTGCGCACGCGGCTGGTCGACGAGCTCACCGGCACCGACGACCTGCGCGACGACGTCGCCCTGCTGCTCGTCCGCCGCCGTTAGTCCGTCGTCCGCCGCTTGTAGCGCGACAGGGTGAGCGGGACGACGACGGCCAGGATCAGCAGGCACCAGCCCAGCGCGGCGACGACCGGGTGCTCGAGCGGCCAGGGCGCGTCGTGCGGGACGGCGCGGGCGTTGCCGAACAGCTGGCGCACGGCGGCGACGACAGCGGAGATCGGATTCCAGTTGGCCACCGCGCGCAGGCCGTCCGGCAGCCCGTCGGCGGGGACGAACGCGTTGGACAGGAACGTCAACGGGAACACCGTCGTGAACATCATGCCCTGCACCGCGTCGCTCGAGCGGGCGACGATGCCCAGCAGCGTCCCCGTCCAGATCATCGTCGAGCTGAACAGGATGAGCAGGCCGATGGCGGCCGCGACGTGCGGGATGTCCTCGTGGGCGCGCCAGCCGACGATCAGGCCGGTGGTGAGCATGACCACGAGGCCGATCATGGCCGCGCCGAGCTCGGAGACGAGGTGGCCGATCAGGTACGCGCCGCGGGCGACGGGCAGGGACCGGAAGCGGTCGATGACGCCCTCGGTGAGGTCGGAGTTGATGGAGACGCCGGGACCCATCATCCCGAAGGCGAGCGACTGCACCAGGATGCCGCCGATCAGGTACTCCTTGTAGTTGGAGCCGGGGACGTCGATGACCCCGCCGAAGACGTAGGCGAACAGCAGCACGAACATCAGCGGCTGCAGCGTCACGTCGAGCAGCTTCTCCGGGATCTGGCGGACGTGCTGCGCGTTGCGGCGGGCGAAGACGAGTGAGTCGGATGCGAGCGTGCTCATCGGGCCGGGACCTCCTTGCGGGTGTCGGTGAGCGTCAGGAAGACGTCGTCGAGGGTGGCCTCGCGACGGACGATGTCGGTCGGCTCGAGGCCGTCGGCGTCGAGCTGGCGCAGCGCCTCGATCATCGGCACGTCGCCGAGGTCGATCACCTCGCCGTCGACGGTCGCCTCGACGCGCTCGCCGCCGACGCGGCGCTTGAGCTCGGCGGGCGTGCCGTGGGCGGCCACCGTGCCGTGGTCGAGGACGACGATGTCGTCGGCGAGGCGGTCGGCCTCGTCGAGGTACTGGGTGGTCAGCAGGATGGTGACGCCCTCCTGGTCGACCAGGTCGCGCAGCAGCGCCCACAGGTCGTTGCGGCTGCGGGGGTCGAGGCCGGTGGTGGGCTCGTCGAGGAACAGCACCGGCGGGCTGGCCACGATGGACGCGGCCAGGTCCAGCCGCCGGCGCATGCCGCCCGAGTACGTCTTGACCAGGTTGTCGGCGGCGTCGACGAGATCGAGGCGCTCGAGCAGCTCGGCGGCCCGTGCCTTGGCGTCCTTGGCGCTCAGGTGGTAGAGCCGGCCGACCATCTCGAGATTGGCACGGCCGCTGAGCAGGCCGTCGACGGTGGCCGCCTGGGCGGCGAGTCCGATCGAGCGGCGCACCGCCCCGGGATCCTCGGCGACGTCGTGGCCGGCCACCCGGGCGCGGCCCGTGGTCGGCGCGGCAAGCGTGGTGAGGATGCGGATGGCCGTCGTCTTGCCGGCGCCGTTGTGACCGAGGAGGCCCAGCACGGTGCCGGAAGGGACGGAGAGATCGACATCGCGCAGCGCCCAGAGGTCGCCGAACTGTTTGCCGAGGCCCTCGGCCTCGATCGCATGGGTGAGTTTTTCGTACATCGTACGAAGCACTGTATCGTACGCTGTACGACGTGGCAAGGCTCTCGCGTGAATCCATCGCGCAGGCGGCGATCGCGATCGCCGACGAGGACGGCGTGGACGCGGTCTCCATGCGGCGCGTCGCCCTGCGGCTGGAGGTCGGGACGATGTCCCTGTACCACTACGTGCGCGACAAGCAGGCGCTCTACACGGCCATGGGCGACGCGATCATGGCGGAGCAGCTGATCCCCGAGGACGAGGTCCCGGAGGGCTGGCGGGAGGGGCTCGCCGAGATCGCCCGCCGCGCCCACCAGCTGTTCCGCGCCCACCCGTGGGTGCTGGCGAGTTGGCACGCCGGCGATCGCGCCGCGCCGGGCGAGAGCTTCATCAAGCACATCGAGCAGACGCTCGCGATCGTGAGCGACCTGGACTTCCTCCCGCTCGAGGAGCGAATGGTCTACGCCGGGCTCGTCGACGCGTACGCGGTCGGCTTCGTGATGCACAACGCGCTCGACGAGGACGAGGGCTTCATCACGCACATCGCGGCGATGGCCGCCACCGGGGAATACCCGCGCGCGGCGGCCGCGTTCGCCGAGTTCGACGATCCGCCCAAGGACGAGTTCGAACGGGGGCTGACGGTGATCCTCGACGGCATCGAGGTGGCGATCGAGCGCTCTAGGCGCGCGTCAGCTCGACCACTGGGATGACCCTGTCCGTCTTGGTCTCGTAGTCGGCGAAGTTCGGCATCCGTTCCTTGACCTGGGTCCACACGGGCTCGCGCTCGTCGGTGTCGAGCACGCGCGCGGTGGCGGTGTAGGTCTCCTCGTCGATCTCGAGCGTGACCTGCGGGTTGGCCACGAGGTTGTGGAACCAGGCCGGGTGCGTGTCGGCGCCGGCCTTGGAGGCGACGATGTAGCGCTGGCCGTCGATCTCGTGGTAGACGAGCGGGTGCAGGCGCTCGGCGCCGGACTTGGCGCCCGTCGTGTGCAGCAGGACCATCGGCGCTCCCTCGAACGGTGGGCCGACCTTGCCCCCGTTCTCGCGGAACTCGCGGATGACCCGGTCGTTGAAGTCGCTCATCGCAGGAAGGCTACGGTCCGGCGATGCGACGGCGACGTCCGACCCCGCACCTGGTCGTCTCCGCCGATCCCGTGCTGCGGGCGGGCACCGAGACGACGGTCGGGATCGACGCCGGCGAGGGCAGGGTCCGCGTCTCCCTGCGCCTGCTCGGCTGGGACATGCGCGCGCCGCGGAAGTGGCTCCTCGCCGAATATAAAGGTGTCGGGTCCCGGCATGTGACAGCCACCCTGCCCGACGGCCTTCCGCCGGGCTGCGCGCGCATGACCGAGTACGCGATCTTCGCCGAGCTGGTGGGTCAGCGGGTCGCGGCCGCGGCTCCGGTGCGGCTCGCGTCCGATCAGGTCTTCGTGTTGGACGGGCCGGCCGGCGGGGGCGACGGGCTGACGCTGGACATGGGGGTGGTCGGGCGCGGCGGCACCGTGTCCGGGCGGGCCGACGCGGAGACGGTCGAGATCGGTGCGGAGCTGCACACGCTGGTCGGCACGGCGGCGCCGCGCTTCCTCGCGGTGGCAACCGTCACGCCGGACGCCGGCGGCCGCTTCGCAGCCACCCTCCCGGTCGACGTCCCGCCGACGCTGTCCGACGGCGAGGAGCTGGCGATCACATGGACGGTGCGGGCGGGCGACGCGTGGCGGCGCTTCGCGGTCGTCGACCCCGACGGCGAGGCGGGCGAGCGGCGCCCACCGCTGCTGAGCTTCCTCGCGCGCCTGGCGCGCGATCCCTTTCTGGGCGCCTAGCGCGTCAGGTGGCCGTGGCGCCGGAGCGGGCGGTGCCGGCGGCGAGCAGGCGGTCGCGCAGCGCGGACTCCTCCTCGGGCGACGGGTCCCACTGCCCCGGATCGGGCAGGTCGTCGGGCGAGGCGAGCCCGAACAGCTTGAGGAACAGCTGCGTGGTGCGGTACAGGACGGCGCCGAACTGGGAGCGGCCCGACTCCTCGATCAGGCCGCGCTCGATCAGCGACGTGGCCGCCGAGTCCGACGCGACGCCGCGGATGCGCGCGATCTCCGGCCGGGAGACGGGCTGAAGGTAGGCGACGATCGACAGCGTCTCCGCCTGTGCGGGCGTGAGCTGGGGCGGGCGCGGCCGGGCAAGCAGGCGGCGGGCGGCCTCCTCGGCGTCCGGGTGCGAGGCCAGCGTCCAGCCGCCGGCCAGCTCGCGCAGGACGAGGCCGTGTCCTTCGAGCGCCTGCCCGAGGTCCCAGAGCGCCGCCTGGGTCTCCTCCTCCGACTCGCCCGTCGCCGCCGCCAGGTCGCGGACCGACACCGGGTCGCTCGACAGGAACAGCAGCGCCTGCAGCGTGGCGGCGAGCTCCGTCAAGCGACCGCCACCACGGAAGACGTCCCGACGGCGATCTCTCCGAACGGCTCGGGCTGCTCCCACGACGCCTCGCCGCGCTTGTAGAGCTCCAGCAGCGCGTACAGCGTCACGCACACCGTCATCCGGTCGGCGCCGCGGACGGCCTCCTCGAAGTCGAACGACCCGCGCCGCAGCAGGGTGCGGAGCACGCCGAGCCGGTCAGTCAGCGACACCGCCGGCCCGCGCATGTGCGAGGTGTCGACGGGCGCGGGCACCCGCAGCAGGCCGCCGACGGCGCGCCCGAGCAGGGCGGGGTCGAACACCGCCTCGGCCGTGTCGGTGGTGATCCGGCGCAGCTCCGGCGGCAGCGGCGCCGCCCGGAACAGGGACCCGTGGCCGTCCTCGAAGCGCTCGCGCGACCACGCCGCCGCGCCGCGGTAGCGCGCGTAGGCGAGCATCCGGGCCAGCAGCTCCCCCGCGGCCTCGGCAGGGGCGAGTTCGTCGAGGTCATCCTCCCCCTCCTCGCCCGGCAGCATCAAGCGCGACTTCAGCTCCAGCAGCGCGGCGATCAGGACCAGGAACTCCGTCGTCGCCTCCAGGTCCAGCCCCTCGCGTGCCTCCAGGTGGTCCACGTAGGTGATGACGATGTCGGCCAGGTCGACCTCGAGCAGATCGAGCTCCTCCCGCAGCACCAGCGACAGCAGCAGGTCGAACGGCCCGGCGAAGACGTCCAGGTCCAGCTCGAGGTTGCCGACGACCGACACGCCGGAGAACCTACACCGGGGTTCGGTCGGTTCCGAAGCCCATCTTGCTCCGGACCTCGGCGAGCGTGACGGAGGCGATCGCGCGGGCCTTCTCGGCCCCGACGGCGAGCGCGTCCTCGAGCGCGCCGACGTCCTCGCGCAGCTCCGCGTAGCGCTCCCGCACGGGCGCGAGGTGATCGGCGACCGCCTCGCCGACCCCGACCTTGAGGTCCCCGTAGCCACGCGCATCGGCGAACGCCGCGACGGCCTCCTCCGGGCTGAGGCGCCGGACGGCGGCGTAGATGTCGAGCAGGTTGGTGACGCCCGGCTTGTCCCGCGCGTCGTAGGCGATCTCCGTGCCGGAATCGGTCACCGCGCGCTTGAACTTCTTCAGGATGGCGTCGCGCTCGTCGGTCACGTAGATCCGCCCCGCCTCCGAGCCGGCGGTGGTGGACATCTTGCGCGTGGGGTCCTGGAGGTCGGCCACGCGGGCGGCAGAGGCCGGCACCCGGATCTCCGGCACCACCAGCGTCTCCCCGAAGCGGGAGTTGAAGCGCTTGGCAACGTCGCGCATGAGCTCGATGTGCTCGCGCTGGTCCTCCCCCACCGGCACCTCGTGGGCCTTGTAGGCGAGCACGTCGGCGGCCTGCAGGACGGGGTAGAACAGCAGACCGGCGGAGGCCAGCTCGCGGTTGGTGGCCTTGTCGCGGAACTGGTGCATGCGGTCCAGGCGCCCGAGCTCGGTCAGCGAGGACAGCAGCCAGGTGAGCCCGGTGTGCTCGGGCACGTCGGACTGGCGGAAGAGGATGCAGCGCTCCGGTTCGAGCCCGGCGGCCAGCAGCAGCGCCGTGACGTCGTACACGCTCTGGCGCAGCTGCTCGGGGTCGTACTCCTTCGTGATCGCGTGCAGGTCAACCACGCAGTAGATCGCCGGGTCTCCCCGGTCCTGCCCCGCGACGTACTGCTCGATCGCACCGAGGTAGTTGCCCAGGTGCTTGCGCCCGGTGGGCTGGATGCCGGAGAAGATGACCGTCATGGGGAGCGCCGCAGGCTAACCGCCGTTCTTCGGGGGGTTATCCGGATGGCCCCGGGTCCCGCGCCGTGCGAGCCTGAGGGGGTGACGCAGCGGCTCCCCGCCCTCCTCCACGCCGCCTCGGCGATCGTGCTCGGCACGGTGTGGTTCACCGTGCTGGTGACGCTGTGGTCGACGGGCCTGGGGCTGGCGGTCACGCTGCTGGGACTGCCGGTGATCTGGTTCACGCTGATCGCCGCGCAGTGGATGGCCACGCTGGAGGCGGAGCTGGCCCGCAGCCTGCTCGGCGCCCGCGCCCACGCGCCCGCCCGCCACAGCGGCTGGGGACTGTGGGCGCGGCTGAAGGACCGCTCCCAGTGGCACGCGCAGCTGTACCTGCTCCTGCGCTTCCTTCCCGGGGTCGCCTTCGGCGCGGTGCTCGTCGGCCTGGTCGTCCAGGGCCTCGGCCTGATGGTCGCGCCGCTCTGGTACTGGTCGATCCCCGGCGGCATCGACCTGGGCATCCTCGAGGTCGACAGCCTGCCGATCGCGTTCGCCGTCATCCCGCTCGGCGCGCTCACAGCGGCACTGGGCGTGTGGCTGGCCGGCCCGTACGGCGCGCTGTGGCGGCACCTGGCCGAGCACCTGCTGACCGACGAGGCCGGCGCGAGCCTGCCGTCCGTGCGCGTCGGCACCCCCCTCGCGGCCGCCGCGCTGGTCGAGGCCGTCTGCCTGGTCGTGTGGGCGGCGACGGGGCGCGGCGCCTTCTGGCCGGTGTGGCCGGCGATCGGGGTCGTCGCCGTGGCCGGCACGGTCGTCGCCGTCATCCGCCGCTCCAAGCCGCTCTTCAACATCCTTGTGATCGCGGTGTGCGTGGCGGTCTGGGCGGCCGCGGGCGGCGGCTACTTCTGGCCCGTCTGGGCCGCGCTGGGGATCGCCGTCGGCATCGGCGTCGACCAGATCGTCAACCGCTCCGAGCGCGTGCGCACGCTGACCCGCACCCGCGCGGAAGTCGTCGGCGCCCAGGAGGACGAGCTGCGGCGGATCGAGCGCGACCTCCACGACGGCGCCCAGGCCCGTCTCGTCTCGCTGTCGATGAGCCTGGGCCTGGCCGAGTCGCGCCTGGTTGAGGACCCCGCGCGGGCGCGCGAGCTGATGGCGGAGGCGCAGGACCAGGCCCGCACCGCGCTCAAGGAGCTGCGAGACCTCGCCCGCGGCATCGCTCCGCCCGTCCTCCAGGACCGCGGCCTGACCGCCGCCATCGAGGCGCTGACCGCCACCGCCCCGCTCCCCGTCGAGGTGCGCGGGGACCGCGGCCGCGCGCCGGCGGCGGTCGAGCGGGCCGGCTACTTCGTCGCCGCCGAGTCCGTCGCGAACGCCATCAAGCACGCCCGCGCCACCCGCATCCGCATCACCGTGGCCCGCTTCGCCGACCGGCTGTCCGTGTCCGTCGAGGACGACGGGGCGGGCGGCGCCAACCCGCGCGGTTCGGGACTCGACGGCCTGCGCAGCCGCGTCGAGGCGGTCGACGGGCGGCTCGACGTCGACAGCCCCGCCGGGCAGGGGACGACCGTGCGAGCATCCCTGCCGTGCGCGTCGTCCTAGCCGAGGATCTCGTCCTGCTCCGCGAGGGGCTGTCCCGCTTGCTGCAGGAGCACGGCCACGAGGTGGTCGCCACCGCCGGCGACGGCGACGGCCTGCTGCGCATCGTCGGCGGTCACCGGCCCGACCTGGCCGTGGTCGACGTGCGCATGCCGCCGACCTTCACCGACGAGGGCCTGCGCGCCGCGCTGGAGGCCCGCCGGCGGCACCCCGGCCTGCGGGTGCTCGTGCTCTCGCAGTACGTCGAGCCCATCTACGCGGCCGAGCTGCTCGCGGACGGCCGCGGCGGCGTCGGCTACCTGCTCAAGGAGCGCGTCAGCGAGGTCCGCACCTTCGCCGAGGCCGTCACCCGCGTCGGCGCGGGCGGGACCGCGCTGGACCCGGAGGTCGTCGCCGCGATGGTCAACCCGCGGCGCGGAAACCAGCTCGCCGAGCTCACCCCGCGCGAAGCGGACGTCCTCGGGCTGATCGCCGAGGGCCGCTCCAATCAGGGCATCGCCGAGGTGCTGGTGGTCACGCCCGGCGCCGTCGAGAAGCACATCTCACGGATCTTCGACAAGCTCGGGCTCGCCGCCGGCAACGCCGACCACCGCCGCGTGCTCGCGGTCCTCGCCTACCTCCGGGATCACTGACAGCACGAACGGCGGCGGCTCCAGGCGGTCGAGCAGCGCCTCGACGGGCACCGGCCGCGCGTAGTGGAAGCCCTGGCCGAGGTCGCAGCCGAGCGCCGCCAGCGCCTTCCCCGTCTCGGCGTCCTCGATGCCCTCCGCGACCACGTCGAGGCCGAGCGAGTGGGCGAGGTCGACGGTGGAGCGGACGATGACGCCGCCCTCGCGCGCCATCTCGGACACGAAGGAGCGGTCGATTTTGAGCGTGTTGAGCGGCAGCTGGTGCAGGTAGGCGAGCGACGAGTGGCCGGTTCCGTAGTCGTCGACGGCCAGCTTCGCGCCCATCCCGCGCAGCAGCCTGAGCGTGCTCAGCGCCTTCTCGGGCTCCGTCATCAACACGCTCTCGGTGATCTCGAACTCGAGCGCCGACGGCGGCAGCCGCGTCTGGGCGAGCAGGCGGGCGACCAGGCCGGGCAGAGCGGGGTCGACCAGGTTGGCGACGGACAGGTTGACCGCGACGGAGATGCGGTGGCCGCGGTCCCACCAGCTGCGGGCGTCGGTCAGCGCACGCTCGAGCACCCAGGCGGTCAGCGGGCCGATCAGGCCGGTGTGCTCGGCCAGCGGGACGAAGTGGACGGGACCGACAAGGCCGCGCTCGGGATGCTGCCAGCGCACCAGCGCCTCCGCCCCGACGATGTGCTCGTCGTGCAGGGAGATCTTCGGCTGGTAGTGCAGGACCAGCTCGTCGCGCTCGATCGCCTCGCGCAGCTGGGCGAGGACGAGCAGCCGCTCGTGGCTGGAGCGGTCGGCGTCGGGCTGGTAGGTGGAGACGCCGACGCGGCGCTCCTTGGCGTCGTACATGGCCACGTCGGCGCGCTGGAGCAGCGTGGCCACGTCGTGACCGTCCTGCGGGTAGTGCGCGATGCCCACCGACCCCTCGGCGGACACCGCGATGCCCTCGATCTCAACCGGCCGCAACAGCACCTCGCGCACGCGCTCGGCGCAGGCGACGGCCTCGCAAGGATCTTCCAGTGGGGCCAGCAGCGCCGCGAACTCGTCCCCGCCGAGCCGGGCGACGACCGTGCCCTCGGGCAGCGCCATGTCCAGCCGCGGGCCGATCTCGCGCAGCAGCAGGTCGCCGGCGTGGTGGCCGAGGGAGTCGTTGAGGTCCTTGAAGCGATCGAGGTCGAGCAGCAGGACGGCGGCGTGGGCCGGGCGCCGGGCCAGCGCCTCGGAGGCGAGCTCGGTGAAGCTGGTGCGGTTGGACAGCCCGGTGAGGCCGTCCTCGCGAGCCAGCCGGCGGTTCTCCTCGGCCTGCCGGCGCAGCCGCCGTGACGCGCCCGCCATCAGGCGGAAGAGCGCCGCCCACAGCAGGACGAGCCCGTCGAGCAGGATGAAGACGGTCCGGCGGACCTTCTTCTCCCCGCCGGCGGCGACGGTCTTGTAGGGGATGTAGACCTCGAAGGCGCCGACGACGGGTCCGCCGGTGGCGAAGCGCAGCGGCACGTAGACCTCGACGGTGTCGCCGAAGCGCGCATCCTCAGGCTCATCGGCCTCCGAGGCCTCCTCGATGCCGGCGATCTCACGGCCGCGCAGCGCCGCGCGCAGGTTGGCGTCCAGGGGCGCCCGGGTCCCCTCCAGGTCGTGATCGTTGGAGTAGATGACGCGGCCCTCGCGGCTCCAGACCTTGATGCGGACGACGTGCGCCTGTTCGAGCGGCTTGTCGAGCGCTTGGTGCAGACGGGCCGAGCGCAGCGGGTTCAGCGGCCCGTTGAGGTCGGCCGCGGTGAGCTCGGGCAGGACGCGCAGGTTGGTGGCCAGCGTCGCCAATGTGCGTCCCTCGTCGACCGCCTGGCCACGGATGGTGGACTTCAGCTCAGCGATCAGCACCACCCCCAGTGCGGCGATGGCCAGCGCGCTGATCAGCCCGAACCGAAGCAGCAGACGTGGGCGATGAGACCCCATCGAGTCCTCATCGGCATTCCGGTGCGGCGTCTAGAGCACCTGACGAATGACGGGCCGCTTGGCGGCGCCGGCCTCGTCAAGACGCCGGACCGGCGTCGTGTACGGCGCGTTGCGGGCGATCTCGGGATCCTCGGCGGCCTCAGCGAGGATCGCGCCGATCTGCTCGGCGAAGGCGTCGAGCGTCTCCTTGGTCTCCGTCTCCGTCGGCTCGATCATGAGCGCCTCGTCGACGACCAGCGGGAAGTAGACCGTGGGCGGGTGATAGCCGAAGTCCAGCAGCCGCTTGGCGAGGTCGAGCACGCGCAGGCCGAGCGCCTTCTTCATCGGTGCGCCCGACAGGACGAACTCGTGCATGCAGGTGCGGTCGTAGGCCAGCGGGAGGTGCTCGCCGGCGACCTCCTTGAGGCGCGCCTGCAAGTAGTTCGCGTTCAGGACGGCGGTCTCGCTCGCCTCGGTGAGGCCGTCGCCGCCCAGCGACAGGATGTACGCGTAGGAGCGCACGAAGACGCCGAAGTTGCCCTGGAAGCCGCGCAGGCGGCCGATCGACCTCGGGCGGTCGAACTCGAGGTCGAAGGACGGTCCGGCGCCGTTGGGTGGGTGGGGCGGGGTCGTGCGGACGATCTGGGGCCGCGGCAGGTAGGGCTCGATGCGATCGGACACCGCGATCGGGCCGGAGCCCGGGCCGCCGCCCCCGTGGGGCTGGGTGAAGGACTTGTGCAGGTTGAAGTGCACGATGTCGAAGCCCATGTCGCCGGGCCGCGACTTGCCCATGATCGCGTTGAGGTTGGCGCCGTCGTAGTAGAGCGTCGCGCCGACGTCGTGGACGATCTTGGCGATCTCGGAGATCTGCGTCTCGAACAGCCCCAGCGTGCTCGGGTTGGTGAGCATCAGGCAGGCGACGTCCTCCGTCGCCTTCGCCCGCAGGTCGTCGAGGTCGACGTTGCCGTCGGCGTCGACGGCGACCTTGACGGTCTCGTAGCCGCCCATCGTGACCGTGGCCGGGTTGGTGCCGTGCGACGTCTCCGGCGCGAGGACCTTGTGGCGATGCTCGCCGCGGTCCTCGTGGTAGGCGCGGGTGAGCAGGACGCCGGCCAGCTCACCGTGGGAGCCGGCGGACGGCTGCAGGGAGACGTGCGGGAGGCCGGAGACCTCGCCGAGCGCGTGCTGGAGCTCCCACATCAGCTGCAGGGCGCCCTGGGCGCGGCGCGGGTCCTGCAGCGGGTGCAGGCGGGCGTGGCCGGGCAGCGCCGCGACGCGCTCGTGCAGCTTCGGGTTGTGCTTCATCGTGCACGAGCCGAGCGGGTAGAAGCCGGTGTCGAGGTCGAAGTTGCGCTTGGAGAGCCGGTTGTAGTGGCGGTTGATCTCCGGCTCGGAGACCTCCGGGAGCTTCGGCTTCTCCGTGCGGCGGAACGTCGCGGGGAGCAGGTCGTCGAGCGGCTTCTCGGGGACGTCGAGCGCCGGCGCCACGAAGGCGCGGCGGCCGGGCTTGGAGATCTCGAAGATCGTCTCGGTCATGCGTGCACGAACTCCCGCACCGCGGCGCCCAGAACCGCGGCCAGCCGGTCGATGTCGGCCTTCGAGCGCTGCTCGGTGATCGCCACCAGCAACCCGTTCTCGCCGTACTCCTCGCCCAGCGGATACCCGGGGTTGACGCCCTCGGCCCAGCAGCGCTCGAGCACCTCGCCCACCGGCGCGTCCAGCGTGACCGCGAACTCGCGCACGACCGGCTGCTCGTGCAGGGCGCGGACGCCGTCCAGCGCGCACAGCGTCTCCCGCGCGTAGTCCGTGCGGCGCAGGAGCAGCTCACCGAGATCGGCGTAGCCCTCCTTGCCCAGCCAGCTCAGGTAGATCGTCGCCATCAGCGCGTTGAGCGCCTGGGCGGTGCAGATGTTGGACGTCGCCTTCTCACGGCGGATGTGCTGCTCGCGCGTCTGCAGCGTGAGCACGAAGCCGCGCTTGCCGTCGACGTCCGTCGTCTCCCCCGCGATGCGGCCCGGCATGCGGCGCAGGTAGGCCTGGTCGGCGGCGAAGAACCCGAAGGACGGGCCGCCGTAGTCGAGCCGGTTGCCGAGCGGCTGCCCCTCGCCGACGGCGAGGTCGACCCCGAAGTCCCCGGGCGGGCGCAGGACGCCGAGCGTCATCGGGTCGACCTGGACGACCAGCAGGGCGCCGGTCTCCTTCGCGATCGGCGCCAGCGCCTCCAGGTCCTCGACGGCGCCGAGGAAGTTGGGCTGGGCCAGGAAGACCGCGGCGACGTCATCGCCGATGGCCGCGCGCAGGGCGTCGGCGTCGGTGACCCCGTCGGCGAGCGCGATCTCCTCGACCGTCGTCCCCCACCCGGCGCCCGTCGTCGCCAGCGTCTCCCGCGAGTGCGGATGCACGCCCCGGGAGACCACGAAGCGGGTGCGGCCGGTGTGGACCTTGGCCAGGTAGCCGGCGGCGGCCAGCGCGCTCGGGCCCTCGTAGACGCTCGCGTTGGAGACGGGCAGGCCCGTCAGCTCGGAGATCATCGTCTGGTACTCGAACATGACCTGCAGGCCGCCCTGGGAGACCTCGGGCTGGTAGGGCGTGTACGGCGTCAGGAACTCCGAGCGGGAGCTGACGCTGTCCACCAGCGCCGGCACGTAGTGGTCGTACATCCCCGCGCCGAGGAACGACAGCTCGTCCTCCGTGGAGACGTTGCGGGCGGCGAGCGCACGGAGGTAGCCGAAGACCTCCTGCTCGGGCTTGCCGTCGGGGAGGTCGAGCGGACGGTCGAACCGCAGGCGCTCGGGGACATCGGCGAACAGGTCGTCGACGGACGCGACGCCGATCGCGTCGAGCATGGACTGACGGTCGGCGTCGGTGGCGGAGGTGTAGCGCGACACGACCTCGGAGCCTAGAGGTCCCTTAGACGGCAGAATGCCCGGATCGCCGACGACGCGCCACCCCTCCTGCGCACTCGCCGCGGGCTCATGTTCACCGCGTTGCCGGCCATCGCCCTGCTGGCGGTCCTCGGCGCGCTGCTGGCCATCAGCCACCGCAACGGCTCCGCCGACGATCGCCGCGAGGAGAGCCGGGAGGTCGCCAACGCCGCGGCGCTCAACGCGCGCGGGTACCTCGACGACCGCTTCGACGTGCTCGCCGCCGTCTCGGTCCAGCCCGCCTCGCGGGCCACGCTGAAGGCCTCCGCCGCGGCCAGCGGCTTCGACAACCTCGGCACGATCGACCGCCACGGCCGCACCGTCATCTCCACCTCGCTCCCGTCCGGCGCGCCGCCGCTCGACGTCTCCGACCGCGCCTACGTGCAGGCGGCGCTGGCGGGCCGCACGGCGGTCAGCGACGTCCTCGACAGCCGGGTCAGTGGCCGGCCCGTCCTCGCGATCGGCTACCCCGTCTCCGACGGACTGGTCGCCGGCGGCCTGCTGCTGGACCAGGTCGGCGCCGTGCTGCGCCGGCTCCTGTTCTCCCCGGGGGCGGGGGTCACGGTCATCGACGGCGCCGGCAACGTCGTCGTCGGCGCCCGGCCGGTCCGCGGCCTGCAGCCGGCGCCCGCGGCGTACCCGCTGGCGAGCATGCGGCGCAGCGGGGCGGGCACGGTGCGCTCTCGTGATCAGCTGCTCGGCTACCACACGGTCCGCGGGACGGGCTGGCTCGTCGTCGTGGCCCAGGACTACGGGGCCGTCATCGGCCCGCTCAACCGCGCGCTGTGGCTGGAGATCGGCGCGCTGGCGCTGTTCGCGCTGGTCGGCGTCTTCATCACCTTCGCCTCCGCCCGCCGCTTCGACCGTCTCGACCGCGAGCGCGAGGACGCCCTCGCCGTCCAGCGCGAGATCGCGCTCACGCTCCAGCGCAGCCTGCTCCCCGACCTGGTGGTGCCCGACAGCGTGATGGTCTCTGCGCACTACGTGCCCGCCCAGGGCGTGGTGGCGGTCGGGGGCGACTGGTACGACCTCGTCGACATCGGCGACGGCCGGGTCGCCTTCGATGTCGGCGACGTCGCCGGGCACGGGCTGGAGGCGGCGGTCACGATGGGCAAGCTGCGCTCGGCCGCGCGGGTGGCGGGGCTGGAGGGCAGCTCGCCCGTCGCCGCCCTGACGGCACTCGACCGCTTCGCCACCTCGATCGCCAGCCGGCCGCTCGCCACCGTCGCCTACGCGGTGCTGGACCCCGCCACCGGTGTCCTGCGCTACGCGCTGGCCGGTCACCCGCCGCCGCTCTTGATCCGCGCGGACGGCTCGGCGAACTACCTGGAGGGCGGCCGCTCCCCGCTGCTCGGGGTCCCGCCCGTCAGCCCGCGCGCGGAGGCCGAGGTCACCCTCGCGCCCGGCGACGTCCTCGTCGTCTACACCGACGGACTGGTCGAGCGCCCCGAGGCGTCGATCGACGAGGGGATGGCGGCGCTGGCCAAGCGGGCCGCCGGGCTCGTCGGGGACATCCCGAGCATGGCCGACCGGCTGCTGGCGACGGTCACCGAGCCGCGCCGCGACGACGCGGCCGTGTTGGTGGTCGCCCTTCAGCCCTCCAGCGTGGCTTCGTAGGCGGCGGCGTCCATCAGGTCGTCGGCCTCGGAGGGGCTCGACAGCCTGACCTTCACGAGCCAGCCGTCGTCGTAGGGGGAGTCGTTGATCTGCTCGGGCGCGGTGCCGAGCGCGTCGTTGACCTCGGTGACCTCGCCTGACAGCGGGGCGATCACGTCGCTGACGGCCTTGACCGACTCGACCTCCGCGTAGGGCTCGTCCTTGGTGATCGTCGCGCCGACCTGCGGCGGGTCGAAGAAGACGATCTCCCCCAGCGAGTCCTGCGCGTACCAGGTGATCCCCAGCGTGGCGCTGTCCCCCTCGATGCGGGCCCAGTCGTGCTCGGCGTGGTACTTGAGGTCGGACGGGTAGTCAGCCATCGGCCGCTTTATAGCGAAGCATCGGGTCAGACCGGCGAAGCCGGCGGAACGCGGTATAGGGGTTTGGGGCGGACCTCGGCGTCGCGGGCCTTCCCGCGCACGTCGATGGCGAAGGCGGTGCCGGGCGCGGCGCGGTCCGCGGGCAGGTAGGCCATGCCGATGCCGACGCCGAGGGTCGGGGACATGGTCCCGGAGGTGACCACGCCGCCGCCGTCGATCGGGTTGCCCTGGCGGGCGATGCCGGGACCGGTGAGGACGAAGGCGACCAGCGTCTCGGCGGTGCCCTCGGCGCGGGCCGTCGCCACCGCCTCTGAGCCGACGAACCCCGTCTCCTCCTTGCAGGCCCAGCCGAGGCCGGCCTCGATCGGGTTGCGGGTCTCGTCCATGTCGTTGCCGTAGAGGTGGTAGTTGACCTCGAGGCGCAGCGTGTCGCGGGCGCCGAGGCCCACGGGGGTGACGCCGGCGCCGGTGAGCGCGTCCCACACGGTGGTGGCGGCGGCGGGGTCCAGCAGCAGTTCCACGCCGTCCTCGCCCGTGTAGCCCGTGCCGCAGACCAGCGTCTCCGCGCCGGCGACGGTGAGCGTGGTCGTGCGGAAGCGGGCGGGCAGCCCGCCGTCCGCCAGGCCGCTCACGATCGCGCGCGCCTCGGGGCCCTGGACAGCGAGCATCGCGTAGTCGTCGGCGCGGTCGAGCACCTCGACGTCGAAGCCGTCAGCCTGCTCTCGGAAGTACGCGAGGTCCTTGGCGTGGTTGGCCGCGTTGGTGACGGTCAGGAAGCGGTCGCCGGGCAGGCGGTAGGTGAAGAGGTCGTCGACGATGCCGCCGTCGGCGAGGCAGATGACGCTGTACTGGGCGCCACCCTCGGCGAGCTTGGCGACGTCGTTGGACAGCAGGTGCTGCAGGAACGCCACCGCCTGCGGACCGCGGGTCTCGATCTCCCCCATGTGGCTGACGTCGAAGACACCCGCGTGCGTGCGGACCGCCTCGTGCTCGGCCCGGATGCCGCCGGCGTACTGGACCGGCATCTCCCAGCCGGCGAACGGGACGAGCCGCGCGCCCGCGGCGGCGTGGCGCTCGTACAGGGCGGTGCGACGGAGGTCGGACATGCGACAGCGGAAACTACTGCCCGCCCGATCCGTTGTGTCAGTGATGCGCCGCCTCCTCGTCCTCGCCGTGGTGGTCTTCGCCTTGCGGGGGGCAGCGCGCGCGCCCAGACGCTCGACCGGGGCCCGTCCACCCGGGTGGGCGGTCCGGCGCCCGGCCGCATCCACGTCCCCGGCCCGATCGCGACCGCCGCCGACGGCCGCATCGCGGTCGCCGACTACGGCGTCACCGTGCTCGCCGCGGACGGGTCGCCCCTTCGGAACGGGCCGACGCACTCCCAGACCTACGGCGTCGCCTTCGGGCCCGACGGGACGGTCTACGCGGGCGAGGACGGACGATCCACCACTTCGCCGCCGACGGCCAGGAGCTCGCGCCGATCGGGGACGGCCTGATCGGGAAGGTCGGGTTCCTGCGGCCGATGGAGATCGCGGTGGGCGGGGACGGGCGAGCTGACGCCCCGCCCGGCGGCGCCGTCGCCGTCAGCGTCCCGCACGCCGGAGGCGACCGCGACGCCGGTGACGCCGCGCCTGCGCCTGCTCGGGCGCGCCGGGCGGGGTACGGGTCGACCGCCGCGGGCGCATCCAGCTCCGGCTGCGCTGCACGGCGGCTCGGTGCGCCGGCCGCCTGGCCGTGGGGCGCGCCCACCGGGCCGTCATCCTGGCCGCGGGCGCACCAAGACCACCCGGCTGCGCCTGGCCCGCCGGACGCGCCGCGCCCCTGCGGACGCACGCCCGCCTCGAGGTCACCGCGCGGGTGACGGTCCCCGGCGGAACCGGGGACCACCGCCGCCTCGTCCTGCGCCGTTAGCGCAGGAAGGGCGGGATGTCGATGTCGTCGTCGGAGATCTCCAGCGACGAGCGGTCGCGGTCGCTGACGCGCGGGCCGCGGTCGGGCGGGTGGGTGGGCCGGTTTCCGCCCGAGGGCCGGCGGTCTCGGTCGCCGCGCGCGGTGGTGGGCCGGTAGCCGCCACCGGAACCCGCCCCACCCGCCCGCGAGCCCATGTCGAACCCGGTGGCGATCAGGGTGACCCGGATCTCGTCCTGCATGCCGTCGTCGATGACGGAGCCGAAGATGATGTTCGCGTTGGCGTCGGCCGCCGAGTGGATGATCTCCGCCGCCTCGTTGACCTCGAACAGGCCGAGGTCGCGGGGGCCGGTGATGTTGAGCAGGATGCCGGTGGCGCCCTCCACGGACTCCTCGAGCAGCGGGCTCGAGATCGCCATCTTGGCCGCCTCCGCCGCGCGCGACTCGCCCGAGGCGGTGCCGATGCCCATCAGTGCGGAGCCCGCGTCCTGCATGATCGTGCGGACGTCGGCGAAGTCGAGGTTGATCAGGCCGGGGATGGTGATCAGATCGGTGATGCCCTGAACGCCCTGGCGCAGGACGTCGTCGGCCATGCGGAACGCGTCGAGGATGCTGGTGCGGCGCTCGACGATCGAGAGCAGCTTCTCGTTGGGGATCGTGATCAGCGTGTCGACCTGCTCGCGCAGGCGGTCGACGCCGTCGCCGGCCTGGCGGGAGCGCTGCGAGCCCTCGAAGTCGAACGGGCGCGTGACGACGCCGACGGTCAGCGCGCCGATCTCGTGCTTGGCGATCTCGGCGATCACCGGGGCGGCGCCGGTGCCGGTGCCACCGCCCTCGCCGGCGGTGACGAACACCATGTCCGCGCCCTTGAGCGCCTCCTTGATGTCGTCGCGCGACTCCTGCGCGGCGCCCTGGCCGATGGCCGGGTTGGCGCCCGCGCCGAGACCCTTGGTGAGGTTGTGGCCGACGTTGAGCTTGATGTCGGCGTCCGTCATCTGGAGCGCCTGTGCATCGGTGTTCGCGGCGATGAACTCGACGCCGGAGAGCCCGGCGTCGATCATGCGGTTGACGGCGTTCGTCCCGCCGCCGCCGACACCCACGACCTTGATCACTGCGAGATAGCTGCCTGTGGCTTCCATAAGGATCTGTCCGGACCTCAAGTCATTGTTGAGCGTTTCGCCCTCACCGCGAAGCGCCCGATTTCCCCGCACGGTAGGGGCTTTTCGCCCTGCGCGCAACGCGACCCGAGCCTCGCAAGGGTCGTTGCAACAAGGCTCAGTCTCGACTAAGGGTTGAGAGTCGGCGTACTCTCAGGGAGGACTTGAGCGTTGGCGGGATCGAGGGCGAGCGAGTCCTCGGACTCGGTCGGGGCGGTCCCCAGGCCGCCCGCGGCGACGCGTTCCGGGACGCGCACGTCGAGGTAGACGGCGCCAGCCGACGACGGCTCGGCGAGCACGCGAGCGGTGGCGATCCACTTCGCCTCCGGCCGGCTGGCGGTCCCGAAGACGAGCTGCGGCCCGGCGCGCATGTCGAGCGTCAGGCCCTTCTTGGAGGACCAGATGCGGCTGATCTTGCGGCGCAGCGGCGTCGGCGCGGCGGCGAGCACGCTGACCGCGGCGAGCGCCTTCGGATCGGTGAGGCGGCCGCCGGGGGCGAGGCGCGAGGCGTGCAGGACCGGCAGCCGGGTGGAGGGCTTGACGCCGCGCATCAGGCGGCCGCCGGCGCCCACGGGGACGACGTCGCCGGCCAGGTCGACCTCCGCGATCGGCTCGCGCTCGGTGACCTCGATGGAGACGCCGTGGGGGAAGTCGGTCTGGACGCGCAGGCCCGCGACGGACGGGTAGTCGGCGACGGCCGCGTTGAGCACGCTGCGATCGAAGTGCAGGGTGGTCATCCCCTCCGCAGCCGTCGCGAGTGCGCGGCGGACCTGAGGCGCCTCGTTGGTGGAGAGGCCGATGACCTCGACCTGCTTGACGGCGACGAGGCTCGAGTCGCGCGCCCAGATCCAGCCACCACCGATGACGATCACGGCGGCGACGAGGGAGAGGATGGGTCGGAGCGGGAGAGCCGGGATCCGGACGGCGGGCAAGGCTCTGGCGATGCGCTCCATGCCGCCGGGTTCGACATCCCGGCCGTCCCTCCTCCCGGATCCAACCCACCCAGAAGTCGAAGCGTTCGACCTTTGGGTGGGTTCGTCAGGCGAGCAGGCGGTGGCCGAGGTCGTTGACGTCGCCGGCGCCGAGCGTGAGGACGAGGTCGCCCTCGCGCAGACGCGGGGCGACGAAGCGCTCGGCGTCCTCCAGGGTCGGCATCCAGACGACCGGCGCGCCCGCGTCCGCGGCCGCCTCGGCCACGAGCAGGCCGGTCACGCCGGGGAAGTCCTGTTGGCGTTCCCGCGCGGGGTAGACGCCGGTGACGATCGGCAGGTCGGCGGCGGCGAGGGCGCGGCCGAAGCCGGTCGCCTCCGCCTGCGTGCGCGAGAACAGGTGCGGCTGGAAGATCGCCACCACGCGCGCCGGCGCCAGCGTCCGCGCGGCCGCGATGGTGGCGGCGACCTCCGTCGGATGGTGGGCGTAGTCGTCGACGATCCGCGCGCCGGTCTCGGTGACGCCCAGCACCTCGAACCGCCGCCCCGCGCCCGCGAAGTCCGCCAGCGCCGCCCCCGCCGCGGCGACGTCCACGCCCGCGAGCTCCAGCGCCGCCAGCGCCGCCCCCGCGTTGAGCCGGTTGTGCTCCCCGGGCACCGAGAGTGGGATGTCGGCCGCGCGGTAGGCCGTCCCCCCGAGCCGCTCCCTCAAAGCCTCGTCGACCACCGCGCTATCGGCCCTCGCCGTGAAGGCCGCGAACGTCTCGAGCACATCAGCGAGCGACGCGTACGTCGCATGGTGGTCCAGCTCCGCGTTCGTGACCACTGCGATCCGGGGGTGCAGCTTGAGCAGCGAGCGGTCGGACTCGTCGGCCTCGACCACGAACCACGGCCCGTCCCCCCAGGCGGCGTTCGTGCCCGTGCTGCGGACCTCCCCGCCGACGCTGTAGGCGGGGTCGAGCCCGAGCGCGATCAGGGCGTGGACGACCATGCTCGTCGTCGTCGTCTTGCCGTGGGTGCCGGAGATGCAGATGGCCGGCTTGAGCTGCGTGAGCTCGGCCAGGAAGTCGGCCCGGTGCAGCTCGCGCGACGCCGCCTGGCGCTCCGGGTTCTCCGGACCGACGGCGGTCGAGTAGACGACCTCGGCGCCAGCGGGGACGTTGCCGGCGGCGTGGCCCACAGCGGGTTCGATGCCCGCCGCCCGCAATCGCTCGATGGACGGGCCGCTCGCCGCCCGGTCAGAGCCGGTGACCTCGGCGCCGAGCGTCTTCGCGATCAACGCCAGCCCGGACATCCCCGCGCCCCCGATGCCCACGAAGTGCAGCCTGCGCCCCTTCACGCCGCGGCGCTCATGATCTCGTGGGCGATGTCCGCGGCGGCGTTGGGCCGGGCCAGGCGCCGCGACGCGGCCGCCATCGCCGCCAGGCGGGTCGGGTCGGAGGCGAGCTCGGCGACGCAGCGCGCCAGCCTGGTCGCGCTCAGCTCGGCGTCCGGGATCACCACGGCCGCCCCCGCGCGCTCCATCCAGCGGGCGTTCTCCGTCTGGTGGTCGGCGCTCGCGTGCGGATACGGGACGAGCACGGCCGGCAGCCCGTACTGGGCGAGCTCGAAGATCGAGCCGCCGCTGCGGGCCACGCTCAGGTCGGCGGCCGCCAGCGCCGCGCCGAACGGGGTCACGTAGTCGCGCAGGTCGTAGTGCGAGCCCGGCGAGGCCAACGACGCGAAGTCCCGCCGTCCCGCGACGTGCAGCACCCGGAACGGCGCGTCGGCGAACGCCGCCACCGACGCCTCGTTGATCGACCGCGCCCCCAGCGACCCGCCGAAGACGAGCACGCACAGCTCGCCCGCCCCGATCCCGAAGCGCTCGCGCGCGCCGGCTCGATCCGTGTCCCGCGGCGGGACGGGCCGCCCGGTGACGCGGTAGCGGTCCCCGGCGCGGCCCTCGATCGGGAAGGCCAGGCACACCCGCCTCGCACCCGGCGCCAGCAGGCGGTTGGTGACGCCCAGGTGCGAGTCGGCCTCCGCGAGCACCAGCGGGATGCGCCGCGCCAGCGCGGCCAGGCCGACGGGGCCGGCCACGTAGCCGCCGCCGCCCAGGACCGCGTCGGGCCGGTGGCGGCGCAGGATCCGGCGCGCCGCGCCGAGCGCCGCCCCCGCCTTCCCCACCGCCCGCGCGGCCTTGAGCGGATTCGAGCGCGAGATGCCTTCGACGCGGATCGGCTCGAGCGGGTAGCCCGCGGCCGGGACGAGGTCCGCCTCTGCGCGCTCGCCCCCGACGAAGACGACGTCGGCGCCCTCAGCCCGCAGCGCGTCGGCGACCGCGATCGCCGGAACGACGTGCCCCGCCGTCCCCCCGGCCGCGATCACGACCTTCACCGGGCAGCGCCTTCAGGTGCGCCGACCCGCCGCCGGCGATGTTGAGCAGGAGGCCCATGGCGCACAGCAGCACGATCAGGGACGTCGACCCCGACGAGATGAACGGCAGCGGCACGCCCGTGAGCGGGGCGAGGCCGAGGACGGCGTAGACGTTGAGGAGGGCTTGGCACAGGATCAGGGAGGTGAGGCCGGCGGCGAGCAGCTTGGCGTAGATGCCCTTCGCCGCCTTCGCCGTCCGAAGACCGGCGTACGCGATCATGCCGTACAGGAACAGCAGGCAGCCGATCCCCGCCACTCCCAGCTCCTCGCCGATCACCGCGAGGATGAAGTCCGTGTGGGCCTCGGGCAGGTAGAAGATCTTCTGCACCGACTGCCCCGGGCCGACCCCGAAGATCCCGCCAGAGCCGATCGCGATCTGCCCCTGGACGGACTGGAACCCGATCGTGCCCGAGTGCGCCCACGGGTTCAGGAAGGCCGTCAGCCGGTCGCGGCGGTAGGGCTCGACCAGCGCGAAGACGCCGATCAGGAACGCGCCGACGCCCGCCACGACGAGCAGCTGGCGGACCGGGACGCCGGCCACGAGCAGCATGGAGGCGATCGTGAAGGAGATGACCAGCGCGGTGCCCAGGTCCGGCTGCATGAAGATGAGCAGGACGGCGGCGGCGCCGGGCGCGATCACCGGCCCGACGAGCTTGCGCAGGTCACGGGTCAGCTTCGGCCGCGCGGCGATCACCGTGGCCGTGTGGAGCACCAGCGCGAGCTTCATCACCTCCGACGGCTGGAACTGCAGCGGTCCGGCGCCGAGCCAGCGGCGCGCGCCGTTGATGTTGACGCCGACGCCGGGGATGAGCACGGCCAGCAGCATCACGAAGGTGATCATCAGCAGCGTCGGGCTCAGCCGCCGCACCGTCTCCAGGCCGTGGCGGGAGAGGACGTGCATGGCCGCCAGGCCGACCAGCCCGTAGGCGAGGTACTTGATCAGGTAGGTGGTGCCGTTGCCGTGGCCCTCGAGGAGGGTCCGCGCCGAGGAGGCCGAATAGACCATGACCGCGCCGCCGGCCAGCAGGCAGAAGGTCGCCGTCAGCAGCAGCCGGTGCTCGAGCGGTTGTTGCGCAGGGGAGCGGCGATGCGCAGCGGCCATCCCCGCGAGCTTCCACGGTGGGTCGGACGTTCCTGCTTGATTAGATCCCCGCCGCCCATGTTCGACCACGTCACGCTGCGCACCGCCGACCTCGCCCACACCGGGCGGCTGCTCACCGCCCCGCTCGCCGCCCTCGGCGTCCACCCGCAGGGCGAGCGCTACCTCGAATGGGACGACTTCGGCTACGCCGACGGCGGGCCGCTCACCCGCCACGTCCACGTCGGGCTGGTCGCCGCCTCGTCGCAGACCGTCAACGCGTTCTGGCAGGCGGGCGTCGACGCAGGCCTGGAGAGCGACGGCGCCCCCGGGCCCCGCGAGATCTACGGACCGGACTACCACGGCGGCTTCCTGCTCGACCCGGAGGGCAACTCGATCGAGGCGTGCCTGCACGACAACGCGCGGCCACCAGGTCTGGTCGACCACGTCTGGCTGCGCGTCCGCGACCTGGCCGCCTCGCGCGCCTTCTACGCGGCCGTCGCGGAGTGGACGGGGTTCGCCCTGGCGGTGGACGAGCCCGAGCTCGCCCGCTTCCGGGGGCCGAGCGCGTCCTTCACGCTCGCGGCCGGCTCACCCGTCAGCGAGCACCTGCATCTCGCCTTTCCCGGCGAGACGGACGCCGTCGTCGACGCCTTCCACGCCGCCGCTCTCGCGCACGGCGCACCCGACAACGGCGCGCCCGGCGAACGGCCCGTCTACCACCCCGGCTACTACGCCGCCTTCGTGCTCGACCCCGACGGCCACAACGTCGAGGTCGTCAACCACCACCGCTAGTCGACGGCGAGGACGATCAGGCAGGCGTCGTCCTCCAGCGGCTCCGTCCACACGTCCACGACGGCCTGCTGGATCGCCATCGCGGTGGCCGCGGCGGTCGTCGGCCCGGTGACGGCCGCTTTCAGGCCGTCGAGGCCGAACGTCCCGCCGTCCTGCGTCTTGCGCCCGGTGATGCCCTCCGTGACCAGTACCAGGCGGTCCTCGGGTTCCAGGGTCACAGCGGAGACCTGGCCCACCGAGCCGTCCCCGAGCGGGGTCCCGACTGGGCCGTCGAGCACCGTCATCGCCCCGTCGGGGGAGACGATGTGGCCGGGCGGGTGCCCACGGTTGATCCAGGCCAGCGTGGCGGTCGGCGCGTGCCAGCGGGCGACCAGGGCGGTGACGTCCTGCCCGCCGAGGGCGGCGACCATCTCGTCCATCATCGCGACGGCGCCGACCAGGTCGCGGCCGGACCGGCGCGCCGCCCGCAAGGCGCCGAGCACGGCGGCGCTCGCGCCGGCGGTGGCGGCGCCCGTTCCCATGGCGTCGGCGATGGCCAGCCACACGCCGTCGCGGTTCTCGACGTAGTCGAACCAGTCGCCGCCGACCTCGTAGCTGGGCAGCAGCCCGCCGGCGATCTGCGCGCCGGTCACGCGGGCGACGCGCGCGGGGAGCAGGTCGAGCTGGACCTCGGCGGCCGCGGTGGTGGGCTTGCGCCGCCGCGCCGTCTCCAGGAAGTCCGTGTAGTCGCCGGCCAGCGCGAGGGCGGCGGCGCCCTGCTTGGCGATGTCCTGGAGGCTGGTCGTCGGGTCGCCGACGATCAGCATCAGCCCGATGACGCGGCCGCGTAGCCACAGCGGCTCGACGGTCGCCCGCGGCAGCGTCCTCCGCAGGCGGGCGTAGAAGGCGGGCAGGCCCTCGGGGACGATCTCCGGACCGAGGGCGGGCGGAGCGTCGAGCTCGTCGGGGAAGTCGTCCGTGCCGGCCAGCCGCAGGAGCCGCGAGCCGTCGAGGTCGACCACGTACAGCGCCACGGCCACGCCGGCGGCGCGGCGCGCCTCGGCCACCAGCTGGTCCCCGATCAGATGCGGCGGGACCTCGTCGAGGACATGGATGACGTCGACCGCCGACGCCTCGATCCGGCCGAGGCGCCCCGGGGACTTGAAGGGCAGCTGCTCGACGACCGGTGGGTTCGTTTGCATCGCGTCGAGCAGCGCCTCGCGCGTCGGGAAATGGCGGTAGAGCGTGGACCGGCCGACCCCGGCGGCGGCGGCGAGCTCGGTCATGCTCGGCCGCAGGTCCGACTCCAGAGCACGCGCCGCCTCGAGGATGCGGGAGCGGCTGGCAAGTGCGTCCGCGCGGATCCGCTCCGGTTTCATGACTGGAGTCATACCTCCGGCGCGCCGGTTCCGAAACGTCCGGTTTGTCCCAGCTCGCGAATGGTTAGACGCACCGCATCATCGATTTCGGCCGTACGCCGTGTCCCAGTTCACGAGGAGATCGTCCCACATGGCGCAACAAACAGCAGACGGTAACGAACGGGAGTTCCCGGACTCCCCCCGGGCGGATTACGCGCCGACCGGCGTCGACACGGGCACCGGCGTGTTCGCGACGACCAAGCGCGCGTTCAAGGAGTTCAGCGAGGACAACATGACCGACTGGGCGGCGTCGCTGACCTACTACGGCCTGCTCGCCCTCTTCCCGGCGCTGATCGCGCTCGTCTCCCTGATCGGCCTGGTCGGCGACCCGGTGAAGACGACCAAGACGATCACCGACATCGTCTCCAACATCACGGGATCCTCGTCCGCCGCCAAGCCGTTCGAGTCGGTCGCCAAGGCCAAGTCGGCCTCCGGTATCGCCTTCATCATCGGCCTCGTCCTGGCGCTCAACTCGGCGTCGGGCTACATCGGCGCCTTCATGCGCGCGTCCAACGTCGTGTGGGAGACGCCCGAGGGCCGCAAGTTCTTCAAGCTCAAGCCGCTGCAGATCGGCGTGACGCTGATCATGATCCTGCTGCTGGCCATCGTGCTGCTGTCGGTGGTCCTGACCGGTCCAGTCGTCAACGCCGTCGCCGGCCCGCTCGGCATCGGCTCCACGGCGACGACCGTCTGGAACATCGCCAAGTGGCCGGTGCTGCTGATCGTCGTGATGTTCATGTTCAGCGTCCTCTTCCACTTCGCCCCGAACGTGAAGATGCCGGCGTTCAAGTTCGTCAGCGTGGGCGCGATCATCGCGGTCATCCTGTGGATCGTCGCGTCGGCGCTGTTCGCCTTCTACGTCGCCAACTTCGGCTCGTACAACAAGACCTACGGCACGCTGGGCGGCTTCATCGCGCTGCTGGTGTGGGTGTGGATCACCAACTGCGTCCTCTTGCTGGGGATGGAGATCAACTCCGAACGCGAGCGCTCGGAGGAACTGAAGGCCGGCGTGCCCCGAGCGGATGAGGAAATCCAGCTCGAGCCGCGCGATACCCCCAAGCCGAAACAGAGCACCTGATGGCAGACCTGACCCTGATCACGCGTGCCGCGCGCACGCTCGCCGACGACTCCGATCTGCGCGACCAGATCGTGGAGGCGTACCAGTCCTCGCGCCGAGCCGTCCTGCGGCCGGCGCCGAAGCCGACGCGCATCATGCGGGCCGGCGCCGCCGTGCAGTCGGTCGGCGCCGTCGTCACCCGCGCGGGCGCCAAGGCGGAGGCCGAGCGTCGCGCCCAGCGGCGCTCGTCGATGCTGCGCGGTGGCGTGGTGCTCGGCGCCGCCGGTGCCGCCGTCGCCGCTGTCCTTACCCGTCGCGTATCGAACCCCAATGGAGGCCCGAATGTCTGACGTGTCCCGTACACCCTCGAGCGGCTCGGCGAACGATGCGCCGACGGCGGAGCTGCTCCGCCAGCTCTCCCAGCAGATGAGCACGCTCGTCTCCCAGGAGATCGCCCTCGCCAAGGCCGAGGTTTCCGAGAAGGGCAAGAAGGTCGGCATCGGCGCCGGGATGTTCGGTGGCGCCGGCGTGCTCGGCTTCTACCTCGTCGGCACCCTGCTGGCGACCATCATCCTGCTGCTGGTCGAGATCGGCATCACCGCCTGGCTGTCGGCGCTGATCGTCACCGTCGTCCTCGGCGTCATCGCCGCGGTCCTCGCGCTCGGCGGCAAGAAGCAGGTCGAGCAGGGCACGCCGCCCGCGCCCGAGAAGGCGATCGCGAGCCTCAAGCAGGACACCGAGACGATCAAGACCAGCGCCCAGGCCGGGAGGAACGCACGATGAGCGACCAGGAGCAGACCAAGAGCCCGGACGAGATCCGGGAGGAGATCGAGCAGACCCGCGAGGAGCTCGGCGACACCGTGGAGGCGCTCGGCGCCAAGACGGACGTCAAGGGCCGCGCGCAGGACAAGGTCGAGGAGGTCAAGGGCAACGCCCGGGCCAAGGTCGACGACCTCAAGGAGAAGGTCTCGTCCTCCGGTTCCGATGCGTCCTCCGGGGACGGCACCGGCGGCGGCGCCGCGGCCTCCGTCCAGCAGGGTGGCCAGGCGGCCGCCGAGAAGGTCAAGCAGAACCCGCTGCCGTTCGCGGTCTTCGCTGCGCTGCTGATCGGCTTCCTGATCGGGCGCCGGGGCGGGGATCGCTGATGGCCAAGGCCTTCACCCCCATCTCCGTGCTCGCCGGTCTGCTGGCCGGCATCCTCGCCAACAAGATCTTCGTGAAGATCTGGGGCTCGATCATCGACGAGGAGCCGCCCGATCCCAAGCACCGCGAGATCAACGGCTGGCAGCTGGTCGGCAGCCTGGTCCTGCAGGGCGCCGTCCAGCGCCTGGTCAAGGGCGGGGTCGACCACGGCCTGCGTCACGCCGTCGCCCGCTCGAGCGGCGAGTGGCCCGGCGAGGAGCGCCCCGAGCCTGAGTGATGTTCGGCCCCGGCGACCTCATCCGGCTGCCGGCGGACGTCGTAGGCGGCGTCCGCCGGCTGGTCGATGAGGTCGTCCGGATCCGCACGGTGCTCGAGGACACCGTCGTCTGGCTCCGCGACGACGTCGAGTACCTGAAGAGCGAGATCGTTGACATGCGCACGCGTCTGGACTCGATGGACGGCTGGCTGCACGAGGACGTCAATCAGCTCAAGGAGGAGTTCGCCCACGTGCGCAAGCGCGTCGACGAGATGGCCGACACCCTCCCGACCGCCACCCGCGGCCCCCTCGAGAAGGTCAAGGACGCGCTGACGACCGAGTGAGCGCTCGGATGGCGGCGGCGATGGCGGCGCGGGCGTGTGCGTCGGCGATCGTCCCGTCCGCGTCGATGGCGGCGCGGCTCACCGGTATCCGTGCGACGGCGCCCTCGACGATGTCCGCGCCCGCGTAGCCGAGCACCTTGCGCAGGGACTCGTGCGCGTCGGCGCCCCCGCTCGGCGCGGCGGGGCCGGACGCGTTGATCCAGGCGACCGGCTTGCCGTACGTGCCCGCGTCGCCGATCGTCCACTCGAGAAGGTTCTTGAGGCCGGCCGGGAGCGCGCCGGCGTACTCGGGCGTGCAGATCAGGATCGCGTCGGCGCGGGCGACGGCGGCGCGCAGCGCGGCCACGGCCGTCGGCACCGCCACGCCCGCCTCGTCGTCGTCGGGCGTGAAGATGGGCAGGTCGGTGAGGGCGTCGTAGGTCTCCGTCTCCACAGTGGCCGGCGCCGTCGCCGCGGCGGTGGCGAGCACGGCTGCGTTGGTCGAGCCGCGGCGCGCGCTCCCGGAGATGAGCAGCACCCGCGTCACGCCCCCATCACCGCGCCCGCCTGCAGCCCCCCGCGGGCGCCCGTCATCGCGCGCCGCCTGCGGGCCCCGCGGCGCCCGTCACCGCGCCCCCGCGGCGCGGGCGAGTGCGCGGAAGTGGTTGCCGCGGGCCTCGAAGTCCGTGTACTGGTCGAAGGACTTGGCGGCAGGGCTGAGCAGGACGGTGTCGCCGGGCCGGGCCGCCTTCGCCGCCGCCGCCACCGCCGCCTCCATGTCGCCCGCGCGGGTCACGTCCACGCCGGCGGCCGTGAGCGCCTCGGCGGCACGGTCCCCGTCGGCGCCGATCGTGTAAGTCGCCACCGCCCGTTCGCGCACGGCGGCGACCAGCGGGCCGAGGTCGGCGCCGAGCCCGTAGCCGCCGAGGATCAGGTGCACGCCGCCCGGGAAGCCGCGCAGGCCGGTGATCGCCGCGTCGGTGTTGGTCGCCTTCGAGTCGTTGACGTAGCGCACGCCGTCCCTGGTCCCGACGCTCTCCAGGCGGTGGGCGACGCCGGCGAAGCTGGCCAGCCCGGAGCGCACCGCGTCGGGCTCGACGCCGCGGGCCAGCGTGATCGCCGCCGCCGCCATCGCGTTCTGGCGGTTGTGCAGGCCGGGCAGGCCGATCTTGCCGACGTCCATCAGCGGCTCCTCGTCCCACCACAGCTGCCCGGCCCGGTCCTGCAGCTCCGCCCCCGGCCCGTCGCCGAAGCAGACCCGCCGCGCGCACCCACCCAGATCCTCGACGCCCAGCCCGGTCGGCGCCACCGCCACGTCGTCGTTGCCCTGGCGGGCAAAGACGTTGAGCTTGGCCTGCCTGTAGGCGGCGAAGGTGCCGTGGCGGTCGAGGTGGTCGGGCGTCAGGTTCAGCAGCACCGCGCCCTCCGGCGCGAACAGCACGGTGTCCTCGAGCTGGAACGACGACGTCTCGCACACGATCGTGGTCGCCGGGTCCAGATCGCCTGACCGGAGCGTGGACACCGCCGTCCCGACGTTGCCGGCCACGCGCACGGGCAGCCCCGCCTCCCGGTGGATGTGGCCGATCCACTCCGTCGTCGTCGTCTTCCCGTTCGACCCCGTGACGGCGATCCACGCCTGCGGCAACAGCCGCCAGGCGATCTCCACCTCACCGACGACCGGGATCCCCCGCTCCCGCGCCGCCACGACCACCACCGCGGTCTGCGGGACGCCCGGGCTCTTGACCAGCGTCTTTGTCCCGGGCAGCAGGTCGATCCCACTGTCGGGCGCCCGCGCGTCGATGCCGAGCGCCGCCAGCTCCGTCACGTCGGCGTCCCCGGCGTCGCACGCACGCACCTCCGCCCCGGCCTCCCGGAGCGCCCTCGCCACGGCGAGGCCCGAGCGCTTCAGGCCGACCACCAGGAACGGGCCGTCAGGGAGGGGCGGTCTCGTCACTCGCTCATTATGCGGCCGCCGCGGGACGCCGTCCCAGCGGGCGCGACGGGGCCACTTCGCGGCGGCGCGGCGCGGCGCCATCGCCGCGGCGCCGCGGGACGCCGCTTCGCCGCGGCGCAGCGGGACGCCACTTCGCAGCGGCCCGGCGGGACGCCGCTTCGCCGCGGCGCAGCGGGACGAACTGCGGCGACGAGGAAGCGGGTTCGGGCGGGGTGGCAACTTGTGCAGACGATTTGGTGGCTATAGCCACCAGACTGTCTGCAGAACTGGGGACGGCTCCATCCCGCATCCTTCAATGCCGCAGTTCGTCCCGCCGCACGCCGGCCACGGCCACGGCCACCCCCGGCGCGCCGTCAGGCCGCCGCCGCGGCCTCCCTCCGCGGCGGCTTCTTCGCGGCCGGGACCGGGTCCCCCGGGCGCCAGCGGCGCTCCGGGTCGGCGCGGCCGCCCGTGAACTCGAGGCCCTCGGCCTCCAGCCGGCGACGGACGGCGGCGGGGTCGCCGAGGGCGGTGCCGCCGACGGTCCCGTCGACCTTGAGCACGCGGTGGGCGCCCGGGATCCCGGTGCGGGTGAGGCGCCCGTTCAGCGCGCGGGCGTGCGGGTCTGACCCGCCGGCGGCGCGGGTGACGTCCCCGTAGCTGGCCCAGTGGCCCTCCGGGATCGAGGCCACGATCGCTTCCATCTGCTCGACATCCATTGCTGCTTCCTCCTTCGCGGGTTGCGGTGGAGGCGAACGTACGTCCGCGGGGGCGTGGATCAGCCGGGGCGGCGTGAGTTGGTGCAGAGGCGTGCGGGAATCGTCACGAAGGCAGCGACTGCTGGTACAGGGTGAAGCCGATCGCGGCCAGCACGCCGGCCACGATCCAGAAGCGCAGGATGATCTTCGTCTCCGACCAGGCGCGCAGCTCGAAGTGGTGGTGGATGGGCGCCATCAGGAAGACGCGCTTGCCGCGGGTCTGGAACCAGAACACCTGGATGAGCACGGACAGCGCCTCGATGACGAAGATGCCGCCGATGATGATCAGCAGCAGCTCGGTGCGGGTCATGACCGCCATCGCCGCCACCGCGCCGCCGAGGCCGAGCGATCCCGTGTCCCCCATGAAGATCGACGCCGGGAACGAGTTGAACCACAGGAAGCCGACGCACGCGCCGACCAGGCAGCCCGCCGCGAGCGCCAGGGAGGTCAGGCCGGTCGCGAACGTGATCGCGATGTACGCGAGCAGGACGATCGCCGTGGACCCCGCGGCCAGGCCGTCGAGCCCGTCCGTCAGGTTCACCGCCGACGTCGTCCCCGCCAGCACCAGGTAGATGACCACCGGATAGAACCAGCCCACGGGGACCGTCGCGTCGATGACGTGCAGCCGCAGGGAGTCGGGGAGGTCGGCCGCCTGGGTGGCGATCAGCCACAGCCCGATCGAGATCAGGACCGTCACCAGCAGCTTCGTCCTCCCGCGCAGGCCGAGCGAGCGCTTGCGGATGATCTTGGTGTAGTCGTCGGCGAACCCGAGTGCGGCACAGGCCAGCGCGACGCCGACGACCCCCAGCGCCCGCGAGCGATCCGGGCCCGGGTTCTCCTCCGTGAAGACCAGGAACAGGAACGGGATCGTGATCGCCGTGAAGATGATCAGCCCGCCCATGGTCGGCGTGCCCGCCTTGGAGTGGTGCTCCTGGGGCCCGTCCTCGCGGATGTACTGGCCGAACTCCTTGAGCCGCAGGAACTCGATGAACTTGGGCGACAGGAAGACGCACATGAGCAGCGAGGCCGTCCCGCCGACGAGGACCTCGCCCATCAGACGGCCAGCGCTTCGGTCACGGCCTCGAGCCGGACGCCACGGGAGGCCTTGACCAGGACCAGGTCCCCCGCCCCGACCAGCGAGCGGACGACCGTCGCCGCCGCGGCGGCGTCCCCGGTGACGTGCGCCTCGCGGCCGAACGGGCCGGCCATGGCCGCCGCCAGGGGGCCGACGGTGACAAGGACGTCGACCCCCGACGCCGCGGCGTGACTGCCGATCGCCTCGTGCTCGGCCACCTCGGTGGGCCCGAGCTCGAGCATGTCGCCGAGCACCGCGATGCGCCGGCCGGCGGGGGACTGCTGGGCGAGGTCGTCGAGGGCGGCGCGCATGGACAGCGGGTTCGCGTTGTAGCAGTCGTCGATGACGGTGACCTCACCCAGTTCGCGAACCTGACCGCGCATGGCGCTCAGCTCGACCTCGATGGTCCCGGACGGCTCGACGCCGACGGCGCGCGCGGCGGCCACGGCGGCGGCCGCGTTGCGGCGCATGTGGGCGGGAACTCGTCCCGCCCACACCAGCTCGAGCGCCCCGATGTCGTCCCCGAACCGGACGACCTCGACGCCGGCGGGCAGGTAGGGCTCGAGCAGCGGCTCGCGCTCGGGGACGACCGCGACCCGGACGCGCTGGAGCAGCTCGGCCTTGGTGCGGGCGATCGCGTCCAGCGACCCGAGCAGCTCCAGGTGGACGGCGCCGACGGCGGTGACGACACCGACGTCGGGCTCGGCGATCGCGGCCAGCTCGGCGATCTGCCCGGCCCCGCGCATCCCCATCTCGAGGACGAGGACCTCCGTGTCCGCCGGCGCGCGCAGGAGCTCGAGCGGCAGCCCGATCTCCGTGTTGAAGTTCGCCCGCGACGCGTGCACTCGACGGTGCGGCGCGAGCATCGCCCGCAGCAGGTCCTTGGTCGACGTCTTCCCCACCGAGCCGGTGATGCCGATGACCTGCGCGCCCAGCCGCCGCCGCCAGTCGCGCGCGAGCGCCTGCAGCGAGAGGAGCGGCGCCCACGACTCGAGCACCGCCCCCGTTGTGGGATGTGGAGACCCGACCCCTTTGAGGACGCCCCAGGCGCCGGCGTCGATCGCGGCCTGGGCGAACTCGCTGCCGTCCGAGTGCTCGCCGACGAGCCCCACGAAGAGGTCGCCGGGCCTCGCCTCGCGGGAGTCGATGATCACGCGCGTGGGCTCGCCGGGGGCGGAGCGGTGGAGGTCGGCGCCGGCCGCCTCGGCGAGCTCCTCCGCGGTCATACGGCGTCGCTTCGCTCGTCACCGCTGAAGGCAAGCCTTCGCTTCGGCACCAGCGCGCGCAGCGCGTCCGCGGCGACGACCCGATCGTCGAACGGCTCCTTGCGGCCGCCGGCGAACTCCTGCCCCAGCTCGTGGCCCTTGCCGGCGACGACGACGACATCGCCCGGCTCGGCCAGCACGACCGCGCGCTCAATGGCCACGCGACGGTCGACGTGGCGCTCGTGCAGCACGCCCTCCATCCCCGCCTCGACCATGTCGAGGATCGCCTCCGGGTCCTCCGAGCGCGGGTTGTCGGAGGTGAGGATGGCGACGTCGGCGAGCCGTGCGGCGATCTCCCCCATCAGCGGCCGCTTGCCCTGGTCGCGGTCGCCACCGCACCCGAACACGCACAGCACCCGCCCGTCCGTCAGGTCGCGGGCGGCGCGGAGCACGTTGTCGAGCGAGTCCGGCGTGTGGGCGTAGTCGACCACGACGGTGAAGGGCTGGCCGGCGTCGACGGGCTCGAAGCGGCCGGGAACCAGGGCGATGCGCGACAACGCACCGTCGGGCACCGTCACCCCGAGCGCCTCGACCGCGGCAAGCGCGCCCAAGGCGTTGAGCTGGTTGAAGCGGCCCGGCAGCGGCAGCTCGACCAGCCGCTCCGGCCCGTAGTCGGCGCCGCCGGCCAACCCGTAGGTCACGCACTCGAACGCCTCCGCGAGGCGCCGCCCGTAGGGGTCGTCGACGTTCGTGATCCGCACCGAAGCGGCCTCGAACAACCGTCGCTTGGCCAGGAAGTAGGCCTCCATGTCGGGGTGGAAGTCGAGATGGTCCTGGGTGAGGTTGGTGAAGACGGCGGCCGCCCAGTGGATCGCGTCCGCGCGCCGCAACTCCAGCGCGTGCGAGGACACCTCCATCGCGCAGGCGGTGTCCCCCGCCGCCAGCATCGCCGCGAAGGTCCGCTGGAGGTCGATCGCCTCCGGCGTCGTGTGCTTGACCTCGGACTCGGCGCCGCCGACCACCGACATCACCGTGCCGAGCAGCCCGGTGGAGACGCCCGCCGCCTCCAGCAGCGACCGGACGATGAACGCGGTCGTCGTCTTGCCGTTGGTCCCCGTGATCCCAACCACGCGCAACGTGCCCGTCGGATCGCCGGCGAAGCGCGCCGCGACGGTGGCCATGGCCGCGCGGACATCCTCCACGACGACCTCGGGGACGCCGAGGCCAAGCGGGCGCTGGACGACCAGCGCGACCGCCCCGCGCGCCACCGCGTCCGGTGCGAAGTCGTGACCGTCGCGCGTGAAGCCGGGCACGCAGAAGAAGAGCGTCCCCGGGGTGACGACCCGGTTGTCGAACGCGAGATCGGCCACCTGCACGCCTGCCGGCCCCTCGCCAAGCAGCTCGCGCAGGTCCATCGGCGGGAGTCTACGTCGGGGCCGGGACGACCTTCGGCGCCCACGGTGCCCGGCCCTCGGCGGCCAGCCACGAGCCGGCCAGGATCAGCACCAGGCCGGCGGCCGCGGCGCCGCTGACCGCCTCGTCCAGGAAGAGCGCGCCGTAGCCGACCGCGAACCCGGGGGCCAGGTAGGAGACCACCGCGGCCCGCGACGCGCCGACCTCGCTGATCAGCGTGTAGAAGATCCAGAAGGCGATGCCGGTCCCGAAGACGCCGAGCACCGCCACCGAGCCGAGCGCCTTCAGCCCGGGCATGGCGTCGGGCAGCTGGAACAGCGCCACCGGTGTGACCAGCAGCGCGCTGATGGACATGGACCCGGCGGCGATCCCGAGCGGGGGGACGCCGGCCAGGGTGCGGCGCAGGAACAGCGCGCCGGCCGCGTAGCCGAACGCCGTCCCCAGCACCATCAGCCCGCCGACGACCTCCGTCCCGCGCAGGTCGATCCCGAACAGCAGCGCCACGCCGACGATCCCGAGCAGGATCCCGGCCAGCTCCCAGCCGGCCACGCGCCGCTCCCCGGTGACGCCGGTGGAGACGATCAGCGCGGTGAAGATCGGCGCGGCCGCGACGAGGATGCCAGTCAGCCCGGAGGCGATCCGCTCCTCGCCGTAGGTGAGCAGGACGAACGGCCCGGCGACCTGCATCGTCGCCAGGACGGCCAGGGTCCCGAGCCGTCCGCGCAGGGACCCCAGCGCACAGCGGCGGTGGGCGAGGACGAGCAGGACGCCGGCGCCGAGCACGAGCCGGAACCAGACCAGGAAGACGGGGTCGAGATCCTCGAGGCCGAGCTTGATGAACAGGTAGCTGGCGCCCCAGATGAGCGCGAGCAACCAGAGCAGTGACCATGCACGACGATCCACGCTTGGCAGCGTCCCACGCGCGGCGCCGGCGAGCCAGTCGAGCTGCTAACGGCGCCTATCAGTGCAGCCCGGAGGCGTCGACGACCTCGAAGTCGCGCCCGTGGATCTGCCCGAGCGTGTGGAGGACGTCGTCGTTCCAGGACGGATCCGGGGTGCCGGTCACGTACCAGTTGGAGCCGTTGTCGGCCACGATCAGGCCGTAGGTCTGCATCGCCTTCGCGATCACGCGGGCCTGACCGTGCAGCTGCGCGACGTCGAAGGACCGCTTCAGCCGCAGCCGCTCCCCCATGCGCGGGAGCGTCGGATCGGCGTCAGAGGACGCGGCGTGGCGGGCCGGGTAGACGTAGGCGTTGCGCGTGCGCGCGAACGTGACCCGCAGGGCGTGGCGGATCTTGCCCGGCCGCGCGAGCAGCGGGAAGATCGGTAGGCCGGCGGCGTCGGCGCTCGTCCAGCCCTTCGGCCGCAGCTTCTTCGAGCGCAGGTTCCAGGTCGCGCCCGACCCGGCGTGCCAGCCGCCGGGCGGGTGGGTCGTCTTCTCCAGCGCGTAGAGCTCGTAGAGGCGGCAGCGCCGGCGGTCGAGCAGCAGCGCGTGGCGATCGCCACCGCCCGCCTCGATGTGAACGGTGTCGGGGATCGGATAGCGGACGTTGTCGGACTCGTCCGCGTAGTCGAAGGACACGCGCGTGCGCGGCGTCCGGCGTCCCACCCGGTCGAACGGGATGCCGTACTGGGTGCCGAAGTCCGGGTGGATGCCGGTGTCCGGGCCCAGCGCCGCGATCATGGCCGCCGAGCCGGGCAGCACCGGCAGGCCCGTCACCGGCCGGTTGGTCGAGAACGAGTGCGGGAAGATCGGGCAGGCCGCGGCGGTGACGGCCGCCGCCAGCGTCGCGATCACTTTGGCGGGATCTTGAGGTAGTTCAAGGCGAAGCTCATGATGTCACGCCACGCGGGCGCGGCCACCGAGCCGCCGTAGATGTCGCCGACCGGCTCGTCGACCATGACCAGGGTGAGCAGCTTCGGATTCTGCGCGGGCGCGAAGCCGACGAACGACGCCACGAACTTCGTCTTGGAGTAGCCGCCGTAGACCGGATCGGGCTTCTCGGCCGTGCCCGTCTTGCCGGCGAGCACGTAGGGCTTGATGGCCGCGCCGGAGGCCGTGCCGCCCGGGCCGAGGACGCCCTCGAGCATCGTCCGCAGCTGGGCCGACACGCGCGTGGAGATGATCCGCTTGCCGCGCGGCATCGGCGTCGGCTTGCCGCCGACCGCCTTGACGATCCGCGGCGGGCGCAGGATGCCGCCGTTGGCGATCGCGGAGTACGCCGTCGCCATCTGCATCGGGGTGACGGCCTCACCCTGGCCGATGGGGAGGTTGCCCATCGAGGAGCCCGAGTACTTCGAGAGCGGCAGCACGATGCCGGTCTGCTCCCCCGGCAGGTCGACGCCCGTGGTCTTGCCGAAGCCGAAGCGGTCCACCCACCGCGAGAATCGCTTCGCCGTCAGCCGCTGCCCGATCTCGATGGTGCCCACGTTGCTCGACTTCTGGATGATCTGGGAGGCGGTCAGCGTCCCGTAGCTCTCGCCGTGCGCCTCGCCGATCGAGCGGTCGGCCACCTGGATCTGCGCGGGCAGCTGGAAGACGGTGTTCGGCGTCACCACGTGGTCGCTGAGCGCGCCCGCCATCGTGAACGCCTTAAAGGTCGAGCCCGGCTCGTAGGAGGTCTGCACCGCGCGGTTCTGGCGCGCCCAGGCCGGCGCCTCGCCCGGCTTGTTGGCGTCCACGCGCGGCCAGTTGGCGACGGCGAGCAGCTCCCCGTCGCGCGGGTTCATGACGATCGCCGTCGCGCCCTTGGCGGGCTGGAACTTCGCACCCACCGCGGCGAGGACGTTCTCCGTCTCCTCCTGGATGCGGTCGTCGATGGTCAGCTTGAGCGTGTGGCCCTCGCGGGCGGGACGTTCGTCGTCGAGCTTGATGGGGTCGCCGAGCGCGTCGCGGATCAGCAGGCGGCGCCCGTCGCGGCCGCCGAGCTCGGACTCGTGCTGCTGCTCGAGGCCGGCCAGCCCGGTGTTGTCGGTCCCCGTGAAGCCGAGCAGCTGGGAGGCGAGGAACGTCCGCGGGTACTCGCGCGTGGACTCGTCGATGAACTCGAGGCCCTCGATGTGCATGGCCTTGATGCGGTTGCCGTCCTCCATCGGCAGCTTGCGCGCGAGGTAGACGAAGCCAGTGCCCTTCTTGGTCAGCGCCTCGAAGACCTTGGTGGGGTCCTCGCGCAGGATGGGGGCGATGCGCTTCGCGACCGCCGCGGGGTCGCGGATCAGGTACGGGGTGGCGGCGACGCTCAGCGCCGGCAGGGAGACGGCGAGCTCCTCGCCCGTCCGGTCGGTGATCGCGCCGCGGCGGGCGGGGACGACGATCTGCGCCTTCTGCTGGGTGGCGGCGGCGCCGCGCAGCGAGTTGGCCTTCACCACGCCGAGCCACAGGGCCTTGGTGGTGGCGAGCCCGAGCCCCACGAGGAAGAGGGCGAAGACGAGTCCGACGCGGCGCTCGATCAGGCGCATCAGGGGGGCGGGCTGATGCCGCCGGCGGTGGAGGTCGTCGGCTCCGTGGTGGCCACGGGTGGCGGGGTGGCAACGGGGGCGACCACCGTCGGAGCGGGGGTGGGGGCGGCCACCACCGGCGCCGTGGTTGCGACCGGCGCCGGCGTGGCGGCGGGGGTCACGCCGCTGTTGGCGGTCGTCGTGGCGGGCGTCGCCGCAGTCTGGCCGGTGACGACCGACGCGCGGGCGTTGGCCGAGGGCGGGCGCATGCGGTCGGCGGCGATGCGGGCGTCCGCTCGGGGGTGCGCCTTGAGGAAGGAGACGTCCGTCGAGGCCGGCGCGATCAAGCCGATGCGGGCGGCGTTGTCGCGCACCCGGGCGCCGCGGGACAGCTCCGCCACCGACTCCTGCAGCTCGGCGTTGCGCTGCTCGAGCGTCGTCGACTCCGCGACCGCGCGGCCGATCCCGGCGTTCATCCCCAGCAGGGAGACCTGCATGAAGACGATGCCGCCGAGAGCGATGCCGAGCAGCCAGATCCAGGCGCGGCTGCGCAGCAGGGTGTCCAGCAGCCGGTGGTCGGGGAGCGCGCGGACGGCGGCGCCGAAGGTGTTGTGCGGCTGGGCGACCGGCGTCCGTGCGCGCGGCTTCCCGGGCACGGGGACCGGCCGCGGCCTGGCGACCGGGGGGTGGGCGGGGCCGGACACCCGCCGCGGGTGACGCGGGACAGCGGGGCGGGACAGCGCGGCAGCGCTACGAGTGCGACCCATCAGACCCTCCTGGCTGCCCGCAGGCGGGCGGACCTGGCGCGCGGGTTGGCGGCGATCTCGCCAGGCGTAGGGACGACGCCGCCGCGGCCGATCAGCTCGGCCTCCGGCTCGTGCCCGCAGACGCAGACGGGCAGGTCGGGCGGGCAGACGCAGCCCGTGGCAAGGTCGGCCAGGAAGCGCTTGACTCGCCGGTCCTCCAGGGAGTGGAAGGCGATCGCGGCGAGGCGGCCGCCGTCCACCAGGCGGTCCCAGGCCAGCGGCAGTGCGGCGTCCAGCTGCGACAGCTCGTCGTTGACCGCGATCCGCAGCCCCTGGAACGTCCGCTTGGCGGGATGGCCACCGGCGAAGCGCGCGGGCGCGGGGATGGCGGCGGTGATCGCGTCCACCAGCCCGAAGGTCGTGTCGATCGGACGGCGGCGGATGATCTCGCGCGCGATGCGGTCCGCGTAGCGCTCCTCCCCGAAGTCGCGGATGACCTTGGCCAGCTGGCGGCGCTCCCAGGTGTTGACGGCCTCGTGCGCGGACACGCCCGAGTCGGGGTCCATGCGCATGTCCAGGGGCGCGTCGTACGCGTAGGAGAAGCCGCGTTCGCGCTGGTCGACCTGCATGGAGGACATGCCGAGATCCAAGTACACGAGGTCGGCGTTGACGTCTTCCGCGGCGAGTTGGTGCAGCGCCGTTGCGAAGTCGGCACGAATGAAGCGGGTCCGGCACTCGACCTGGGCGGCCAGCTCGGCGAACGCGGCCTCGGCGCTCGGGTCGCGGTCGATCCCGATCAGCAGGCCGGCGGGGCCGAGGCGGTCGGCGACGAGGCGCGCGTGGCCGGCGCCGCCGAGCGTGCAGTCGATCGCGGTCTGGCCCGGCTGCGGGTCCAGCGCTTCGATCAGCTCGCCCGCCAGGACCGGGACGTGCTCGCGAGTCATGTCAAGCAGGATGGCCAATGCTCTGGATGTGCTCAGCGGCCCGATCGATCAGGCCGGTGTCGTCGTCCCAGGACTGGGCGTCCCACAGCTCGAGGCAATCGCCCGCGCCCACCACGGTCACCTCGCGCTCGATGCCCGCGTGCCGCGCGAGCTTCGGCGGCACGTTGATGCGCCCCGCGGAGTCGAGCTCCATCGTCTCCGAGTACGCGTGGAAGAAGCGCTTGAGGTCCCGTTCCTCCTTGCTGAACGGGACGAGCGGAGCCAGCGCGCGCTGCACGAGCGTGGCGTGCGCGTCCGCCGGCCAGACCTGCAGGCACGGCTCGCCGAGACCGACCGAGACGGTGACGCCGGCGGCGAGCTGGGCGCGCGCCTTCGACGGAACCGTGAGGCGGTTCTTCGAGTCCAGCGTGTGATCGTGGATGCCGTGAAAGGGCAAGGCGCATGAGCGTGGAGGCCGAGTGACTCAGTCGATCCGGAGAGGCGGAGTGGGAGGAGCCCCGCCCCTCCGGACCGGCTTGTCCCGAGGAGTTGTAGCCCACTTTCTCCCACAACGCAACACATTGACTCACTTTTGACCCACACGGTCGGCGTTAGAACCCAACTCCGCGGCGTTTTTCCCTGCACCTGAACTGGTTTTTGCGCGTTCGGATAGGGTCCTGCACATGCGCTTGCACCGCCGCCTGGCTCCCGTCCTCGTCGCTCTGGCTGTGGCCGGCTGCGGTTCCTCCTCGTCGTCGGGCGGCGGCGCAGACCCCGCGTCGGCCATCCCCAAGGGCACCCTCGTCTACGTCGAGGCGTCCCTGCGGCCGGAGGGCGAGCAGGGCGACAACGCCCGCGCGCTGCTGAAGAAGTTCCTTCCTTCGGGGACGACGCTCGAGAGCCTGCTCGACGAGCAGATCAAGAAGGAGGGCGACTCGGAGACCTACGCCAAGGACATCAAGCCGTGGCTCGGCGAGAAGGCCGGCGTCGGCGTCCTCGACCTGACCGCCGACGACCCCACCTACATCGGCTCCATCGAGATCACGGATTCCGACAAAGCCGCCAAGTTCCTCGGCAAGGAGGGCAAGTCCAAGGGGACCGCCGACGGCGCGAAGCTCTTCCAGGACGACGACACGTGGGCCGGCGTGAGCGACGACCTGATCGTCTTCGCCGACACGGAGGCGAACGTCAAGAAGGGCCTGAAGGCGGCGTCGAGTGACGGCCTGGTCGACACGAAGACGTTCAAGGACGCCATCGCCAAGCTTCCCGACGAGCGGCTCGGCACGCTGTTCGTCGACCTCAACGGCGCCAAGGCGCTGATCGAGAAGGAGCCCGACTTCGGCGCGCAGGAGAAGGCGATCCTCGACAAGCTCGTCGGCGACAAGGACCTGCCGCCGCTGACCGCCGCGCTCACCGCCAAGCCCGACAGCGCCACCATCGAGGCGCGCGTGGCCGGCGAGGCGCTGACCCGCCTGAGCACGCTCGGCCTCCTCGGCGGGGCGTCCACCGACCTGATCAAGGACGCCCCCGCGGACGCGTTCGCGGTCTACGGCGTGGCCGACGTGGGCGACACGCTGAAGTCGACGATCGACGCCTTCGCCGGCGCGCTCGGCGGCGCGGCGCTGACCGGCTCGCTCGAGGCCCAGACCGGGATCAACCTCCAGCGCGACGTCTTCAGCTGGATCGGGGACGTCTCCGTCTACGCGCGCGGGACGACGATGGCCTCGCTCAACGGCGCCGTGACGATCGGCGTGACCGACAGGGCCGCCGCCACGGCGGCACTGCCGCGGCTCGTCGCGGGCGCGCGCAAGACCGGGACGCCGGTGCAGAGCGCCGACGTCAAGGGCGCCGACCAGGCCTACTCGATCGCGGCCCCGGGCGCTCCGGGGCCCGTGGTGATCGCGCAGGGCGGCGACCGCGTCGTGCTCGCGTTCGGGGAGGCCGCCGCGGCGGAGGCGCTGTCCCCCACCGGCGACACGATCGCCGACAGCGGCCGCTACGACGCCGCCAAGGCGTCCATCGACGGCATCGCGCCGTCCGTGATCGTCTCCGTGCCCACGATCCTCTCGCTGGTCGAGTCCTCCGGGGACACGGACGCGGACTACGCGCAGGCCAAGCCCTACCTCGAGAAGCTCGACCAGGCCGTCACGGGGACGGAGAAGGACGGCGACCAGCTGCGCTCGCTGTTCACGGTGACGACGAAGTAGCCAGCGCTTCTCTGACGCGGCCGGCGGTGCGGGCGACTGGCACCAGGCCGGCCGCGCAACCGTGGCCGGCGGCGTGCCAGAGGGTGCCGGCCAGGACACGGAGCTCGTGCGGGAGCGGCGGCGCGGTGCCCTTGCGGACGTCGTAGCCGCGGGCGGCGCGGCCACGGTGGTAGGCGGCGCGAGCGAGGGTGCGCAGGCGCGCGTCGTCCCCGGCGCGCCGGTGCTCGACGCCGGCCCGGGCGACGTAGCGGACCGTCCCCCCCGCCGCGCGCAGGCGCCGCTGCCAGTCCTCCTCGTCGCCGCAGTAGTTGAGGTCGGGGTCGAAGGGTCCGATGGCGTCGAGCGCGGAGCGACGGACGGCGACGTTCGCGCCCCAGGCGAAGTCCGCCGCGCGGTCGACCGGACCCAGGTCGAGGGCGGTGACCGGGGCGTCCTGCGGGCGGCCGCAGCCCCGGGGCGCGTGCGGACCCTCCAGGCGCGGGTGGATGGGGCCGCCGAAGCAGCCGGTCTCTGGATGCTCGGCGGCGGCGCGCTCGAGGGCGGCGCGCCAGCCGGGCCAGACCGTCACGTCGTCGTCGAGGAAGGCGAGCAGGTCGCCGCTGGCGGCGTCGGCGGCGGCGTTGCGGGCGACATTGATGCCCTGGTGGGCGCCGAGGGTGTGGACGGCGGCGCCGTGTTCGGCGGCGACCCGGTCCGTCGCCGGGTCGGGCGGTCCGTCGACGACGATGATGACCTCCCCGTCGAACTGCTCGCGCACCGAGGCGAGCGCGACGGCCAGGTAGTCGGCGCGGTTGCGCGTCGGGATGAGGACGGACAGGGCGATGGCGCCAGTCTCGCAGTCACACCGCCCCCAGCAGCGCGGGCGCGAGGGCGGCGGCGATCAGCAGCATCACGCTCGGGACCAGCAGCAGCGCAATGATGAGCTGGATCTTCGGCGCGGCCTTCGCGGCGGCCTCGGCCCGCGTGCGGGCGCGGCTCTCCCGGGCGTCGCGAGCGAGCGCCTGCAGCGCCTCCGCGGGCGGTGCCCCGAGCCGGTCGGCGCGGTCCAGGACCGCGGTGACGGCGCGGACGCCCTCCGTGGGTGCGCGGCGCTCGAGGCCTCTTAGGGCATCGCGCCGGGAGACGCCGACCGCGCAGCGAGCGGCGGCGGTCCGCAACTCGGCCGCCAGGACCCCGGCGTGCCGCTTCCCCACCTCCGCCAGCGCGCGGGTCGGCGGCAGGCCGGCCTCCAGCGCGACGCGGAGCAGGTCGACCACGTCGGGCAACTCCACCGCGATCCGCTCGGCGCGGACACGGCGGCGCCGGTGCAGCCACACGTCGAGTCCGATGAAGCCGGCCGCCGCGCCGGTGGGTGGGAGCACCAGGCCGAGCCGGCCGGGCGCCCCCACCGCGAGCACGAGCGCGGTGAGCGCACCGGCGGCCGCCGCGCCGGCCTTGATCGCCATCGCGTCGGGCGGCGTCAGCGCCACGCCGGCCGCCTCGATCCGGTCGGCGAGGTCGCGCGGCGCGGCCGGCACGCCGATCCGCCGTCCCAGGGTGAGGAGGGCCCGGCGCCCGCGCCCGCGGGCGCGCTGCGCGCGGGGAGCCGACGCCAGGTCGACGATCCCGACCGCCGCGAGCACACCCGCGACCGCGGCGACCAGCGTCATGCGGCCATCCTGCACGCGTTGCGCATCCAGGAGGTGTCGAAGACGTGGCGCTTGAGGGTCACGGTGCGGCGAGGCGGCGGGAGACGGTGCGGACGGCGACGAAGGCGACCGCCTGCAACGTCACCGCGAGCACGACGAGGATCAGCGAGAGCGGGTTGGACAGCAGGCCCGCGACGAAGCCGGGGCTGACCAGCTCGGCGAGCGTCACCGCGACCAGCGGCAACCCGGTGACGAGCCGCGCGCTGAAGTGCGCCTGCGCGGTGGCGGCACGCGCGTCTTCGTCGGCGCGGGTGGCCGCCTCCTGCGAGGCGGCCAGCTCGCGCAGGAGAGCCGGGAGGTCCCCGCCGGCGTCGCGCTGCACGAGCACCGCCGCGACCAGGGTGTCCCAGGCCCGGCTGGCGGCACGAGCGCGCAGGTCCTCGAGCGCCCGCTCCGTGCCGACGCCCGCGCCGAGCGCGGCCGCCGTGCGCCGCAGCTCGTGACCGGCGGGCCCATAGAGCCCGGTCGCCGCCTCGTCGATGGCACCGCGCACCGAGCGACCCGCGGACAGGCCCGCCGCGAGCGCCCGGGCGACGGCCGGCGCGGCGGCCGAGAGGCGCGTCCGGTACGCCCGCTGCCGCGAGGCAATCGCCGCCCCGCTGGCCAGCGGTCCGCCGATCGCGGCCAGGAGGCCGAGCACCGGGCCGACGACGAGCCACCCCGCCGCGAGCAGGCAGCCGGACGCCAGGACGGTGAGTCGCCGCCGCTCGGGCGCCGACGGCAGCCGCCCCTCCCGCCGTGCCCGCGCCAGCGGACGCACCGCCCCTTCCAGCCAGCTCACCGCGCGCGCCCGTTCCAGGGCCGCCAGCAGCTCCCAACCACCCACGACCCCGCACCCACCGGCGGCGAACGCCATCAGCCCCGCCCGCGTCACGGCTGTGTCTCCGGTGCCGGAGAGGGCACGAGGAATCGTGGCGACGCGGCGCCCGCCTCCGGGCCGGCGATGTCGCGGGCCGGTGCGGCGAAGGGGGCGCCTCCGGCCCCGGCGGCGGCGGCGCGCGACGCGGCGCCGAGGCCGGCCTCGGCGATGGCGGCGGGCGGCGTGGCGGTGGCGCGGGGTGGGAGGGCGGGAGCGGCGAGGCGGAGCCGGGTGGCGAGGGTCTCGCTGAGGGCGGCTCGCCAGGTCGGGCGGCCGTCGCGGAGGGCGTAGAGGGTGCGGACGCCGGCGCCTCCGGCGACGCGGACGACCTCGGCGACCTCCGTGATCACGCGGGTGCCGTCGGCGAGGCGGGCTTGGCAGACGACGAGGTCGAGCGCGTCGGCGACCTGCTCGCGGATCGCCGCGTGGGGCAGCCCGACGCCGGCCATCAGCGCCAGGGTCTCGACGCGCCGGAGCGCCTCGGCGGGGGTGCCCGCGTGGACCGTGCACAGCGAGCCGTCGTGCCCGCAGGAGAGCGCGCCGAGCATGTCCAGCGCCTCCGGGCCGCGGACCTCGCCGACGATCACCCCCGGCCGCATCCGCAGCGCGTTGCGCACCAGCGCGCGGATCGGGACCTCGCCGCGGCCCTCCAGCGACGGCGGCCGCGCCTCCAGCCGGACGACGTGCGGCTGCGGCAGCCGCAGCTCGGCGGCGTCCTCGATCGTCACCACCCGCTCGGACTCGCCGATGAACGCGCCGAGGACGTTCAGCGTCGTCGTCTTCCCCGAGCCGGTCCCCCCGCAGACGAGCACGTTGCAGCGCGCCGCGACCGCCGTCCCCAGGAAATCCAGCAGCGGCTGCGCGAGCGTCCCGCCGGCGACGAGGTCCGCCCCGGTGAACGCGCGGCGGCGGAAGCGGCGGATCGTCAACGCCGGGCCGTCGACCGCCAGCGGCGGGATGACGACGTTTACGCGCGAGCCGTCGGGGAGTCGCGCGTCGGCGAGCGGGGAGGCCTCGTCGACGCGGCGCCCGGCGGGCGCGAGCACACGCTCGATGACGTCGCGCAGCTGCGCCTCAGTGGCGAAGGCGGCGTCCGTCACCTCGACGCGCCCGCGGCGCTCGACCCAGACCGGGCGGAGACCGGAGACCATGATCTCGTCGACGTCGGGGTCCTCCAGCAACGGTTGCAGCGGCCCGAGGCCGAGCGCCCGCTCCGTGACGCGGCGGACGAGATCGGCGCGCGTGGCGGAGTCCAGCAGCGCCGCCTCGCGCTCGACCAGGGCGGCGATCCGGTCGGCCGCGGGCCCGTCCGCGGATTCGGCCACGAGCCGCTCGCGCAGCGTCCCGGCCAGGGCGTCGAGCGCGTCGGTCATCGCAGGCCCTCCCCCACCTCGACGGGACCCGACAGCTTCGCGTCCCCGGCCGCGCGGGGCAGCAGCCGCACCTCGCGCGCGAACGACTGCGCGGCGGTGAGGTAGACGGCTTGGCGGACGGTGACGCGCAGCGTCGCGGCGACCCGCGCGGCCCCGGACGCGTCGTGGTCGCCGGCGGGCTCGGACCGGGCGGCGAGGACCTCGACGTCCTGGAGCGCCAGCCGGGTGCCGTGGCCCTCGCGCGTGACCAGCACGTCGACCCGAGTGCCGGCCGCCACCAGCTTCGGCGAGCCGGACGCCACGACCTCGACCGACCGCTCCCCACGCGCCACCGTCCCCGCCGACGGCGGCGCCAGGTCGGACGCGACGACGTAGGCCCCGCGCGGGATGCGCACGGCGGGCGACGCGCCGGCCACCTCCCCCGGCCCGCCGGCGGCGCCCAGCGGAGCCCAGCGGGCGGGCAGCTCGCGCGGCTCCACGTCGCCGACGCGGATGGGCTGGCCCGGCGGCAGGTCCGCGCGGGCGACGAGCACGGGGACGAGCGGGGCCAGGCGCCGGTCCAGCGCCGCTTCGCGCCGCCCCACGTCGGCCGCCGCCAGCGCACCGAGGACGAGCGCCAGCCCCACCAGCACGAGCCCGCGCCGGCGGCGGCTCACCCGTCCTCCGAGCGGTCGAGATCGGCCAGGTCCCGCAACGGCAGCTCGAGCGCGAGCGTCGTCCCCGCCCCCGACGGCGCAGCGACCAGACGCCCACCGTGCCGCTCGGCGATCTCCGCGGTGATGGCCAGGCCGTGCCCGCGGCGGCCACGGGGACGGCGCGACAAGGCCCGCAACGGCTCGGCCAGGCCCGGTCCGCCGTCGTGGACCTCGAAGCGCAGCCGCGACCCGGTGGCTCGCGCGCGGACCTCGACCGGCCCGCCACCGTGTTCCAGCGCGTTGGCGATCAGGTTCCCGAGCGCCTGCGCGAGCCGGGTGCGGTCGGCGAGCAGGGCGCCTCGGCCTCGTGCGAAGGGCACGTCACCCGCGGTCGCCTCGTTGACCACCCACAGGTCGACCCCGTGCGCGCGGGCCGCCGGCCGCCAGGCGAGCCCGACCTGGGCCAGCAGACCGGACACGGTCACCGGCTCCAGCCGGTCGGGCGCGCGGCCGCCCTGCGCCACCGCGGCCAGGTCGTCGACCGCGAGCCGCGCCCGCCGCAGCTGGAGCTCGAGCCCGCGGGCCGCCTCCCCGTGGACCTCGCCGCGCGCGACCATCCCCTCCAGCGACAGCAGCGCCACCGTCAGCGGGCCGCGCACCTCGTGGGACGCATGCGCCGCCAGGCGCGGCGTCCGGAGCAGGGCCAGGGGGTTCATGCCGGAGAGACGGCACCGCCCGCCCCGGCCGGACCCCTCCCGCTACACGCGTCGGAGCGTCAGAGCGATCTGGGCCAGGTCCCCGACGAGCGGCTGCGCGGCGAGCAGCTCGAACCGCGGCGCCCAGTGCTCGCGCACGTAGTCGACCGTGATCACGGTGTCCCCGTATTCGACGCCCGCCTCACTCTCCCACTGGAAGCTCTCGGGGACCTCCGTGTGCGGGACGTAGTGATACGGCGTCCCCGGCGGTTCGCCGAGATGACCCGGCGGGCGCACGGTGACGACGAGCGTCCCGCCCGGCCGCAGGCCCGCGTGCAGCGCCTCCAGCGCCCGCTCGTGGGCCGGCTCGCTCAGATGCGTGAAGACGCTGAAGGCGAAGGCGAGGTCGAACGGCCCGTCGAAGGGCAGGCGCGCGCCGAACGGGTCGCTCAGCGCGAACGTCGCTCGAACGCCGTTGCGCTGGCAGACGTCGAGGATCCCCAGCACGGGGTCGCACGCGAACAGCCGCTCCGGCGGGACATCGCGGGCCAGGAAGCGCGTCACCCGCCCCCATCCGCAGCCGAAGTCGAGCACACGCGCGTCTGGCGTCAGCCACGGCTTCAGGACCCGGTAGAACGCCAGCGTCTGCGCGGCCAGCCGCACCCCGCTGGCGCCGTTCCACAGCTCCTGCCAGGACGGCTCGGGGACGTCGGGCAGCTGCGCCGCGACCTCGGCGAACCCGTCGTACTGCCGCGTGAGCAGCAGGGCCCACAGCTCATCCCCCGCGGTGTGCGGATCGTCCGGGACGCCGACGGCGCCGAGGACGTCGTCGTAGCGCTCGGGCGGCGCGGCCGGCTCGGATCGGGGACGGCGGAAGCGGACGCGCCGCAGCCTACGGCAGCTCCACCAGGCGATAGCCGACGCCCCACACGTTGACCACGAAGCGCTCGCCGCCGACGCCGAGCTTGCGCCGCAGCCGGCACGCGTGGGAATCCAGCGTGCGGGTCGAACCGCGCGAGACGAAACCCCACACGTCCCGCAGCAGCTCGTCCTTGGTGAACACCCGCGTCGGGTCGGCGGCCAGCGTGCGCAGCAGCGAGAACTCCTTGGCCGACAGCTCCACCGGCTCGCCGTGCACGCGCACGTCGCGCGTCCGCGTGTCGACCTCGAGCGCCCCCACGCGCGTGCGGTCGACGACCCGCCCGTCCGCGCCCCGCCGCAGCAGCGCGCGCACCCGCAGCAGGAGCTCGGGGTACGAGAACGGCTTGGCGACGTAGTCGTCGGCGCCCTGCTGGAGCCCGCGGACGCGGTCGAGCTCGCTCCCCCGTCCGCTCAGCACGATGAACCGCTGCGCAGGGTCGACGCGGGCGTAGCGGACGTCCCCGGCCCGGACGTCGGCGATCAGGGACAGGCCGGAGGCGTCCGGCAGCTCGACGTCGACGATGGCCACGGCGGGCGCGTGGTGCTCGAGCGCCCGCCGGCCCGCGGCGGCGTCGGGAGCGACGACCATCTCGTAGCCGTCGGCGGTCAGGTTGTCGGCGAGGAACGTGCGCAGCGCGTAGTCGTCCTCGACCAGCAGGAGGGTGTCGGTCATACCTCTCCTAGGTCTCAGCCCGCAAGATCTCTCCCAGGCAGTGAATCCGGGAAGGACTCGCGGCTATGGTTCCGACGCGCCGCCCGGATGCCGGGCGGTTCTTTCATCATGGACCAACTTCGCCGCGGCAACTACGACTCCGGTCAGGACTACGTCCTGGAATACGGGGAGCTTCGCTTCACGTTCAACGAGCGTGACTTCGCCGAGCGCGTGGAGCAGGCGGGGGTCAAACTCGGCTTCGTCGACGCGCGGCTCGACGGCCACGAGCTCGAGGACCTCGTGAACCTGACCGTCAACGGCGAGGTGTCCGATCCCGCGTCGGGCCTCGGCGAGCACGTCAACGACTGCTGGCCGGAGATCGTCGGGCCCGCCGACCGCTCGCTGGTGCACTGGCTGCGCCGGCTCGTCTTCCGCTCCGCCTGGCTCGACCAGCGCGTCAAGGAGGGCGAGCTCGACATCGTCTTCTGCGACGAGACGCACACCTTCGGCTACGTGCAGCCCGATCGCGAGGCCGAGCCGATCGAGCTCAGCCCCGAGCCGAACTGGCAGCGCGTCGCCTACGTGCCGCGCTGAGAGCCGAGCAGCTCGAGAAGGGACTCCGCGTGCTTGTCAGCGAAGGACGGGCCGATGCCCTTGATCGCCAGCAGCTCGCCGGGCGTCGTGGGCCGGCGGCGGACGACCTCGCGCAGGGTGGCGTCGGTGGCGACGGTGTACGCGGGCTTGCCGTCGGCGCGCTCGCGGCGCCAGGCCTTCAGCGGCTCGAGCTCTGAGTCGGCGACCGGCGGGCCGTCGTCCACCGGCGCGCTGCGAGCCTTGACGGTCGTGATCGGCGGCAGCCAGTCGGGCGGATCGTGGACGTCGCAGCAGCGACCGGTCGGCGCGACCGGTTCGGGGTCGCCGAAGTGGTCGAGCAGCTGGCGCCGGCGGCAGACGTCCACCGTCGCGGCGTAGCGCTCGATCGATCGGTAGGACTGCCAGCGGCGGTCGCGGGCGGCACGGCACAGCTGCGCGGCGGCGGCGTGGTCGAGCCCGTGCGGGGACACGGACACCCGGATCCGGCCGCCGCCCCCCGGCGCGAGCGTGACCGCCCCCGCCCGCTCGGCGATGGCGAGCGCGATCCGGTCGCGGTCGTCGGCGGCGTCGAGCTCGGCGTCCTCCCCGCGCGCCTGGAGCCGGCCGACCACGGCACCGACCTGCTCGACCGTGACCTCCGCCTCGGTGATGAAGCGGACGAGGCGCCCGAGGTCCGACCGCGAGGCGAGCAGGACCGCGCGGGACGGAAGGCCGTCGCGCCCCGCCCGGCCCGCCTCCTGGTAGTAGGCCTCCAACGACGACGGCAGCGCCCAGTGCCACACCGACCGCACGTCGGGCTTGTCGACGCCCATCCCGAACGCGTTGGTGGCGACGATGACGTCGATCTCCCCGCGCAGGAACGCGTCCTGGCGGGAGCTGCGCGTCCCCGCCGGCATGCCCGCGTGGTAGGCGGCGGCGCCCAGCAGCTCGGCGATCTCCTCTGTGCTCTTGCGCGTCCCGCAGTAGACGATCGCGGGCTGGTTCTCGGGCATGCGCACGCCGGCCAGCAGCGTCGCCCGCTTGCGCGCCACCGAGCCCTGCCCGTCGAAGCCGAGCACGTCGAAGGAGACGTTCGGGCGGTCGAAGCCGGAGCGCACCCGCTCGGGATCGCGCAGGCCGAGGCGCGCGACGATCTCCTCGGCCACCTTCGGCGTCGCCGTCGCCGTGCAGGCCATCACGCACGGCCGCCCCAGCTCGCCGATGACCGCGGCCAGGCGCAGGTAGTCCGGCCGGAAGTCGTGCCCCCACTCCGACACGCAGTGGGCCTCGTCGACGACGAACAGGGCGATCGTGCGCCGGGCGAGCGCGGACCGGAAGACACCTGACGCGAAGCGCTCCGGCGCGGCGAACACCACCTTTGCGGTGCCGTCGCGGATGGCGTCGAGGGCGGCTGCGTTCTCGTCGGAGCCCGAGGCGAGCATGACCGCGGGATGACCGAGGCTCGTCAGCCGCGCGCACTGGTCGCGCATGAGGGCGATCAGCGGAGAGACGACGACGGTCAGGTCCTCGCCCGCGAGCGCCGGGAGCTGGTAGCAGAGCGACTTCCCGCCGCCCGTGGGCATGACGACCAGCGAGTCGCGGCCGTCGAGCGCGGCCTGGACCGCCTCGCGCTGGCCGGGCCGGAAGTCGGACAGGCCGAGCAGGGAGAGCAGGCCCTCCGGCGAGGTGTCGCCGATCGGGCGCGCGGCCGGTGCCGGCGCCGGCTCTGGGACCGTCGCCGCCCTGACCCGCCGCGTGGCGAGCTGGGCGAGCGGTGTCAGCGCGTCCCGCTCTTCGGCGTTCAGCGACGACCACCGCGCCCGCAGCTCGTCCAGCGCCGCCCCCGCCGCGGGTGCGGCCGGGTCGGAGAGGACCGCGGAGAGCGATGCGAGCGCGCGCTGCACGTCCTGAACGTAGACCGGCGCCCGGCGTTTACGCGGCGATCTCGGCGCGGGCGGCGGCGATCTTCGCCGCGCCCTCGTCCCCGACCAGCAGCTCCGGGCGCATGCTCTGCGACGCGGCCAGGTCGAGGTTGGGGAAGCGGCGCAGCGCGGTCAGCGACGCGTCGAGGGCGATGACCGTGGTCTCGCCGCCGAGCGGCGCGGCACTCGCGGCGATGACGGTCAGCGAGCCGCCGTCGACGATGTTGCGGGCGGCGGCCAGCGCGCGACGGGCGACGTTGCCGGCGACCCCGTCGAGGGAGTCGATCACCACGACCGCGTCGCCACCGCGGGCGGCCACGCGGCGGCCCTGCTCGACGGCGCTGTCGACGGCCTGCCCCTGGGCGTCCGCGGACGCGCCGAGGTGGACGCCCGCGACGCCCTCGCCCCACTCGCTCGCCTCTTCGGGACGGGCGCCCGAGAGCACGACCGTGACCTCGAGGCCGTCCTTCGGGAGCGCGGCGGCGATGCGGCGCAGGAGCTCGGACTTGCCGGCCAGCGCGCCGCCGGTGACGACCACGCGCGAGCCCTTGCCGAACGGCGTCAGCCACTGGACGGCGTCGACCGTCGCGTCCTCGCCGGAGAGCTCGAGGCGCTCGGTCGGGAAGGTCGCCTTGAGCTCGTCGAAGCGGGTGCCCTCTCCCGCGACCTCGTCGGCCGGCTTGCCGTTGATGGTGTCCACGCGGACGAGCGACGGGAAGCGCTCGGAGCGCCGCGGCGGGCGCACGGGGCCGCCGACACGATCGCCGCTGACGAGCTCGCAGCGCTTGATCTGCGCCGCGGACACGTAGACGTCGGCGTCGGAGGTCTCCGGATGGTTGGGGCGGATGAAGCCGGAGCCGTTGCCCTGCAGCTCGATGACGCCGTCGATGGTCTCGTCGACCGCCTTGGTCGCCTCGGCCTTCGGCGACGAGCCGCGCGACCGGCCGCGGCGGGGCTCGTCGGGCTCCTCCTCGTCGGCCTTGTCGGCGGCCTCGACCGCGGCCGAGGTCTCCTCGTCGGCGGGCTTGCGGCCGCGCGACCGGCGGCGCCGGGCGGGCTTCGGTGCCTCGCTCACGCCCTCGTCGGCCGGGCCGTCCTCCGCGGGCTCCTCGCCGGACTGCTTGGCGACGATCGCGTCGATCAGGTCGGCCTTGCGCAGGCGGCGGTAGCCGTCGACGCCGAGCTGGTCGGCGATGACGTGCAGATCGGCGAGCGGGCTGCCGTCGAGGGCAGCGGGGTCCAGTACGGACATGATGGGGTCCTCCTATGAGTTGGATTCGTCGGCGTTCCGCTTCCGTTGGACAGGAAGCGGGATTCCGTCTAGGACCCTACTGGCTCGCGGCGCAGGTGCTCGGGGACGCGAACGCCGGGTGCGAGGTCGCGCTCGCCGCTCAGCACCGCGCGGACGGCGAGGTAGTCCTTGACGGCGGCGACGTCGTGGACGCGCAGGTAGGTCGCGCCGGCGTCCACGCCGTAGCCGATCGCCGCCAGCGTGCCGGCCAGCCGCTCGCGGGGGCGCCGCTCGACGATCGCGCCGACGAAGTCCTTGCGGGAGACCGCCAGCAGGACCGGGTGGCCGAGGGCGACGAGGTCGGGCAGCCCTTGCAGCGTCGCCACCGTCTGCGCGGGCGTCTTGCCGAAGTCCGGGCCCGGATCGAGGATGACCTCGCGCACGCCGAGCGACTGCGCGTAGGCGGCGCGGTCGCGCAGCCAGCCGGCGACGTCCATCTCCCGCGCCTCGTCGAGGGACTGCGACTTGGGCGCGACGGGCGTGTGCATGACCACGAGCGCCGCGCCGTTACGGGCGCAGACGTCGGCGAGGCCCGGGTCGGCGAGGCCGGAGATGTCGTTGACGATCGAGGCGCCGGCGGCGACGGCGGCTGCCGCCACGGCAGGCTTGTAGGTGTCGACGGAGACGCGCGCGCCGAGCTCGCCCGTGACCCGGTCGATCAGGGCGACGACGCGGTCGAGCTCCTCGCCGACGGACACCGCCGGCCGGTTGGTGACGTTGGACTCCCCGCCGATGTCGAGCAGATCGGCGCCGGCTGCGAGCAGCGAATCGGCCTGGCGCAGCCGGTCCTCCAGCGTCCGGTGCTCGCGCGTGTCCGAGAAGGAGTCGGGCGTCGCGTTCAGGACGCCCATGATCTGGGCGGTCACTTGCAGTTCGTCCGGTTGTCCGGGCAGAACTTGTCGCCGGGCGGGGGAACGACGTCGCGGCCGGAGCCCTTCGCGGAGCCCGGGCCGGGCTTGGGCGCGCCGGGCACGACGGTTCCGTCACCGCCGCCGCCGAACGCGATCGCCAGGACGGCGACGAGGAGGACGACGCCGACGACCGCGGCGATGAGGCGACGCCGGGCGAACCGCGCAGCGCCACTTCCGCCGGACGCCAACCGCGCTGGATTGCTTCCGCTTTCCGGAAGCAGCGGAGCGCGGTTCGCGTCGACCGGAAGCTGCGGAGCGGGGTTGGAGCGCCACGCGCGGCAGGCGATCTCGGCCTCGCGCAGCGCGATCCGGGCCTCCACGCACGGCTCGCAGCCGGCCAGGTGCTCGCGGGCGCGGTCGAGGTCCTGGGTGCTGACCGGTTCGCCGTCAGCCTGCGCTGCGAGCACTCGGCGCGCCGGGCCGCACTGGGGGGTACGGCGCGGTGGCGGCGACTCGTCGTGCAGCCGCGCCCAGACCGTCAGCCGCGCGCCCACCAGGAGGTCGGCGACGCCCTCCCGGCCGGTGCCGACGACGTCGGCGATCTCCCGGTAGCCGGCCCCGTCCCTCTCCCTCAGTTCCAGAGCCCGCCGCTGCGGCTCGTTGAGGGACCCCAGCGCGCCTTCGACCCGGCTGGCGAGCGCGGCGCTCACGAGACGACCAGCCCCTCGGCCGCCGCCTCCACCCGGAACGCCTCCGCCTCCGCGGCCACGCGCGCAGCGTCCCAGCCCAGTTCGGTCCCCATCGCCGCGGCCACGCGCGCGACGGGGTCGGGCCCGTCGAGCAGCGCGCGGGCGTCGAGCAGGGCCAGCCGCGTGCGCCGCAGCAGGACGTCGCCGACCGTCTGGGCCTGCTCGCGGCGCGCGGCGAAGACCGCTTCGGCGAGCAGGTCGGCGTGGCCGGGCAGGATCGGTTGCGCGAGCTCGCCGCGCTCGCGCGCGACCCCGAGCACCTCGTGGGCGGCGTAGCCGTAGCGACCGGCCAGGCGCTCGTAGGACGCCTCCGGGACGCCCTCGATCCGCGGCAGGCTCTCCGCCGCGACCCCCATCCCCAGCGGGATCTCGTGCGTCCGGCACGGCGCCTCGCGGCCCTCGCGCTCGACGATGCGATCGACCGTCGACTTCGCCATCCGCCGCCAGGTCGTCAGCTTGCCGCCGGTGATGGTGATCATGCCCGACGACGTCTCGTAGAGCTCCGCCTTGCGCGAGATGTCGACCGACTTCTTCGGGTCGCCCGTCGAGATCAGCGGGCGCACGCCGGCGTAGGCGCCGCTCACGTCAGCCGCGGTCAGCGAGCTCTCGAAGAACGCGTTGGTCGCCTCGAGCAGGTACTCGACATCGTCATCGGACGGCCGCACGTGATCGAGGTCGTCCGCGTCGTAGGTGACGTCGGTCGTCCCGATCAGCGTCTGCCCGAGCCACGGCAGGACGAACATCATCCGCCCGCTCCCGGCCGGCGCGATCGCCCCATCGACCACCGGCAGCTTCTCCGACGGCACCAGCAGATGGGTCCCGCGCGACGGCTTGATGACGGGGACCTCGGCCTCGTTGCGCAGCTCGTCCGGCCGCAGCCGGTCCGCCCACACGCCGGTCGCGTTGACGACCGTCTGCGCTCGGACGACGAACGTCTCGCCGCCCAGCGCGTCGCGCACGCTGACGCCGGTCGCGCGGCCGCCGTCCTCGACCAGGGACGTGACCTCGCAGCGGTTGGCGAACACCGCGCCGAAGCGCTCCGCCTCTCCCAGCACGGTCAGGACCAGGCGGGAGTCGTCGGTCTGGCAGTCGTAGAAGAGGTAGCCGCTGGACGGCCCGCGCGCGGCCAGGGCGGGCAGGCGCTCGGCGATCTCGTCCCCGTCGATGATGCGGTGCCGGTCGGGGGACCAGTCCTCGAAGCCGTCGCCGTTCGCGTCCCGGCGGGCGCGCCGGCGAGCCAGGGGCGATCGCGGCCGGTCGACCGCCATCACGTCGTACATGTTCAGGCCGACGCCGACCTTGCGATCCGGCCGCTCGCCGTCGAAGGCGGGGATGATCATCGGCAGCGGCTTGACCAGGTGCGGGGCCAGCGCGACCATCAGCTGGCGCTCGAGCAGCGCCTCCCGGACCAGGCCGAGGTCGAAGTTCTGCAGGTAGCGCAGCCCGCCGTGGACGAGCTTGGAGGACCGCGACGAGGTGCCCGACGCGAAGTCCGCGCGCTCGACGAGCGCGACGCTGTACCCGCGCGTGGACGCGTCCAGCGCCACCCCCACCCCCGTGATCCCGCCGCCCACGACGACGACGTCGAACGGCTCGGCGGCGAGGGCCCGCAGTGCGTCGGCGCGACTCAGCATCCTGCAAGAACGCTATCCGTAGCTTCAGACGGGCGGCCATCGTGCCGATAGCGCTGACACATGCTGCGCATCGACGAGTCCGCCAAGACCCTGGTCGCGCCCGACACCGCTGAGCTCGTCCCCGACGAGCCTCCGTCCCGCGACGAGCTGCACGCCCTGATCTCCGCCGGCTGGAATGCCTTCGCGGTGGAGATCGGCCTCCCCCACATCCACGCCGTCGCGCCGAACCCGGCGCCGGGGATCGACCTCCTCGCGGTCGACACCGACGATGGCCGCCCGGTCGTCGTCACCGTGGCCGCCGGGCACGCCGCCGACCACCTCAACCGGATGCTCGCTGCGGCGGCCACGGTCGCGAGCTGGGACGGCGACCGTCTCGGCGCGATGCACGAGGCGCTCAGGCCCCACCCCTCCCCCCAGCTGGTGCTGGTCGGCGCGGAGTTCGACGCCGGCTCGGTCACGATCATGGACTGGATCGGGCAGCACGGCATCGGCGTCGCCGGCTTCGGCGTCGAGGTCTCCCGCCGCGGCGGCGAGCGCATGATGGACGTCGTCCAGAGCTACCCCGCCGCCGCCCCGGCCGCCGAGGCCGAGGTCAGCGAGCCCGACTTCGTCGCGGCCGTCGAGCCCGTCAACTCCGAGCCCCCGCCGCCGCCTCCCCCGGCGCCGGTGGAAGCCGCTTAGGGGTGCCGTAGGGGGCCTGGAGCGCCGCCTACTCCGCGGAGGTCGTAGAAGGCCCCCGTAGGTGGGCCCCCAGACGGTCTAGCACCTTTCGCAGTCCCTGGGCCTCCCCCGGCGCCCGCATGGGAAGGTGAAGGAACGCCATGCCGACGGCGGTCGCTCCGCCGTCGGCCTCGGCGTTGTCCCCCACCATCAGCGTCTCCTCCGCCCGCGTGCCGAGCATCTCCAGCGCGGCGCGGAAGATGATCGGATCGGGCTTCATGACGCCGACCTCGTAGGAGACCGTGGTCCGGTCGGCGAGGCCGGTGAAGCCGTGGTGGCTCAGGATCAACCGGATGTCGAAGCCGGCGTTGCTCACCACCCCGGTCGGGACGCCGCGGCGCTCGAGCTCGGCGACGACGCCGAGCGCGTCCGGGTAGGGAACCCAGGTCTCCGGCTTGGCGACCTGCGCGTAGACGGCGTCGGCGTGCTCCTCGGAGACCGTGCGGGCCAAAGCCGTGTACGCGTGTCGATGTGCCTCCGGCGACAGGTCGCGCCGCTCGTAGTCCTCGGCGATCTCGTCCGGGACGGTCTCCGGGTACGGACCGCCGGGCAGGCCCGCGGTGCCGAACGCCTCGGCCAGCTCCGGCGGCGCGCCGGCCGCCGCGACCCAGTCACGCGGGCCGAGCGGGACGAGCAGCGTCCCCGCGAAGTCGAACAGGACCGCGGAGGTCAGAGCGCCCTGAGGATGTCCTCGACCCGGTCCTTGGCGTCGCCGAACAACATCGCCGTGTTCTCGCGGAAGAACAGCGGGTTCTGGACGCCCGCGTAGCCGGACGCCATGGAGCGCTTGAAGACGATCACCTGCTCGGCCTCCCAGACGGTCAGGACCGGCATGCCCGCGATCGGGCTGCTGGGATCCTCGGCGGCGGCCGGGTTGACGGTGTCGTTGGCCCCGATGACCAGGACGACGGACGTCTCCGGGAAGTCGTCGTTGATCTCGTCCATCTCGAGGACGATGTCGTAGGGCACCTTCGCCTCGGCGAGCAGCACGTTCATGTGCCCGGGCAGGCGACCGGCGACGGGGTGGATGCCGAAGCGGACCTCGACGCCCGCGTCGCGCAGCTTGCGGGTCAGGTCGGCCACGCCGTACTGGGCCTGGGCGACGGCCATGCCGTAGCCGGGCGTGATGATCACCGACTTCGCGTGCTTGAGCAGCTCGGCGGCGCCCTCCGCGTTGATCTCGTTGGGCTCGCCGTAGTCCTCGTCGTCGCCCTTGGGCGCCTCGATGCCGAAGCCGCCCGCGATGACCGAGATGAAGGACCGGTTCATCGCCTTGCACATGATGTAGCTCAGGTAGGCACCGGAGGAGCCGACGAGGGCACCGGTGATGATCAGCGCGTCGTTCTCGAGCAGGAAGCCCGACGCGGCCGCGGCCCAGCCGGAGTAGCTGTTGAGCATCGAGACGACGACGGGCATGTCGCCGCCGCCGATGGAGGCCACGAGGTGCAGGCCGAGCGCCAGCGCCACCACCGTCGCCAGGATGAGCGGGACGATGCCCGGGTCGGCGCAGAACCACGCGGTGAGCGCGGCGATCACGACGAGCGAGCCGAGATTGAGCGCGTTCTTGCCCGGCAGCACCAGCGGCTTGGAGCTGATCTTCGCCGACAGCTTCAGGTTGGCGATGATCGACCCGGTGAACGTGACCGCGCCGATGAAGATGCCGATGACGACCTCGGCGTGGTGGATGCCGAGCGTGCCGAGCAGGTCGAGGTGCAGCGCCTCCGCGCCGCCCGGCTTGTCCTCCACCTCCAGGAACCCGTTCCAGCCGACGAGCACCGCGGCGAGGCCGACGAAGCTGTGCAGCAGCGCGATCAGCTCCGGCATCCCGGTCATCTCGACGATGCGGGCGCGCCACAGGCCGATGGCGGCACCGATGGCGACGGCGACGAAGAGCAGGATCACCCCCGCGTCCTCGATGTCGCGGTGGATCGCCAGCACGATCGTGGCGACGAGCGCGACGGCCATGCCGGCGATGCCGAAGCGGTTGCCGACCCTGGCCGTCTCGTGCTTGGACAGCCCGGCGAGCGCGGTGATGAACAGCAGGGCCGCGACGATGTACGCGGCCTGGGCCGCCGTTTCCACGGACACGATCGACTAGCTCCTCGAGAACATGGCGAGCATGCGGCGCGTCACCGCGAAGCCGCCGAAGATGTTGATGCTCGCGAGCAGGATCGCCGCGGTGGCGACCACGGTGACCGCCGTCTCGCCGTGCCCGACCTGCAGCAGGCCGCCGACGACGATGATGCCTGAGATCGCGTTGGTCACGGACATGAGCGGCGTGTGCAGCGCGTGGTGGACGTGGCCGATCACGTAGTAGCCGACGACGATCGCCAGGGCGAACACCGTGAGGTGCGGCAGCAGCGCCCGCGGCGCGAACGCGGCCAGCAGGAAGAAGACGAGCGCCGCGGCGAGCACGATGCCCAGGCGCCTCTCGTCGGACATCGGCTCGGGCGGGGCGGCCTTCTCAGGGGCCGCGGCCGGCGCTGCCTTCGGCGCGGCCGACACCTGCACCTCCGGCGGGGGCCAGGTCAGCTCGCCATTGCGGACGATGGTCATCGACCGCTGCACGACGTCCTCGAAGTCGAGCACGAGGACGCCGTCCTTCTCCGGCGTCATCAGCTTCATGAGGTTGACGAGGTTCGTGCCGTACAGCTGCGACGACTGCGCCGGGAGGCGGCCGACCAGGTCCGTGTAGCCGATGAGCGTGACGTCGTTGTCGGTCACGACCGCCTCGCCCTTGACCGTCCCCTCGACGTTGCCGCCGTTGGCGGCCGCCATGTCGACGATCACGCTGCCCGGCTTCATCGACGCGACCATCTCGGCGGTGATCAGGCGCGGCGCCGGCCGGCCCGGGATCAGGGCCGTGGTGATGAGGATGTCGACGTCCGGGACCGTGTCGGCGTAGAGCTTCGCCGCGCGCGTGTTGTAGTCGTCGGACATCTCCTTGGCGTAGCCCGTGGAGCTGACCTGGGCCTCCTCGGACTCGACGGAGAGGTACTCGCCGCCGAGCGACTTGACCTGGTCGGCGACCTCGGGCCGCGGGTCCGTCGCGAGCACGATCGCGCCGAGGCTGTTGGCGGTGCCGATCGCCGCGAGACCCGCGACACCGGCACCGGCGACGAGCACCGTGGCCGGCGCGACCTTGCCGGCGGCCGTGACCTGGCCGGTGAAGAACCGCCCGAAGGCGTGCGCGGCCTCGACGACGGCGCGGTAGCCGGCGATGTTGGCCATGGACGACAGCACGTCCAGGGACTGCGCGCGCGAGATGCGCGGCACCGCGTCCATCGACATCGCGGTGATCGGTCGCTTGCCGAGATCCTCCACGAGGTCGGGATCCAGGCGCGGCGAGAGGAGACTGATCAGGGTCGCCCCCTCCTTGAGCCCGTCGAGCTGCGCCTTCGAGGGCGCGTTGACGCCGAAGACGATGTCGGCGGCCAGCGGGTCCCCGACGGTTGCGCCGGCCTCCGCGAAGGCGGCGTCCGTGAAGCTCGACGCCTCGCCGGCGCCGGCGTCGACCACCACGTCGTACCCCAGCTTGAGCAGCGCCGCGACCGTCGTGGGCGTGGCGGCGACCCGCGTCTCCCCGGGCTGCGCTTCCTTCAGGATGCCGATCCTCATGCGGCGCGCAACCGTACAAGAACGTTCATCCAGCGTCCGACGAGTCGCGCCAGGTCGCCCAACGCCTTTGTCTGGGCCGGCGCAGCGAAGGCGACCGGCTTCGGGGTCTTCGTGGGCGTCGGCTTCGGCTTGGGGGTCGGGGTCGGGGTCGGCGCGGCGGTCGTCGCCACGCGCACCTCCCGGCTGACCGGGTGCAGCGGGAACGGCTGCCTGGCGAACGCGGCCAGCGCCTGCGCGGTCACCCACACGGGCGTCTGCGCGCTCGTGCGGGAGTAGCGGACGGCGCCGCTTGGCGCGGTCAGGCCGCGCAGGTAGGCGAGCGGCTTCCTGACGCTGCGTCCCACCGCGACGAGGCCCTGGACGGCCCACGCGGTCGACTGGGCGTTGGACGTCCCGCCCGGCGTCAACGGCCAGCCGCCGTCGGGGTTCTGCGTGCGGACGAGGAAGCGCGCGGCGCGGCGTACGCTTGCGTGCGAGCCGCCCGCGGCGACCAGCGCCTGCAGCGGGGCGCTGGTGTCGTCGACCCCCGACTGCCCGCCCTTGCCGGCGAAGTTGAAGCCGCCGTCCGGGTTCTGCTGGGACTCGAGCCAGCGCACGGAGCGGTTCAGGCCGCGGGTCCTGCCCGCGGCCTTCAGGGCGAGCACGGCGAAGGCGGTCGTGTTGACGCGGCCGGCGAACGCCCCGTGCTTGCGCGACGTCTTCAGCCTGGCGACGAGCGCGCTGGTGTCCTCCCCGGCCGCGGCCAGGGCGAGGATCGTGCGCGCCTGTGCGCCGGGGTCGGCCGCCTTCGCCCTCTTGAGCGCGGGGAGGAGCTTCCCGACGTCCGCGGGATGGTGGCCGGCGGCCTCGAGCCCGAGCGCGGCCCAGCCCGTGTAGAGGTCGCTGGAGCCCTGACCGGGCGCGCCACCGAAGCCGCCGTCCGGGTTCTGGGCTGATTCGAGGTACGCCGTCGGCGTCTTCGCGAGGGCGAGCGCCGGGAGGATCAGCAGCGCAGGCAGGACGGCCGCGATCGGGATCCAGCGCACGTGCATGCGGGTCTCGAAGCGCTGGAGCGCCCGCACGAACGCCGGCCCGAAGGCGAGGCAGAAGGCGACGTTGCCGAGCACGTGCGCGGCGTCGAAGGGCACGCCGCGGCCCATGTAGGCGAGCAGGGCGGCGAGCGTGTGGTCGGAGTAGTTGATCCACAGCGACGCGTTGAGCAACTCGCCGAAGAGCAGGCCGGCGAACGCGCAGGCGAGGGCGAGCGGGACCCGGCCGGCGCGCGGCGCCACCCGGGCGAGGCCGGCCCCGAGCAGCCCGACCAGACCCCAGGCCGCCATCTGCCACGGCGTCCACGGACCCTGTCCGAAGAAGAAGTTGCTCGCCAGCGCCGCCGTCGCGCCGACCATGAAGCCGGGCGCCGCGCCGAGCGCGAAGCCGGCGAACAGGACGATGTCCGTGGTCGGCTTGACGTTGGGGATCGGCGCGAACGCCATCCGCCCGATCGCGGCCAGCGCGGCGACGGTGGCCACCAGGGCGAGCAAGCGCGAGGGCGGCTGGGTCCGCTCCCACCATGCGAAGCCGGCCAGCAGGGCGACGCCCAGGATGACGAACGAGGCGATCAAACCGCGACGGCCTCCCGCAGCAGCGCCGCGCCCTCCTCGGGCGTCAGCGCCGCACCGCCGAGGATGCGTGCCGTCTGAGTGGCGAAGTACCAGCCGCCGCCGAGCACCTCGCGCGTCGACGCGTCGGCCACCACCTCGCCCTTGCCGAGCAGGACGGTGCGCGCGGCGACGGCGACCGCCAGTTCGGCGTCGTGGGTCGCCAGCACGACCGCGACGCCGTCCGCCGCCAGCGCCTTGATGCGGTCGGCGAGCGCCACCTTGCGCGCGTGATCCATGCCGCGCGTCGGCTCGTCCAACAGCAGCACCGAGGGGGCGGTGTCCCCGATGACGGCTTCCAGGGCGAGCGTCTGGCGTTCGCCTCCGGAGAGGTCACGGGGGTGGCGATCGGCGAGCGGGCCGTCACCTCCCACCGTGTCGTGCAGGAAGTAGTCCCCCGGCGTCTGGAGCAGCAGCGCGACCCGCCCAGCGGCCTTGACCTTCCCGCGCGTGGGCGTGTCGAGGCCGGCGGCGATCCGCAGCAGCGTCGACTTCCCGGCGCCGTTGCGCCCCAGCAGCGCCACGACCTCCCCCGCGGCCACGCGAAGCGACACCGCGCGCAGCCGCGGCGGCGCATCCCGCGGTTCCAGCCACACCCGCTTGACCTCCAACGCCCAGTGTTCAGAACTCTTGGGACTGAGGGGACTGTCCCCTGAGTCGCGAGTGTTCAGAACACTTGACGCTGACGGGACTGTCCCCAGGGTGACACGGGCGTCCTTGACGGAGACTGGTGGTGGGGTGATGCCGGCGAGGGCGAAGAGGCGGGCGCCGGGGGTCTCCGGGGACCATTCGAGGAAGGCGCGGGGTGCGCCGTCGAAGGCGACGGCGCCGTCGCGGATAGCGATGACGCGGTCGGCGGCGGACAGGCAGCGCTCGAGGCGGTGCTCGGCGAGCAGGACGGTCGTCCCCCACTCCTCGTTGAGGCGACGCAGGACGCCGAGCAGCTCGTCGCCGGCGACGGGGTCGAGCTGGGCGGTGGGCTCGTCGAGGACGACCAGCGGCGGGCGGGTGGCGAGCGCAGCGCCGAGGGCGACCCGCTGCAGCTCGCCGCCGGACAGCTCGGCGGTGGAGCGATCGAGCAGCTCGGCGATCCCGAGCGCGAGTGCGGCCTCCTCGACGCCGCGGGCGACGGCGGCGCCGCTCAGGCCGGCGTTCTCCAGCGGGAAGGCCAGCTCGGCGCGCACCGTCCCCAGCACGACCTGGGTCTCGGGGTCCTGAAACAGCGTGCCGGCCACGCGGGAGAGGTCGGCGGGACCGTGCTCGCGGGTGTCGAGGCCGCCGACGACGCAGCGGCCCGCGAACGTCCCGCCGTGGAAGTGCGGGACGAGGCCGCTCGCCGTTCGCAGCAGCGTCGACTTGCCCGAGCCGGTGCCCCCGGCGACGACCACGAACTCGCCCGGTTCGACGTGCAGCGAGACGTCGCGCAGCGCGGGCGCGAACGCCCCCGCATAGGTGTAGGTGACGCCGTCGAGCGTCAGCATCCGCGGGGACGCTCCGAACGCGGGCGCGGCGCGGCGATGACGACGAGCGCGGCCATCAGCAGCCTCGGCGGTCGGCGAAGGGGAGCAGGATCGCGGCGGCGATCAGCGCGCAGGTGAGCAGGACGCCGCCGTCGACGGGACCGACGATGCGCGGGTAGGCGTCGAAGGGTGCCAGCCGGTGGCCGACCACGGCGAGCACGAACAGCGCCACCGCCGACAGCCCGAAGGCGAGGTCGTGGCGGGACCATGGCCGTCGCAACGCCGGCGCGCGGCCGCCCGTCCCGTAGCCGCGGGTCTCGAGTGTGGCGGCGACGTCGATGGCCCGATCCATCGTCCCCGCCGCGACGGCGCGCACGAGGGTGAGCCGGGACGGCGGCTCGCCGGCGCGGCAGCGGCCGGCGTCGCTCAACCGCCGGGCGTCGCGGGCCAGTACCGGGATCAAGCGCGTGGCGAGCGCCGCCGTCAGCGCGCTCGAGAAGGACAGCCGGCGCAGCGCGCGGAGCAGGTCGTCGGGGTCGACCGCCGCCGAGTACAGCCGTGCCACCGCGAACAGCGCCACGAAGACCAGCGCGTAGACGCCGCCCTGCACGACGGCCTCCAGCGTGACGTCGCCCAGCGGCCCGCCGAGGCGGTAGATGACCGTCAGCCCGTTGCGCGACGTGAGCGCGTTCATGGCGACGACCAAGAGCCCGAACGGCAGGCCGAACAGCACGCCGACCAGGATGGGCCGGCCGACCCGCGCCGCGAACCCCGCCGCGACGACCGCGCAGACAAGCACCGCGAGCACGAGCGGATGGTGGACCGCCAGCGCGACGGTCACGACGGCCAGGCACCACAGCGCGCCGACCGCCGCGCGGGCGGCGTGCAGCGGGCTCGAGCGCCGTGCGTACATCTACGGGTCCTGGCGGATCGGGAGGTTCTCGGCCCGCCCGTCGACGAGCGCGACCGCGAAGCGATTGGTGAGGATGTCCGTGCGCAGCGCGGCCGCCGCGGCGGCCACCCCGGCGTCGTCGGTCCCCGTCACGAACCAGGTCGGCTGCTGCTCGCCGAAGCGCGTCGCCGCCACCATGCCGACCGAGCCCGTGCGCGTCTCGGCGACCTGGCCCTCCGCGTCGAGTAGCGCGAACGACTTCGCGGTCGGGCGCGCGTAGACCCCGGAGGCGGACGGCCCGCGCTCGAGCGTGCGCGCCACCGGCTCGTTGCGGATCTTCGACCACGGCCCGACCACGATCCGCAAGAGCTTCTGCCCAACGCCGCTGGAGATGCCGGTCTGGGAGATGCCGGTCACGCCCTCGTCGCCCAGCCGCGTCTGCACCTCGTCGCACGAGCGCCGCTCGCCCTCGCAGACGATCGCCAGCGGGATCTTCTTGCCGTCGATGCCGCTCACGAACGGCTCCGGCCACGAGCCGACCACAGCCGGGATCCGCTGGGTGACGCCCCAGTCGTGGCGGTCCCACCAGATGTGGTCCCCCTCGGCGATCTTGCGCGAGGCGGCCCCGTTCTCCGCCTCGATGCCGTTGACGTAGTAGAACCAGTCGATCGGCCGGCCGTCGGCGTCCTTGCCGCCCGACAGCCCCTCGAGCGACTGGACGAAGCCGCCGCCGTAGCGGGTCGTCACGGTGAACTTGCGCTCCAGGTAGCGCATCACGGTCTCGCCGGGCCTGACCTTCGACGAGTCCACGTCGCGCAGCTCGCGCGCGCCGAAGTCGCGGGTGATGACGACGTTGACGCCCGTGGGCGCGTCGGCGGACGAGCCGGCGCCCGGGCCGCACCCCGCGACCACGACCGCGACCAGGACGAGCAGGACCCGTCTCATCGCACCGTCACCGTCTCACCGTGTCGCCGAAGGACCGGACCCGCTTCGCCTGTGTCGCCACGACGTCCAGTGTGCCGGTCTCGGCGCCGAGTGGGACGTGGGCGACCCCGTCGGCGCCGGCGACGGCGCTCGCGCCCGCACCGACGGTGACCGTCGCCCCGGCCGCGGCGATGCCCATGCCGTGATCGTCGTAGGCACGGACGCGGACATCCACCACGCCCCCGGCATCGGCGAGCACGGTGGTGTCCAGCGTGCGCTGGCAGCCCGTCTCCCCCGTCCGGCACCAGAACCACAGCACCGGCCCGCGGGTGCGCGAGGCGAGGTCGCCCGCGCCCGTCGACGGCACGCGGTGGCCGAGCTTGTAGACCCAGCCGTCCGCCCCGTGCGCCGTCTCCCCGGCCACCCCGCGCACGTACAGCCCGGCGGCATCGGCGGGCCGCTTCGAGCACACCCCGTAGTCACGCAGGGACAGCTTGAGCCCGCTGGCGAGCAGCGCCGCCAGCGGGGTCCGCGCGCCGACCGTGCAGCGGTGCCCGCCGACCGTGACCCGCTGCCTGCCCGCCGGGACCGCCTTCGGGCCGTGCAGCGTGTCCGTCCGCCCGACCACCAGCAGGTCGCTCGCCGAGGCGGGCGCCGCGCAGACCAGCAGGATCAGGACGGCGAGCCGCGTCACCGGACGAAGAACACCACCCGGTTGCGCCCGCGGGCCAGCGACTCCTCGTTGCCGGCCGCGTCCGTGGACACGACGTCGAACACGTAGCGCCCGGGGCCGAGGCGCTTGGGCAGCAGGAAGGAGACCTGCGCGTCACTGCCGACGGCGAAGCGCGGATGGCGGCCGCACTTGACCTTCACGAACGCCCCGCGCTTGTTGTCGAACGCCGTGCAGCGGCCCGCGTGCTTGCGGGTCAGCCCGAGGGTCACAGCGGAGATCGACTCGTCGACCGTCGCCCGCAGGGTTCGCGGCGCGGCGCGGCGGAACACCTGCTGCTCCGCGATCCCCCGGATGCTCGAGTACGGCGGCCGCGTGTCGGGCACCACGGCTGGGACGGCGGTGGCGGCCGGCGCCGGCGTCGGGGACGCACCCGGCGCGGGCGGGTCGGCGACGGTGACCGTCGCCTCGTCGCGCACCTGGTCCCCCTTGGTCGCGGTCAGCGTGACGGTGCCCGGAGTCGACAGCGTCAGCTGCGCCGTCCCGTCGGCGGCGGTGGTCGCGCCGCCCACGCTCGCGCCCGCCGCCGGGGACGCCACCGCGGGATCCTGCAGGTCGTCGAACTGCCGCACGGTGACGGTGAAGGGGACGCCGGTGGTCACCTTGGCGGGGGCGGTGAGCCCGAGCGGCCGGCCGTTGGAGCAGTCGGTCGCGTCCGAGGTCGCGCACGCCGCGTAGAAGAGGATCTCGTCCCCGTCGGCGAGCGGGTAGCCGCAGATGCCGACCTGCGACCCGACGTTGTTGTGGTCGAACCCCCAGTACTTCCCCGTGCTGAACGGCAGCGCCTCGGTGAAGATGCGGTCGACGGTGAAGCCGAGCCCGTCGTAGTAGGTGCCCTCCCAGTCACCGCCGGTGGCGCGCTGGATCGCGCCCGCCGCCGAGTCGCCCGGGCAGGACTTGCCCTGCCGGACGACGTCGGGCCCGGTGCGAGGCACGGCGGTCGCTTTGAGGACGGTGGCGGTGGCGCCTTCGGCGCGGACCGTGACGTCCGCGCGCGCCACGGGCACGGCGAGGACGAGAAGCAGGAGACCGGCGAGACCGGTGCGTTTCATGTGCGTTGACCCCTTTCCACGAGGGTGCTCGGCGTTGAGGTCGGAGGGAGGTCTCCTGACTTCCGGGCCCACTCGTCGCGCCTTCCCGATCACTCAGTGGCGCATTGCGACGAGCCTGCTCCCGGTCACAGTGGCGGGTCCGCACCGGATTCACACCGGCTTCCCTGTCCACCGACCTAGATTGAAACCGGGACTATATGACCGTCAACCTGACTCGCATCTACACCAAGCTCGGCGACGGCGGCGAGACCCACCTGGGGGACATGTCGCGGGTGGTCAAGACGGACGCCCGCATCGAGGCCTACGGGACGGTCGACGAGCTCAACGCGCAGATCGGCGTGGCGCTGGCGCTGGGCACGCCCCACGACGAGTGGCTCAAGCGCATCCAGAACGACCTCTTCGACGTCGGCGCAGACCTGTCGGTCCCCCTCGACGCGGCGCCCACGAAGGCGGGCGAGCGCCTGCGGGTGCGCGAGGACCAGACGACCTGGCTCGAGGAGCGCTGCGACGAGGTGAACGACACGCTCGAGCCGCTGCGCTCGTTCGTGCTACCCGGCGGGACGCCCGCCGGCGCTCAGCTGCACGTGTGCCGGACCGTGTGCCGGCGCGCCGAGCGGCGCACCATTGCCTGCGGGGACGCGGTCAGCCCCGGGACCGTCCGCTACCTGAACCGCCTGAGCGATCTGCTGTTCATCCTCGCCCGGGCGGCGAACGGGCCGGACGAGCCGCTGTGGCAGCCCGGCGGCTAGGGACGCGCCGCAGAGCGCGATCAGGTAGCCGCCGGCGACGTCGGACGGGAAGTGCCAGCCCAGGCCGGTGACGGCCAGGCCGACCGCGGCCGCGAACGACAGGCCGACGATCGCCACGGCGAGCCGCTGGGCCGCCGGCGCGATGGCGATCGCGCACAGCACGAGGCTCAGGGCGGCGGTGGCGTGCCCGCTCGGCCACGACTCCGGCGCGACGTGCAGCGCCGGCGTGTGCGGTGCCTGGACGCGGTCCACGGCCGTGACGACCTTGAGCACCTGGCTGACCGCGTTGGGGACGACGATCACCGCGGCCGTCACGATCGCCGCCCGGGCTCCGTGGTAGGCCGCCGCCGCCGCGGTCACGCCGACGCAGAGCACCGCGTAGGGTCCCGTGTTGCACAGCGCGGCGATGACCTGCGCGGGCGCGTAGAGCCGCGTGTCCTGGATATCGGTCACGCGGGCCAGCAGGAAGAGGTCGGCGCGGTGCCCGGCGCCGCTGCGGAACGCCAGCCACCAGGTCAGCACGGCTAGCGCGGCCGAGGCGGCCGCGACGGTCAGGGCGAGGGTGGTGCGGCGCGGCATCACGTCTCCAGACGGTACGGACCGCACCTAAAGTGGGCGCCATGGACCTCGCCAACCTCGCCGACGCCGAGCCGTTCACCACGCTGGACGGCTCGACCATCCGCGAGGTCGCCGGGCGGCGGTCGCTGCCCGCGGCCCAGCAGTCGCTCGCCGAGGCCACCGTCCCGCCGGGCGGCGCGACCACCGCGCACCACCACCTCGTCTCGGAGGAGCTGTACTTCTTCACGGGAGGCAGCGGGCGCCTGCGCATCGGCGACGAGGAACGCGACGTGCGCGCCGGCGATTGCGCGGTCATCCCTCCCGGCGCCCAGCACCAGCTCGTCAACGAAGGCAGCGAGCCGCTCACGCTGATGTGCTGCTGCGCGCCGGCCTACTCCGACGAGGACACGATCCTTGCCCCGTAACGACCCCACCGACACCGGCGGCCTGTTCATCGGGCGCCGGCCGGGCAGCGCCCCGCTCAAGTACCGCGACACGCCGCAGCGCGGGCAGGACCGCCGCCAGCGGGTCGACGGGCTGCTCGCCAACCTCCTGCTCGTGCTGGAGATCCTGGTCGTGCTGTCCTGCTGGGGCCCGCAGCCGGTCGGCTGGCTGTGGATCGGCTCGCAGATCAACTACCTGACGAACTCGGTCTTCGTCGGCATCACCGTCGCCTTCCTCGGCCTGCTGGCCACCGTGATGCTCACGTTGTGGGTCACCGTGCGCATGGACGGGCTGTGGCGAATTCTGCGCCGCGCCGCCGGGCACGACCAGAAGGAGGGCGTCCTCGGGCGCATCTTCATGTGGACGGCGATCGTCGCCGGTGGTGCCTTCTTCGCCTGGCTCATCCTGATCCAGGGGCCCGGCTCGTCGATCGGCCCCGCCCAGGGCCCGTGAGCCCGCTCAAGAGGCGGCTGGACTACTACCGGCAGTTCGAGGAGCTCTCGCCGGAGGAGAACTCCGAGCGGCTGCGGCGCGCCCGGTCCGAGCAGCGCTCGCAGGAGCTGGCCCGCGTCGACGACCTCGACCTGGCCACCACCACCTGGCACGAGCCGCCCGACCCCGAGGTCATCAACGCGGCCACCTACGCGCTGCGGCGCTCCATCAACCGGTACCCGGCGACGACGGGGCCGGCGCTGACCGCGATCGCCGCTCATCACGGCGTGCCGGAGGGACGGGTCGCGCTCGGCCACGGTGCCGGTCAGCTGCTCCAGGCCGCGCTGCGTGAGCTCGCCGCCGGCGGCGAGGTCGTCATCCCCTGGCCGGGATGGGCACCGATGCCGACGCTCGCCGCGCGGGCTGGAGCGCGGCCGATCCTCGCCCCGCACGGCCCGCTCGCCGACCTCCCCATCACCGAGGAGACCCGCGCGGTGGTGCTCTGCTCGCCCAACGACCCGACCGGCGCCGTGCTCGACCACGCTGAGCTGCGTGCCTTCGCGGAGGGCCTGCGCCCGGAGATCTCCGTGTTCGTCGACGAGGCGCTGGTGGAGCTCGCGGCGCCCGACGCCTCCGTCGTCCCGCTGCTCGACGAGCTGCCCAACCTGCTCGTCTTCCGCTCGTTCTCGAAGGCGTGGGCCCTGGCCGGCCTGCGCGCCGGCTACGTGATCGGATCCGCGACCGACGCCGAGCTGCTCGGCGTCCTCACCCCCGGCCAGGGCGTCGCCTCCCCGGCGCAGGCCGCGGTCGCCGCCGCGCTCGAGAACTCAGACCGCGCGCGCCTGCGCCTGCAACAACGCCGCTCGGCCGCGGCCGCCGAGCGCGCCCGGCTGGCCAGCGCGCTGATCGACACGCCGTTCTCGTTCCCCGAGTCCCAGACCCACGCGGTGTGGCTGGCCGGCGAGGGGATGACCGCCTCGCAGATCACGCACGGCCTCGGCGAGCAGCGCATCCATGTCGCGTCAGGGGCCGGCTGGGGCGACGACGACCACGTCCGGGTCACGCTGCGCGACCAGCGCAGCACCGAACGGCTCGTCGCGGCGCTTCGCGTTCTGGTGGACTGACCTCATGTCCATCACCCTCCACGCACTGCCGCCGTCCCATCCGTGCATGACCGCGGAGGCGGCGATCAAGCTCAAGGGCCTCGACTTCGAGCGGGTGGACCTGCCGATGACCGGTCACAACGACGAGATGGAGAAGCTCTACGGCGAGGGCCACAAGACCGTCCCCGGCGCGATGTTCGACGGCGAGGCCGTGCACGGCTCGCGCGCCATCCTCTCGCGGCTCGACGCGATCGTCGCCGACCCGCCGCTGTACCCGAGCGACGCTGTCCGCGAGGCCGAGCGCTGGGGTGACGAGGAGCTGCAGGACCTCGGCCGCCGGCTGCCGTGGGGGGCCCTGCACTTCCGCCCGGAGGCGATGGGCCTGATGGCCCCGGACGGGGAGCCGCTCGACCCGCCGGGCACCGACTACGCGATCCGCTTCGTCCGCGCCGGGTGGAAGTACCACGGCATCTCGTGCGAACGGCTCGCCGCCGACCTCGCCGGACTGCCCGAGAAGATCGACCGCATCGTTGGCTGGCTGGACGACGGCACGCTCGGTGGGGAGACGCCGAACGCGGCCGATCTGCAGATCGGCGCCACCGTGTCGGTGCTGCTGTTCGTCGGCGATCTGCACCCCACGCTGGCGCCCGTCACCGACTGGGCCCGTGGCCTGTTCCCGCGTCAGGCGGGCGAGGTGCCCGCCGGCGCGTTCCCGGCCGGCTGGATCTGATCAGGCTCGGTCGGGCCCGGCGTCAGCCCGGCGGCCAGGCAGACCAGCGCGAAGGCGATGATGCGCAGGATCAGCATCGGCGTGCTGTCGGGGAGCGGCTCACCGAACACGATCGGCCCCGCCGCGATGGTGACGATGTTGCCCGCGGTGGTGGTGATGGCGATCACGGCCACGGATGGGCCCAGCTGCAGCGAGCGGGCGGACACGACCAGCCCGACCAGCGACAGCAGCAGGATGACCAGCGCGAGCGGGTGCAGCACGACGAGGCCGCCGAGGTCGGGCAGCCGCGCGCTCAGCGCCTTGATGGAGACGTCGCTGGCGCCCCACAGCAGGCCGGCCGACAGGCCGAGGATGGGCCCGGCGTGCGGCGGGTCACCGCGGACGGTCGCCGCGGCGGCGATCGCGGCGAGCGTCACCAGCCCGGCGTAGAGGGTGAGGCCGCCCGCCTCCCAGTGCCCGTGCTTGGAGTCCCCCGTGTTGCCCAGCGTGGCGGCCAGCAGCGCCAGCCCGGCGGCGGTGACGATCACGCCGATCCACTCGCGGCGCGTGACCTCGAGCCCGAACACGCGGTCGGCGAGGACCGTCAGCAACGCCAGGCCGCCGGCGATGACCGACTGCACGAGGCTGATCGGCGCCAGCGCGAGCGCGGCGACGTGCAGGCCCCAGGCCGCCATCGCGACGAGGATGCCCAGCGTCCACCAGCGGTTGGAGAACAGGGCGACGGTGCTCGCCCACGGGCGCCGCCACTCCACGGCGGGGGCGTCGACCGCACCCTTCTGCTTGAGCAGGAAGCCGACGCTGGCGACCAGGGAGCAGGCCAGGGCGAGGACCAGGCCCAGCTGAACGGAGAACGGCACGCTGGATAGACGCTAGGCGCGCCCCTGGCGGCGGCGCGCCACGGCGTTGGCCATGTCGCCAGTCCGTGGCGAGACGGCGGGCCTTGATCGCGGCCAGGCGATGTCAGCTCGAGGAGCGGGCTCGCCGCCACACGACGAGCCCGATGGTCTCCAGCGCGAGTCCGGTGAAGCGACGAAACCCCCGCTGAGGCGAGGGTTCCGGGAGGTACCGCTAGGGGGATTCGAACCCCCGTTTCCGCCGTGAGAGGGCGGCGTCCTAGTCCCCTGGACGATAGCGGCGCGTGCCGCCAGGATATAGCAGACCTCATCGCTAGGATTGGCCCGCCTGCGGATGTGGCGGAATTGGTAGACGCGCGGCGTTCAGGTCGCCGTGGGGGTAACCCCGTGGAGGTTCGAGTCCTCTCATCCGCATCGACATGACTGAGCCTCCCGCCCGGAGAACACCCGCCTCGCGGCTCCTGGGGGCGGGGGCGCGGAGTGCCGAGCGGGTGGCGGCGCTGACGGGGGTCGACGCGGCACTGGAGGACGCGCTGGAAGAGGCGATCGTGCGGGCGCTGCGGTCGCCGGCGGTGGAGCGGGCGGTGGTGCGGGTCATCCAGCAGAACGCGGTGCAGGACGCGGTGGCGCGGACGCTGACCTCCGACGAGATGGCCGACGCGATCATCCGGGCGCTGGACACGGAGGTCGCCGACAAGGTGTGGGCGGACATCCTGGCCAGCCGGAAGGCGCAGATGCTGGTGGAGCGGATCGCGGAGGCGCCGGAGGTGCGGGCGGCGATCACGCAACAGGGCGCGGGACTGATCACGGACGTCGGGCGGCGGCTGACCGTCCTCACCGAGGTGCTCGACGACGCCTTCGAGAACGTGATCCACCGGCTGCTGCGGCGCAGCGGCGCGTCCGAGACGGAGACCGACGAGGCCGGCCTGCTGACGCGGCTGCTGGCGGCGGCGGTCGACGTCGGGATCCTCGCGGTCGCCTACTCGGTCGGCTCGAGCCTGCTGGCGTCGCTGCTGCCGTTCGCGTTCGGCGACGGCAAGGACCTGCCGCCGTGGGCGGTGATCGCGATCGCCACGGGCGGGTTCCTGCTCGCCGGCGGGATCCTGGTCGCGTTCTGGGCGCTGGTCGGGCAGACGCCGGGAATGCGCTTCCTGAGCATCCGGCTCGACGCGGACGGCGAGCACGAGATCGGGCTGCGGCGCGCGATCCGGCGCTTGGTCGGGGTGCTGCTCGCGCTCGTCCCGGCCGGCCTGGGCTTCCTCGCCATCCTCGTCTCCCCCACCCGGCGCGGTTGGCACGACCGCCTCGCCGGGACGCGCGTCGTGTACGACCGCGCCCGCCGGTCCGCCCCGCACTCGCAGCGGATCGTGCAATGACGGGCGCGCCCCGCTGCTACACCGCCGCACGGTGCGCCGTGCTGCCGCCATCCTGCTGATCACCCTGGTCGTGCCCGCGGCCGCGTCCGCGCGCGTCCTGAAGAAGGGCATGCACGGTCCGCGCGTGGCGAAGGTCCAGCGCGCGCTCCACCTCCCGTCGGACGGCGTCTTCGGCCCGGCGACGAAGCGAGCGGTGAAGCGCTTCCAGCGCCGACGCGGCCTGACCGCCGACGGCCTCGTCGGTCCGGCGACGTGGGCTGCGCTCACCAGGAAACGAAGCGGCTCCGTGCACACGCTCCAGCGTGCGCTGCGCATCCCCGCCGACGGCGTCTTCGGCCCAGGAACGGCCACAGCGGTCCGCGCCTTCCAGCGCGCGCACGGCCTCACCGCCGACGGCATCGTCGGCCCGGCGACGTGGGCCGCGCTCGGCCACGCCGGCCTGACCCGCACCCTGCGCCAGTCGCTCTTCCCCGACGCCGCGACCGTGGTCGGCCGCGTGATCCGCGCCGCCGACCGGATCGCGGGCACGCCCTACCGCTACGGCGGCGGCCACCGCCGCTTCCGGGACTCCGGGTACGACTGCAGCGGCTCCGTCTCCTACGCGCTGCACGGCGCCGGCCTGCTCGCCTCCCCGCTGCCCTCCGGCGCCTTCCGCCGCTGGGGCGCCCGCGGGCCGGGCCGCCACATCACCATCTACGCCAACCGCGACCACATGTACATGGTCGTCGACGGCCGCCGCTTCGACACCAGCGGCGCCGCCGAGCGCGGGACCCGCTGGACGAGCGAGGCCCGCGACCCCACCGGCTTCCACGTCCGGCACCTGCCGGGTCTGTAGCCGCATGCCCGATCCCGAGCGCCTCGGCGGCCTGGCCTGGACGCGCCGGACCGGCGGCGCCCTGACCGCCCGCGAACGGCGGCGGCTGCTCGGCGAGATCGTCCGCGCGCAGGGGACCTACGTGGCCGGGCGCATCCGGCTGGCCACCGGGCGGGTGCCGAGCGGGGACCTCGGCGTCGACCTGCGCCCGCCCGACAGCGCCGTCGCCCGCGCCGCCGAGGACGCCGCCCGCGAGCAGTCCCCCGCCCTGCTCGGCCACGCCTACCGGACCTGGATCTTCGGCGCAGGCCTGGCCGCCCTCGACCACGCCGACCTCGACGCCGAGCACCTCTACGTCGGCTGCCTGCTGCACGACCACGGCCTCGACGCACCCGTCGCCGGCGAGGACTTCACCGTGCGCAGCGCCGCCCGCGCGGCCGCCTGCGGCGCCCCGGACGCGGTCGGCGACGCGATCACCTCCCATTCGACGCCGGGTTCGACCTTCGCCGACGACGGCCTCGGCGCCTACGTCGGCGCCGGCGCGATCCTCGACCTCGGCGGCCTGCGCGCGTGGGACCTGCCGCGCGCCTATGTCGACGACGCGATCGCCGCGCACCCGCGGGCCGGCGTCATCGCTGCGGTCACGGCGCTCGTCCGCGAGGAGGCCCGGCTGAACCCGCGCGGGCGCTTCGCGCTCCTGCGCCGCTGCGGCGTGCTCCCGCTGTTCGCGATCACCCCGCTCACCCCGCGCTGACGTCTCTGGTCCCGAAGCCGGGTTCGTCGTGAGGAGAGACGTGGTGCGCAAGGTGCTGTTCGTCGGGCTGATCGCGGCCGTGCTGGCCGCTGGGCCGGCGCACGCCGCGCCCGCCACGCCGCACATCAAGATCCTGTCCGGGCGCCCCGACCTGGTCAGCGGCGGGGACGCCCTCGTGCGCATCACCGGCGTGCGCACCACCAAGGACCACCCGATCGGCGGCCCCGTGTTCGCGGGCCCGCAGTTGCAGCCGTGGACGTGCCAGGCCACGGCCACGGACAAGCAGTGCAACCAGCCGGCGACGTTCACGTTCCTCTACAAGTCCACCGCCAGCGGTCCCCTGCAGGCCTACGACCCCGACCACCCGCCCGCCGACGTGGCCACGACCACGACCGACCGGGGCGTCGCGGTGCCGTTCGTCGTGCGCCTCGAGACCGGCTTCATCGACCGCGACCAGGACCAGATCGCCGCGCTCTTCGATCCCGCGAAGCCGTGGACGGCGACCCGCCCGCAGCCGCAGTTCAACCACAAGCTCCTGATCACCCACGGCGCCGCCTGCGGCGTCGACTACAAGAGCGGGTCGGCGCCCGGCGTGACCGGCAACGCGGCGGAGACGGCCCTCGGCCTCGGCTGGGCGACGATGTCCAACGCGCTCGACAACAGCGGGCACAACTGCAACGTCGCCCTCCAGGCCGAGTCCCTGGCGATGACCGAAGGTCGGCGGCCTGAACATGGCCACTGCCGCCTACGCACCCGAGCGCCTGCTGACCCGGGTGCCTTCCACGACGCCTACCGCGCCTTCGCCGTCCGCGCCCGCCTCGACCGCGAGCACGGCGACCACGACAACCAGCTGATCTGGGAGGGCCCGGTCCTGCTGACCGCCGACGCCCAGTGCGAGGTCAACAGCCTCCTGGCCATGGACCGCTGGCTGGGCGCGGTCGAGAAGGACACCGCGGCGGGCACCGTCGCGACCAAGATCGCCCGCGACAAGCCGACCTGACCGACCGCTGCTACGACGGCGCCGGCACGAAGGTCGGCGACCAGCTCTGCGGCGAGGGGGTCGTGGCCACCTACCGGACACCGCGGATCGTCGCCGGCGACGCGATCACCACCGACGACAACAAGTGCCAGCTCACGCCGCTGGACCGCGCCGCGTACGGCGCGGTCACGTGCACCGACGCGCAGTGGTCGCAGCTGAAGACCCTGTTCGCGACCGGCGTGTGCGACTTCTCCAAGCCCGGCGTCGACCAGCAGCACACGATCCCCTGGCAGACCTACCAGCGCGCGGACGGGAAGGTCATCTACGGCGGCAGGCCGCTCGGCGCGGCGGAGGAGCCGGGCCTTCCGGACCAAGCGCTAGGGCAGGGGGCTCACCAGGTATCGACGAAGCGGTGCGCGGGTGGGCGCTCGCCTGCGTACGCGGTGGCGGCCGCGAGCGTCGACGCGATCACCGACCGCGTGTCGGCCGGGTCGATGACGTCGTCGATCTCGAACAGCTGCGCCGCGTTGAGCGCCTTGGCGTTCTCCTGCGCGGCGGCGAGCACGTCCCGGACGCGCTGCTCGCGCTCCGCCTCGTCCTCGATCGCCTCCAGCTCGCGGCGCAGCGCCAGCCGGACGGCGCCCTCGAGCCCCATCGGGCCGAGGTGGGCGCCCGGCCAAGCCACGGTCAGCGCCGGCTCGTGCAGGCTGCCCGCGGTCATCGCCTGCGCCCCGAGGCCGTAGGCGCGGCGGAGGATCACCGCGACGACGGGGACGCGCAGGGCGGCGCCGGCGACCAGCAGCCGCGAGGCGCGCCGGACCAGGCCATCCGCCTCGGCGGCCGGGCCGACCATGTAGCCCGGCGTGTCGATCAGCGAGACGACCGGCAGCGCGAACGCGTCGCAGAGCTGCAGGAAGCGCGCGGCCTTGTCGGCGGCGGGCGCGGTCACCGTCCCGGCCATGGCGATGGTGTTGTTGGCGATGACGCCGACCGGGCGGCCCTCGATGCGCGCCAGCGCGGTGACCATCTCGGGCGCGAAGCGCTCGCGCAGGAACGTCACCGAGTCCACGTCGGCCAGGGTCTCCACCACCGGCCGGACGTCGTAGGCGCGGCGCTCGCGCTCGGGGACGACGGTGCGCAGGGACGCCTGGTCGGCGGGCGCCCGGTGCCGTCGGACCTCGGAAGTAGCCGAGCAGGCGCTTAGTGACCGCGACCGCCTCGGCCTCGTCGGCGACGACGACGTCCACCACCCCGTTGGGCGCCTGCACGGAGACGGGACCGATCTCCTCCGGCGCGAACTCCCCCAGCCCGCCGCCCGCGATCATGGCCGGCCCGCCCATGCCCAGCGACGCGTCCTGCGTGGCCACGATCAGATCCGCGCAGCCGGCGATCACCGCGTTGCCGGCGAAGCAGTTGCCCTTGACGACGGCGATGCGGGGGACGAGGCCCGACAGCTTGGCCCACAGGGCGAAGGCCCGCACGTGCAGCGCCGACACGACGGGGATGTCCGTATCGCCCGGCCGACCGCCGCCGCCCTCGGCAAAGAAGACGGCCGGCAGCCGCAGGCGCTCGATGAGCTCGAATAGCCGGTCCTTCTTGTGGTGCCCGACCGCGCCCTGCGTCCCCGCCAGCACCATGTAGTCGTAGGCGAGCACGGCGCAGGCCGCCCCGTCCACCCGCGCGGTGCCGGCGACCAGGCCGTCCGCTGGCGTGCGGCGCCGCAGATCAGCCACCTCGGCCCGCAGGCGCTGGGCCGCGATCGCGAAGCGCCCGTACTCGACGAAGGAGCCGGCGTCGACGAGGTCGGCGACGTTCTCGCGCGCGGTCCGGCCGCCGCGTGCCCGCCGGCGCTCGACCGCCTCCGGGCGCGCCGCGTCCTCCGTCAGCGCGCGCCGGCGCTCCAGCTCCGTCAACGGGTCGCTCGGCTCCATCGGCCGAACCTAACGCAGGGTCGGTCAGCCGACTCGTTCGGGGTGCCGTTCGAGCGCGTCGCGCAGGCCGGGCGCGGGTTTGCCGAACAGGTAGCCCTGCGCCTGCTCGACGCCGAGGTCCTGGAGGATCTCGAGCTGCTGCGGGGTCTCGACCCCCTCGACGATGGTGACCAGGCCGAGCGCCACCGCGATCCCGAGGATGGCGATGACGACGGGGCGCCCGCGCCCGCCCGGCTCCAGCCGCGTGGCGAAGGAGCGGTCGACCTTGACGGTGCTGACCGGCAGGTCGGCGAGGTAGGCCAGCGACGAGTAGCCGGTGCCGAAGTCGTCGATGGCCAGCTGCACGCCCGTGGCGCGCAGCTCGTTGAGCAGCCGCCGGGCGGTTCGCAGGTCCTCGAGCAGGACGCTCTCGGTGAGCTCGAGGCCGAGCCGCGCCGGCGGCAGGCCGGCGGCGTCGGCCACCGCGACGACCTCGGCCACGAACCCGTGTCGTAGCTGCTGCGCGGAGACGTTGACCCACACGACCCCGTCGCCGCCGGTCGCCGCCGCGTCGGCGCAGGCCTGCCCGATCACCCAGGCGCCGAGCTCGACGATCGCGCCGCTGCGCTCCGCCACCGGCACGAACTGGTCGGGGCCCATCAGCCCGTGCTGGGGGTGCTGCCAGCGCACGAGCGCCTCCGCGCCGATGACCGCGTCCGTCCGGATGTCGATCTGCGGCTGGTAGTGCAGGACGAACTCCCCCGCGCTCATGCCCGCCTCGATCTCGCCCTCCAGCACGCGGCGCAGCGCCGTCTGGGCGCGCAGCTTCGGCCCGAAGCGCACCCAGCGGCCGCGACCGAGGCGCTTGGCCTCGTACATGGCCACGTCGGCGTCGTTGAGCAGGCTCTCCGGCACCACGGGATCCGACTCGGCGGCCACGGCGACGCCGACCGAGACCGACGTCGGCGTGACGCCGGCCTCCGCGTCGTCCGCCGCGCTCGCGACCTCGACCAGGCGGCGCGCGATCAGGTCGGCCTCGTCCGAGTCGGCGTGCTCGCACACGACCACGAACTCGTCCCCTCCGATGCGCGCGACGGTGTCCCCCGGCCGGACCGCGTGCTGCAGGCGTCGCGCCAGGGCCACCAGCACGGCGTCGCCGGCGGCGTGCCCGAGCCGGTCGTTGACGTCCTTGAAGCCGTCGAGGTCGACGAACAGCACCGCCAGGGGCGATCGGTCGCGGTTGCGGCGGGCGGCCGCCTGGGCCAGGCGGTCCAGCAGCATGGTGCGATTGGGCAGCTGGGTGAGGACGTCGCTGAGCGCCATGCGCACGAGTTCCCCCTCCATCGCGTGGCGCTCGGACACGTCCTCGATGTGGAGGATGACGTGGTCCGGCGCTCCGTCGGGGTCGCGCACGAGCGCGCCGTGGACGACCACGCGCACCAGCCGCCCGTCCGCGTGCACGAGGCGCGCCTCGTGACGGCTGGCCACGCCCGTCGCGCTCAGGGAACGGCACGCCACCCTGGCGGCCTCCCGGTCGTCGACGTGGGTGATCTCGGCCAGCGACGTGCCGGTCAGCGCCTGCGCGGGGCGGCCGAGCAGGTCGGTCAGCGCCGCGTTGACCTCGAGCAGGTTGCCGTCCGGGTCGGCGATCGCCATGCCGATCGGGGCGTGCGCGAAGGCGCCGCGCAGGCGCTCGCGGACGCCCTGGACCGCCCGCTCGGCCACCAGGTCCTGCGCCTTGCGCAGGGTGATGTCGCGCTGGATGGAGACCCAGTGCGTGTACTGGCCGTCGGCGTCGATGGCCGGCGCGAGCGAGATCTGGACCCAGAAGTCGCGCCCGTCCTTGCGCCGGTTGAGCAGCTCGCACTCCAGCGGGGCCCAGCGCTCCAGCGCCAACCGGATCCGGCGCAGCTGGGCGCCGTCGGTGTCCGGGCACTGCAGCAGTCGCGGGGTGCGGCCGACGACGTCCTCCGGCGCGTACCCCGTCATGCGCGTGAACGCCTCGTTGACGTAGACGATGCGCGGGCCGCCGTCCTGCGCGTCCAGCGACGACGCGTCGGTGATCAGCACCGCGTCCGACGCCGACGTGACCACCGCCTCCAGCAACCGGTTCAGATGCCAGCCGCCGCCGATATCCCTCAGGTCACCGCTCACGCACATCCCTCGTCCTGGGTCAGATCAACACCAGAAGTCAGTCGCGACTGCCTTTGCCAGACCCTCACGGACGTGCCCTCAAAGGTCAGCTTAACACCGAATCCGGAAAAAACTGACCCAATTGGCGCGCACGTGTGCCTATCGTCAAAGGTCACTCGTCGGGACCTTCTCGCCCTCCTCCTTGCGCGGTGACCCCCTGGAGGGCGACGAAAGGAGCGGCCATGGCCGACTCGCCCACCGACCCGAGCCCCTTCGACGACCCCGTCTCCGAAGCCATCGCCCGGCTGTACCTGGACAAGTTCGGCAAGGGACCGCTGCACGCGACCACGTACGTCAACGGCGACATCCTCACCACCGTGCTCTACGACGTCTTCACCGCGGTCGAGCGCGAGCTGGTCGCCAACGGCCGCAGCGACAGCGTCCTCACGAACCGCATGCTGTGGCAGGAGGCGACCGAAGACACCTTCAAGCGTGCGATCGAGGAGGTCACCGGCCGGCGGGTGCTCACGGTCATCAGCGGGTACGAAGTCCATCGCGAGGTGGCGACCGAGGTCTTCATCTTGGATCCGGGGGTATGATTCGCTCGTAGAGCGTGCCTGAAACCGAACTCCACAACGGCCAGGTCCGGACCGCCATCTCCGACGGCCTGGTGGCGCTGCTCAAAGACTTCTACGGCGTCGGCCCGACACAGGCCAAGACGCATTTCTCCGACGATCTCGTCGTCTGCGTGCTCCGGGGCGGCTTCACCCGCGTTGAGCAGACGCTGCTGGCCGGCGGCCGCGGCAGTGCCGTCATCCAGCAGCGCATGGAGTTCCAGGAGGTCATGCGCGACCGCTTCGTGGGCGTCGTCGAGGAGTCCACCGGCCGCCGGGTGGTCGGGTTCATGAGCGGGAACCAGCAGGACCCCGACATGATCTGCGAGGTCTTCGTCCTCGCCCCCACCGACCTCGTCGACGACAGCGAAACGGATATTTCCTAACCTGACGGAAGAGGTGTACCCTCCTTCGGAGAGGGCATGGTGTTGATGTCGACCCGGTGAGGGGGCAGCACCACCTGACTTCTGAGATTCGCCGTCCCGCGTTCCCAGAAGGAGCACCGTGCCTGAGGTCCCCCGTCCCGCCGTCGTCGTCCCCGACGACTCCGTTGCGCTCGAACACGAGCGGCTCGACCAGCTCGGCAACGCTGCGATCGTGATCGTGCCGTTCGCCCTGCTCTGCTGGGCGGTGGCGCTGGCCTGGGGCGGCCTGCTGCACTGGCAGGACCTGCTCGTGTTCGCGGTCATGTACACGCTGACCGGCTTCGGCATCTCGGTCGGCTACCACCGCCTCTTCACCCACCGCAGCTTCCGGACCTCCCCCGTCGTCCGGGGGGTCTTCGCCGTCCTGGGGTCGGCCGCGGTCGAGGGCCCCGTGGTCGACTGGGTGGCGACGCACCGCAAGCACCACCGCTTCTCCGACCAGCCCGGCGACCCGCACAGCCCCCACGTCGACCACGCCCCCGGCCTGCGCGGTGCGCTGGCCGGCTTCTGGCACGCCCACGTCGGGTGGACCGTGCGCGGCGGGGACCGCGCCGACACGAGCCGCTACGCCAAGGACCTGCTCGCCGACCCGATCGTCGCCTTCGTCAGCCGCACCTTCGGCGTGTGGATGCTCGCCGGCCTGGCCGTCGCCTTCGGCCTCGGCGTCGCGCTCACCGGCACCGTCGAGGGGGGCCTGACCGGCCTGCTGTGGGGCGGCGGCGTGCGCATCTTCCTCCTGCACCAGGTCACCTTCAGCATCAACTCGCTGTGCCACCTGTTCGGCCGCCGCCGCTTCGCCACCGGAGACGAGTCACGCAACCTGGCCTGGCTGGCGCCGATCTCGTTCGGCGAGTCCTGGCACAACAACCACCACGCGTTCCCGACGTCCGCGGTGCACGGTCTCGGCCGCGGCGAGTTCGACCCCTCCGCGCTGGTCATCCGCGGTCTGGAGCGCACCGGACTGGCCTGGGACGTCGTCCGCATCACCCCCGACCGTCAGGACGGCAAGCGAGCCGCCCGATGACCGCCACCCTTCCCAGCCCGCCGCGCGAGATCACCAACCGCGTGCGGATGCTCGACTTCCATCCCGACCTCGGGGTCGACCTCGGGCCGGTCGAGCTCTCGCACGCGGCGCGCGCGCTCGTGTGCCCGCTGGTCGAGATCGAGGTCGGCACGTGGAACCCGGCGCGGATCCTGTCGGCCAGCGGGAGCCGACGCCCGTTCGCCAGCGTCATCGTCGAAGGACTCGCGGCGCGCGAGGTCTCGCTCGGCGGCCACGTGTCGATCTCGCTCTACGGTCCGCGCGACCTGGTCGGCGCGCAGGAGCTGGACGGGTCCTCGCCGCCCGTGACGTCCACCTTCCGGGCGCTCACGCCGCTGAAGGTCGCGGTCCTCGACACGCAGTTCCTGGCCTGCGTGCAGCGCTGGCCGATGCTGGCCGCGCGGCTGACCGAGTCGGCCGTCGAGCAGATCGGGCACGGGTGCGTCCGGCAGGCCATCTCGCAGCTGCGGCGGGCCGACCACCGGCTCGTCGCGGTGCTGTGGATGCTCGCCGACCGGTGGGGACGGGTCGGCAGCGCAGGCATCTCCCTCGACCTGCCCCTGACCCACGAGGCGCTCGGGCTGCTCATCGGGGCCAGCCGGCCGACCGTCAGCCTCGCGCTGCGCGACCTTATGGAGGCTGGCCTGGTCCGGCCGCGGGCCGGCCGCGCGGGGTGGCTGCTCGCGCCGAGCTCGCTGGAGGTGCTCCAGTACCCGCTCGCGGCGTGAGCGCCTACGTGAACAGCGTGAGCACCCCGGCGCCGATGAACGCGGCCGCCCACAGCGCGTCGGTGTTGATCCAGGCGCGGCGCACGATCTCGACGCCGATCTTCAGGTAGACGACGGTCGCAACGATCGCCATGACGGTGATCATCGCGAGCACGTGCAGCGCCACGCCGATCGCGACCGCCCCCACCGGCGCGGTGCCGGCCATGGCGAGGTCGTGCCCGTCCGCGGCGTTCGCCGTCGCCCCGCCGATCAGGACCGGCGCGACCATCAGCCCCGCGCCGTGCGCGGACGACATCAGGAACGACCACAGCGTCAGCTCGCGGCGGTTGACCCGCATGGTCGTCCAGCGCGGGTGCCAGCGCGGCCGCAGGAAGCGGAACACGCCGAAGCCGATCAGCGCGGCGGCCGCGACGACGTGCAGGACGGCCGGGTCCGTGATCACGCCGAGGCCGAGGACGAGCGCCGCCACCAGGACCACGGAGGCCTCGTGGCCGATCGCGATCGGGACGAACGAGCGCGTCACCGCCCGGCGGTCGCCGTGCTGCAGGCCCTGCGAGACCGCGAACAGCCAGCCCATCGCCGGGTTGAGGCCGTGGTAGGCGCCCAGGCCCAGCAGCGTCAGCCACTCCGCCCAGTGGCTCACGGGAAGCAGTACGAGTCGGAGCTGGCGTCGCCGCCCTGCAGCCGGACCTGATGCGGCCGCTCGCCCTCGTACTCGACGAACACCTCGGGGTCGACGGTCAGCCCACCGCCCTCCGGGGCGTCGAGCTTGGTCAGCCAGCCCTTGATCCCGCCCGGGTAGAACTGCCGGTCCCAGCTCGCGTACAGCGAGTTGGTCAGGTAGACGCGGCGCCCGTCCCGCGAGACCTCCACCATCTGCGGCCCGCCCTTCACCGGCCCGCCGGAGGCCGGGTGGCCCGCCTCGCGGACGATGCCCCCGAGGTGGACGCTGCCCGTCTCGCGCGGGTGGCGCGGGTCGGTGACGTCGAAGCGCTTGAGCTCGCCCGTCCCCCAGCAGGAGACGTAGAGGTCGCGGTCGTCGACGCTGAGCGCGATGTCGGTGACCAGCGGCGGCACCGCGCCGAACGGCTGGATGACCGGGGGGAGCTGTTCGGCCTCGGCGGGCTCCGCCGGGATCTCGATCACCTTGCTGACGGAGACCTGGCCGTCGTCGCCGCGCTCCCACAGCCACACGCTGGCGCTGAGGTCGGCGGTCGACACGACCACGCCGACGAACCCGTAGGCCTTGCGCGGGTCGTGCGCCGGCCGCAGCTCGAGCACCATCTGCTGCTCGGGGCCGAGGTCGATCGCCTGCTGGTGGCGGCGGGTCTTGAGGTCCCACACGTGCAGGTGGTGGCCGTACTTGCCGTTGAGGAGCAGGTCGGCCTGGACGCCGTCCTCGACCATCGTGGGCGTCCCCCACTCGCTGGTCAGCAGCGTGTCGTAGCCGATGTTCCACCACACGTCGTAGGCGAGCGACTGCGGGCCGCGGTCGATCTCCCACTGCCCCTTGAGCTCGAACGTCTCGTGGTCCATCAGGAAGACCCCGCCCGGCCCGCCGCCGTCCGGCGCGCCGAGCGCGGAGACGTACAGCCCGTCCGGCCCGCAGTGCGACGTGTGTGGTCGCGAGTAGCCGATCTTGCCGTGCAGCTCGTCGGCCTCGATGACCTTGACGATCTTCGGGTTGAAGGGGTCCTCCTTGACGTCGACGATGTGGATGCGCGACGACTTCAGGCCCGGGACGATCAGGTAGCGGCGCTCGACGTGCGGGTGCGGCGCCCACGGGCACAGCGCGCTCGAGCACGCGTTCCAGCCGAAGTGGTGCAGCTCGTCGCCGACATTGGGCATGTCGAGGCGGCCGACCACCGAGCCGTAGGTGGACGAGCCCGGCTTGAGGTCCACGACCGTCAGCGCGTCGGGCTTCGCCTCCCCCGTGGCGTCGTCCGCGGCGGCGCCCGTGCCCGCCTCGTTGAGCGTCACGACGTAGGCGTACTCCTCGGCCGGGGCGGCGGCCGCGCTGCGCGGAGACGGGTAGAAGGTCGGATCCGGGGTCCAGGTCATACCGGGCTTCTATCAAACCCGGATCGGCTTGCCTACCTTTCCTGTAGGAGAGTTTGTCCTTGACAGGGACAAACGTCGTCGCCACCATGCGGGTGATGGGAGAAGGCTCGCTCGAGGCGCTGCGCCAATCCAACCGCGCGCGCATCGTCGCAGCGCTCGGGGAACGCGGGGAGGCGAGCCGGGTCGAGCTGGTCGCGGCCACCGGGCTGGCTCGCACGACGGTCTCGAGCCTGATCGGGGACCTGCTGCACGAGGGCGTCGTGGTCGAGCGCGGCGCCGCGCGCAGCGGACCCTCCGGCGGCCGGCCCGCGGTGGTGCTGTCGCTCGACCCGACCTCCGGCGCCTTCGCCGGCATCGACCTCGGACACGACGGCGTCCGCGTCGTCGTCGTCGACCGCGCGGGCCGGCGGCTGGGCGGGCGCCACGAGGCGCTCGACGTGGACGCCGACGAGCCCTCGACCCTGACGGTGATCGCGCGGCTGCTGCGCGACGTCCGGCGCGAGCACGACGTGGTCCGGCTGATCGGCGCCGGTGCCGCGGTGTCGGCCCCGCTGGACCCCGGCGGCCGCCTCGCCTCGCGGGCGATCCTGACCGACTGGGAGGCCGACGTCGGCGCGGCGCTGCGCACGCGGCTGCGGACGCCGGTGACCGTCGGCAACGACGCCAACCTGGGCGCGCTGGCCGAGGTCACCTTCGGCGCCGCCGCCGGCGAGCGCGACGTCCTCTACGTGATGCTCTCGGCGGGCATCGGCGTCGGGATGATCCTGCACGGCCGGCTCTACGAAGGCCACCGCGGGGTCGCCGGCGAGCTCGGCCACGTGCTGGTCGCTCCCGGCGGCGCGGCGTGCCGCTGCGGCGCGCACGGCTGCCTGGAGACGGTCGCCGGCACCGGCGCCCTGCTGGCGGCGACCGGCGCGCCCGCGCTCGGCGCGCTGCTGGAGCGCCTGGCCGCCGGCGAGCGGTCCGCCGGCGCCGCCGTGCGCGCGGCCGCGGTGTCGGTCGGCGCCGCCGTCGCCGCGCTCTGCCGCGTCCTCGATCCGGCCATGGTCGTCGTCGGCGGGGACCTCGCCGCCGCCGGCGACGCCCTCCTCTCCCCCGTCCGCGCCGCGTTCGGCGACTGGGACCGCGCGCCCAAGGTCGTGCGCGGCACCCTCGGTCCCGAGGCGGAGGCGCTCGGCGCCGCCGCCGCGGCGATGCGCACCGCAGCCACCATCACCATGGAGCCCCAATGACCCATCCCCATCGCTTCACCTTCGGCCTCTGGACCGTCGGCAACCCGGGCCGCGACCCCTTCGGCGAGCCGACCCGCGCGCCGGTCGACCCCGTCGACAGCGTCCGCAAGCTGGCCGAGCTGGGCGCCTCCGGCGTCTCCCTGCACGACGACGACCTCGTCCCGTGGGGGTCGAGCGCGGCCGAGCGCGACCGCATCGTGGCCCGCTTCGCCGCCGCGCTGAAGGAGACGGGCATGGAGGTCGGGATGGCGACCACCAACCTGTTCGGGCACCCGGCCTTCAAGGACGGCGCCTTCACCTCCAACGACCGGCGGGTGCGACGCGCGGCGATCGGCAAGGCGATGCGCTCCATCGACCTCGGTGCGGAGCTCGGCACGGGGATCTACGTCTTCTGGGGCGGCCGCGAGGGGACGGAAACCAGCGTCGCCAAGGACCCGCGCGACGCGCTCGAGCGCTACCGCGAGGCGATCAACGTGCTCGCCGACTACAGCGTCGGGCAGGGGTACGACCTGCGCTTCGCGATGGAGCCCAAGCCCAACGAGCCGCGCGGCAACATCTTCCTGCCCACCCTCGGCCACGCCCTGCACTTCATCACCACCCTCGACCGGCCCGACATGGTCGGCCTCAACCCCGAGTACGCCCACGAGACGATGGCGGGGCTGTCCTTCGTCGACGGGATCGGGCAGGCCCTGTGGGCGGGCAAGCTCTTCCACATCGACCTCAACGGGCAGCGCATCGGCCGCTACGACCAGGACTTCCGCTTCGGGGCCGAGGACCTCAAGGAGAACTTCCTGCTCGTGCGGCTGCTCGAGCGCGCGGGCTACGACGGGCCGCTGCACTTCGACGCGCGCGCCTACCGCAACGAGAACGCCGAGGGGGTGTGGGACTTCGCGGCCGGCTGCATGCGCACCTACACCGCGCTGGCCGAGCGCGCGGCGCACTTCGACGCGCTCCCGGAGGTCCAGGCGGCGCTCGATCGCGCGTCGGTGCCGGAGCTGGCCGAGCCCTCTGTGGGCGGCGACGCGCCCGACGTGTTGAAGGCCGAGGCCGACTCCCTGGACGCCCTCGCCGAGCGCGGCTACTACAACGACGCGCTCGACCAGATCGTCATCGACGTCCTCCTCGGCCTGCGCTGATCGCCGTCATGGGGTTAGCTTGACGGGAGATGCACTACCTCGAGTTCCTCGCCGAGCTGCACCAGCGGCTCCGGCCCCCGACCTACCTCGAGGTCGGGGTGCGGCACGGCGACAGCCTGGCGCTCGCCGAGCAGCGGGCGATCGGGATCGATCCGCGCCCCCGCCTGCGCGTCGAGCTCGATCGCGAGCGCACGCGCATCTACCGCCAGACCAGCGACGCGTTCTTCGAGCGCCGGGCCCCGCTGTGGCACTTCGAGGGACGGGCGCCGGCGCTGTCGTTCATCGACGGCCTGCACCACGCGGAGTTCGCGCTGCGCGACTTCATCAACGTCGAGGCGGTGTCGCGGTGGACCGGGGTGATCGTCTTCGACGACATCTTCCCGCAGAAGGCGGAATGGGCGAGCCGCGAGCGCGAGACCCGGGCGTGGACGGGTGACGTGTTCAAGCTGCCGGCCCTCCTGCGGGAGCACCGGCCCGACCTCGCGCAGCTCCGGGTCGACGTCGAGCCGACCGGGCTGCTGCTGGTGCTCGGGCCCAACCGCCACAGCACGGTGCTGTCGGATCGCTACGCCGCGCTCGAGGCCGAGGTCGCCGTCCCGGATCCCCAGGACGTCCCGGCGGGCGTGCTCGAACGCCAGGGCGCGATCGACCCCGACGCCGTGCTCGCGTCGCGCGCATGGGGCTTCCTGCGGCGGCAGCGCGGCGCGTCGGTCGAGCCCGGGTGGGGCGTGCGCCGGCTGCAGAAGCTGCTCCGCGAGGAGTTCGGCGATCGCAGCGGGCTCCCGCTGAAGGTCCGCGCCGGCCTCTCCACCTACCGGAAGACGTGAGCGGTCCCGGCGGGCGCCGGGGCCGGGCGGGCGAAGAGGAAGCCCTGCGCCTGGTCGCAGCCGAGCTCGCGCAACCGGTCGAACTGGGCTTCCGTCTCCACGCCCTCGGCGATCGACCGGAGCCCGAGCTTCGCGGCGAGCTCGATGACGGCTGAGACGATCCGGTCGTCGTCCCTCCCGGAGCCCACGCCGCTGACGAACGACTGGTCGATCTTGACGAAGGTGACGGGCAGCTGGCGCAGGTGCGTCAGGGACGCGTAGCCCGTCCCGAAGTCGTCGAGCCCGATGTGGACGCCGAGGTCGCACAGGCCGCGCATCTGGGCCAGCAGCTCCGGGTGGATGTCGAGCAGCGCGGTCTCCGTGAGCTCGAGGTGCAGCCGCTGCGGATCGAGGTCCGTCTCCTTGAGCGCGTTGTGCACGACGGTGGTGAGGTCCCCCGGCTCGAACTGGCGGGCGGAGAGGTTGACGGCGACGATGGCACCGGGCTCCGCCGGCCAGCGGCAGGCCTCTGCGCAGGCGATGCGCAGGACCTGCTCCCCGAGCGAGATGACGAGTCCTGTGTCCTCGGCGACGGGGATGAAGTCCGCGGGCGAGACCAGCGTCCCGTCGGTCCGCGCGATCCGGGCGAGCGCCTCGAACCCCCTCAGCGACCGCGACTGGACGTCGACCAGCGGCTGGAAGTGCGCGACGACGCGGCGGTCGTGCAGGGCCGCCTCGAGCATCTTGTGGACGGCGAGCCGTTCGTCGGCCTGCCGTCCCAGCGTCTCGTCGAAGATCTCCGCCCGCGCGCCGCCCAGTGACTTGGCCTTGTACATGGCCGTGTCCGCCTCGCTGACCATCGTCTCGGCGCTGCCCCGGCCGCGCAGGGACACCGCCACGCCGACGCTGATCGTCACCGGCTCGCCCTCATCGGGTCCCGGCGTCCGGCACCCCTCCGCGACGATGCGCTCCCCCAGGACGACGGCGTGCAGCTGGCTGTCGATATCCGGGGCGAGCACGATGAACTCGTCGCCGCCCAGCCGCGCAATCGTGTCCATCGGGCGCAGGACGCCGGTCAGGCCGGCGGCCACCCGCCGCAGCACGACGTCCCCGGCCGCGTGGCCCTTGGTGTCGTTGACGTGCTTGAAGCGGTCGATGTCCACGAAGTAGACGGCGGTGCACCGGGTTGAACGGCGCGCATGCGACAGCGCGCGGTCGATGCGGTCGACGAGCAGCGTGCGGTTGGGGAGCCCCGTCAGCGTGTCGTGCGTGGCCCGGACCACGAGCGCGGCCTGCGCGTCCTGGAGCCTGGCCATCTGCTCGGACTGGATGCGACTCAGCTGCGCGATCTCGCGGTCCTGTGCCTGATGTGCGGTCAGGTCGCTGAAGGTGAGGCAGGTGAGGTCCCCCTCGAGCGGAGAGGCGCCCACGAGCACCGGCACGCGGGCGCCCTCGCTGTCCAACAGCTCCCACTCGAACGACTCGCCGCTGGCGCTCAGCGCGCGCAGCTGACCCGGGGCGACGGGCGCCTCCCCCGCGACGAAGACGGCGAGGGGTGAGCCCACGATCATCTCCCGCGGCCGGCCCAGCAGGTCAGCGAGCCGGCGGTTGACGTAGAGGACGAGGCCGTCGGCGGCCACGGTGGCGGCTCCGTCGCGCATGTTCTCGACGAAGATCCGGTACGGGCGGTCGGCGCTCTGGAGGGTGAACACCCGCCGGCCTTCGGCCCCGTCGGGGAGGACGAAGGCGTCGACCTCGCCGGCGCCGATCGCCCGCAGGGTGTCCTCGGCCTCCGCCAGGCGGGTGGCCAGGTCGTCAGCCGTCTCGGCGAGCGTGCGCTCAACCTTCATTGCTGAGCTCCAGCGCCACGAGGACCTTGTCGCTGTCGGAGAGGTCGCCCACGATCCTGCGCGTGGGAGGAGGTCCGCTGCGGACGAGGGTCGGCGTCGCGAGCACGTGGTCGGCCCGGCCGGAGTCCGCGTCGTCGTGCAGGTCGATGACGGACAGGGTGAAGCGGCCGCCGAGTTGCGCGTCGCAGAGCCGCCGGGCGTCGGCGACCGCACGGGCCGACAGGTCCGAGGCGCCGCTGATGAACAGCGTCAGGTTGTGGCCGGGGTCGGGCGTCATGCGCCGATCCGGAGGCGGGAGAGCACGCGGGCGGCGTCGGAGAGGTCGCCGATGATCTTGCGTTCCGGGGCGGGCCGGCGCCGGACCAGGGTCGGGATGGCGAGGACGTCGTCGTGCGCGGCCCGGTCGGGGTCCTCGACGAGGTCGATGACCTCGATCTCATGGCGGCCGGGGAGGTGCTCCTCGCAGAGCCTGGTCAGGTTGGCGAACGCGTGCAGCGAGTTCGGTGTCTGCCCGGCCACGTACAGCCGCAGGAACCAGAACTGCTCGTCCTCGACCAGCGACAGCCAGGCATCGTTGGCGCGCGTCATCAGGAGCCGTTCACGAGGGGCGCCGGCTCCGTGCTGTCCGCCCGACGCAATCGGCCCTGCTCGGCGCGCTGGTCGGCCAGGACCTCCACGCCCGTGCTGCCGTCGCTGAGCAGGCGTCCCACCGCGTGCGCCTCCTCCTCGAACTCGCGCCACAGGGACCTCGTCTGCGCCTCCACCGACTCCCGGCGGCGCTCGAGGTTGACCCGTCTCGCCTCGAGCTCCTGAGCGCGCTGCGCGCCGTCGGCGCTCTCCAGCGCCTCCTGGGCCTGGCGCGCCGACCCGGTGAGGACACCCTGCGGCCCGAGGTACACGTCGGCGAGCTCGATCCCGCGGTCGGTGAGCAGGAACTCGCGGATCTGGTTGGAGTGCGCCATCCCGCGTGCCTTGAGGATGTACATCACCCGGTTGAGCTCGCCGTTGCCCTCGAGAGTCTTGACGAGCAGCCACGTGTCGACCAGCGAGGCCATCTGCTGATCGGCCTCGCCGGGCTCGCCGGTCGTGGTGAGGCTCGTGAAGAGTGTCGTCACGCCTCTGGCCTTGAGGAAGTCGACCTGGCGGGTGAGCATCGCCGACACCTCCGACTGGCTGCCGATGCGCATCAGATCCGAGACCGGATCCTTGACGACGACCGCCGGGTCGAACTCTGTGACGTACTTCTGCACGTCGAACAGGTGGGCCTCCAGGCCGAGGAGACTGGGCCGCAGGCACCGGAAGTGCAGCAGCCCCGCATCGACCCACTGCTGCAGGTCGATGCCGACGGAGTTCATGTTGCGGATGATCTCCGCCTCCGATTCCTCGAACGCGAAGTAGAGCGCCCGCTCGCCGCCGCGGCAGGTGGCGTCGCAGAACTGCGCGGCGAGCGTCGACTTGCCGGTACCCGACGTGCCGTTGACGAGCACGGTGCTGCCCCGGTAGAAGCCGCCCTCGCCGAGCATCGAGTCCAGACGGGCCACCCCGGTGGACACGCGCTCCTTGGACACGTTGTGAAGCAGCCCGAAGGAGGTGATCGGCAACACGGAGATGCCGGTCTCGCCGATCAGGAAGGGGTACTCGTTGGTCCCGTGTTGCGAGCCGCGGTACTTGAGGATGCGAAGCCGGCGGGTCGAGGCCTGCTCGGTCACCCGGTGGTCGAGGACGATCACGCAGTCCGAGACGTATTCCTCGATGCCCGAGCGCGTCAGCGTGCCCTCGCCGCGCTCGCCGGTGATGACCGCCGTCACGCCGCGGTCCTTGAGCCATGCGAACAGCCGGCGCAGCTCGGAGCGGACGATGCCCTGGTTGGCGTAGGCGCCGAACAGGGTCTCGATCGTGTCGATGGCGACCCGCTTGGCGCCCACGCGGTCGATCGCGGCACCGAGGCGCAGGAACAGGCCCTCGAGATCCCAGTCGCCGCTCTCCTCCATCTGCCCCGCCGGCAGGTCCATGTGATCGATGACCAGCGTGCCTTCGGACTGGGCCTTGTCGAGGTCGAAGCCGAGCGAGGCGACGTTGGCGACGAGGTCCGGACGGGTCTCCTCGAAGGCCACGAACACGCCGGGCTCGCCGTACTCGGTGATGCCGCGGACGATGAACTCCATGGCCAGCAGCGTCTTGCCGCAGCCGGCCGGTCCGCACACGAGCGTCGGGCGCCCGCGCGGCAGGCCACCGCCGGTGACCTTGTCGAGACCGTCCACCCCGGTCGGGGCCTTGGCGATCTCTGTGGACGCGCCGGTCGCCATCTTCTGATCGTTGGGAGCCGTCATACGCACGCCCTGTCGGTTCGGGAGGCGTCGGGCTGGGTTTCCTTGAGCTGCAGCCGTCGCTGTCAGCCCATACCAAGCGTCTCAGGTGAATGGCACGCAGCGATGAGCTACGTGACCTTCGATACTAGTCGCTCCGGCCCGCGCGGCGCACCCATGGCCCACAGTCGCGTCGCGGCTCCCTCATGAAGCGCGTCCGCCGCCGCTTCGTCGCGTCCCCGGCGGACGTCCGCCGGCCTGTCGCGTAACGACTCCGCGGTTGGGCGAACTGAGGGCGGTGACGCTGCCCGACCTGTCGCTGCCCGACCACACCGGCTCGGTGCGCTCGCTGTCCGAGCTGGCCGACGGCGACCCGCTGATCCTGCACACCTTCCGCGGCCACTGGTGTCCGAAGGAGCAGCGCTTCTTCCGGCGCCTCGTGGCGCTGCAGGACGAGCTCGAGGTCGGCTACGCGCGGCTGGTCTCGCTGTCCGTCGACGCGCCCGCCGTCAACGCCGCCTTCCGCGACGGCCTCGGCGCGCGGTGGACGTTCCTCTCCGACGAGGATCGCACCGCCCAGGCGCGGCTCGGCTTGCGCGAGACCACCGACACCGTTCACGATCCCTATGTGCCTCGCGTCCTCGTCCTCCGGCCCGACCTCACGGTGCACGCCGAGTACGACGGCTACTGGTACTGGGGCCGGCCGACGCTGGGCGAGCTGGTCGCCGACCTGCGCGCGATCACCGAGGCGATCCGGCCCGATTACGACGCGCCGACCGCGTGAGAGCCTGGCTGGCGCGCACCGACGCGCGTCCTCCCGACGCCATCGCGGCGGCCGCGATCGAGGGCGGCGGGTGGCTGGCGGCGTGGGTGCAGACGGCCAAGCCGGTGCGGCACGCGCTGCGCGCCGACCCGGCCGCGTTCGACCCGGACGGCCCGGGCGCGCACGTCTCCTACGTCCTTGTGGGTGCCCCGCGCGAGGTCCTGTTCGACGACCTCGCCGTGCAGCGCGCCCGCCAGCTCGTCCTCGCCGGTGGACCGTGGACCGCCGTCACCACCCTGGTCTCCGACAGCACGCGCTTCCGCGGGTCGCTCGTGGCCGCGCGGGCGCCGTTCGACGATCCCTTCGCCCGCATCGCCCCGGCGGTCCGGCTGACCGTCGGGCCCGGACTGCTCGCCGCCGGTCCGCCCCGCCTGCCGAGTCCGGTCGTCGAGCGCTACGCCGGCCAGCCCTGGCCGCAGACGGGCTTCCCCGCGTGAGCCGGACCGCCGTCTCCACCGAGCCGCCGCTGCCGCCCGCCGTCGCCGACGCCGACGAGGCCCTCTGGGCGGGTGCGCTTCGAGGCTGCGACGGACGACTGGCTCGTCCTGCCGGACGGGTTCGTGCGTCGCGCCCACGACCTGGTGCAGGCGGGCCGGCTCGGCGCCGGCTCGCGGGCGCTGCTCGCCTGGGTCTCGTCGGCCGGCCGCCCCGCGCCGGCGGACCCGGCCGTCCGGCACGCCGCCGAGCTCCTGCGTCACGACCCCACCCTCGCCGTGGCCCGGCTCGCCGACCTGACGTCGCTGTCCCAGCGCCAGCTGCGCAGGCGGTTCGCCGCGCACGTCGGCTACGGCCCGAAGCGCTTCGCGCGCGTCAGGCGCCTCCAGCACCTGATGCGGCTGCGCCGCCGGCACCCCGACGCGAGCCTGGCCTTGCTGGCGGCCCGTGCCGGTTACGCCGATCACGCGCACCGGGGCCGCGGCTTGGGATGCTTCGGTCCATGTTCCTCGGACTGCGCACCATCATCTACCCGACCGACGACCTCGACGCCAGCAAGGCCTGGTACACGCGGCTGCTCGGCATCGAGCCCTACTTCGACCAGCCCTTCTACGTCGGCTACCAGGTGGCCGGCTACGAGCTCGCCCTCAACCCCGACGGGTCGCTGGAGGACGGGCCGATCACCTACTGGGGCGCCGGCGACTGCGACGAGGCGCTCGCCCGGCTGCTCGAGGCGGGCGCGCGTGCACGCGAGCCGGTCACCGACGTCGGTGACGGGATCCGCGTGGCCAGCGTCCTGGATCCGTCGGGGAACGTCATCGGCGTCATCGAGAACCCGCACTTCGCCCTGTAGGCAGGGTCTTCAGATAGGCGTTGATCACCGCGAAGTCGCGATCGGTGACGACGGCCGGAGGGAACAGGCCGGCGCGGTGCACCCGGCGGAACTCGTCGAGGTGCTTCCCGCCGGCCAGGCGCGGTCCGCGCGCGCCCTGAGCCTGATCACCGTGACAGCTGGCGCACCCCAGCCCCGACCGGCCGAAGGCGGCCCGGCCGGCCGCGACGTCTGACGTCCCTTTGGCGAGGGCGACATGGAGCGCCGACGCTCCCGTCGCTGTCTGGCGGCCCTGGCCCAGGGCCTGCAATCCGACCCCGTGCTCGTAGGTCATGCGGCCGCCGAAGTAGCCCTGGGCAAGCACCGCGACGAGCGCGACGGCGGCCAGCGTGGTCGCCAGCGTCGTCGCCCGCCGGACGCGCAATCCGGCGAGGACGACGATGCCGGCGGCGATGGCGATCCCCAACCAGAAGTGGACCGTCCCGACCGTCACGTCGGATCCGCGCAGCTCCGTCTGGCTCTGTCCCCGGACCAGCAGGCCCGTGAGCCCGCTGAGCGCGACGCCGACTCCGGCGGCGCCGAGCACCCAGGGCTCCCACGCCGCGGTCGCGCGGCCGCCGCGACGGGTGGCGCGCAGCCCGAGCAGGAGCGCGTAGAGGGGAACGCCGACGATCGCCAGGTGCGTTGCGGCGCCGTGCAGCTCGGAGAGGTGCGGCATCCACGAAGGGTCGCCCGTCGCACCTGACACGAACCTGAACGCGCGTCGGCGGAGCCCGGTCCGGATCTACGCTGCCCGTGGTGCCCGCGCCGTGTGACAGGCCATGACGGCCATCGGCCTCTGCGAGGACGACGCCGAGCTGCGCGCCATCGTCGCCGGGGCGCTGCGCCGGGAGGGCTACGAGGTGCGGGTCGCGACGACGGGCGCCGACGCCATGCGCAGCTTCGCGAGCGACGTCCCCGCCGCGCTGGTGCTCGACATCGGCTTGCCGGACGCTGACGGCCGGGACGTGTGCCAGGCGCTCCGGGCGCGGGGCGTGACCGCTCCGGTGCTGTTCCTCACGGCCCGCGACGCCGTGCCGGACCGGGTCAGTGGGTTCAGCGCGGGCGGTGACGACTACCTGACCAAGCCGTTCGCCCTCGCCGAGCTGATCGCTCGCGTCCGTGCCTTGGTCCGCCGGGCGCCCGACGTGCCGCCGAGGCCAAGCCAGAGCGGCATCCGCCTGGACCCGTCGACGCACTCGATCGGCAACGGCGAACGCTCGGTGCCGCTCACCCCGACGGAGTTCCGCCTGCTCGCCGCGCTCGCCGCGACGCCCGGCGCGGTCGTGCGCCGCGCCACCCTCGTGGCCGCCGCGTGGCCGGACGGCGCGATCGTCCATGACAACACCCTCGACGCGTACCTCGCCCGGATCCGGCGCAAGCTGCGCCAGGCCGAGCTGCCGGAGGCGATCGAGACGCTCCGCGGCGTCGGATACGCGCTCAAGTGACGTTCCGGACGCGCCTGCTCCTGGCGTCGCTCTCGACGCTCGCCGTCGGGCTCGCCGCGCTGCTCGTGTTCGGCAACGTCCTCCTCGGCCATGAGGTGACGCACCAGACGGGGTCGCTGCTGCGCGAGCGGTCGGCGGCTCAGCTGGCCGCGCTGAGCGTTCGCGGTGATCGCATCGAGATCGGCGATCCCGCCAACGACGACACGCTGGACCGGCAGGCGTGGATCCTGCAGGGACGGCGTGTGCTCGAGCGGCCCAACGACGCCTCGCCGCGGGTCGACCGCCTCGCCGTCGCCCTCGGCCGCCGCGCGAGCGTGGTCCGCCGTCATGCGCCGCACGACCTCGAGCTGCGCGCCGAGCCCGTCCGCGCCGACGACGACGGACCGGTCGTCGGCGCGGTCGTGGTCGCGATCTCGACCGCGTCCGTCGAACGGTTGCGGGAGCTGGTCCTGGCCGGGTCGCTGGTGATCGCCGCGCTCGTGCTGATCGCCGGGTTCATTGCGATCCGGTCCGCGGTCAGCGGAGCGCTGCGCCCGGTCGCCCAGATGACCGAACAGGCCGAGGCGTGGGGCGCCCACGACCTCGACAGCCGCTTCGAGATGGGCCCGCCGCGCGACGAGCTGACCGGTCTCGCCGCGACCCTCGACCACCTGCTCGCCAGGATCGCTGCGTCGCGCCGCCACGAGCAGCGGTTCGCCGCCGACGTCGCCCACGAGCTGCGGACGCCCATGGCCGGCATCCGCGGCCGCGCCGAGCTGGCGCTCGGGCGCCACGCCGGGGACGCGGAACGCGCGCAGGCGTTGCGCGCCATCGTCGAGCAGACCGAGCGGCTCACCGACACGATCGACACGCTGCTCGCCATCGCGCGCGGGGAGATCGTCTCGAGCGCCGGCGCGGTCGACCTGGGTGCCATCGCTCGTGACGTCGACGACGTCGTCGTGACCGGCCCGGCCCAGGTCCCGGCGGCAGAGGGGGATCCGGACGTCGTCCGCCGCGCGCTGGGCCCGCTCCTCGAGAACGCCCGCCGGCACGCCGCGAGCCACGTCACGCTCGAGCTGTCCGCGGACAACGGCGTCGTCCGGCTGGCGGTCCGCGACGACGGTCCCGGCCTCGCCGACGTCCTGCGGGAACACGTGTTCGAACCGGGTGTCCAGGGCGACGATCAGCCGGGGGGTGCCGGGCTGGGCCTCTCGCTCGCCCGGCGGCTCGCCCGCTCCTGCGGCGGCGACGTCACGCTCGGCCCGGGGCCGGGTGGATGCTTCGTCCTGACGTTGCCGGCCACCGGCGTGGCCGTCAGCCCGGCGCGCTGACCGGCCGCTCGAGCAGCCGGATCGTCACCCACGCGCCCGCGCTCACGAGCGCCACCAGGGACAGGAGAGCGGCGTCGCCACCGGGCCAGTCCACGCCGGCGCCCTGCCCGACGAAGAAGACGCCGAACGCGGTCAGCAGCACCCCGACCACGAGCTTGAGCTCGGTCTCGGGCAGCTGGGCGAGCGGGCGCCTGAGCGCGGTGCCCAGCGCCGCCACCACGACGGCCGCCGCCACCGCCCCGAGGACGGCGGGACCGGCGCCGGACGGCCGGCCGGCCAGCACCGACACGATCAGCACGATCTCGATGCCCTCGAGCAGCACCCCCTTGAACGCAACCGTGAACGCGACCCAGTCGGTGACGCCACGCGTGGCCTGAGCCACCTCCTCGTACTCGCGGGCCGACGACGACCGCTGCTTGCGTCCTGCGACCCGGAGGACGTTCTTGCGCAGCCAGTTGGCACCGAACCACAGCAGCCCGAGCCCGATCACCAATCGCAGCGCCGTCAAGCCGAGACGTTCGATGAGCACCGGCCCGGCGACGACGGCCAGCGCGGCGCACGCCACCGCGGCCGCTGCCGCACCCAGCCAGGCGTCGCGCCACGAGCGGGTGCTCCCCACCGCCAGGAGGATCGCGAGCGCCTCCAGCAACTCCACGAAGACGGCCAGGCCGGCGCCGGCGGCGGCGAGGACAGCGCTCATGGCGTCACGTGGTGGTGCATCGGGAGCGCGCCGAGGCTACGCGGCGCACCCTGATCGGAAGCTGAACGCCGTCACGGCATTGGCGCCGCAGTCAGGACACCGCAAGGCGCCGCGCCCGACGCTCCGCCCCATGTCACCTACCGCACCCGCCGCCGTGGACGCCCGCTCGATCGGGCGCACGATGCGCAACAAGGTCCCCGAGGTCACGATCTTCTTCTGGCTGATCAAGATCATGTGCACGACGGTCGGCGAGACCGCCGCGGACTACGTCAACGACACGCTCGGCTTCGGGCTCACCAACACCACGCTGGTCTCCGGAGCGCTCCTGGCCGTCCTCCTCGCCGTCCAGTTCCGGCTGCCTCGCTACGTGCCCGGCGTCTACTGGGCGACCGTTGTCGTCATCAGCGTGTTCGGCACGCTGATCACCGACACCATGACCGACGAGTACAACGTGCCGCTCACGCTGAGCACGCCGGTGTTCGCCGTCATCCTGGCCGGCGTGTTCGCAGCCTGGTACGCCAAGGAGCGCACGCTGTCCATCCATACGATCGTGACGTCTCGGCGCGAGGCGTTCTACTGGCTCACGATCCTGTTCACGTTCGCGCTCGGGACGGCTGCGGGAGACCTGCTGGGCGAGCAGGCCAGCCTCGGCTACGCGGTGTCGATCGCCATCTGGGCCGCCACCATCGCCGCCGTCGCCGTCGCGCACTTCGCCTTCAAGGCCGGTCCGGTGCTGTCGTTCTGGCTGGTCTACGTCCTCACCCGTCCGCTGGGCGCGTCCATCGGCGACGAGATGTCGCAGAACAGCCACGCGTACGGCGGTCTCAACCTCGGCACGACGGGAACGAGCTACCTCTTCCTCAGCTTGATCCTGACGCTGGTCGTCTACCTGACGATCAGCAAGCGCGACCAGACGCCGCCGGCCTCGTGTTCAGGAAGCGGTTAGGTGACCGGTGCCATCCTCGGATTCCCCTCCCCGAAAGGCACCCTTCCCCATGCTGCGCTCCCCGCGATCTCGGGTCTCCCCGCTCGAGCCGCTCACCGCGAAGGTCCCCGAGATCACCGTCGTCTTCTGGATCATCAAGGTCCTGACCACCGGCGTCGGCGAAGCCGCGTCGGACTTCCTGGGCAACACCAACCTCGTCCTGGCCGGGCTCGTCGGCGTGATCGGCTTCTGGTGGGCGCTGCGGATCCAGACCCGCGCGCGGACCTACGACCCCGTGCGGTACTGGTTCGCCGTCCTGATGGTCGCCGTCTTCGGCACCATGGCCGCCGACGGCGTGCACGACGGCGCGAGCCTCTCGTACGCGATCACCACGCCGGCCTGGGCCGTGATCGTGGGCGTCGTCTTCTGGCGCTGGCAGCGCAGCGAGGGGACGCTGTCCATCCACAGCATCACCACCCGCCGTCGCGAGTCCTTCTACTGGCTCACGGTCCTGTCGACGTTCGCGCTGGGCACCGCCGCGGGCGACCTGACCGCGATCACCCTGAACCTCGGCTTCCTCCCCTCGGCCCTGCTCTTCGGCGGCGTGATCGCCGTGCCCGCGCTGCTCTGGTGGCGCGGGCTCCTGAACCCGATCACCGGCTTCTGGGCCGCGTACGTCGTCACCCGGCCGCTCGGCGCGTCGTTCGCCGACTGGATGGGCAAGCCGCCCGCGCAGAGCGGTCTCGGCTGGGGTGACGGCACCGTCACGGCCATCGGGCTCGCCGCGATCGTCGCCCTCGTCGCCTACGTGGCGCTCAGCCGCCACGGCATCCAGGACGAGCATCCCGGTGAGGGCTACGCCGCCCCGGTGCCGGCGCTCGCCGAACGCTGACCGGCGGGCGCCCGACGGTGATAGACGCGATGGCCGTCGATCACCGCTTCGACGCGGTAGGACCGGCGCAGGTCAGCCGCGATCCTGCCGTCGGGGTCGAGGCCCCACCGGCGTGGCGCCTGCCAGCCGACCACCCAGGTCGGGCGCCGGGGTGAGGCGAGGAGCCTCACCAGCTGGCCCCGCGCGCCGGGGATCGTGCGCAGCATGAGGCTCCACGCGTACGGGAAGGGGCTCGGCAGCCCGCTGTAGTAGTCCACGTTCGCGCGGGCGTACATGACGTACTGCGTGTCGCCGGGCTTGGCCCGGGCGCGGATGAAGTCGGCGACGGCGACGTCGCTGCGAGGGCCGCGGGCGAGCCCCTGGCCGATCGCACCCAGGCCGTTGACGGCCAGCACGACCGCCACGATCGCGAACAGCCCGGCGCCGCGACGCACGCGCGGGGCCGCGTCGAGTCCGACCGCGCACAGCACCGCGGCGGGCGCGATGAGCTGGATCAGGTAGTGCGCCCAGTAGCTGCCGCCGCCGAGCACGCCCAGCAGGCCGGTGCCGGTCCAGGCACCGAGCGTCGCCGTGAGCGCGCGATCGTGGCGCCGCCGCCGCAGTCCCATCGGAGCGACCGCGAGGGCGAGGATCAGGCCCGATCCCAATGCGGGCGCACCCAACCGCCGCAGCCGGACGGGGATCGGGAGGTTCGACACGGCGAGCGCGTGCAACCCGTCGATGCGGAAGCCGATCAGCGCGTAGGGGAACTGACCGGCCTGCCGCGGAACGACCGCGAACCACGCCGCGATCCCGAGCAGCGGCACCAGCGCGCCCGCCGCGAAGGTCGCCAGCCGGCGCACGGGCACGCGGCGTTGCGCCAGGCCGTCGGCTGCGACGCACACGACGCCCGCCGCGAGCGCGTCGACGAAGGACTGCTTGACGAGGAACGCCGACGTGGCGAGCACGCCCGCCCCGAAGAGCCGGCGCAGGTCGCCGGCGCGGGATCGCAGCAGGCAGAGGACCGACAGGGCCGCGGGCACGGCGGCCAGCAACTCGCCCGGGGTGAAGACCGCTCGCAGCGCATAGGAGCCCGCCGCCATCGCCGTGACCAGTCCCGCGACCCGACCCGTCCTGCGGGTGCCGACCGCCGTCGCCAATCGCGAGACGGCCACGACCAGCGCACCCGCGGCGCCCGCCCCGAGCAGCCGGATCCCGAGCGGGCCGGCCAGGCCGGCGAGCTTGAACAGCGCGAGCAGGAGCGGCGGCCGGTCGACCCAGTACGGGCCATAGAGGGAGCGGCCCGGGTCGCCCCAGCCACGGGCGACGAAGGCGAGCCCACCCTCGTCGATGCCCAGCGGGGCCGTGGCGAACGGCACCCGCAACGCGATCGTCAACGCCACCAGACCGGCTGTCGAAGAGGCGAGCGACCAGCATCGGCCGACGCGCTTCGCTGCGACGGTCACGCTCGGCGGCATGTGCCGAGCATGCACCGGGGTACCTGACGGACGCCTGAATCGCTCCCGCGGCGATCAGGTCCTGTTCAGGCTCTCGCGATCGATCAGCTGCCCGGGCGCTGAGGCATCACGGACTGGAGGGCCTTGGTCACCTTCGCCTCGGACAGCCCGAGCTTCTCGGCGAGCTGGCCGGCGAGCTGGCCGCCGCCCGGCCCTCGCGCTCCGCGCGGTCCGGTCGGGCCGCCCGTAGGCGGCGTTCCGTTGCCACCGGACGGGGGTCCTCCCTGTCCACCGCCGGGCGGTCCGCCCTGCGGCGCGATCGACGTGAGCGCCGATTGCAGCTTCGCCTCGGAGACGCCGAGGGCGCTGGCCAGCTTGGTCGCGTTGGCTCCGGTGAGGAACCCGCCGCCGGGTGGTCGCTGTCCCGCCGGCGTCTGCACCGCGGGAGTGTCAGAGCCGCCGCAGCCGGCGATGAGGAGGGCGCCGGCCGTCAGGGCGACGGCGAGTCGGGTGGTGTGCACCTGGATCTCGTTTCGATGGTGGGTCAGGGTCGGCCGCCGGTGACACCGGGGAAGCCGCCCGCCGGGGGTGAGCCGCCGCGGAAGCCGGTGGCGCCAAGGCGCGACGTGGTCGTGCTCGTCGTCGAGGGATCGGCCGCGGCGCGGGCGCCGGCCTGCGCCGACGCCGAGGTCTCGAGCACCTGATCGCCGGCGGACAGCCCGCTCGTCACGATGGTGCGCTCGTCGCCGGCGAGGCCGGTGGCGACCCGCACCGTGGTGCGATCGCCGTCGCGGACGAGCGTGAGGACCTGGCCGCGAAGCGCTTGCGACGGGACGGACAGGCCTGAGGCGCGCGCGGTCGTGATGCGGACCTCCGCGGTCATGCCCGCCCGCGCGCGCTGCGTGGGGGCTTCGAGCGTGATCGTGACCGGATAGGTGACCGCCGACGCTCCGTCGGAGGAGTCGGGGACGAGGCCGACGCTCGTCACCCGGCCGGCGAGCCGGAGGCCGCTGACGGCGTCGACCGCGACCGTGGCCGCCTGGCCCGTGTGGACGGCGGTGACGTCGTCTTCACCGACGGAGACGTCCACCGTGTAGCGGCGGGGGTTGACGATGGTGGTGAAGGAGGACGTCAGGTCGCTCGCCGACTCGCCGACCTTCCCGTTGACCTGAGCGATGGTGCCACCGATGGGCGCGCGCAGGCGGGTGGCGGTGAGTGCCGCGCGGGCCGTCCGGACGGCCTGGCTGAGCGTCGCCGTGTCGGCTCCTCCGCCGGAGCGTCCCGACCCGGAGCTCGATCCGGTCGTTGCCGGGGCGCTGCCCGCGGACGCGCCCCCGCTGGGAGTGCGGGTCGGGAACGCGCTGCTGGACGGCGTCGGCGTCGCGGTCGGTTGGGGCGTCGGCGTCGGCGTCGGCGAAGGGGTCGGCGTCGCGGTCGGTTGGGGCGTCGGCGTCGGCGAAGGGATCGGCGTCGGCGTCGCGCTGACGGTTGGCGCGGGCGTCGTGGTTGCGGTCGCCGTCGGCGTCGGCGTCGGGCTGGGGGTCGGCGACGCGGTGGGCGTCGGCGTCGGCGTCTTGCCGGGCCTCGGCGCCCGCATAGGCGTCGGCGACGGTGTCGCTGCGGCGGTCGGCCCTCCGACGCCAGTCGTCCCCCCGCCGCTTGCGCCCGACGTGCCCCCGCCGCCGGCCGCGCCCCCGCCGCTCGCGCCCGCGCTCGACGCGCCGCCGGCCGTCGACCCCGCCGCCGCGAGCGCGGCCTTCGCCGCCGTCAGCGCCGCTCGCTGGGCGGTGTCGTCCAGTCGCGCGAGCAGCTGTCCCTTCTTGACGTGGTCGCCCTCCTCGACGTAGACCGTCCTGATGCGGCTGGACGTCGTGAAGTCGACCGCCGTGTCCGTCGCCGCCGCCAGCGCCCCGCGCGCCGTCACCGTCGACCGCACGGTCCCGGCCCCCACGGCGACGACCCGGGTCGCGCCGGTGGTGGCGGATCCGGCGGTGTCGACCGCGGTGCCGGCGACGACCGTCGCCGCTCCGGCGAGGACGGTCAGCGACACGACGGTGACGGAGGGGCGGTCGGCCATCAGTTGCTCGCCGTGGCGGTGACGCTCGTGGCCGTCACGGTCGCGCCGGAGGTCTTCCCCTGAACGGTGACGGTGTCCCCGGGGTGGACCTTCCCGGCGGTGGTGGCGGCGGTGCGGGTCACCTTCGTGCTGTCGGAGACCTTGACCTCGAGCGTGGTGCCGTCGCTGTCCTTGACGTAGAGGACGCCGCCCTTGATCGAGCTGACGGTCCCCGTCGTGCCCTGACCGCCCGCCTGGCCACCACCGGGGAACGCACCGCTGGGCGGGGCGCCGGCGAACGTCGGCCGCGTGCCGGCTGCGGCAGTCGCAGAGGAGCCGCTGCTCTTCTGGACCTCGACGCCCGCGAGGAAGCCCAGCGCGGCGATGAGCACCGCGACGAGCGCCCCGGTGAGCGGCGTGACCAGGCGGCGGCGCGGGCGGCGCGGCGGGGGCGTGAAGTCCCCGTCGTCGCCGTCGCGCCACGGTGGGTCGCCCCCGTCGGCGGACGGCGGGCGAGTCGGGATGGTGCGTGTGCTCATGATCGTCCTGACTTGGGTTGGGTTACTCGAAGCGCAGCGCCTCGACGGGGCGCAGCCGGGCGGCTCGCGCCGCGGGGTAGGTGCCGAAGAACAGGCCGCACGCGACCGAGGCGCAGAAGGCGAGCACGACAGCCGAGCCCTCGACCACGGGCTGCACGCCCGCGATCTCGAACTGGCTCGCGACGATGCCGATCACCACGCCGAGCAGGCCGCCGAAGACGGAGACCAGGACCGCCTCGGTGAGGAACTGCTTGAGGACGTCCCCGCGGCGGGCCCCGATCGCCTTGCGCACGCCGATCTCGCGCGTGCGCTCGGTGACGGACACGAGCATGATGTTCATGACGCCGATGCCGCCGACCAGCAGCGAGATGGCCGCCACCGCCGCGAGCAGCGTGGTGAAGACGTCCGTGCTCGCACTCGACGCCTGACGGACCGACGCCTGGTTGATGACCGAGTAGCCGGGGTCGCTGGTGTCCGTCACGTCGAGGCGGTCGTCGAGGATGGACTTGACCTCGGCCTCGGCAGCGTCCAGGGCGCCGGCCGACTTCGCCTGGACGACGATGGAGCTCAGCGAGCCGTAGCCCGTCAGCGCGTCCTGCGCGGCGGTGATCGGCGTCAGCACGACGTCGTCCTGGTCCTGGGCGCCGTTGGAGCCCTTGCTCTCGAGCACGCCGACGACGGTGAACGACGTTCCGTTGACGCGGACGCTCTGACCGATCGCGTTCCCCGACGGGAACAGGCTCGCCACCACCGTCGACCCGAGCACGACCTTGCGCGCGTGGGCCGCGACGTCCTTGCTCGTGAAGGCCGCGCCCGTCGCGATGCTGAGGTCCTTCGTCTTGAGGTAGGCCGGCGTCGTCCCCGCGAAGGTGGACGGCGAGTAGCTGGTCGAGCCGGCCACCAGCGTCGGGCTCGACGCCTGCACGACCGGGGCGGCCGTCTTGACGTCGGGGGCGTTGAAGGCGTCCACGAGCGCGCCGGCGTCGTCCTGGGTGAGGGTCACGCTCGACGACGCGCTGCCGGGGCCGAAGCCGCCGCCCTGCGGCTGGACCTGCAGGACGTTGGTGCCGAGCGCGTTGATGGACGCCTGCACCTGCTGCTTGGAGCCGTTGCCGACGGCGACGAGCGCGATCACCGCCGCGACGCCGATGCACAACCCGAGCATCGTCAGCCCGCTGCGCAGCTTGTTCGCCAGGATCCCTCCCAAGGCGGCCCCCAGCGTCTCGGAGGCGTTCACGCGGGAACCCCGGCGCGCTCGTCGGCGACGACGACGCCGTCGGCCATCGTCACGACGCGCCCGGCCCGCGTGGCGACATCGCGCTCGTGCGTGATGACGACGATCGTCCGCCCCTGGTCGTGCAGCCCGTCGAACAACGCGAGGACGTCGTCGGTGGAACGGGAGTCCAGGTTGCCGGTCGGCTCGTCGGCGAGGATGAGCGCCGGGTTCATCACCAGCGCGCGAGCGACGGCCACGCGCTGCTGCTGCCCGCCGGAGAGCTCGGACGGCTTGTGCGCCACGCGGTCGCCCATGCCGACCGCCCGCAGCGCCCACGCCGCCCGCTCGCGCCGCTGCCGGCGCGGCACGCCGGCGTAGGCGAGTGGCAGCGCGACCTGCGCGATCGCGGGCGTGCGCGGGACCAGGTTGAACGCCTGGAAGACGAAGCCGATCTTGCCGTTGCGCAGGTCGGCCAGCTCGTCGTCGTCGTAGTCGGCGACGTCCACGCCGTCCAGCCGGAACGCACCCGAGGTCGGCACGTCCAGGCAGCCCAGGATGTGCATCAGCGTGCTCTTGCCCGAGCCCGACGCGCCCATGATGGCCACGTACTCGCCCCGCTCGATGCGCAGGTCGACGCCGGCCAGGGCGTGGACCGCGATGTCCTCCCCGATGACGTAGGTGCGCCGCAGCCCGCGGACGTCGATGACGGGGGCGGCGCTCATCCGCCGAACCCTCCGCTCGGGGGGCCGCCGGCACCCCCGCCGGGCGGACCGCCGGTGCCACCGAACCCGCCGGGACCCGGCTGCCGTTGCTGCTGATCGTCGTCGGACGACGAGGCGCTCGACGCTGCGCCCGCCCGAGCGCTCGCCGAGGTGACCTGCACGACGTCGCCCGCGTTCAGGCCGCTGACGACCTGCGTGACCGTGTCGCCCGCCGCGCCCGTCTGCACCTGCGTGGTCGTCTTCTTGCCGCCGGCCACGACGGTGACGGTGCTCCCGCGCAGGGCCGCCGTAGGGACCGTCAACCCCGTCGTCTCGCCGGTGATGATGTCCGCGCTGGCGCTCATCCCCGGCTTGAGGTCCGGCGAGGTCTGCGTGAGCCGCAGCGTCACCGAGTACGACACCGCGCTGCTCGAGGAGGAGGTCCCCGTCGACGAATCCGACGACGACGACGCCGGCAGGAGCGAGACGCGCTCGACGCGCGCGGCGAGCTCATCGCCCGTCGCGTCCACGGTCACGGTCGCCGCCTGGCCCTTCTTGACCTTGCCGATGTCGCTCTCGGACAGCGAGACGCTCATGTCGTACGCCTTCAGCGAGACCAGCTCGAAGGCCGTGGTCGTGTCGCCGCTCGAGCTCGACGCACCGGCGCCCGCGGTGCTCGCTGACGACGAGGCGCCGCCGACCGTGTCCCCCGCGCCAACGGCCACGGACGCGATGGTGCCCGCGAACGGGGCCCGCAGCCGGCGAGTCCCGCCCGCCGCCGTCTCCAGGCGGGCGAGGACCTGCCCCTTCGCGACGTGGTCGCCGACCCCCACGTTGACCGTCTTGATCGTTCCCGCCGTGGCGAAGGCGAGCTCCCGATCGCGCTGCGCCGACAGCGACCCGCTGCCCGACACCGTCGACTGGATGACGCCGCGCTTGACCGTCGCGGTCTGCGTCGTGGCCGCCGCGGTCGAGCCGCCGCCGGACGATCCCACCGCGAGCACGGCCCCGACCACCGCCACCACGGCGGCGACGCCGAGCAGCAGGACACCAACAGGACGGCGGCGCCGCGCGCCGGGGGGCGGCGCATCGGGCCGCGCTTCGGTGAGGACACTCACGACACGCTTCGCTTTCGGCGGGAAGAACGGATGCGGCGCAGCGTGTCGGCCGATCCTGCGAGTCAGGCCCGACTTCGCTGAGAGATCGCTGTGAACGTGCGGCGCTCTCACTGTCTCCGGTCAGCAGGGAGAGCCTCATCGAGGCCGAGTGCGAGAGCGGGGTAGGTCGTGTCGCATCGACCAGACCGACGCTCGCAGCGGTGCGTGCGGGTAACAGACGAGGCGCACCTCAGCGAGTCATCGGCAGCCTGCGTCGCGCGGTCATCGCTGATGCCTGCACGAGACGCCATGCGCCGCAGCGCGTTCAGCGTCGACAACGATCACCGCGTGTCGCGGTCTGACGGATGAGCTCCGCTGGACGGGCCATCGTGGACACCGCGGCGGCGGATGCGCTCATGCCCCGAGCGCGCGGGGCGGCGTCAGAACACCACCGTGGTGTTGCCGTCGCGCAGCACGCGATCCTCGCAATGCCACTGCACGGCGCGCGACAGGACGGCGCGCTCGATGAGGGCGCCCATCCGGGTGAGGGCCTCGACGTCGTCAGCGTGCGTGACCCGCACGACGTCCTTCTCGATGATCGGCCCGGCGTCGAGCTCCTCCGTGACGTAGTGCGCGGTGGCGCCGACGAGCTTGACCCCGCGCTCCTTGGCCCGCTCGTACGGGCCCGCGCCGGCGAACGCCGGCAGGAAGGAGTGGTGGATGTTGATGACAGGGACGCCGACATCGTCGAGGAAGCCGGCCGACAGGATCTGCATGTAGCGGGCGAGGACGACGAGGTCGCAACGGTCGGCGAGCAGGGCGAGCATCGCCGCCTCGGCCTCCGGCTTGGTCTCCGGCGTGACCGGCACGTGGTGATAGGGCACGCCGAACGACTCGACTTCGTCGGCAAGATCCGCGTGGTTGGAGATCACCAGGGTGACCTCGGCGTCGAGCTCACCGCGCTGTGACCGCCACAGCAGGTCCTGCAGGCAGTGGTCGTAGCGCGACACGAGCAGGGCGACGCGCTTGCGGGCGGCGGCGTTCCACAGCCGCCACTGCATCGCGAACGGCTCGGCGACGGCGAGCCCGAACCGCTCGGCGAGCCGGTCCCCGTCACCGGCGACCGTGAATTCCATCCGCAGGAAGAACGCACCGTCATCGGGGTCCGTGGAGTACTGGTCCGAACGGACGATGTTCGCTCCGGCCGCGAACAGGAAGCGCGAGACCGCGGCGACGATGCCGGGACGATCCGGACACGACGCCACCAGCCGGTACGTCACGGTCGGCGGCGCCGTCCGCGGCTCGCGGTCTTCGGTGACGACGGCCGCGCGCGGCATCAGTGGCTGACCGCCGCGGCGGCGAGCTCGGAGACGAGCTCGTCCTCGTAGAAGCGCTCGAGCGTGAACGGCGCGATCAGGTCAGGCGTGCGCCCCGTCGCGACGAGCTCGGCGAGGGTCTTTCCGACGATCGGCGCCGCCTTGAAGCCATAGGTCCCCCACCCTGCGCTGACGTGGAAGTTCTCGACCTCCGTCGCTCCCAGGATCGGGCTGTAGTCCGGGCTGAGATCGCAGAGCCCGGCCCACGCGCGCAGGATGCGGGCGTGCTCGAGTTGCGGGAACAGCTCGACGGTGTGGCGCGTCAGATCCTGCAGGAAGTTGAGCGTGTTCCGCGTCCGGTAGGTCGTCCACGGCTCGATCTCCGACCCCATCACGAACTCGCCGCGATCGGACTGGCTGATGTAGACGTGCATCTGGGAGGACACGATCACCACGTCCAGCAGCGGCTTGACCGGCTCGGTCAC
>CAXTBB010000005.1:0-118819 GCA_964242305.1 uncultured Solirubrobacteraceae bacterium
CAGCTTGCGCCGGTCCTCCCACGGAAAGTCGAACAGGATCGCGAGCATCTGCGTGGTCAGTTCGATCGCCACCGTGTCGACCCAGTCGAAGCGCTCGCCGATCGGCAGCGAATCGAGGATTTCGGCGGTGCGGCGGCGGATGTCGCTCGACATCCGCGTCATCTCGGACGGGGTAAAGGCGGGGGCGACGGTGCGGCGCTGGCCGGTGTGGACCGAGCTCGACGTCAACCCGAAGCACGACGCGGACCGCAACGTCATCATCCGCCCGGCCCGCAACTTCCTCGAGGGCCACCGCTACGTCGTCGCCCTGCGCCACATGCGCTCCGCCGACGGGTCGGTCGTCCGCGCGAGCACCGCGTTCGCCGCCCTGCGCGACGGGACCGTCAGCACCGACGTGTCGCTGGAGCAGCGCCGCGCCCACTTCGAATCGCTGTTCCGCACCCTCGCGCGCTCGGGCGTCGACCGCGACGACCTCTTCCTGGCCTGGGACTTCACCGTCGCCAGCGAGCGGAACCTGTCCGAGCGGATGCTGCACATCCGCGACGACGCCTTCAAGCAGCTGGGGGACACGAACCTCGCGGACCTGAAGGTGCAGGGTGCGTCCCCGACGTTCGCCATCACCAAGGTCACCGACAACCCGGAGGAGCAGGTCCTGCGCCGGGTCGACGGGACGGTCGAGGTGCCGTGCTACCTCAACGACCTGACCTGCGCGTCGGGCGGGACGTTCAACTATGCGAAGGGCCTGCCGGCGCAGATGCCCGGCAACACGCAGGCGGCGCGCTTCACCTGCAACATCCCGCGGGTCGCCGCCGACGGCGCGCCGCTGCGGGCGGGCATCTACGGGCACGGCCTGCTCGGCAGCCGCGACGAGGTCAACCAGAGCCAGCTCAAGACGCTCTCCCAGAACCACGGCTTCGTGTTCTGCGCGACCGACTGGAGCGGCATGGCCTGCACCGACACCCCCGACCCGCCGGCCATCCCGCTCTACCTGCCCGACTGCGACATCCCCACCGTCGCCACGATCCTCACCGACATCTCGAACTTCCCCAAGCTGGCCGACCGCGTGCAGCAGGGGATGCTGAACGCGCTCTACCTCGGGCGGGCGATGATCCATCCGCAAGGACTCGGGACCAACGCCGCGTTCCAGGTCGGCGGGAAGTCGGTGCTGGACACGACACGCCTGTACTACGACGGCAACAGCCAGGGCGGCATCATCGGCGGCGGGCTGATCGCCGTCGCGCCCGACCTCGATCGCGGGGCGCTGGGCGTCAACGGCATGAACTACTCGACGCTGCTGCGCCGCAGCGTGGACTTCAACACGTACGCCGGCATCCTCTACGACGCGTATCCGGACGAACTGGAGCGCCCGGTGCTGCTGCAGCTGCTGCAGATGCTGTGGGACCGCGCGGAGACGGACGGCTACGCGGAGCACATCACGCGCGATCCGTATCCGAACACGCCCGTGCACAAGGTGCTCATGCAGATCGGCCTCGGCGACCACCAGGTCACCAACTACGCGGCCAAGGTGGAGGCGAGGACGGTCGGCGCGCACGCGTTCACCCCGTGGGCCGAGCCCGGCCGCGACACCGACAGAGACCCGCTGTTCGGCATCCCCGCCGTCGCCGGGTCGACCTACGCCGGCTCGGCGCTGATCTCGCTGTTCGACTCCGGCTCGCCCGTGCCGCCGAAGACGGAGACGCCGCCGTCGGAGGGCGAGGACCCGCACGAGCTGCCCCGCCGCTCCCGGCTCGCCCAGCAGCAGAAGTCGGACTTCCTCCGGCCCGACGGCGTCTTCACCGACGTCTGCGGCGTCTCGCCGTGCTTCGCCGGCTCGAAGGCGCCTACGACGCGATCAGGACGATCCCGGCGAGGGCGGTGACCACCCCGATCGTCTGCGTCCGCGACAGCCGCTCGCCGAGGAACACGAAGCCGAGCGCGACCGTGAACACGGGCGCGGTCGCGTTGAGGACCGAGACGAGCGAGAGCTGGCCGCGGTCGGCAGCGATCAGGTAGAGCAGCGTCCCGGCCATCAGCATCAGGCCGGGCAGGGCGACGAGCGGCGTGTCGCGGCGGATGCGCACCGCGCGCACCCGCCGCCCGGCCCACGCCACCATCACCGCCAGCAGCGCCGCGCGCGCGTCGACGAGCGCCCACGCCCGGCCGTGCTCGGAGGCCTCGGGCAGTGCGGTCAGGAAGACGCCGAACGCGAGCGCCGAGCCGGTCGCCCACAGCGCCGCCGCCCGCGCGTCCGGATGCGCGTCGTCCGCCGGCCCGGACCGGCGCGCGGCGAGCACGCAGCCGGCCAGCCCGAGCACGACGCCGGCGCCCTGCAGCGCGGTCAGGTCGTCCCCGCGCGCGAGCAGGCCCCAGGTGACCGGCACGATCGTCCCTGCCGACACGATCGTCGCCACTACGGACAGCGGCCCGAGCTGCGCCGCCGTGTAGAAGCCGATCAGCCCGCCCGCGTTGCCGGCGCCGGCCAGCAAGGCCACCGTCAGCGGCCCGCCGCCGAGCGCCGGCCCGCCCTCGACGAGCAGGTAGGCGATCGCCGCCAGCAGCGCCGCCGCGTGCGAGACGACCAGGACGGCGACGAGCGTCCGCGTGCGCGCCAGCTGCGGGCCGATGACGTTGGAGATGCCGTAGCACGCCGCCGAGGCCAGAGCGAGGGCGACGGTCACCATCGCCACGCGAGCCTATGGTGACATCGTCCAGAGGCCGAAGGCCGGCCGGACGAAATCATGATCCGCGTCCTGCTTCCACCGTCGGCCGGGAAGACGACGCCAGCGGGCGGGCCCGTGAATCTCGACACGCTCGCCTTCGCCGCCCCGGCGGTGACGAAGCGGCGCGAGCGGCTGCTGCGGGCGCTCAAGCTCACCGGCGCCCCCGCCGGGCCGGCCGCCGAGGTCTACACCGGCGTCCTCTACGGCCAGCTGCGGCTGGCCGAGCTCGAGTCCGCATGGGACCGCGTCCTCATCGCCAGCGCCCTGTTCGGCGTCGTCGCGCCCGGTGACCGCATCTGCGCCTACACGCTCGACATGGGCGCGAAGGTCCCGCGCCTGCGCGAGTCCCTGACCGCCTACTGGCGCCCCGCGCTGGCCAGGACGCTCCCCGACGAGCCGGGGCTCGTCCTCGACCTCCGCTCGGGCTCCTACGCGGCGGCCTGGCGGCCGCGGCGCGCGACGCTCCTCGGCGTCCGCGCCGTCACGCTCGAGGGGAAGGCCGTCACCCACATGGTCAAGGCGGCGCGCGGGGTGGTCGCCCGCATCGTGCTCCAAGCCGACCCTGAGACGCCGGAGGACATCCTCGCGCTCGTGCGCGCGGCCGGGCTCCAAGCGGAGCTGGATCAGTCGCGTTCGATGATCACCGTCGTCGACTTGACGACGGCGGCGGCGGTGTCGCCCGGCTTGAGGCCGAGGTCCTCGGCCGCCTCGCGCGACATCAGCGACACGATCCGGTAGGGCCCGCAGGCGAGGTCGATCTTCGCCATCACCCCGTCCATCTCGACGGCGAGGACGGTGCCCGTCATCCGGTTGCGCGCGCTCGTCTTCCCGCTCGGGGCACGGGTGCGCAGCAGGTCGGCGAGGGTGTCGGCGGGCAGGAAGCGTTGGCCACCCCGGCGTTCGAAGGTCACCCGCCCGTCCCGCTCCCAGCGCCGCAGCGTGTCCACGCTGACGCCGAGGGCGGTGGCGGCGGCGCCGATGCGGACGAGATCCTCCATCAGGCCGCGAAGTCTGACGCGAAGGCGTCCAGCGCGCGCGACCGCCGCCCGAGCGCGACGAAAGGGACCGTCTTCGACCCGGGATCCCCGCCGCTGGCGTAGGCGAGCGGGAGGTCGACGAGCGCGTCGGTGAGGTCGCGCAGGCGCGGGGTGACGAGCGCGTCGATGCGGCCGCGGCGCAGCGCCGTGATCGAGTCACTCCCGCTCAGGCCGGGCGCTCCGAGCGCGCCCACCCAGCGCCCACCGGCCGCCTGCGCGGCGCCCTGCGCGCACGCGTCGTTCCAGCACAGGATGCCCGTGATGGCGGGGGAGAGCGCCGCCGCCACGGCCGCGCGCGCGTCGTCGACGGCCTGCGCGGCGACGGTCGCCTCGACGGTCAGCGTGCGCCCGATCGCCCGCGCGGCCGCCGCCCACCCGGGAGCGAACGGACTCGGGACGGCGGCGCCCTCCGGCGGCGCGACCAGCAGCACCGGCCCGTCCGGTGCCAGCGCCGCGAGCCGCGCCCCCGCCCGCGCCTGGTCGACCGTGATCGCGGCTGCCTGGCCCTCGATCGCGGTGATGAAGCTCACGATCGCGACCCCTTTGGCGCCGGCGACCACCGGCGCCACGGCGGCGGCGTCGAACGGCGCCACGGCGATCGCGCGGAAGTCGCCCTGCGATGCGGTCCAGCGCTTGAGGTTGGCGACCTGGGCGGCGACGCCGGCGGGATCGTCGCTCAGCGTCAGCTGCGCGCCGACGTTGTGCGCCCGCGCGCGCACGAGCCGCCGCACGTCCTCGATCGGCGCGTAGTAGGACGCGTAGTCGATGGCCACCGCCCGCTTCTGGGCGGCCTTCAGCGACTGGTTGGCGAAGCGCTTGTCCCCGCACCCGGCCAGCGCGAGCACGGCCGTCCCCACGAACGCCCGCCGGTTCATCGCGCCGCCCGCTGCTGGACGCGCGTGAGCGTCGCCGCGACGATCACGACGAGCGTGAGCAGGACGAGGGAGTCCGCGGTCGCACGACCGAAGTCGGCCTGGCTGAGGTCGAGCAGGATCGTCGACGCGAGCGTGTTGGTGGAGCCGTCGATGTTGCCCCCCACTATGACCACCGCGCCGACCTCGGCCAGCGCGGACAGGACGGCGGCGATCACCGCGGCCATCACCCCGACGCGCGCCTCACGCAGGGCGAGCAGGAGTCGCTCCGGCGTCCGCGCGCCGAAGGCCCGCGCCTGCTCGAGCAGCCCTCTCGGGAGGCCGTCGACCGCGGTCGCGGTGAGGGCGATCACGATCGGGAGCGCGAGCAGTGCCTGGGCGACGACGATCCCGGCCAGCGTGTTGGTCAGCGACAGCGACAGGTAGCGCGACAGCGGCAGGTAGGCGAGCGCGAGCATCACGCCGAGCACGACCGGGGGCAGCCCGAGGCCGGCGTTGGCCAGCGCCACGCCCGTTCGCCGCGCGCGGGTGCGCCGCTCGCCCAGCCACGCGCCCAGGGGCAGCCCCAGCACCAGCGCGATCGCCGTCGACTCGACCGCGAGCAGCAGCGTCCGCCCGACGACGGCCCACAGGCGCCCGTCCCCGCCGAAGAGGACGTCCAACGCCTGGGCGAGCGACTGGTAGACGAACTCCACCTAGAACACCACCCCGCCGTCGAGGCGCAGCCGCACGCGGTCGCCGACGGCAGGGCCCGGGTACGGGTGACGGGCCTGCACCGTCCCGCCCTCCACGGACAGCTCGCACAGCACGCCGTCCTCCTCCGGGATCCGGTGGGCGACCGTCGCCGGGACCGACCCGGCCGGGTCGAAGGCGACCTGCGCGGGCCGCAGCCGCCGCACACCGCCGGGCTCGGTCATCCGGCCGGTGAAGCCGAGGAAGCTCGCCACCGGTTCCGTCGGCGGGCGCTCCAGCACCTCGCGCGGCGGGCCCTCGGCGGCGACCCGGCCGTCCAGCAGGACGATCAGACGGTCGGCCAGCGCCCACGCCTCCGCACGGTCGTGGAGGACGACGAGCGTCGCACGGTCTGGGTCGCGCAGGACGGTCGCGGTGTCGCGCAGGAGGTCGGCCCGCGTCGGCGCGTCGAGCCCGGCGAACGGCTCGTCGAGCAGCAACGCGTCCGCACGCAGGGCGACCGCGCGGGCGAGGTGGACCCGGCGCGCCTCACCGCCCGACAACGCGTCCGCACGGCGATCGGCGAGGTGCTCTGCGCGCAGCCGGGTCAGCGCGTCAAGAGCGCGGTCGGCCCGTTCGGGACGTGGCACGCCCCACCAGCCCAGGGCCGCCTCGACGTTGGCCTGAACCGTGCGCCGGGCGAGCGCGGACGCCTGCAGCGCGGCGGCGACGCGCCCCTCGCTGCGCACCCTCCCGCCAAGCGCGGGCAGCAGCCCGGCCAGCGTCGCCAGCAGCGTGGACTTGCCCGCCCCGTTGGGCCCGAGCACGGCGACCACCTCGCCGGTGCGCAGCTCGAGGTCCACCTCGCTGACCACGGCCCGCCCGTCGCGCCCCGCCGCCAAGCCGGTGGCGGTCAGGACCGGACGGGCAGCCATCGCGGTCGGCGACCGTGTTGGAGCACCGTGAGGACGGCGGCGACGACGGCGTAGGTCGCGAGCATGATCGCCCCGTACCGAGCGGCCTCGCCGTGCTCTCCCGCCCCCCAGGAGGTGAGCGCCGCCGTCGGCAGCACCTCGGCGTCGGTGGCCGTTCCCACCACCAGGATGGCCCCGACCGACGCCGTGGCCGCGCCGAGCGCGGCCATCAGCGCGGCCGCCACGCCGACCCGTCCCTCCCGCACGGCGAACCGCCCCAGCGCCGGACCGCGCGCCCCGTACGCGCGTGCCTGCGCGACGAGCCCGGGGGAGAGGCCCTGAACCGCCGCCGCCGTGAGCGCGATCACGATCGGCAGCGCGAGAAGTGACTGGGCCAGGATGACCGCGTCGAGCGTGTAGAGCCAGCGCAGGCCGCTCAGCGGACCGCCGCCCCACGGCGATGTCGGCCACATGCACAGCCACAAGATGTGCCCGAGCACGACCGGCGGAAGCCGCAGGCCCGCGTTGACCACCCCCATCACCCCGCGGCGGCCGCGAAACCGCCCGAGCCCGAGCGCCGTCCCGAGCGGGACGCCGGGGATCGCCGCCAGCGCGGTCGCCTCGAAGCCCACCCGCAGGGTGCGCAGGGTGAGCACGGTGGTCGGGCTCACGGCGCCTTGACGTAGACGAGCCGGCCGTCCGCCAGCCGGTAGACCGCGCCGACGCGCTCGCCGGTGCCCTCCGTCCGCTGCCCTGAGAGCTTGATCGTCCGCAGCTGGTCGCCCTTCTTGATGACCACGGTCTGGCCGGTCGCGGTCTTGCGGACGATGGTGACGTCCTTGCTGGTCAGCAGCTCGGTGAGGTCGGCGGACTTGAGCGCGGCCAGCAGGAAGGCCACCGCGAGCACGATGCCGAGGTCGAACATGTTGACGAGGCCGTCGAGCGGGTCGCCGCCCCGATCGGCGTGGCGCTGCGCGCGGCGGGTGACGCGCGTCATGCCTCCTCCAGGATCGCGGTGACGAACTCGAGGTCGGAGAGATCCTGCGCGTAGAGACGGTCGCGCACGAGCGAGATGCCGAAGGCGACGGCGCCGATCAGCAGGCCGAGCACGGTGATCGAGAACGCCACGCGCAGGTTGTCGGTGAGGCGCGTGACGTCCCCGCGCGCGAGGCCGCTGAGCGCCGGCGACAAGGGGATCAGCGTGCCCATCAGCCCGAGCGCGGGACCGGCGCGGACGAGCAGGCGGGTGCGCTCGAGCCGGCGCAGCGAGCGGAGGTCGTAGTCGGCCAGGCTCTTGGCGATCCGCGTCTCGGCACCCGGCGCACCGATCAGGCCCGCGACCCGGGCGACCGCGTCGGCCATCGCCGGGCTCGCCGTCGCGCCCTGGAGGGAGAGCAGCGCGCGGCGCCGGTCGTCGTCCGAGCCGGCCGTGCGCGCGGCCACGGCGGCGCGCTCGAGCTCGTCGCTGTCGCGGCGGCGGCGGTTCAGCAGCTCGGCGACGAGCGCGCCCAGCTCGACCAGCACGAGGGCGAGCGCCCCCAGCGCGACCACCAGCACGGGAATGCGCAGGACGTTGGTGACGTCGAAGACGACGTCTTCCACGGACGCGAACGGCATCTAGGCGCGCAAGCCTCGCAGCTCGGCCGCCGCGCCGCCCGCCAGGAGCAGGACGAGCAGCCCGCCGCCGCCGACCCAGCCGGCGACCGAACCACCGCCACCGCCGCGCCGGGCGGTGGGGACGGCGGCGGCCGGCTGCGCTGCGGCCGCCTGCTGCAGCAGCTCGTCGATCCCCTGGGGGGCGCCCGCGCTGGCGAGCAGGATGCCGTCGACGGACGCGCGCCGTCCCCCGGAGGGGGGTGCGGGCGCCTGACCCTTGCGGGCCGGCGCACCGGCGGCGGGCGACGGGGTGGGGGTGGCGGTCACGGCCGGCGCGGCGGCGGTGGCGGAGGGGGCGGTCGTGGGCGCCGGGGTCGCGGCGGCCGTCGGCGCGGCGGTGGCACGCGGTGCCGGCTGGCTCGGCCGGCGCTGCGGGCGCCGGGTCCCGTTCGTGGCCTGGTGGGGGTCGCCCTGGCCGCCGCCCGTCGGCGTGCCGTTCCCGTCCGCCCCCGGGCCGGATGTCCCGCCGCCGACGCCGGCCGGCCCCGGCGAGGCCGGCGCCGGGGACGGCGTCGGCCCCGGCGTGGCCTGGCTCGGCGAACCGACCTGGACGTCGACGGGGTCGGAGACTCCTGCCGACCCGTCGTCGCCGACCACGCTCACCCGGACCCGGTAGTGACCGGCCGCGAACGCGTGCGACGGCGTCTGGCCCGACCGGCGCGTCCCGTCGCCGAAGTCCCAGTCGTAGGTGAAGTGCACGTCGCCGGGATCGTCCTTCACGCGAGCGGTGAAGTTCACCGGCTCGCCAGGATCGACCGTCGTGTCCGTCGGGTCGGCGATCACCTCGCGCACCGTCGTGTTGTCCGTGGTCAGCGCGACGCGGAGCGCGTCGTCGGTCGACGTGCTGAAGACGTCGGGGGCGTTGACGTCGCCGTCGTCGCGTACGGGGCGGAAGACGTCGATGCGCTGCGAGTCGGCGTGGAAGGTCGCGAAGCGCGGGCTGCCGCGCGGGTCATTCAGGAAGCCCTGGTTGACCTCGGCGTGCGTCAGCGTGATGTCCTTCCTCGTGTTCGGGTTGGCCACCACGAGCTGGTGCACGTGAGCCGGCGGCACGTTCACGAGTTGCGCGAGCCGAGCCGCCGAGACGCCGATCACGGTGGTGGACGTCTCGTCCCCGGGACCGCTTCGGATCGTGACCGGCGTGTTCACGACGTCAGGATCCGACAGGTCGTCGCTGGTCAGCAGCGTCGGCGGGCCACCGTTGACGCTCACCTGCACGCCCGTCGCCGCGCCCGCCGGGGGGGCGAGCGCGGCGAGGGCGGCGATGGTCGCGAGGACGGCCCGGCGCACTACTTGAGTGTGACCACCTTCGACAGCGTCGAGCGGTTGCCGGCGGCGTCCGTGATGGTGAGCTTGATCCGGTAGCGGCCCTTTTTGCGCAGCACGCCCTTGCGGATGACGACCGTCCCGGCCTTCTTCGGCTTGCGCGTCACCTTCAGGATCCGCTTCCCCTTGCGGTATACGCGGACGACCACGGTGGAGCGCTCGCTGACCCGCAGCGTCAGCTTCTTCTTGCTCAGCTTGAGCTTGCTCGCCTTGGGCTTCTTGGTGTCCGGCGTCGGCGACGGGCTCGGCGAGGGGGACGGCGTCGGCGACGCCCCGGCCGCCGCGGTCGCGTCGATCACGCCGACGTCCTTCGTCGTCCCCGCCACCCCGGTGTACGACGCGATCGACACCGGCGTCTTGTTCGCCACCGGGGCGTCTCCCGTGACCAGCTGGTAGTGCGTTCGCGCGGTCACCGTGGTGGTGAGGCTGAAGCTCCCGTCGGCGCCGGACGTCGTGCTCGCGCCCGTGCCGGTGAAGGGCGCCGCGTCACCGGTGACGAGCTTGACCGGGACGCCCGAGATCGTGCCCGCGCCCGGGAGCTGGTTGCGGACCGTGCCGGTGATGGTCACCGGCGACCCCTTGGTCACGGCGGCCGGCGGCGAGGCGACGTCGACGGCCGGTGCGGCGTCGGCGAAGAACGCCGGCTGCACGGTGTTGGGGAAGCTCGCCAGCCGCGCCTGGAGCGCCGGGGACTTCAGGAAGTCGACGAACCTCTGTGCCGCGGCGGTGTCCGGGGTGATCCCGCTCGGGTAGGCCGTCGGCGGGGTCGTGCTCATGACATAGACGTTGAACGGGTTGATCTGCAGCGTGTTCCCGCCCTTGGCGCCGGGCCCGTTGTTGAGGTCGGAGAGGATCTCGAGGTCCGGGATCGGGTTGTCGGCCTGGTTCTTGAAGCGGTTGAACGTGCCGCGGTCGACCATCGTGTAACAGAAGTTGCCGTTCGTGATGCAGGTCTCGGTCCCGGTCACCGTCGTGGCCTGGTTCGGGTTGCCGGTCAGGCGCTGGTACCAGTCGGGGCAGCCCGTGCCGGGTGCGGGCGCCGAGCACGGTTCGTACCGGGTCGTGTCCCCGGCGGCGTTCTCGGAGACCGCCTTCGGCGACACGTTGCTCAGCCCCCAGATGATCTCCTCCTGCACGTTGGTGCCCGAGGAGTTGTTGCGCGAGCGGAAGAACACCTTGCTGCCCGCGGTCGCGCCGGCCGCCGCGATCGCCTCGAAGGCGCCGACCGCGTCGTGCGGGTGGTTGGCCTTGACGCCGGCGGGGTCGCTGGCCGGGCCGATGATCACGTAGTCCGAGTAGAAGATCTGCTGGCCGAGTCCCTGCGTGAAGCCGTCTTTGACGAACTGCGCCTCGCTGGTCGGCGCGTGCGTGAGGACCGCGTCGGCGAGGCCGTCCTTGCCCGCCTTCAGCGCGGCGCCGGTGCCGACGGCCGTGTACTTGAGGTCGTACCCGGGGTTGGCGGCCTCGAAGTCCGGCTCGATCACGCTGCTGACGAGCAGCGAGTCCGTCGTGTCCGACGTGCCGTACACCCGCACGTCCGTTGCCCGGGCCGTCGACGTCATGACCAGCGACGCGCACGCCGCGACCAGCACCCACCGAGTTCTCGCTCTCCGCATACGGAAAGCATACCTAGGTTTTACATAGGTCTACGCGTCAACGGCCAGCATCACGTCGGAGGCCTTGATGACGGCGACGACCTCCGTGCCCTCGCCGAGCCCGAGCTCGCGGACGGCCTCGACGGTGATGGAGGCGATGATCCGCTGGCCGTCGACGTCGACCTCGACGTTCGCGGTGGCGGGTCCCTCGGTGATGCCGGTGACGGTGCCCCGCAGCTGGTTGCGCGCGCTGATCTTCATGCGCACGACGCTACTAACGCGGACACCGCCGCGTCGAGGTCGCGCGCGACCGTGACGAGCCAGTGCTCGACCTGCAGGTTGACCGTCGCGCCCTCGTTGTCGCCCGTGCGGCGGAGGTCGAGGCGAAGGCCGACCACCGGCGTGCCCAGCGCGGCCGCGAAGCCGATCTCGGCGGCGGTGCCCGAGTCGACGTCCGGGCCGTCGAGCACGGCCAGCACCGCGTCGCAGCGGCGGAGCATCGCCTCGTTGGCGCCGGCCAGCCGCGCGTTGACGCGCCGGAACGCCGCAATGCGTGCGGTGCGGTCCTCGACGGCGGCGGCCGCGGCGAGCTCCGCCTCCGCGCCCGCGTCCCCCCACGGGTCCAGCGGCTCGATCCCGGCCGCTCGGACGGCGGGGAGGAGGACGTCGTCGTACCAGGTCTTGCCCGCCACGGAGAAGCCGAGCGGGCCGGCGATGTAGGCGCTCGTCACGCCGCGGACGCTACCGAGCGCGCGGCCTGCGCGACCGTCGCACCGTCCTCGGCGAGGGCCGTGCGCGCGACCTGCATCCGCCAGCGGGTGACGTACTGCATCGCCGGCAGGCCGACGAGTTCCGTGAAGCGCGCCGCGAACGCCGAGCGCGACATCGCCAGCTCGCCGGCCAGGGCGCCGCCGGGCCGGGGGCGGCGGGTCTCGGCGGTGATCAGTGCGGGCGTCGCGTGCAGCGCCTCGACGCCGTCGTCGGTGGCCTCGATGTGGACGAACGGCGGCAGCGCGTCGATCAGGTTGCGTGCGGCGGGATGGTCGAAGTGGATGGCGCCGCACAGCAGCCGGGTCACGGCGCCGTCGCCGCCGTGGCGCAGGATCTCGTAGCGCTCGCTCACGTGCTCGCGCTCGAGGTCGAGGATGCCCGGGGCGGGGGCGCCCGGCTCGCTGCGCAGGACGTGGCCGGCGCCGGTCGTCACCAGCGCGACGTCGGCGCGGCGCAGGCGGTGCTCGTCCGAGAGGAGCATCTCACCGGCGGCGACGACGTGGAACCACACGTGCCCGGGCAGCGGCGGCTGACGGGTGAGCGCTTCACCTTCACCGACACCGCCGCCTCCACGGGTGGCGAGCTGCTCGCCTTCGAGCTCGCGCTGCGCCCCGGGGGCGCCGTGCCGCTGTCCCACGTCCACCCGACCCAGACGGAGACGTTCGCCGTCGTCGCCGGCACGTCGTCGCCGGCCCGGGCGAGGTCGTCGAGATCGCGCCCGGCGTCACGCACGGCTTCGCCAACCACGGGGAGGACGAGGCGCGCGTGCGCGTCGAGGTCCGTCCCGCGCTGCGGATGGAGGCGATGTTCGCGGACGTGATCGCGATGGCCGAGGCGGGGCGGATGACCCGCCGCGGGATGCCGCGCAACCTGCTCGACCTCGCGCTCGCCCGGCGGCGGCGTCAGGAGGCTTCGACGGCGGCCTTGATCCGGCCGGCGAAGGCGTCGGCGTCCTTCTGAGCCGCCTTGGTCGCGAAGCCGACGATCAGCTTCCCGAAGCCCTGCGCCGCGAAGGTGTTGTGGATGGTGACCTTCGTCTTGCCCTCGTCCGCGGGCTCGAGGTCGTAGCCGCCGTCGGAGACCGTGATCGCGTTCTTCGAGCGCTCGGTCCAGCGGATCTTCGTCGGCGGCTCGAAGACGGTGTACTCGAAGGACCGCTTGGTCTTCATCCCCGCGTCCTTGACGGTGCTCTCGTAGACCGTGCCGACCCCGTCGGGCCCGTCGGTCGTCTTGCGGATCTCCTGGACCCGCGGACTGAACGTCGGGTCGTTGCTGCCGTCCGCGAGGAACGCGAAGACCTGGTCGATGGGTCGGTCGACGACGGCGGATCCGCTGAAGGAGTGGGCCATGCGCGAACCCTACTCACGGCCGTCGGCGCGTTCTAGCGTGAGCGCCGTGCGCATCGTCACCTGGAACGTCAACTCGGTCAAGCAGCGGATGCCGCGCCTGCTGCCGTGGCTCGACCAGCGGCGGCCCGACGTCCTGTGCCTGCAGGAGACCAAGCTCGCCGACGACGCCTTCGCCGCGCTGCTCGACGCGGAGCTGAGCGCGCGCGGCTACGCGGTCGCCGCGCACGGCGAGCCGTCCTGGAACGGCGTCGCCATCCTCTCCCGGGTCGGGCTCCAGGACGTCGTCCGCGGCATCCCGGACGGTCCTGGGTTTCCGCACCCGGAGGCGCGCGCGGTGTCGGCCACCTGCGACGGCGTGCGCGTCGTCTGCGTCTACGTCCCCAACGGCCGCGCGCCCGACTCCGACCACTACCGCTACAAGCTCGAATGGCTGTCGGCGCTGCGGGCGATGATCGCGCCGGACGCCGAGCGCACCGTCCTGCTCGGCGACGTCAACATCGCGCCCGCCGACGCCGACGTCTTCGATCCCGGCGCCTACGTGGGCCAGACGCACGTGACCGCGCCCGAGCGGGCCGCCCTCGCCGAGCTGCAGGCGCTCGGCCTGCACGACGTCGTCCGCGACCGCTGGCCCGACCAGCGCGTCTTCACCTACTGGGACTACCGCGCCGGCATGTTCCACCAGGACCTCGGCATGCGCATCGATCTCGTCCTCGCGGGCGGTCCCGTCGCCGAGCGGGTCAAGGCCGCGTGGGTCGACCGCCACGCGCGCAAGGGGAAGGGCCCGAGCGACCACGCGCCGGTCATCGTCGACCTCGACGAGGCCGTCGACGGTGACATCGGCCCGGTCGTCCCGCCGCCGTCGGCACCGGTCACCCGCCGCGGCGCCAAGAAGATCCCGCAGGCGTGACCGACGGGCGCTGCCCCTGGGCGACGTCCACGCCGGACTACCTCGCCTACCACGACGAGGAGTGGGGGCGGCCGGTCACCGACGAGCGCGGCCTCTATGAGCGCATGACGCTGGAGGCGTTCCAGTCCGGGCTGTCGTGGCTGACGATCCTGCGCAAGCGCGACGCCTTCCGCGAGGTCTTCGCGAACTTCGACTACGCGGCCGTCGCGCAGTTCGGCGAGGCCGACGTCGAGCGCCTGCTCGGCGACGCGCGCATCGTCCGCAACCGGGCCAAGGTGGAGGCGACGGTCGCCAACGCCCGCGCGCTGTGCGCGCTGCACGCGGGCGGGGAGACGCTGGCGGGTCTGGTGTGGTCGGCGCGGCCCGCCGCCGACCCGCCCGCGCCGGAGACCGTCGCCGGCGTCCCCGCCTTCACGGACGCCTCGAAGGCGCTGGCCCGCGAGCTCAAGCGCCGCGGCTTCCGCTTCCTCGGGCCGACGACCGTGTACGCCGGCATGCAGGCCTGCGGCGTCGTCAACGACCACCTCGCGGCCTGCCCGGCCCGCGCGGCCGCGCAGCGCGAGCGCGACTCAGTCCGCGTAGCGGCCGTGGAAGCCGAACGGGATGTGGTGCGGGACTGAGGCGCGCGCGATCTCGGTCAGGGTGCGGGCGTCGAGCACGACGAGCGAGGAGGCGCGCCGGCGCGCTTCGAGGACGACGGAGAGCAGGACGCCGTCGTCCTCGCGCGTGGCGTGCGGGCGGCGGACGAAGATCGGCTCGCCGGGGTAGGAGCCGTCCTCACGCCACGACCACGTGCGGCCGGAGTTGACGTCGAGCTTGACGACCGTGTCGAGGAAGCGCGCCCGGTGGACCGCGACGCCGTACACGTAGCGATAGCCGCGGGCGTTGACGCGCTCGTAGTCGACGACGGGGAGCTCGAGGTCGGGGCCGAGCTCGTGGCGGTGCACGCGGCCGCGGGCCAGGTCGAGCTCGAGCCGGCGGACGCTCGTGCGGGGCAGCCGCCGCCGGGCCGAGCGCACGCGCTTGAGGTAGAGGGCGTTGATGGCGTCGTTGTCGCGGTGTGCGCAGACATCGAGGTGGACGCGGCCGCCGCGCTCGAAGGCGTTGATGTGATGGAAGACGAAGAACGGGTCCGTCTCCAGGTCGGCGACGACGCCGCCGGCGTGCCGGTCGATCACCACGATCCGCGAGGGGCTCGCGCCGTCCCACGCGAAGTGCGCGACGATCGGCTTGCGCTCGCCGGACAGGAAGCTCAGCGGGTCGACGGTGAACGGCTGCTCGAACAGGATCGCGTAGCGCTGCGTGAGCGCGAAGGAGTGCATGTAGGCGGGCCGGTCGCGCGTGACGTGCGCCAACTCGACGGTCCGTCCCTTGTGCTCGCGCAGCACGCGGTAGCCGTAGTCGGCCACCAGCTCGGTGACGTAGCGGAAGCGCTCGCCGGTGTGCGCGTCGTGGTGCGGGTGCGCGGTCCCCATCGTGCCGACCGTCGCGGGGCCGACCCCGAGCGTCCGCAGTGTCCTCGGGTCGAAGGAGACCGGGACCGGGATCTCCGTACGCGCGACGAAGCCGCGCGCCATCCGCTCGAGCGAGACGTTGGCGTTGGGGATCGGCGCGGTCACCGGCACGGAGGCGACCCCGGAGAACACGGAACGACACGGGTCCGTGGCGAACTCGGAGTACTTGATGATGTCCTCCTGCTTCCACGCCGTGTATGCGCTCGTGCGCAGGAACCGGTTGCCGTAGCCGACGCGCCCGCCGGCGAAGCTGAACGCGTGCAGCATCGCCAGCCCGTCGAACCAGTGGTTGAACGAGCGCTCGCCGACCTCGAACAGGGCGGGGCCGTTGCGCAGCAGCGTCCCCCGCAGCCACGGCGGCATCCGCCCGTCCACGCGCAGGCGCGGGATCCGTGTCTCCGTCTTGAGGCTGGTGAACCCGAGCGCGTGCTCGGGGTGCGCGGCGGCCAGCGCCGACCGCGGCATGAGCGTCAGCGCGGCCGTGGCGGCGACGAACTCGCGCCGGGTGCTCGTCACGCGGTGAGCTCCGGCGGGCACGGTCGCAACCCTATTCCTCGCCACGGGGCGGCTCAGACCAGCGCGGTCGGCGGCCTCGACGCCGGCCTGGCCTCGCAGACCTGGTCGCGGCCGGCCCGCTTGGCGCGGAACAACGCCTCGTCGGCCCTGGTCAGCGCCGCGTCGAGCGAGGTCGTGGTCTTGACGGAGGTCACCCCGACGCTCGCGAAGACCGCGACGGCGGCGTCCGCGCTGGCGACGGCGTCGCGCAGGCGCTCGCCGGTCTGCAGCGCGTCCGGTCCGGCGGCCGGGCTGAAGCGCAGCACGACCCCGAACTCCTCGCCTCCCAGCCGTCCCACCGCCCCATGCGTCTCGTCAACCGCGAGGCGCAGGGCCGCCCCGACCGAGATGAGGACGCGATCGCCCATCGCGTGTCCGTGCTCGTCGTTGATCCGCTTGAAGTGGTCGAGGTCGACGATGCAGACCACGCTCGGTCCGTCCCCGTGCAGCGTCGCCGCGCGCTCGAGGAAGCCGCGGCGGCTGAGCAGCCCGGTCAGCGCGTCCGTGTTGGCGGTGGTGCGCAGGCGGTCGGCCAGCGCCTGCTCGCGGGCGACCTCGTCCCGCTGGCGGTCGGCGAAGCGGATGGTCGTCGCGGCGAGCGCTGCGAGCGCCAGCGCCTCCATCGTCGCGCGCGCCACACTGCCGCCCGCCACCGCCCCTGCCGCGAGGGCGAGCCAGACGCCGCCCATGAAGGTGACGACGTGGCGGCGCCCGTACGAGGTCCCGATGAAGAGCGCGGTCGGATACACCAGGAGCGCGAGCGGCGAGCCGTCGCCACCGTCCAGGGCGGCCATCGCGAGGATGGCGAACAGGTCCAGCACGCTCCAGGCGAAGAACGCGGTCAGCCCGGTGCGCCGGATGATCCGCTCCCAGGGCAGCAGCCCCGCCGACGCGACGGCGGCCGTGGACAGCGCCACGACGGCGATCAGGGCACCGCCGTCCCCGCGGTCGCGCGCCACGGCGTACGCGACGCAGACGATGCCGGTGAGACCGGGCAGGAACGCGGCGATGCGTGCCTGGGTGACCCAGAAGCGCAGGGGCCGGCCGCAGACGAGCTCCTCCCGGCTCAGTTCCGCCAGGTCAACCGGCGCCCTGTCGCCCTGGCGCGTGGGTCGGACGGGCCGGTCCGGCAGATCGGCGCCCGTGATGCGACCGTGCGGACCCCACGCCTGGTTGCGCCCGGCGTCCTTGGCTCGGTACAGCGGGAGGTCCGCGTCGCGCAGCGCGGCGTCCAACGCGCCCGGCCCGGGGGTCAGTGGAGCGAGCCCGAAGCTGGCCGTGAGCGGAGGGTCCGTCCCGGACGACGCGACGGCGGCACGGAGGCGCTCCGCCAGTCGCCCGGCGCCCCGGACGTCGAGTCCGGGGAGCAGGACCGCGAACTCCTCGCCGCCGATGCGCGCGACCAGGTCCGACTCGCGCACCGTGCGGCACAGCGCGCCCGCGACGCGCTGGAGCGCCCGGTCACCCGCCCCGTGCCCGAGGCGGTCGTTGACGGCCTTGAAGTGGTCGATGTCCACGAGCAGCAGGCAGTGCGGGCCCCCCGGCGCCTCGACCGACAGCGCGGCGACGCGCGCCTCGAGCGACCGCCGGTTGCCGCACCCGGTCAGCACGTCGTGATCGGCGAGGTGGCGCAAGCGCCCGGAGGCGTGCTCGAGCCGTTGGTGCTGGACGCGGCTGTTGCCGGCCACGAGCCTGGCGTTGACGATGTGCGTCACGAGCACCACGGCGGCCATTGCGCTGGCCGCCCCGAGTTGGTCCCCGGACCCGAGGGTCACCACCGCGACGGTGGCGACCGCGTACAGCCCCAGCGCCAGCACCTCGCCGGGCCGGTAGCCGACGGCCGCGTAGGCCAGCGTGGGGAACAGCCACAGCAGCAGGGGGCTCTCTACGCCGCCGTCGAGCATCGCCGCGACCCCGATCGCCGTGATCGTCGCGACGCTCGCCGCGGTGAACAGCCGCGGCCCGCGCCGGTGGGCCACGACGCGCTCCCACGGGACGCGTGCGAGCGAGACGGCCGTCACGACGGGCGCGATCGCGAGCAGCACCGCGAGCCCGATCGGCAGGGTCCCGCTGGACGTCATCAGGACATAGAGGCACGAGCCGGCGACGCCGGTGCTCGTAGTGGCGGCCCCGAGGCGTCCGTGGGCCGCCCAGGCCGCGATGTGGTCCTCTTCCGAGGCAGCCGTTCGCGTCCCCATCCCCTTGGTGCATCGGCATCCCGGCCGCTCCGCCTGAGCGCGCCGACCGCATCCGTGGCCGGCCGGTCTTACGACGTCAGGCCCCGTACGTGACGACGCAGTCGCGGCCCGCGCCCTTGGCCGCGTAGAGCGCCTCGTCGGCGAGGCTGACCAGGTGTTCGATCTCGCGCACCGGGCCGGAGGTGCAGCCCGCGCTGACGGTGACCGCCAGGGCGTCGCGGCCCTCCAGCGCGCAGGGGGTGGCGCCGACGACCTCGTGGAGCCGCTCGGCCAGTTCCCGGACCGCGGCATCGTCGAGGCCCGGCGCGACGACGACGAACTCCTCCCCGCCCCAGCGGACCAGCAGCTGCCCGGGGTCGAGGGCGGCTTCGAGCCGGCGGGCGAGCACCCGCAGCACGGCGTCGCCGACCAGGTGCCCCTCGCGGTCGTTGACGCGCTTGAAGTGATCGACGTCGAGCACGATCAGGCCGACCGGCCGCTCGCCGCGACCGGCGGTCACCATCCGCTCCCGGTAGCGGTCCAGCGCGCGCCGGTTGCCGAGGCCGGTGAGCTCGTCGACAGAGCTGAGGCGGTCGATGTAGGCGATGCGCTCCCGCAGCTCGCGCTCCTCGTGGACGCGGCCCAGGACGCTCGTGATGCGCGCCTCGAGCTCACGGTCCGAGCACGTCTTGCGCACGTAGTCCTGCGCCCCGGCCGCGAACGCCGCCGCGACCCGCGCCGAGCCGTGCTGGGCGGTGAGCACGACGACGGGCAGCTCGGCGAGGCGCTCGTGGGCGCGGATGTGCACGAGGAACGCCTGGCCGTCCATGACGGGCATCTCCAGGTCGAGGAGGACGAGGTCGGGCGGCTCGACGGCGGCGCTGGCCAGCGCCGCTTCGCCGTGGATGGCTTCGGAGACGCGGTAGCCGGCGGCCTCCAGCTGGCCGCGCAGGATGGAGCGCGTGGTGGCGGAGTCCTCGACGAGGAGGATGTGGGCCAGGCCAACGCGGTCGCCCCCGCGGCGCTCGCGGGCCGGCTGCGGCTCCGGCCAGGCCGGCTGTCCGGCGGGCGCGCTCATCCGGACCCCCGGCGCCGGTAGAGCACGGTCCGCCCGCAGCGGACCTGGTCGAACAGCGGGCTGGCCGCGCCGATCGTCTCCGCGCCGCCCAGGCACAGCCAGCCTCCGGGGCGCAGCACCCGCGCGAGCTGGGCGGTGAGCGCCGCCCGCGTTGCCTCCTCGAAGTAGATCAGCACGTTGCGCAGCAGGATCACGTCCATGCGCGGGACCGACCGATGGAACGGGCGCGCCAGGTTGAGGCGCTCGAAGCGGACCATGCGGCGCAGCTCGGAGCGCACCGTCCAGCCGGCCTCGGAGCGGATGAAGTGGCGCTGCAGCAGGGCGTCGGGCAACCCGCGCCCGACCTCCAGGGCCGAGTAGCGGCCGGCCCGGGCGCGGGCCAGCGCGGCCTGCGAGAGGTCGGTGGCCAGCAGCAGCGGCGCCGGCCCCACGGGCACCTCGCTGAGCAGGATGGCCAGCGAGTACGCCTCCTGGCCCGTCGAGGTGGCCGCCGACCACAGCGAGAGCGGCCGGCCGCCGGCGGCCCGCGCCCGCTCGGGCAGCACGACCTCGCGCAGGGCGTCGAAGGGATGGCGGTCGCGGAAGAACAGCGTCTCGTGGGTGAACAGCGCCTCCACGACCGCGGTGCGCAGCCCCGGTTCGCCACCGCGGGCGGCGCCGATCAGCTCCGACACGGAGTCCAGCCCGTGCTGGGTGGCGAGCGGGGCCAGCCGCGAGCGGACCAGGTACTCCTTGTCCGCGCCGAGCGCCAGCGCGCTCTCGTCGGCGACCAGCCGCCGGACGTAGTCGAACTCGGTCTGAGTGACCGTCATCTCAGGCCAGCGCTCCGCGACGGGTCAGCGCGGCGACGTGCGCGCCGAGGTCCCCGAGGTCGACCACCGCGTCGGCGAGGCCGTGCCGGCGGACGGCGCCCGGCATGCTGGCGATGACCGCACTCGCCTCGCTCTGCGTCACCACCCGGCCGCCCGCCGCGCGCACCGCCCGGGCGCCGGCCAGCCCGTCGGAGCCCATGCCGGTGAGGACGACGGCGAGCAGGCCGGCGCCGTAGACCGCGGCCGCGGAGCGGAACAGGACGTCGGCCGCCGGCCGGCAGGAGTTCTCCCGCGGGCCGTCGTGGACGACGAGCCGCGGCCCCTCGCCGGAGGCGGCCACGGCGAGGTGGCGCCCGCCCGGCGCGATGTAGACGTGCCCGTCGCGCGGCAGCTCGGCGTCCTGCGCCTCGCAGACGGCCAGCGCGGTGCGGCGGTCGAAGCGCTCGGCGAGCATGCCGGTGAACTCCGCCGGCATGTGCTGGACGACGAGCACGGGCGCCGGCAGGTCGGCCGGCAGCGCGCTCAGCGTCGCCTCGAGCGCGTCCGGGCCGCCGGTGGACGCCGCCACGACGATCGCCCGCACGGGGCGCGGCGGTCGCGCGACGGCCTCGCCTTCGGGCGGCGGCGGGGGCGACGGCGCGCCGCTGCGCCTGCGGCGCTCGCCGCGGATGGCCGGCAGCAGCACCCGCCGCACGGTCGACTCGTCGCGCCAGTCGTGCTCCCCGCGGATGACGACGCGCAGGCTCGGCTGTTCCCTGCGCAGGTCGCTCAGGGTCGCGTTCTGCGCGCCGTCGGTCTCCGCGTCGAGCAGGACGACGTCCGGCCGCAGGACGCTCGAGCGCATGACGGCCGCCGGGCCGTTGCGCATCGCGGCGATGACCTCGACGCCCGGCTCGCGCTCGAGCGCGCGGCTGATCGCGCGGCGGACGGGCACGGAGTCGTCGATCACAAGCACCCGCGTCACCGGCCCGCTCATGCCGCCACCCGGGTGGGGCCGGTGTACAGCGCCAGCATCAGCCCGCCGTCCTCGAGCTCATACACGGCGGACAGCGCGCGTCGCAGCGTGGGCGCCACCGTCTCCGGCACGGCGTGCGAGCGGGCGTCGTCGACGGACATGACGTCGCCCTCGGCGTCGACCGCCAGGCTGACCGTCTCGCCGTCGAGGGTGACGATCACATGGACAGGGGGAGCGGCCTCGGTCGGGGCCAGGCCGAGGAGTGCCCGTCCGTCGAGGACGGTGACGATCTCGCCGCGGCGGCTGAGCAGCCCGAGCACGCCGTCGGGCGCGAGCGGCACGGCGACCCAGGGCGGCGCGGTGAGGATCTCGTGGACGTGCTCGACGGCCACCCCGACGCGTTCCTCGCCGACGAAGAAGGTCGCGTACTGGGTCACCGCAAGGCCCTCGGGTCGAGCAGCTCGGCCACCCCGTCGCGGTCGACCAGGCGCGCGACGCCGGGCCGCCCGTCGCCCGCGGCCATGACCAGCTCCGCGCGCACGATGTCGTCGATGGCCTCGACCACGATCCCCAGCTCGCCGTCGGCCCCGGCGCACACGATCACCTCGAGGTCGGCCGTCGCGCCGGGCGCGTCGAGGCGCACCAGCGGCAGCAGCCCGTCGCGATACTCGAGCATGGTCAGGCCGGCGCTCTCGCGCAGCCGCCCGCGGCCGACGCGCTCCAGGCGCGACACCCCCGCTGTAGGGACGCCGAGCTGGCGCCCACCCCGGCCGCGGGCGAGCAGTAGGGGGACGGTCTCGGCCGGCGCCGGCCCGTCGGCGACCGGTTCCGGCGCGGGCTCGGCGGTGCGCAGGCCGAGGTGACCGGCCAGCGCGTCGAGGTCGACGATCAGGCTGGGCTGACCGTCGGACATGATCGTGACGCCGGAGAAGACCCCGTGCGAGCGCAGCGAGCTCGGATCGCGGACGCTCCGCGGCAGCGGCTTGACGACCGCCTCGAGGGCATCCCCGATGGTGTCCACGACCAGCGCCACGCGCCGGTGGCGGCCCTCGACCACGACGGCGGTCGCGCGCTCGACGGACGCCGGCGGCGGGGCGATGGCGAACGCCTCCCCGAGGCCGACGACGGGGACCAGCTCGCCGCGACGGCGAAACGTGCGCGCGCCGCCGATCAGCGCCAGCGCGTCCGTGTCCAGGCGCACCACCTCCCGCACGCCCGCCTGCGGCAGGCAGAAGCGCTGGCCGGCCGCCTCGACGACCACGCAGGCGACGATGGCCAGCGTGAGCGGGACGTCGATGGTGAAGGTGGTCCCGCGCCCGGGTCGCGAGGCGACCTCGACCGTCCCGCCGACGCGGCCGAGCGCCGCGCGCACGGCGTCCATGCCCACGCCGCGGCCGGAGACCGCGGTCGCGTGCTCACGCGTGGTCACGCCGGGGCGGAAGAGCAGGTCGAGGCGGTCGGCCTCGCTCAGCGCGTCCGCCACCTCGCGGGTGACCGCGCCGGCGGCGACCGCGCGCTCGGTGAGCCGGACCGTGTCGATGCCGATCCCGTCGTCGCCGACCACCAGCCGGACCCGGCCGCCCTCCTGGGTGGCGTCGACGCGCACGGTGCCGACGGCCGGCTTGCCCGCCGCGACGCGGTCGGCGGGGTGCTCGAGACCGTGGTCGACGGCGTTGCGGGCGATGTGCAGGAGGGCGTCGGCGAGCGCCTCGTTGACGGCCCGGTCGACCCCGACCTCCTCGCCGCTGAGCGCGACCGTCGCCGGCTTGTCGAGGTCGGCGGCGACGTCGCGCACGATGCGGGGCAGCTTGCGCAGGACGGTGCCCACGGGTTGCAGGCGCGCCTGGCGGATCGTCTCGAGCAGCTCGCCGGAGGTGCGGCGCAGCTGCCGGTGGGCGTCGACCAGCCCCGCGCTCGTCGCCGGCGCCAGCTCGGAGAGCCGACCGCGGACGAGCATCAGCTCCCCGGCGAGGTCCATCAGCGTGTCCAGCACGGCGGCGTCGACGCGGATGGAGGTCTCGTGGCGGGCGCCGGCCGGGGCGGCGGCCGCGGGGACGAACGGCGCGGGCGCCGCGCCGGGCGCTTCGACCAGGGCGGCGAGGCCGTCGATCAGCCCGGCGTCGGCGGCGGGCGCCTCCTGCTGGGTCGCCTCGATCGCGCGCAGCTGGTGACGGACCTCGTCGGCGAGGCGCAGCAGCAGCGTGGCCACCGGGGCCGTGAAGGCCAGGCGCCCCTCCCGCAGGGCGTCGAGCACGTCCTCGGCGCGATGGGCGAGCGACTCGAGGCCGGAGAGCTGGAGCAGCGAGCAGGTGCCCTTGAGCGTGTGGACGATGCGGTAGATGCGGGTCAGCCGCTCGGCGTCGTCGGGCCGGGCCTCGAGCGCCACGAGGTCGAGCTCCAGGACGTCGAGGCCGTCGTGGCTCTCCTCCAGGAACGTCGGGATGATGTCCTGGCGCTCAGTCACGCCGGCCGTGGGCCGTGAGCCCCGCCGTCCAGTCGACCGGCTCCGGGGCGGGGAGCTCGGCGACCCCGGCGGTCAGCCCGGCCAGCGGGTCCGGCTGCTGGGCGAGCCGGAAGCGTTGCGTGAGGGCCAGCAGCTCCGAGGCCATGCGGGCGAGGCGCTCGGCGGAGTGGTGGGTCTCGACGGCGCCCGCGTTGGTGTCGCGCGCGGTCTCCGCCACGTCGGTGATGCTGGCCGCGATCGCGTTCGAGCCCGCGGCGACGTCGGAGACGCTGCGGGCGATCTCGCTGGTCGTGGCCGCCTGCTCCTCGACCGCGGAGGCGATGGTCGTCTGGATGTCGTTGATCTGGTGGATGGTCGAGGCGATCTGGCCGATGGCGCGGATCGCCTCCTGGGTGTCGGCCTGGATGACGGCGATGCGACGCTCGATCTTCTCGCTGGACTGCGCGGTGTCGCGCGCCAGCTCCTTGACCTCGGAGGCGACGACCGCGAAGCCCTTGCCCGCCTCGCCGGCGCGAGCGGCCTCGATCGCCGCGTTGAGCGCGAGCAGGTTGGTCTGCTCGGCGATCGACCCGATGAACTTGATCACCTCGTCGATCTCCGCCGAGCTCTCGCCGAGGCGGTCCATCAGCGCGCCCGTGATGTCGGCGGCGGCGACGGCCTCGGAGGCGACCCGGGCCGCGTCGGCGGCCTGGCGCGCGATCTCGTTGATGCTCGCGCCCATCTCCTCCGTGCCCGCCGAGACGGTCTGGATGCTGGTCGAGATCTGCTCCGCGCCGGAGGACACGGTGTCCGCGCGCTCGGAGGTGTGCGAGGCGGCGGACGTCATCTGGTTGGACACCGCCGACAGCTCCACCGAGGCCGACGACAGCGACGCGGACGTGCGCATGATCGCGTCGACCACCTCGCTCATGCGGGCGCGGGTGCGGTTGAGGGCGACGGCCATCTGGCCGACCTCGTCGCTCGACGTGCTCGCGTCCGTGCGCAGGTCGCCCGCCTCGACGGCGCCGAGTACGCCGATGAGCTCGTTGACGCTAGAGGTCATGGAGCGGTAGAAGCCGACGAACAGCCACAGCGCGAGGAGCAGGACGGCGGCGGCGATCAACGCCACGTCACGCGTGTTGCGGTGGTAGTCGCCGACCAGGTTCTTCAGCGAGCGGTCGAGCTGCGGTGCGACGGCGGCGGAGACCGCGAGCGCGCTGCGGCGCAGCTCGGCGGCCGGATCGCCGGTGAGGTTGGTGTCGCTGTCGGTCGCCTTCGAGAGCCGGCCCGACAGCTCGGCGGCGCGGCGCTTGAGCGTCGCGAAGGCGGCGTTGGCCGCGTCGAGGTCGAGGCCGCCCGAATGGGCGGTCGCCTTGCGCAGGTTGACCTCCAGGCCGTCGACGACGGTGGCGAGGGCGCCGCCCGCGATCGCCACCCGGTCGTGGTTGGCGTTCACGTCGGACACCGACAGGCCGGCGGCGAGGCCGCTCTGCTCCATCAGCGTCGGCACCTTGACGGTGATCGAGTCCTGCAGGTAGTAGCTGACCAGGACGGGGTCGAGGGTCAGCTCGGACTGGTCGGCGACCGTGGTGATCAGGTCGACCAGGTCGCTGGAAGCGGTCGACCACGCCTTGGCGGCCACCGGGCCGGCTGCCGGGCTCTGGTCCTGGGCGGAGTCGATCCTGGCCCGCAACGCCCCCCACGGCTGCGCGACGTGGATGCGCGAACGGACCCGGCGCAGCGCCGCGTCGACGTCGGCCGCCCCGCGGCTGAGCCCGGCCTCGCTCACCGGCTGCCCGGCGGCCGCGGCGGCGCGCGCGCCGTTCACGGCCTCCAGCAGCCGGGTCATCGGACTGATCGCCACGATGCCCGCGCGCTCGCCGACGGCGACCCCGGCCTGCTCGTTCTGCGCATCGATGTAGCTCTTGCCCACGACGGCGAACGGCGTGATCAGCAGCACGGCGATCAGGGCGAACTTCTGCGGCAGCTTCAGGCGGCGCATCAGCGCCTCGGACGGCCCGAAGAGCCTCCGGGCGGCGGAGCGCAGGGGCGATGCAGGGGCGGAAGCGGGCGGGACGCTCACCCCACGGTCATCGGCACCGTCCCGCTTCGCCTTGACGGCTGCGGCTCAGCCGTACGTCCACTTGGCGCGAACCAAGCTCAACTGAGGCCGCGTCAGCCGGGGACGGGGTCGGGAACGTCTTCGACCGGACCCGGCCTGCCGAAGTAGTAGCCCTGGAGGTGCGTGACGCCGAGGCTCTTGAGCAGCCGGTAGCTGGCGTCGTCCTCGACGCCTTCGGCGACCGTGTCGAGCCCGAAGCCCTCGGCGAGTGACACGACGGCCTCGACGACGTGCTGGCTGGCGCGGCTGGACGCGACGTCGCGGACGAACTCCACGTCGATCTTGAGGCGGTCGATGTCCAGCTTCTTCAGATAGGTGAACCCGCCGAAGCCCGTGCCGAAGTCATCGAGGGCGAGGCGGCACCCGAGCGTCGCGACCGCCGACGCGAACCGCTGAGCCGCGCCGATGTCCTTCATCAGCGCGGTCTCGGTGATCTCGATGGTCAGGCGGGCCGGGTCGGCGCCGGCGTGGCGGAGCCGCTCCGCGACCACGTCGACGATGTGGCGCCGGCCGACGGTCGCGGTCGACAGGTTGATGGAGATGTGATGGCCGCGGGCGATCTGGCGGGCGCCCTCGTCGACGGCGAGCAGGTCCAGCTCCTCGATCAGGCCGTAGCGCTCGGCGACGGGGAGGAACCGCGCCGGGGCGATCAGCTCGCCGTCGCGACCGACCATGCGGCAGAGCAGCTCGTAGGCCGGCGGATCGCCGCGAACGCTGACGATGGGTTGCGCGTGGAACACGAGCCGGCCCTCGTCGATGGCGTCCCGGATCCGGCCGACCCACACGAGCGTGTCGATCTCACTGCGCTCGTAGTCGTTGCCGAGCTCGAGCTCGGCCATGTCGCGGCTGACCACCGCGACGCCGAGGACCTCGTGGTCGCCGTCGCGCATCAGGGACGCCGTGAGGGCGACGTTGAGCGTCGTCCCGTCCTTGTGCCGGCGCTGCGTGGTGTACTGGCGGACGCCCTCCCCGACGAGCAGCCGCTTCACGATCGTCGCCGGCTCGTCAGGCCGGTCCGCGGGGACGATCAGGTCGTTCATCGATCGTCCGACGGCCTCCTGTGCCGTGTACCCGTAGAGGTTCTCGGCGGCGAGGTTCCACGACGTCACGATCCCGTCGGTGGTCTTGGTCAGGATCGCGTCGTCGACGCCCGCGACGATGTGGGAGGCCAGATGGGCGCGCTGTCGATCGGCGACGCGCATGGTCGCGTCGTGAACGACGAAGTCGAACCCCTGCCCGTGCCGGAAGCACTGCCAGGACAACCAGCGCCAGCCGCCGTCCTTGGTGGCGACCCGGTTCTCGAAGCGCCCGACCTCGGATCCCACCGCCGTCGCCCGCGCCTGCGCCAAGGTCTGCTTGCGGTCGGCCAGATGGACGAACTCGATCCACGGCTGGTGCATCAGCTCGGCGCGGGAGTATCCGAGCGTCCGCTCCCAGGCCGGGTTCAACGCGGTGAACCGCCCCAGTGGCTCGGCGCTGCCGAGCAGATCCTCGGAGACCTCGAACAGCCGCTCGGCCACGTTGTCGCGCGGGGCGTCAGGCGCCTCCGCTCGTGGCAGCGGCTCGGATGAGGTGGCTACGTGGGAATCGATCGAGGAAGCACTCGCTCGTGCATCGGCATCCTGGTGCGAAAGCACAACCGCTATCGACCCGAAGGAGCCCCTGTCTCGAACGGGCCGGGCCGTCCGAAGTAGTAGCCCTGGACGTGGCTGACGCCATAGCTGGCCAGCAGCGAGAAGACGCGTTCGTTCTCGACGCCTTCGGCGACCGTGTCGAGGCCGAAGCTGTCCGCCAGCGACACCACGGCCTGGACGACGTGCTGGCTGGCGCGGCTCGTCTCCAGGTCGCGGACGAACTCGATGTCGATCTTCAGCCGGTCGATGCTCAGCTTCTTGAGGTAGGTGAAGCCCCCGAAGCCCGTGCCGAAGTCGTCCAGCGCCAGGCGGCAGCCGCGCTCGGAGACCGCGGCGGCGAAGCGCTGCGCGCCGACGATGTCCTTCATGAGGGCGGTCTCGGTGACCTCGACGGTCAGCTTCGCCGGGTCGGCCTTCGCCTGGTGGAGCTTCTCGGCGATGACGTCGGCGAAGTGCCGGCGCCCGATCGTCGCGGTCGAGAGGTTGATGCTGACTTCGCGGCCCAGGCCGATCTGGCGCACGCCCTCGTCGACGGCGAGCAGGTCGATCTCCTCGATCAGCCCGTAGCTCTCGGCGACAGGGAGGAAGCGGCTGGCCGGGATGACCTCGCCGTCACGATCGACGATCCGGCAGAGCAGCTCGTAGGACTGCGGGGCTCCGGTCAGGCTGATGATGGGCTGCGCGTGGAACACGACCCGGTGCTCGTCGATCGCCTCCCGGATCCGGCCGACCCAGACGAGCGTGTCGATCTCGCTGCGCCCGCGGGGGGCGTCGGGGCTCATCTCCGCCGTGTCCCGGCTGACGATGGCGACGCCCAGCACCCGGTACTCGCTGTCGCGGAGCAGGGAGGCCGTCAGGGAGACGGTGACCAGCGTGCCGTCCTTGCGGTGCCGCTGGGTCGTGTACTGCCGGACCCCCTGGCCGCCGAGCAGCCGGTCGACGATCGCCGCCGGCTCGTCGCGGCGATCCCTCGGCACGATCAGGTCGGCGATCGGCTTGCCGATCGCCTCGTCCGGCGTGTAGCCGTACAGGGCTTCGGCGGCCTGGTTCCAGGAGGTGATCACGCCGTCGACGGTCTTGGTCATGATCGCGTCGTCGACGCCCTCGACGATGGTCGCCAGCAGATGGCGGTGTTGCCGTTCCGCCACGGCAGCTGTCACGTCGCGAGCGACGAAGTACGTGCGCTGCCCGCGCGACGCGTACTGCCACGAGAGCCAGCACCAGCCTCCGTGCTTGACCGCGAGGCGGTTCTCGAATCCGGTCGTGCTCCTGCCGGTGGCCGCGCACCGGGCGGCCTCGGCGAGGGTGGCCTCCCGGTCCGCCGGATGCACGAACTCGATCCAGGGCTGCGCCATCAGCTCGCTGATGGTGAAGCCCAGCCTTCGCTGCCAGGCCGGGTTGAGCGCCGTGAAGTACCCGCCGTCGTTGGCGCTTCCGAGCAGGTCGTCGGCGAGCTCGAACACCCCGCGCGCAGCGTCGCCCTCGCGCTCGAGGCGGCTCGCGTCCAGCGTGTTCAGCGCCTGCGTCATCCGATCTCTCCGGCATACACGCTCACCTGGCTGTCGCTGTGCTTGGCGGCGTACATCGCGGTGTCGGCGCGACGGAGTGCCTCCTCGGGGCTGGTGTCCGCCACGAGGGCGATCCCGATCGCGGCGTGCACGCTCAGCGTCTGCCCGTCCGGCGCTACGAACGGCGCTGCCAGTGCCCGTTCGAGGCGCTCGGCACCAACCCGCGCGGTCGCCGCGTCGTGGCGGCTGCCGAACACCACGACGAACTCGTCGCCGCCGAGCCGGGCGACGAGGTCGTCCTCGCGGACTTCGTCGCTCAGCCGGCGCCCCACCTCGGCGAGGATCGTGTCGCCCATCTGATGCCCGAGGGTGTCGTTGATCTTCTTGAAGCCGTTGAGATCGCAGAACAGCACGGCGAGGAGGCGGCCGTCGGGGGCGTCGCGCAGACGCTCGCGCAGGCGGGCCACGAGCCACGCGCGGTTCGGGAGCCCGGTCAGCGCGTCGAGGGTGGAGATGCGGATCAGCTCCCGCGACGCCTCGTCGCGCTCGAGGACGATGGCGGCGAGCCGGGCGGCCTGGTCGAGCGACACGAGGTCCTGGGCGAACGGCGTGCGGGGCGCAGCGCCCCACAGCGCGATCGCCCCGCGCGAGACGCCGTCGGACCCGATGATGGGCACCGCCCAGCAGGAGCCCATGCCCGTTGACGGCAGCTGCGGCCAGCGGCCGTCGGACGCGAGGTCGGTGGCGATGACGTTCGTCCCCGTCCGCGCGGCGTCGACGCAGGGGCTGGCGGTACTGTCCTCGACGAGATCCTCCGTGAGCGTGAGCAGGCCGGTCATGCCGTCGACCAGGTGCCCGATGCCGGCCACGACGTCGGCCAGGACGTTCACGCGCGGCGTCCCGCTCAGCATCAGCGCGTGCACGCGATGGTGGGAGTCGACGAGGGCGGCCTGGGAGCGGTTGTGGTGCACGGCCGCCCGCAGCCGCAGCTCGGACTCCACGGCGGCCGACAGGTCGGCGAGCGCGGCGACTTGGTCGGGGGTCCACTCGCGTGCCTCGTCGTCCACCACGCAGAAGCTCCCGAGGACGTGGCCCTCCGCACTGCGCAGCGGCATCCCGGCGTACGCCCCGACCGGGAACGCACGCACCGCCGCGTAGTCGCGTGTCCGCGGATCCGTCGAGGCGTCGCCGGTGATGAGCGGGTCACCGCGAACCACGACCTCGCGGCACAGCGAGTCGCAGATCGGGACCGTCCGGCCGTCCCCGGCGGCTCCGTCGCCGAGCTGGAAGCTCTTGAAGAAGCTGCGCGAGTCGTCAACGAGCGACACGAGCGCGGACGTCGCGCCCGTCAGCTGCGACGCACGGTGCCCCCAGCGGTCGAACACGTCCTCGTCGGGCGTGTCGAGCAGCTCCAGGTCGGCGACGGCGCGCAGGCGGCCGGGATCGCGGAGGACGCCGTCGTCGATGACCGGGCCGTCGCTCGGATGCACCATCAGACGACTCGGGCCGGCGCGGACGGTTCCTCGAAGGCGACCGGGAGATGGAGGTCGTCGTCACATCGCTGGATGAGCTCGTCCAGCCGGGTGCTGGGCATCGGCCGGGCGAAGTAGAAGCCCTGGCAGCGGTCGCACGCCAGGTCCGTGAGCCGCCGCCGCTGATCGGCGGTCTCCACGCCTTCGGCCACGACCTCGATGTCGAGCTCGTGAGCGAGGCCGAGGACCGCGGTGATGATGGCGCCGCTCGCCGGGTTGTTGTCGAGCGTGGCGGTGAACTCCCGGTCGACCTTGAGGTAGTCCACCGGGTACTGGTTGAGGAAGCTGAGCGAGGAGTACCCGGTGCCGAAGTCGTCGAGGGCCAGCTTGACCCCGAGGCCCCTGAGCTCGCGCAGGACCCTGAGCGCTCGGCTGGGCTCGGTCACGAGGACGCTCTCGGTGATCTCGAGCGTGAGTCCGGGGCCATCCGCGTCGGCTTCCACCGCGCTCGCCACCGATTTCGCGAACCCGGCGGACAGGAGCTGCACGGCGGACACGTTGACCGCCAGGTTGAGCCGCTGGGCCTGCGCGCTCTGCCAGCGCCGCCGGTCGGCCAGCGACTGCTCGAGCACCCAGTGCCCGATCTCGACGATGAGGCGGGATCGCTCGGCAAGGGGGACGAGCAGAGCCGGCGGGATCAGTCCGCGGTTGGGATGGTTCCAGCGCACGAGCGCCTCGACACCGACGATCTGACCGTCGGCCGTGCTGACGATGGGCTGGTAGTCGAGGAAGAGCTCGCCGCGGTCCGTCGCCCCGTGAAGGTCGTGCTCGAGATCGACCGGGAAGTCGGCTCGGTGCAGCTCTTCGTGATGAAGGCCCCCCGGGCGGTTGCGATCACCTCGCTTGATCTCGTACATCGCCAGGTCGGCCTCGCGGAGCAGCTCCTCCGGATTGATTGCGCCGTCGGTGGTGAACGCCAGGCCGATGCTCGCGTCCAGGCGCACCTCGGTCTCGGATAGCACGAACGGCTCCGTGAACGCGTCCGTGAGCCTGGCGACGATCGCGTCCGCAGCGGGACCTTCGGCCAGGTCCTCGCAGAGGACCACGAACTCGTCCCCGGAGATGCGCGCCAGGGTGTCGCCCGGTCGCAGGACCCGGGGCAGGCGCTCGGCGAGGGCGACCAGGGCCTCGTCGCCGACCTGGTGCCCATAGGTGTCGTTGACCTCCTTGAAGCGGTCCAGGTCGACGAACAGCAGCGCCGTCGACCGGTGCGAGCGCTTCCCTCGTTGCGACGCGTGCTGGATGCGCTCCAGCAGAAGGGTGCGGTTCGGCAGCCCCGTGAGCGCGTCGTGCAGCGCGGCGTCGCGTGAGCGGTCCGACGCCGCCTGCAGATCGGCGCGCCCCTGGGCGTTGAGCAGGTACGCGGCGGCGACGTCCGCCAGCGTCTGGGAGGCGTGCATGGCCTCCTCGGACAGCTGGCCAGGTGCGTCTCGGTAGAGATCGAGCGCCCCGAGCGGCCGCGAGTCGCCGTGGCGCAGCGGGAACGTGAACACCGCCACCATGCCGGCGTCCAGGGCGCGCGGCGCGAACCGGGGGAAGCGCTCCTCGAGGCGGAGGTCCGGGATCGAGATCGGTTCGCCGGCGTTGTAGGCCGCCACGCACGGCCCTTCGTCGAGCTCGGTCTGCAACTTCTCGAAGCCCAGGGCGGCCCGGTTGGACGCGGCCACGTACCGCGGGTCGGTGCCGGGAGAGATCAACGTCACCCCCGCCGCCGTGACCGGTAGGACGTCGACGATGCGGCGAACGAGGTGGTCGAGGATGCCCTGGATCGGGAAATCGGTCAGCATCGTGCGAGCGAATTCACTCAGCACTTCGGAGAGATCTTCACTGACCATGTCGGCTCCGGTCGGGGGTCTCGCAGCCCGCGTTGGGTCTGTCGATCAGCCAGCCAGGGTCAGGAGCCGGTTACCGCGTTCGCCAAGGGCCACAGCCAACGCTTGCGCGTAATGGTACTTGACTGGTCGGCGTTCACGCGTTATCTGTCTGTAAGGTCTGTAAGAACAGAAGGACACCGTCTTTATGAGTGAGCGCGACACCGGCCATCTCCGCGTCCTGATCGCCAACGAACGCAAGGACCGACTCGCCCTCGTGGCGCCGATTGTGGCGGCGCTGGGCCACGAAGTCATCGCTCGCGAGATCGAGGTCGACGGCGTCGGAGCCGTCACCGCCCGCGAGCGGCCCGACGTCGCTCTCGTGGGATTGGGTGATAGTTCCCAACATGCGCTCAGCCTGATCGACACGATCGTGCGCGAGGCATCGTGCCCCGTCATCGCGCTCCTGCACACGAGGGACCCGGAGTTCGTGCGGGAAGCCTCGAAGCGAGGCGTCTTCGCGCACATCAACGACGCCGAGGTCGGGGAGTGGCAGAGCTCGATCGACATCGTGCTCCGCCGCTTCGCCGAGTACCACGAGCTCGAGGGCGCCTTCGGTCGGCGGGCGCTGATCGAGCGGGCCAAGGGGATCCTGATGGAACGCCATGACACCGGCGAGGCCGAGGCGTTCGAGCTGCTGCGGGAGGAGTCGCGCCGGAGCAACCGCAAGGTCATCGACCTCGCCGCCGCCGTCGTCGACGGTCATCGCCTGCTCCCGCGCCGGTCCCCGTCTCTACGGCAGGTGGAGCCCGTCGAGGGGCGCCGCTAACCGCGCGGGCGGCTGGTGCGGCAGATCCGCGGTTCGCTCGAGTAATCGGTGAAGACGGGCGCCATCACGCTGCCGGGGGTCAGGTCGTGGGCGTGGCCGAGCAGGTGCCCGTACTCGTGGATGACCGTCATGCAGAGCATGTCCCAGTCCTGGACCCGGCTGGTCCGGGACGGCCAGCGCACGCGCCCGAGGTCGATCGTGCAGCGCGTGAAGGTGCTGGCCGCGGCGGTCAGGTTGTTGTCGCCGAACGGCGTGCCGAAGGTGACCCAGGCGTCGCTGCTCGCGTCCAGGCCCGTGGGGAGCGTCTGGCGCTCGGAGACCGTGATCTGGCCGCCGCACGGCGTGGCGCCCCAGTAGCGGTGCGCCAGCGTCATCGCGAGCTTCGTCGGCGTCTGGCGGGCGCTCGCGGCCGGCGCGAACCCACAGAGCAGCGTGGCGGCGAGAGCGAAGATCGAGAGGCGCAGAGTCACTCGCTTCAGCCTGGCGGAGGCCGGCCCCGCATCTGTCCTCTCGCGGGGGGATCCTCGTGCCCCGATCGGGGTGAGGGAAGGGTGACGCCCGCCTCACCCTTTGGCCCTGGAATGCCGATGCAACGACCGTGGACGCCCGCACGCCGATCACGGTTGCCATCACCCGTTTCGAGGACCTCCTCGCGCTCGGGCTCGACGCTGCGCTGGCCGCCGACCCGAGCGTGTTGGTCGTCGCGCGCGACGTCGAGCCGGCCCGCATCGACGTGGTCCTCCAGGCGTTGCAGCCGCGCGTGCTCGTCGTCGACGTCGGCGGGTTGCGCGACCTCAGCCAGGTCCGGGGGATCCGCCTCGCTCATCCCGACACGCACCTCGTGCTGCTCGGCCACGGGTTCTCGCAGGCCGACTCCGCCCAGTTGCTCGCCTTCGGCGCCAGCGCCTATCTGGCCAAGAGCGCCCAGACGCGCGACCTGCTCAACGCGATCCACCTCGCGTCGCGGGGCATGCAGCTCCAGCTCATGCCGGTCGCCGATCCCGGGGGAGACCGCAGCTCCCTGCTGACCTCACGCGAAGCCGACGTCCTGCTGCTCCTGCGCCAGGACCGCAGCAACGACGAGATCGCCCACGCGCTGCACATCAGCACGGAGACCGTCCGCTCGCACGCGCGCAACATCTATCGCAAGCTCGGCGTCTCCTCCCGCCGGACGCTGCTCGCGCTCTCGGCTTAGGGACGGATCGTCACCGGCACGCCGGCGCCGATGCGCGCCGCCAGCCAGGTGATCGCGCCCGTGCTGAGCCGGATGCAGCCGTGCGACGAGGCGGTGCCGAGCGGGTCGTAGAGGAAGTTGCGGCCGTGGAGCGCGATCTGCCCAGGCCCGCCCTCGAACTCCTGCAGGACGTTCGAGCGCGCGCTCGTCGCCAGCGCGTAGGGGCCGCCGGGCGACGCGCTGTCGAGCGCCAGCGCCTCCTCGACGAAGAAGTGGCCGCGCGGCGTCGGCGTGGACGGGGCGCCGACCACGGCCCGGAAGCGAATGGCGACGCGGCCGTCGTGTCGGACGACGACGCGCCGGCTGTTCAGGCGCACCGTGATGTCCCACGGCGTCCAGGCGCCGCGCGTGCCCGTGGCCCGGATCCAGCCGGTGCTGCCGTTCGGGCGGCCGGGCAGGGCGACCTTCAGCCACGAACTTCCGTCACGATCCGTCGCCTGCCGCAGCAGCGGGAGGACGGTCCGGACGCCGGTCAGCGGCGTGCGCCCGGGAACCGTCCTGATGCGCGCGGCGCGCGATGAGGGACCGCCCCGTACGGGGTGGGCGGACAGCAGCCTGACGAGCGCCTGCCCCTTCGACGCCGCGCTGGCCGGCGGGGGCGGTCCCCCGGCCACCACGGCGGCGGCCACGACGAACGCCGAGAGCCCCCGGCGAACGCCGGTGGCTCCCAGGAGGTCGTAGCGGCTGCGGCTCACCCGGTGAACTGCGACGGGCCGCGCGCCGGGCGCAGCGCGGCGGCGGCGCAGGCGCGGTAGCTGAAGCTGCGTGTCTTGGCGCGGGTGGCGTCCTTGAACGTGACGCGGGCCTTGAGCGTGCGGCGCACGCCGGCCTCGGGCCGGACGTAGACGCGGAAGGCGGACCTCGTCCGCGTCGCGATCCGCTTGCCGGCGATCGAGAACACGACCCGCTTGATGAGCTTGCCGCGCACCTGCGCCGTGAAGCCGGTGGTGCAGCGGTGCAGCGGGCCGCCGGGCGTCAGGGTCGCGGAGCCCTTGCGGGTCGGGACCGAGGTGCTGCTGCCGGGCGGGACCTGGTTGCCCGAGCCGGGGGCGCCGGGCGTCCCGTTCGGACCGCCGGAACCGTTGGAAGCGCCGGATCCGCCGGGAGCCGGTGTCCCCGGTGACGTCCCCGCCGGTGCCGTCGGCGTCGTTGTCGGCGTCGTGCTCGAATCCGGTGTGCGGCACCCAGAGTTGTCGAGGACGTTGTCGTCCAGCGTGACCGCGCCGTTGCGGGCCAGCGCGCGGCCGGTCACCGTCGCCGAGTTGTTCAGCGTGATCGACGACAGCGCCATGATCGTGCCCTGGAAGGCCGTCGTGGTACCGAGCGTCGCCGAGCTGCCGACCTGCCAGTAGACGTTGCAGGGAGACGCGCCGTTGACCATCAGCACCGAGCTGGCCGACGCCGTGGTCAGCGTCGAGCCGATCTCGAAGACGAACTGGGCGTTGGGATCGCCCTGGGCGTCGAGCGTGAGCTGGCCGGTGAGCTGCGCGGAGGTGGCGAACCGGTAGGCGCCCGGCGTCAGCGTGAGGCCGCCGAGGTCCTGGCCCGTCAGGTCGGCGGTGACCGCCTGGCCGGCTGCAACGTTGTAGGCGGTGGTCAGGTCGCTCTGCCCCTGCGAGGCGACCGCGTCGTTGTTGTGGGTGGCGCCGTTGACCACGGCGGGGAGACCGAAGCCGCTGAGCGAGGTCCCGGGGGCGACCCCGAGGTCGCCGTTGAGCACGGAGGGACCCGTGTTCGTGACCGTCGTGCCACCGAGCACGACGAAGGGAGCCGCGGTGCCGAGGCCGACGGCCGAGGCGTGCGCGGCGCTGGGGAGCGCGGCGAAGGCCAGACCGACGGCGAGGACGCCGCCGATGTGCCGGGTACGCGCGTCACGGGACAGGATGGACATCGAGCTCTTCTCTGTTGGGCGAGCAGCCCCTTAGACGTCCTCCGGCCCGCACCGCCGACTGGCGGCGCGACGGTCGTGTTCTCCTCGGGAGCCTGGCGAACTCCGGCGGAGTCCCACGGCTTTGCGGACCCGCCTCGCGGCGGGGGTGCCCTTGTCGAGAAGACTGCTCTCTGGTTACCCGAGTCATCGGCCTGGCGGGCCCCGGACTCGCTACCTCAAAGCGGGCGAGTTGCGAGCCCCGCCAGCGCCCGGCAGACACGGCCGAGCTCCGCCTCGACGGCGGCGAGCTGCTCCGCGGTCCCGCCGGCCTCCAGGCGGATGCAGCGCTCCCGGAGCTCCAGGGCGCCGAGGCCGGCGGCGGAGCCCGCGAGCCGGTGCGACGAGAACGCCATCGCGTCGCGGTCGCCGGACTCCAACGCGGCGCGGAGCGCGCGCGTGCGGATCTCCGCGTCGTCCACGAACATCGCGGTGAGCTGGCCGAGGACGTCCTCGCCGGTCGAGGCACCGAGGCGCTCCAAGCCGGTGATCGTCTTCGGTTCGAGCGGCTCAGGCACGCTGGGTCTCGGGGGTGTGCGCATGCGCCTCCAGCTCGCGATCCAGCGCGGTGCGCAGCTGCTCGTAATCGACTTCGATCTCCTCGAGGTCGGTCCGGTTCAGGGTCAGGTAGCCACCCGCCGCGCGGCGCTCGAGCCCTTCGCAGGAGGCCGCCAGGCGAGTGGCGCCAAGCGCGCTGCTGAGGTCCTTGAGCGTGCGGGCGCAGCGGCGCACGGCGTCGCTGTCGCGCTCGTCGAGCACGCGGCGCAGCCCGATCAGGCACGGCTCGGAGTCGGTGACGAACTGCTCGATGGCGCCGACGACGAACCCGCCCGGGCGGTCGCTCCCCGGGATCGGCCGCTCGGCGTCGAGCGCGGGCCCGTGGACCGCGTCCGCTGTGCCCGGATGCAGCGCGCGGGTGAGCAGGGCGAGCAGCGCGTCCTTGTCCAGGGGCTTGGCCATGTAGCTGTCCATGCCCTCGGCGAGGCACCGCTCGCGGTCCTCTGGGCGAGCGCTGGCCGTGAGCGCGATGATCGGCGTGTGGCGCTCGCTGCCCTCGCGTTCGCGGATCGCCGCGGTGGCCTGGTAGCCGTTGATCTCGGGCATCTGGCAGTCCATCAGGATCGCGTCATAGTGCTGCCGCGCGGTCGCCGCGACGGCCTCGGCCCCGTCGACGGCAGTGTCCACCTCATAGCCGGCCTGCGTGAGCATCGCCACGGCCACCTTGAGGTTGATCGGGTTGTCCTCGGCGACGAGCAGCCGCCCGGACACGGGCGTCGCGATCGCCTGGACCGACGCCACGAAGGCGGCTTCGGGTGCGACGTCGTGCAACCGCCGCACCGCGGCGAGCAGCGCGCCGCGCCGGACCGGTTTGGACACGGTGGGCCGGCCACCGTCGTAGGGATCGATCAGCGTCGTCACCACGACCAGCGGAAGCGAGTGGTCGAGCGTCCTGTCGAGCGCGGTCTGCTGCGCCACGATGACGCCGAACGGACGACCGGCGGCGGCGGCGCTGCGGACCGCCGCCAGGGCGTCTTTGACGACAGTGCCGCTGACGTCGAAGCCCCACTCGCTCAGGTAGCCCGCCAGCACCTCTCGCTGGGTCGCGTTGTCGTCGACGACCAACGCGGTGGTGCCGGCCATCACGTCGGGCGCCGCCGCTTCCGGCGCGTCGCGATAGGGCGCCGGCAGGGTGAACCAGAACGTGCTCCCTGACCCGAGCTCGCTGCTCACCCCGTGGTCGCCGCCCATCAGGGCCACGAGATGGCTGCTGATGCTCAGTCCGAGGCCGGTCCCGCCGTAGCGCCTCGACGTCGACATGTCGGCCTGCGCGAAGGGCTGGAAGATCATCTCGAGCTTGTCGGCCGCGATCCCGTCGCCCGTGTCGGAGACCTCGAAGCGGATCAGGGTCTCGTCCTCCGTGCCGGCGCACGCGCCGACGCGGACGACGATCTCGCCTTCGTGCGTGAACTTGATCGCGTTGCCGATCAGGTTGGTGAGCACCTGGCGCACCCGGCCCGGGTCCCCGACCACGATGTGCGGGACGCGGCGGTCGATGACCAGGATCAGCTCGAGGCCCTTGACCTGCGCCGTGTACGCCAGCAGCGTCGTGACGTCCTCCGCGATCGTGCGCAGCTCGAACTCGATCGCCTCCACCCCGAGCTTGCCGGCTTCGACCTTCGAGAAGTCCAGCAGGTCGTTGATGATCGCCAGGAGGGCCTCGCCGGAGTTGCGCGCCGTTTGCGCGTACTCGCGCTGGCGCGGGGCCAGCTCGGTCTCCAGCAGCAGGTCGGTCATCCCGATCACGCCGTTCATCGGCGTCCGGATCTCGTGGCTCATGTTGGCGATGAAGTCCGACTTGATCTGCGACGCTTCGGTGGCCTCGTCGTGGGCCGCCGCCAGCGCGGCCGCCGCGGCGACTTCGGCCGTGACGTCGGCGAGGGTGCCCACTCCGCCACCGTCGCCGCCCGGCACGGCGCTGGCGACCAGGCGCAGGACGCGCGTCCCCCCGTCGCCCTCCAGCGCGAAGCGGCGACCGCGGCCCGCCGGGGGGTCGACGAGCTCGGTCCCGAGGACCGCGTCGCGCAGCTGCCCGGTGGCCGCGTCGGCCGTCACGCCGGTGATCTCCGACCAGTGCGGGTTGGTGTAGACGTAGCGATCCTGGGCGTCGGTTCGGAAGATGCCGATCGGGGCCGCCTCGGTGAGCAGGCGCAGCTCGTCGGCCGCGGTCTGGATCTCGCGTGCCTCGGTGGCCAGCGTCTCGGCTCGCACCTGCAGACCGGTGAAGACGGCGACCTTGGCGCGCAGCTCCACGGCGCGCAGCGGCGCGAACATGAAGTCGACGGCGCCAGCGGAGAAGCGTCTGCTCTCGTCGAGCTCGTCGCTGGAGTGCGCGGTCAGGAAGATGATCGGCGTCAGCTCGGACCGCTCCCGCTGGCGGATCAAGCCAGCCGTCTCGAACCCGTCCAGTTCGGGCATGCGGACGTCGATGAGGATGACCGCGAAGTCGCGCTGAGTCACACACCGCAGCGCGGCGCGACCCGAATCGGCTTCCATGATCGGGCACCCGATCGGTGCCAGCGCCGCGCGCAGCGCCACGCGCTTGTAGGCGTCGTCGTCCACCAGAAGGACGGGGGGAAGGGGCACGCCGTCGGTCATGCGGGTGACGTCGTGCCGATGCGGCTGTACGCGGCGATCAGGGCGCCGGTGTCGACCGGCTTAGGGATGTAGGCGTCCGCCCCGGCGGCCAGGCATCGCTCCTGCTCGCCGGCGACCACCTTGCCCGTCACCGCGATGATCGGGAGGTCGCGCAGGCGGTCGACCCCGCGGATGGCCCGCATCGCGGCGTAGCCGTCCATCCCCGGCATCATCACGTCCATCAGCACGAGGTCGATGGCGTGATCGCGCTCCAAGGCAGTCAACGCGCCAGGGCCGCTCTCGGCGATGGTGACGATCGCCCCGCCGCGCTCGAGCAGCGCGGTGAGGGCGAAGCAGTTGCGGAAGTCGTCGTCGACGACGAGCGCGTGCGCGCCCGCGAAGCGTGTGGAGCGGAGGGTCGGCGCGTCGCCCGCCGCGGGGGCGGTGGGCGCGCCGTCGGGCACCTCCGCGGCGAAGGCGGGCGCCGGCTCGAGCGGCAGGTAGACGGTGAAGGTGCTGCCTCCCGCTGGGCCGCGGCCGAGCCTGATCTCGCCGCCGAGCAGCTCCGCGAGCTCGCGGCTGATCGAGAGGCCCAGCCCGGTGCCGCTGTGCGCACGCGTGCTGGTCCCGTCCCCCTGGACGAACGCCTCGAAGATCCGCTGGGCGTCCCCGTCCGCAATCCCGACGCCGGTGTCGGTGACGGCGAAGGCGATCACGGCGTCCGCCTGCGCGAGCGCGGGCGCGTCCGCACTCCACCCGGAGGTCCTCCGGCTGATCCGCACCCCGACGCGGCCGTGCTCGGTGAACTTGAGCGCGTTCACGAGCAGGTTGTCGAGGATCTGCCGCAGCCGCAGCGAGTCGGTGACGATGTCCGGCGTCCCGTCGAGGTCCAGCTCGACCTCGAAGCCGATGCCCTTGCTTCGCGCGACCTGCCCGTGGTGGCGCAGCAGTTCGGTGCGGAGTTCGGGGAGCGAGACGACGTCGCGGTGGGCGGTCACCCGCCCGGACTCCACCTTGGCCAGTTCGAGGATGCTGTTGAGCAGCGTGAGGAGGTCGTGGCCGGAGGCGCGGATGACGCTCGCGTACTCGACCTGCGCTGCGCTCATCCGCCCCTCGGGGTCGTCCTCCAGCTGCTCGGCGAGGATCAGGAGGCTGTTGAGCGGCGTGCGCAGCTCGTGCGACATGTTGGCGATGAACTCGGACTTGTAGCGCGAGGAGACCGCCAGCTGTCCGACCTTCTCCTCGACCTGGCGCTTGGACTGCTCGACCTCCTGGTTCTTGCGCTCCGCCTCGAGGTTCTTGAGGCGCAGCTCCTCGGACTGCGACTGGGACTGCTTGAGCAGCGTGTTGGTGAGCGTGTCCGCCTCGATCGTGTTGAGCACGAGCCCGATGCTCTCGGGAAGGAGGTCCAGGAGCGCCTGGTGGGCCACGCTGAAGCGCGAGAGGGAGCCGAGCTCGAGGACGGCACGCACCGTGCCCTCGAAGAGGACGGGAAGCACGATGATGTTGAGCGGTGGCGCGGCGCCCAGCCCTGAGCTGATGCGCACGTAATCGCCGGGCACCTCGGTGAGCAGGATCCGCTTCTTCTCCTTGGCGCACTGGCCGACGAGCCCCTCGCCCATGCGGACGGTCGGCACGAGGTGCCGGCGTTCCTCGAAGCCGTAGCCGGCCTGGAACTCGAGCTCGGGCTCGCTGCCGTCGGTCGGCGTCGTCATCGCGTAGAAGACCGCGTGCTGCGCGGAGACCAGCGGCGCGAGCTCGGACAGGATCAGGTTCGAGACGGCGGACAGGTCGCGCTGGCCGGCGAGCATCCGCGCGAACCGTTCCAGGTGGGTCTTGAGCCAGTCCTGCTCGACGTTCTGACGGGTGGTCTCGCGCAGGTTGCGGATCATCTCGTTGAGCGTGTCCTTGAGGGCCGCAACCTCGCCGCTGGCCTCGACGTGCACCTGCCGGGTGAGGTCGCCCTCGGTGACCGCGGTGGCCACCTCGGCGATCGCTCGCACCTGGTTGGTGAGGTTGGCGGCGAGCCCGTTGACGTTGTCGGTGAGGTCCTTCCAGACGCCGCCGACCTCCTTGGACTGCGCCTGACCGCCGAGCTTGCCCTCGACCCCGACCTCGCGGGCGACGCGCGTCACCTCGGAGGCGAACGCGTTGAGCTGGTCGACCATCGCGTTGACGGTGTTCTTGAGCTCGAGGAACTCGCCCTCGACGTTGATGGTGATCTTCTTGGAGAGGTCACCGTTGGCGACGGCGGTGGTGACCTCGGCGATGTTGCGGACCTGGCCCGTGAGGTTGCCGGCCATCAGGTTGACGTTGTCGGTGAGGTCCTTCCAGACGCCGCCGACCTCGATCGTGACCGCGGCCGCCTGCCCGAGCCTGCCCTCGGTGCCGACCTCGCGAGCGACGCGGCTGACCTCGGAGGCGAAGCCGTTGAGCTGGTCGACCATCGCGTTGATGGTGTTCTTGAGCTCGAGCATCTCGCCACGCACATCGAGGGACACCTTCTTGCTCAGATCGCCGTCGGCGACCGCGCCGATGACACGCTGCATCTCGCTCGTGGGGCGCACGAGGGCATCGACCAGGCGGTTGACCGATTCGCTGCTCGCGGACCAGCAGCGGGTCGGCCCGCCGAGCGCGAGGCGTTGCGAGAGCTCGCCGTCGTGACCCACGACGCGGCTCAGGCGCGCGAGGTCCGCCTCGAGCGTCTCGTTGGCGATGATCATCTGGTTGAGCCCGTCGGCGACCTTGCCCGCCACGCCAGTCCAGTGCAGCGGCATGCGCGCGGAGAAGTCGCCGCCGCTGACGGCGGCGAGAACACTGAGGAGGGACGTGGCGTCCACCGTTTCCGTGTCTGCCACCTGTGCTGCCGCCATCACTGCCTTTCGGGAGGCGCGGGTGAGTTCGCAGAACTGCCGGGCCGGCCTCACCCGGGTATCGGTCACATCAGGCGATGGCTTGAGGGCGCCCGCCTCCGGGCCGATGTATCGGGTGACCTTCCGTCAACCGCCGGGCTCGGATCAGCCCCACCTGAAAGGTGGTCGTCCATGTCCCGTCTTCACACTTGGGCCCAGCTCGTCTGCGGCCTGCTGCTCGCCAGTCTCGCGCTGGCCGTCACCCCGGCCTTCGCGGCCCCGACCGCGATGGTCGACCTCGGCCAGGCTTCCACCTACGCCGTGCTGAGCGGCGCCTCGGTCGGCAACACCGTCAGCGCCGCCGGCGCCCCGCACACCACGCTGCGCGGCGACCTCGGCGTCAAGGCGAACACGCAGCCGACCGGGTTCCCGCCCGGCGTGGTCACCGGCACCACCCGCGTCGGCACGCCTGCGGCCGCCGCCGCCCACGACGACCTCGTCGCGGCCTACACGGAGGTCGCCGCCCGGACCGGCGGCACCGCCCTGGCCGGCGCGCTGGCCGGAACGACGATCGCGCCGGGCCTGCACACCGTCGCCGGCGCGGTGTCGAACACGACCACCGTGACCCTCGACGGCGGGGGCGATCCGAACGCCGTCTTCGTCTTCCAGGTCAACGGCGCCATGGCCATGGCGGCCGGGAGCCACGTCGTGCTGACCAACGGCGCGCGCGCCTCACGCGTCTTCTGGCAGGTCAACGGCGCCGGCGCGATCGGCGCGAACGCCGACTTCGCCGGGACGCTGATGGCACTCGACGCCGTGGCGGTCGGGAACGGCAGCACCGTCAACGGTCGCGCGTTCGCTCGCAACGGCGCACTGACCCTCGACGCCAACCAGTTCTACAGCGCCCCGCCCGTCGTCACCCTCGCCGGCGGCGCGAACGCGACCACCACGGACACCACCCCGACCATCAGCGGCACGACCGACGTCGAGGCGCCGGGCCACGTCACCGTGACCGTCGCCGGGCAGACCCTCACCGCCACGCCGACTGACGGTGCCTGGTCGGTGACGTCCGCCCTCCTGGCCAACGGCACCTATCCGATCACCGCCTCCGTCGTCGACGGCGCCGGCAACCCGGGCAGCGCCGCCCAGAACCTGACCGTCGACACCGTCCTGCCCGTCATCGGCATCGACGGCGGCGTGTCCACCACGACGAACGACCCGACCCCGGCCATCGCCGGGACCACCGACGCCGCACCGGGCACGGTCGTCCACGTGAGCGTCGACTTCCAGAGCCTCACCGCGCTCGTGCAGCCCGGGCAGACGTGGAACGTCACGCCCGCGCCCCTGACCGACGGCACCCGCACCGTGACCGCGTCCGTGAGCGACCCCGCCGGCAACGACGGGACCGCCAGCCAGGCGCTGACCGTCGACACCGCGGCGCCGGCTCTGACCATCGCGGGCGGTGCCACCGCGTTGACCAACGACGCCACGCCGGTAGTCGGCGGGACCGCGGACGTCGCGCCCGGCACGATCGTGACCGTCACGCTCGCCGACGAGACGCTGACCAGCGCGGTCGACGACGGCGGAGCCTGGTCGGTGACCGCGGCGAGCCTGAGCGACGGTCCGCACCGGATCGCCGTGTCGGTGTCCGACGCGGCCGGCAACCCGGCCGGCACCAGCCAGGTGCTCACGGTGGACACCGTGGCGCCGGGCGTCGCGATCGACGGCGGTCCGACCGCCACTACGCACGACCTCACCCCGACCGTCACGGGGACCTCCGACGCCGCGCCCGGCAGCACCGTCACGGTCTCGATCGCGGGGCAGGCGCTGACGACGCTGCTGCAGGCGGACGGCCGCTGGAACGCGACGCCGGCCCCGGTGGGGGAGGGCACCTGGCCCGTGCGCGCCGCGGTCCCCGACCCGGCCGGCAACGTCGGCACGGCCGGTCAGGACCTGACCGTCGGCGCCGGCGGCCCGACGCCGACGCCGACCCCCGCACCGGCGGCGACCGTCGTCCTGCCCCCGGGCGGGGCCAAGGTCACCGCCACCGTCACCGGTGCCACACTCGCCACCGGCCTCGTCCTCAAGTGCCCTGCGGCCGCCACGGCGAACTGCGCCGGCAGCATGCTCGTCTACGCCAAGCCGTCCGCCAAGAAGAAGGCGGTCCGCATCGGCCGCTTCCGCTTCGACGTCAAGCCCGGCGGCAAGGCGGCCGTCGCCGTCACGCTCAACCGGCGCGGCAAGCGCCTGCTGAAGCGGGTCAAGCGACTCAAGGCGACCCTGGTGACGACCACCCGCGACGCGGCCGGACGCCTCGTCAAGACGACGTCGCACCTGACGCTGAAGGTCAGGCAGGCGAAGCGGTAACGAGCCCGGGCGTGGCCCGCAGCCGATCGATGAGATCGGCGGCGGGCACCGGGCGCCCGAAGTGATAGCCCTGGGCGAGGTCGCAGCCGGACGCGTCGAGGGCGTCGTGCACGGCCCCGTGCTCGACGCCCTCGGCAACGACCTGGAGGCCGAGGGCGTGGGCCAGCGCGATGGTGGAGCGGACGATCGCGGCGCTGCGGTCGTCCTCGCGCATGCGGGAGATGAACGACCGGTCGATCTTGAGCACGTCGACCGGCAGGTCGCGCAGATAGGCGAGCGCGCAGTAGCCGGTGCCGTAGTCGTCGACCGCGATCCGCAGGCCGAGCCGCTTGAGCCGCTCGAGCACCGAGCGCGCGCGCTCCGGATCCGTCATCAGGACGCTCTCGGTGATCTCGAGCTCGAGCGCGTCGACCGGGACGGCGTGCTCGGAGAGCAGCGCGGCGATCCGCTCGGCGAGGTTGTCGTCGAGCAGATCGGAGGCCGACAGGTTGACGGCGACCCCGATCACCACGCCGTTCGCGCGCCAGGCCGCGAGCTGCTCGATGGCGGTTCGGAGCACGATGCGCGTGACGGGGGCCATCAGCCCGCTCTGCTCCATGAGCGGGAGGAAGGCGTCCGGATACAGCAGCCCGCGGGTCGGGTGCTGCCAGCGCAGGAGCGCCTCGGCACCCACGATCGCGCCCGTGGCGACGTCCACCTTCGGCTGGTAGTGGAGGCGGAATTGCCCGTGGACGATCGCCGCGTCGAGATCCTGGATGAGCTCGAGGCGCGCACGGTTGGCCTCGTCGAGCTGGGGGTCGTAGTGGGCGACGCTCGTTCCTCCCGATCGCGCGGCGAACAGGGCGATGTCGGCTCGGCGCAGCAGCTCCGGCACGCTGATCTCGCCGCCGCGGCTCTCCACGATGCCGGCGCTCGCGTCGACGCGGATCTGCGTGCCCGCGACCGTGACGGGCTGACGGACGCGCTCGAGGATCCGGTCGGCGCAGGTCGAGGCGTCCTCGTCGGTGCCGAGTGAGAAGAGCAGCGCGAACTCGTCCCCGCCGAGCCGGACGAGCAGGTCGGGGAGGGACACGCGGGTAGCCAGCCGGCGAGCGGTCTCGCGAAGCAGCTCGTCGCCGGCGTGGTGGCCGAGCGAGTCGTTGAACCGCTTGAAGTCGTCGAGGTCGACCAGCATCAGCGCGAGCCGGTCCGGCGCCTTCGCCTCGGCCAGCCGTCTGTCCCCGTGCTCGAACAGGCCGCGCCGGTTGCCGTACCCGGTCAGCTCGTCGGTGACGGATTGCCGGTGGGCGTCCGAGAGCCGCCGGACCTCGCGGAAGGTGCTGAGGTTCCGGGTGGCTGCGAGCACGAACGTCAGCGTCGCGAGCCCGACCGCCGGGAAGGCCAGCGGATGGATCGAGGAGGCGACGAGCACGGTGACCGCCGTCACCGTCGCCAGGGCGGGAACGGCCAGCATGGTCGGGGAGCGGCTCGGGCCTCGCACGCGTCCTCGCTCGGGGCGCCACAGCCCGAGCCCGACGACGCACATCCCGACGATCCACAGCGAGCTCCACCAGGCCCCGATCGCGAACGTCCCAGCCGCGACGCTCAGGGCGTAGAACACGTCGGCGGCGCAGAAGAGGCCCAGCCCGACGCCCACCCACAGCCACATGGAGCCGTCACCGAGGCCGTATGCCGCGAAGACACCGAAGACCATCGCGATGAGCAGCAGGTCGCCGATCGAGAAGGACGCCCCGACCACCACGGTGCTGAGGTCGCTGGCGGAGCTGGTGAAGGCCGGGCTGAGGATGGCGGCCAGCGCGGTCGCCGCGCCCGCGGCGCCGAGGGCCCCGTCCAGCCACAGGCCCCGGCGGGCCGGCAGTCCGTCGCGGCGGAGCAGGCACAGGGCGCCGAGACCGACGCACGGATAGAAGGCGAGGTCCATGATGTCCGCCGGCGACGGAACGGGCGGATGGGCCTGATGCTGGACCCACCCCACGTAGATCGCGTTGCCGGCGGCGAAGCAGATCATCGACGCGGCGAACCAGGCCGCCCCGGATCCGCGCGAGCCGCCCTGCCGCGCCCGCAGCAGGCAGGCGACGATCGGCGGCAGCACGAGCAGGGTCGTGATCCAGGACACCCAATCGCCGTTGAGCGGCGTCGCTCGCGCTGCGAGCCAGATCGCCAGCCCGATGTCCGCGACCAGCGCCGCCGCACCGGCCAACCTGCCCGCCCGGCATTTCAGTCCGGCGGCAAGCGTGCGTCGAGGCGCTCCCATTCCGCTATTCGGACGAGGCGTCCAGCGGCATCTCGGTGATGAACTTCCGCAGCCAGCGCGAGAAGTCGGTGCCCGGCGTGTAGGTCGGAAGGGCGTCCTGGAGCGAGTCCATGACACGTGGGACGAGCTGGTGCGCCTCGGTCCGGCTGTTGAGACGGGTGGTCAGCTGGACGAGCACCTGCGCGTAGCAGCGCCACCGCAGCTCGGTCGACGCCGCCGGATCGTGCTCGTTGGCGCGGGCGATGATGTCCCCCATGGACAGGTCGGCCAGCGACACGTCGACCGGGGGCATGTGCTGCTCGAGATACGCGCCGGGGATCGTGCCGCCGGGCATCTGCGAGCGCAGGATGGGCCGGCGCTGCATGAGCACCTCGGTGCTCGGCTCTTCCTCGCCTTTCCGGCTGTCGACCACGACGGAGGTCCAGGGATCGGAGGCGTACTGCTCGCGCAGCGCCGCCAGGACGTCGGCGTCGGTGTCGGAGGGGACCACGTAGTAGGACATGGTCGGCATAGAGGGAGCATCGGCGGCGCGCGCGGCCGGGGACATCCCTCAAATGGGGGATGCGTCAGGGCTGGGGCGTGATCTCGCCGGCGCTCAGGGCCAGGGCGACGGCGTGGACCCGGGTGCTGGCGCCCAGCTTGCGCATCGCGTTGCGGACGTGGGTGCGGATGGTCTCGGGCGACAGGAACAGGACCTCCGCTACGTGCTCACCGGTCAGCCCGCCGGCGAGCAGTTGCAGGATCTGGCGCTCCCGCGGCGTGAGGCGATCCGTCGGCTCCGACGCCTGGAGCCGGGCCGCGACCGCGGGATCCACGTACACGCCGCCGGACGCGACGGCCGCGATCGCGGCGATCAGCTCCTCGGTGCCTCCGTCCTTGAGGACGAACCCCCGTGCCCCGTGCCCGGCCGCCGCCTCGATCTCCGTGCGGTCGGCCATCCCCGTGTAGAGCACGACGCCGGCGTCCGGGTCGCCCGCCAGGATCCGCTCCACGGCGGACAGCCCGAGCGCGCCGTCCACCACCGTCACGTGGGGCAGCCGGTCCGCGCACATGCGAATGCCTTCGTCCGCGGTGCCGGCCACGCCCGCGATCTCGATCCCCGCGGCGCGCAGGAGCAGCTCCAGGCCCTTGCGCAGGGCCAGGTGGTTCTCGACGAGCAGGACCGCGGTGCGAACGTCATGCGGCGGCCCGTCCGCGGGTCGGTCCACGCGCTCCACCCGGCTGAGGAGCGTTCCTGCCGCCGGCATTCGCGACGCACTGCCGGGCACGGCGGCCTCTCGATTTTCCCCGTGCTCAGAGGATGGGGACCCCGGACCGGAACACGGGTCAGTAGCCGGGACCGATTCCCCCATTGTAGGTGGACTTCAGCGCTCCCCGGCGGCCTGGACGAGCAGGGCGATCTGGACGCGGTTGTCGACGTCGAGCTTCTCGAACAGGCGGGAGACGTGCCCCTTGACGGTGGGCACCGAGAGATGCAGGGCGGCGGCGATCTCGGCGTTGCCGTGCCCGCGGCCGACGGCGAGCGCGACGTCGTGCTCGCGCGGGCTGAGGGTGGCCATCAGCTCGCGCGCGGTGTCGGCCCGCGCGCCCGCGTCCGTATCGCCGGCCACCATGGCGATGAGCCGGCGGGTGACGGTGGGGGAGAGCATCCCGTCGCCGGCGTGGACGAGCTCGATCGCGCGGACGATGTCGGCCGGCGGCGTGTCCTTGAGCAGGAAGCCGGCGGCGCCGGCCTGCAGCGCGCGCAGGACGAGCTCGTCGGCGTCGAAGGTGGTGAGCACCACCACGGCCGGCGGGTCGGGCTGGGCGGCCACCAGCCGCGTGGCCGCGACCCCGTCGAGGTGCGGCATGCGAACGTCCATGAGGACGACGTCGGGCCGGTGGCGGTCGAGCGCGCCGAGCACCTCGCGGCCGTCGGCCGCCTCGCCGACGACCTCGAGGCTGGACGCGCCGGCGAGCATCATCCGCAGCCCGGAGCGCACGAGCGCGTCGTCGTCGACGAGCAGGACGCGGATCATCGCGGCAGCCGAGCCCGCAGGACGAAGGCGCCCGCCGGGTCGACGCCCGACTCCAGCTCGCCGCCGGCGAGCGTCACGCGCTCGGTCAGCCCGATGAGCCCGGTGCCCGCGCCGGGAAGCGCCGGCGCCGTTGCGACGGCCACCGGAGCCAGGCTGCGCAGCTCCACCAGCAGGTCCCGGTCGGGTGCCCGGATGGTGAGGGTCACGGCCGCGCCCGGCGCGTGCTTACGGGCGTTGGTCAGTCCCTCCTGCGCGATGCGATAAGCGGTGCGGCCGGCGGCGTCGGTGGGCTCCGCGTCGCCGAGGTCGATGTGCGTGGCGATCCGCATGCCGGCCGCGCGCGACTCCTCGACGAGGGCGGGCACGTCGGCGAGCGTGGGCTGGGGCGGTTGCACCGGATCCTGCGGGCCGTCCTCGCGCAGGACGCCGATGACGCTGCGCAGCTCGGTGAGCGCCGTGCGCGCGCTCGCCCGGATCACCGCGGCCGCTTCGGCGACCTCCGCCGGCGAGGCGTCGGGACGGAACTCGAGCGCACCGGCGTGGACGGACAACAGCGACAGGCGGTGGGCGAGCACGTCGTGCATCTCGCGGGCGATCCGCCGCCGCTCCGCTGAGCGCGCCTCGTCGCCGGCGCGCTCGGCCTGGTCCTGCAGCTCGTGCACGAGCGCGCGCCGCGCGCGGACGAAGAGCCCGAAGCCCACCGCCGCGCCCACGACGCTCAGCCCCGCCACGAACTCCCGCTGCAGCGTCTGGGGGCCGCGGTAGAGCAGCGGGTTGGTGATGACCGAGAGGACGGTGAGCGCGACGGAGGCGGCGAGCGCGCGGCCGCGGGCGCGGATCGCAGCGTTGAAGACGGAGACGAACGACACCGGGGCGAGCAGGACGGAAACGGCTCCGACGCCGATCCCGACCGCGCCTGGGTGGCTTCGCCGCCACCGCAGCGCGACCACCGTCCCGATCACTGCCGCGATGGCCACGGGTCGAAGCCACGGCGCGTGCAGGTCCCACGTGTCCACCAGGTTCACCGTGCTGATGGCGAACGCGACGAAGTACAGCGCGGCGTCGGCGATCCGGTCGCCGCGGGAACGGTGCGCGTCCGGTGGATCGATCACCGCGGCCGGCAGCGCCGACGGGATCCATCCGGTGAGGCGACGGGCCATGGCGAAAGCGTACGGACGGGCGGGCGCCGCGACCCCCTACCAAAGTCGGTGCCGGGCACCGCCGCGCGGCCCGGGAAGCGCAGCCCTCCGGCGCTGGTCGGCAGCGGTCTGAGCCGTGAGTCTGCGGACATGATCGAAACCGACCACCTCACCAAACGGCTCGGGGGACGCGCGGTCGTCTCCGACGTCAGCTTCCGCTGCGAGCCCGGCACCGTCACCGGCTTCCTCGGCCCCAACGGCGCCGGCAAGAGCACCACCATGCGCATGCTCGTCGGTCTGTCTGAGCCCGACAGCGGCAGTGCGCGCATCCTCGGCGCGCAGTACCGCGACCTACCGAACCCCGGGCGCCGCGTCGGGATCCTGCTCGACGCGTCGGCGCAGCACGCCGGCCGCCGCGGCCGGGAGGCGCTCGCGATCTCCGCGCAGACCATGGGGGTCCCCGCCGAGCGCGTCGACACGCTGCTCGAGCTCGTCGGCCTCGACGAGGCGGCGGCGCGGCGGCGGGTCGGCCAGTACTCGCTCGGCATGCGTCAGCGTCTCGGCTTCGCCCACGCGCTGCTCGGCGACCCCGAGGTCCTGATCCTCGACGAGCCCGCCAACGGCCTGGACCCCGAGGGCATGCGCTGGATGCGCGAGCTGCTCCGCACGTTCGCCGATCGCGGCGGCACCGTCCTGCTCTCCTCGCACCTGCTGGTCGAGGTGGAGGCCGTCGCCGACCGGATGATGATCATCGGCGGCGGCCGCATCCAGGCTCAGGGCACGCGGGCCGAACTGCTCCCGGACTCCGGGACCACCGTCGAGGCCGCCGACCTCGCGGGGCTCGACGCGGCGCTGGCGCGTGCCGGTCTCGCCGCGCATCCGACCAACGGCGACCAGCGCCACGTCTACGCCGAGCCCGAGGTCGTCGGCCGCGCGGCGCTCGACGGCGGCGTCGTGCTGCGCCGGCTGCTGCCGGCCGACAGCGCCGGCCTCGAGCGCCTCTTCTTCGACCTGACCACCGAACCCACCCGTCCCGAGCTGACAGGAGCCTTCGCATGACCACCACCATCCTCGCCCCACCCATCCCGGTCGACCTCGCCGGTGTCCGCACCCGCCCCGGCCTCGGCCGGCTCGTCACCGTCGAGCTGCGCAAGATCGTCGACACCCGCGCCGGCTTCTGGATGCAGCTCGCCACCGTCGCGCTCACCGTGCTCGTCGTCATCGTCCGGCTCACCACGGGCGACGCGGGCGACCACACCTTCGCGTCCGTCCTCAAAGTCGGGCTGCAGCCGGCCGCCGTCCTGCTGCCGGTCGCCGGGGTCCTGCTCGTCACGTCGGAGTGGTCGCAGCGCACCGGCATGATCACCTTCGCGCTGGTGCCGGTCCGCTCGCGCGTCGTGCTCGCGAAGCTGATCGCGAGCGTCCTCCTCGCCCTCGCGATCCTCGCCGTCAGCGTCGTCATCGTCGCCGGGGGCGTCGCGGTCGCCGGCGTCAACGGAGCCTGGACCAGCGCCGTCGCGCTGATCGGCCAGTCCGCCGTCTACCTGGCCGGCGGGATGCTGACGGGCGTCGCCTTCGGCATGCTCCTGCTCGCGTCAGCGCCCGCCATCGTGGCGCTGTTCGCCCTGCCGATCGCCTGGACGGCGGTGGCGTCGCTGTCGGTCTTCTCCGACGTCGCCCCGTGGCTGGACACCCGCCTCGCCCTCGACCCGATGCCGGAGGCGGTCATGACCGCGACGCAGTGGGCCCACGCCGGCACGGCCCTCGCGCTCTGGATGCTGCTCCCGCTCGCGCTCGGCGCCCGCCGCATCGCCCGCCGCGAGATCGCCAGCTGAACCGCAGGACGGGTCGCGGCGCCGGGACTTCAGCCAACTGGCGCCGCGGCCGATACCAACAGATGGAGTCGTTCCCGCGCGCCCGCAAGGCCGTCGCCGCCCGCGTGCTCGCGATTCTCGTCGTCATGGTCGGTCTCATGGCGATCGCCGCCATCGTCCTCCTCCAGCAGCGCACGGAGTCCGCGCGCAACGCCGAGCTCAAGCTCGCCGGAGCCAAGGTCGCGCTCGGCGTGCTTCAGGTGGCGCCGTTCAGCGCCAGCTCGGGCCCGGCCGGACCCGCTCACGCGCGCGCGTTGATCGATGCGAATGAGAAGACGATCGACACGCTGCTCGGGCAGCTGCGCGACGACTCGCATCCGGCGGCGCTGGACGAGATCGCGGCGCCGCTCGCCAAGAGCTACGCCCTGAACGAGAAGATCTACGCCGCGGCCGTCAACGATCCGGACTTCGCGCAGAAGACGCCGAAGCTCGGTGCCGCCGCTTCGGGCGTGATCTTCGGACTGGTCGGCAAGCTCGACGTGGCCCGCCGCGAGTACGCCGCCCGCGCCAGGCGCTCCGCTGACCAGGCGACCGTCGGCTCGGCGACCGTCATCCTGCTGCTCCTCGGTGCGTTCGGCTTCTTCTATCGGCGCGCGGCTGGTGCCCGGAAGACCGCTGAGCATCACCGCGCCGTCGCCGAGGGCCTCGTCACCGAGAACGAGGGGCTGCTGGCCGAGAGCCGCAAGGACTCGCGGACGGACGCCCTCACGGGGCTCGGCAACCGCAGGGCCCTCGTCGCGGACCTGACGGACACGTTCGCCGCCCCCGGCGGCGTGCAGGACAAGCTCCTCGGGCTCTTCGATCTCGACGGGTTCAAGCAGTACAACGACACCTTCGGGCATCCCGCCGGGGACGCGCTGCTGACGCGGCTCGGCGGCCGCCTCATGGACGAGATGGACGGGATCGGCACGGCCTACCGCATGGGGGGCGACGAGTTCTGCATCCTCGCGTCGGCAGGCGCGGGCGACGCCGACGCCATCCCGCGCCGCGCCGCGGCGGCGCTCAGCGAGTCCGGTGACGCGTTCGCGGTCGGCTGCTCCTTCGGCGTCGCCCACCTCCCGAGCGAGGCGTCCTCCGTCGAAACCGCGCTCGGCGTCGCCGACGAGCGGATGTACGAAGACAAGACGGGTCGCTCCACGGCCAGCCGCCAGAGCACGGACGTGCTGCTCGCGGTCCTGAGCGAGCGCAGCGCGCGGCTCGGGGCGCACGCGGGCTCGATCGTCCGGCTCGCCCAGCAGATCGCCGAGGACCTCCAGCTCCCCGAGTCCGAGGTCAAGCGCATCGCCCTCGGCGCGGAGCTCCACGACGTCGGCAAGGTGGCGATCCCAGACGCCGTCCTGGACAAGCCGGGCCCGCTCTCGGACCCTGAGTGGACCTTCGTCCGCCAGCACACGCTCATCGGCGAGCGGATCGTCCTGAGCGCGCAGTCGCTCGCGGACGCGGCCGGTCTCGTGCGCTCGAGCCACGAGCGCGTCGACGGCACCGGCTATCCGGACGGTCTGCGGGGTGACGAGATCGAGGTCGGCGCCGGGATCATCGGGGTCTGCGACGCCTTCGTGGCCATGCGCTGCCAGCGGCCGTACCGCCGGGCGCGGTCGACCGGCGAGGCCCTCGCGGAGCTGCGCCGCGGATCCGGCACCCAGTTCCTTCCCGCCGCCGTCGAGGCGCTGTGCGCGCTGGTCGCCCGGCAGGACGCCCAGGCGGCCCCCGCGCCGTCGGTCGCGGCCGGCTAGGGCCCGGGCCGCGTCACGGGCGGCCGGCCGGCGCGGTGGTGAACGTCAGCACGCTTCGGTAGACGCCGGAACTGGCGTCGCCGGGGATGCCGACGGCCAGGTTCTTGGTCGAGCCGGTGTCGGCCGGGAAGTTCCACACGCCCTGGCCGGTGCCCGCAGTGGCGGTGGCGATGGTGGACGCGGTCGACCCGAGCGTCTGCGGCGACGTCACCGCGACCGGTCCGGCCGCGGTGTTGCCCGGCCCCGGGGTCGGCGTCACCGGTGTCAGCGTCAGCTGCGAGCCGGTCCCGGTGGCGGAGGCGCGGCCGTCGACGGTCGGCTCCGACGCAGAGACGGTCACCGTGTAGCCGGCGCCGGTGCCCCGCTCGTCGTCGACGCTCCAGGCGCCGACCGCCGTGCGAACTGTCTGGGACACCCCGGTGAGCGTCGCCGCGAATGGAGCGATCGCCGGAGCGGTGTTAGTCAGCGGGCCGGCGCACCTCGAGGCCGCGACGGTGTCGTTGATGAGGGTGATGGCGGCGTGGACCGTGAGGGCCCGGCCGTCGATTGCGACGCCGTCGCCCATCGAGATCGACGCGAACGCGAGGATCGTCCCCGCCAGTGAGGAGGACGCGCCCAGTGTCGCCGAGCTCCCGACCTGCCAGAAGACGTTGCACGCCTGCGCGCCGCCGGCGAGCACGACGTGGCTGTTGGCGGCCGTGCCGAGGGTCGAACCGGCCTTGAGGATGAACACCGCGCTGGGGTCACCCTGGGCGTCGAGCGTGAGCGTGCCCGCGAGCGCCAGCGCGGCACCGGAGGCGTAGACGCCGGGCGTCAGCGTGAGCCCGTCCAGGACACCGGCGGGTGCCGTCGGCGTGCGCCCCGCCGCATCGAGGTAGGCCGTCGCGACGTCCGTGTGGGCCAGCGCCGCGGCACCGTCACCGGCGTGCATGGTGCCGTTCAGGATCCCGGGCGGGAAGCCCGTGACAGCCGTCCCGGGGCTGACGCCGAGATCACCGGTCAGCGTCGAGACTCCGGCGCTCGTCACCGTCGTGGCGCCCAGCACGGCGAACGCCTCCGCACGACCGAGTGGGACCCGTTCCGGTGACTGCGCCCGGGCGTCAGTGGTGCCGCTGGCGACCAGCGCGAGCACGCTGAGGGCGAGCATCAGCTTCATGCTGGCTGACCGACCGGCTGCCGCTTCAAGCGCCAGACAGCGAAGAGGAGGAACAGGAGCAGCGCGCCGGCCGCGCCGAGCACGAGCCACACCCACAGCGGCAGGCCGGGCAGGCTCGGGCCGGGGACGGTCTTGCGCTTGAGCTCCTTTGCGATCGCCGGGGTGAAGGTGACGGTCCGGTCGATGTGGATCGGCGGCGCACCGCGCGGGCGGATGACGCCGACCACGTGGTAGTCGCCTTCGGTGGGGCGGCCCTTCCACGCAATCCGATAGTCGAGCGCGTCTCCGGGAAAGAGCTGGCCGAGGACCGCATGGTGGGCGAGGACGCGGCGGGACCCGCGCTCCACGTGAAGGTCGACGCGGGTGGCCGGGATCAGCTCGGTGCCGCGCGGCAGCAGACCGAGCACGAGGCCGGCGCCGGCCGGCTCGACCTTCAGCCGCACCGCGTCGAGGGTCAGGCGGTGCGCCCGGGGTCCCGGCAGCCGCACCGTGATCGGGAGCGCCTGGCGGTTGATGCGCACGAAGGCGAACGACGGTCGCGCGGTCGTCTTCGACGTCGCCGCAGGCCTGAGCTCCGCGGTGTCGACCGCCACGATGCCGGCGTAGTGCGAGGCGCCACGGGCGCCGTCCGGGACCGTCACCGAGTACGCGACGCGCCGGATCGCACGCGGGGGGAGCGGCACGACGCGGGCGGCGAGGTGCAGCCAGCGCCCGGTTCCGGTGCGCTTCGCGGTGGCGAAGTCCGCGCTCCCGCTGGTGGCGTTGCGGATGTCGGCCGGCTGGAGCCGGACGCGCACCGCGTGGCGGGTCAGGTTGCGCACCTGGACGGCGCCGCGCAGGACCTCGCCGGGCCTGCCGTGGAGGACCGGCGCGCCGGCGGTGCCGACGGCGGACAGCCCGAACGTCGGCGGCTGAGCGCTCGCAGCGCCGGCCGCGGCCGGCGCCGCCGCGGTTGCGGCGAGCGCCAGCGAGGCCAGCACGGTCCCAGCGCGATGCATCGAGACGGACCGCATCGCTCTGGGACGCCGGATCACGGTCAGTCGGCGAGCAGCGCGCTCGTGAACGTGAGCGTGCTGCTGTAGTCGCCGGCGCTGGCGTCGCCGGGGATGACGACGTCGAGGCTCTCGTCGGCGTTGACGTCGGCCGCGAAGTCCCACGCGCCCTGACCCGTCCCGGCCTCGGCGGCGACGATCGGCGCTGCGCCGCCCGTGACGACGATCGGCTGGTCGCTGACGGCCTGCGGACCGCTGTTGTTGGCGTTGCCGGTGGCGGCGACCCCGTCCTTTGGCGTCAGGCTGATGCTGGCGCCGGTACCTGCGGAGCCACCGTCGACCGCTGGGTCGCTCGCGGCCACCGTGACGACGTACCCGGCGCTGCTGCCGGTTGCGTCCGTGACGCTCCAGGCGCCGACCGGGGTCGCGACGTCCTGGGTGACGCCGGTCAGCGTCGCCGTGAACGGCGCGATCGCCGGTGCGGTGTTGGTCAGCGACCCGGCGCCAAGGGTGCCGGTCAGTGAGGTGTCGGCCGTGCCGGCCTGTGCTGCGACCGGGGTCACCGCAACGGCAGCCACCACGGCAAGTCCGACGGTGGCCCGCGTGATCCGCGGGGAAAGGAACTTCGGCATCGATGCCTCCATCACTGTGGAAAGGCCGCTGTCGGTGTCGTTCGTGCCACCGGCAGCCCGGCAGACTCCGGCGGAGTCCCGTGGCTTTGCGAATCCGCCTTGCGACGGGGGTGCGATTGTTGGAGCGGCCTGCTCCGGGTTCGGTATCCCATCGGCACGAACCGGCCCCGGCTCGACACGAGACACCAAGATGTAGACGCGCCACGTTGATCCGTCGGCGCAGCGCGGCCTGCGGGCGTCCACGGATCCTCCCGGTGGCCTCGCCGAGGACCGCATCAGCCGGCCGCGATCGGGTGCCCGCGACGGTCCTCGACGCGGTTGCGGCCACCGGCCTTGGCGGCGTACAGCGCCTTGTCGGCGCGGCCGACGCGCTCGTCCGGACTGCCGTCGATGCCGCTGGACAGGCCGATCGAGGCGGTGACGGTGGCGACGGAGCCGTCGGCGAGCCGGACCTCCATGGCGGCGATCGCGGACCGGAGACGCTCGGCGACGATGAGCGCGGCGTCCGCGTCGGTGTCGGGGACGATGACGAGGAACTCCTCTCCGCCCCAGCGGCCCAGGACGTCCTCGATTCGGAGGGTCCCCTTCATGAGACCAGCGAGCTCGGCGAGGATCGCATCGCCGGCCTGATGGCCCCAGGTGTCGTTCGCCCGCTTGAAGTGATCGACGTCGATGAGCATGACCGTCAGCGGGTGCCGGTGACGACGGGCCCGGCCGACGGCTCGCTCGAGCTGCTCGTCGAGCCCGCGCCGGTTGTAGACGTCGGTGAGCGGGTCGACGCGGATGACCTTCTCGAGCAGGACGACCAGGCGGGCGAGGTCGGCGCGACCGCGCAGGTAGCGACCGAAGATGAGCACGGCGAACAGCGACATGAGGATGAAGCCGCCGAGGGCGGCCCACGACAGCCAGCGGCTCGCGCCGCCGGTCGACTGGTACAGGGCGCGAGCCGGGGCGGTGACCACGATGCGCCACGGTGTGCCGGCGATCGTGGCGCTCGCGTAGCGCGTGTCCACGTCGCCATTGAGGAAGCGCCCCTGGCGGTGCCGGGCCGCGCCCGCCGCCAGTTTGGGCTCCAGGGCGGCGAGCGTCTGGACGCCCTGGAGCTGCGCGCCGTTCTTCGCGATCACGGTGCCGGCGGAATCGATGAGGTAGAGGCGGCTCTGCGGGATCGGGATGGCGTTGCGCAGGTAGGCGCCGGCGGGCGTGTTGGCGATGTCGTAGGCCCCGCTGTAGACCCGCCGGCCGGCCGGCGTGTCGAACGGGACCGCGAAGGCGACGACCGGGATGCCCTCGACGGCCGACGGGACCACTGGGGAGATGGCGACGTGCCCGGCCACCCCGGCCCGGAGGTGGGCGTACTTCGCCGTGAGGTCCTTGCCGATCATCCCGGCGTCCGGCGGCTGGCTGTCCAGGATGCGACCGCGGCGATCGAGCAGGAGCGCGGCCCGGAACCCGGAGTCCTCTGCGATGCTGACGAACCTGCGGCTGGAGACGGACGCGCCGGTCAGGTGTCGCTGCGCAGCGACCGCCTGGCGGCGGGTGAGGTCATTGACGTAGGTCGTGACGAAGCGCGACGCGATCGTCGCCCGCAGCGCGAACCGCTGCTCGACGTCGTGCCGCGCCTGGCCCTGCGCACTGGCGAGGAGAGCGATCGCGCCGGCGCTGATCACAGCCCACACCAGCAGGGCCAGAACGATCCAGCGCAGCGCGCGCGTGCGAGCGTCCAGGGGCTCAACGGCGAAACTCATCCTGTCGCATCGGCACTCGCTCGGGCGGCCGATGTACCTCATTCCACTGGCCCGCGACGCCCCGGAGGGGGGACCGCCGCGGCGGTCGTGCTTTCGGGGGTTGCGGCCGATACCTGACGGAAGGACGCGGCCACGCGCCCAACCCCCACTGGGCTTCGACGACCGGCCAGCGCCGGAACCGGACTCTGAGAAAGCAGGTCCGCCATGTCGAGTCCCCGTTTGCGCAGGTTGCTGGTCCCCGCCATCAGCGCGATGGCCGTCCTCGTGCCGGCGGGCCTCGCTGCGGCCGCCTGCCCGCCCCGACCGCGGCTCCCGTGTGCGCCGGCGGCGTTCACCGGCAGCGTCAACGCCCACCACCCCGGATGCGCTGCGCCCGCACCCTCCAGGTGCCGGCGCGGAGCGCGGGGCCGCCGCGGCGCAACGGGCAAGCTCGGGCAGACCGGCCCGGCCGGCGCGGTCGGCGCCGCGGGCGCGACCGGCCGGCAAGGTCTCTCCGGCCCGGCTGGTCCGGCAGGTCCGGCAGGTCCGGCAGGTGCGCAGGGCGCCACCGGCTCCGCGGGCTCCCCGGGCACGCCCGGTGCGACCGGCGCACAGGGTCTTCCCGGTGCGGCCGGCCCGGCTGGCGCGACTGGTGACGCCGGCGAGACGGGCGCCGCAGGTGCGACTGGCCCGCAGGGTCTTCCCGGTGCGGCCGGCCCGGCGGGTGCGACCGGCGCAACCGGTGACACCGGCGCCGCAGGCGCGACTGGCCCGCAGGGTCTTCCCGGTCCGGCGGGCGCTACTGGCGACGCCGGCGAGACGGGCGCCGCAGGCGCGACCGGAGCGACGGGCGCGACCGGTTCGACTGGTCCGCAGGGTCTTCCCGGCCCGGCCGGCGCGACCGGCGCTACTGGTGACGCCGGCGAGACGGGCGCTGCCGGCGCGACCGGCCCGCAGGGTCTTCCCGGTCCGGCGGGCGCTACTGGCGACGCCGGCGAGACGGGCGCCGCAGGCGCGACCGGAGCGACGGGCGCGACCGGTTCGACTGGTCCGCAGGGTCTCCCGGGCATCCAGGGCCCAGTCGGTCCCCAGGGCAACGCGGGCGCTCAGGGCGCCGCCGGTGGCCAGGGGGTCGCCGGCGAAACCGGAGCACCCGGTCCGGCCGGCGCGCAGGGTGCCGTGGGTCCGGCCGGCGAGACCGGCGCGCAAGGTCCGGTGGGGCCGAGCCGCGTGCCCGAGTACGGCTACTTCTACAACACCGGTGCCGAGGTCGTGCCCATCGAGGCCGCGGTCACCTTCGACAACAACGGCGCCCACTCCGCCGGCGTGACGCACGCTCCCGGAACCGCGACGTTCGTCCTCGTGACCGCGGGTGTCTACACCGTGAGCACCCTGGTGTCAGGCGTCGAGCCCAGCCAGATGGCACTGTTCGTGAACGGGGCGGCGCTTCCCGACGCCGTGTACGGCTCCGGCGCGGGCACGCAGACCAACTCGGGTCAGACGATCGTGACGGCGAACGCCGGGGACGTGCTCACGCTGCGCAACCACTCGTCGGCCTCGGCGGTCACCCTCCAGACCCTGGCCGGCGGAACGCAGACGAACGTCAACGCGTCGGTGCTCATCGAGAAGATCGGCTAGCCCCCGCTGCCGTGCAGCTGCCGGGGTCGTTCTGTACGATTTTCGGAGAGCCCACCAACGCCGGGAAACGGAGACCCGATGTCATCCCAGAGTGCATTCGATGTCAACCCGCTGGTGTCCCGATTGGTTGAGCACGAGGGGGACTTGAGCGTGGTGCGCGGCTACGTCGGCCCCTCCAAGTCCAAGGAGAAGGTCCGGCTGTATCCGGTGCTCGGGAAGCTGACGCACTTCATCGAGATCAACGCCGCAGACATCGTCGAGACGGCGCCGGCCCCGACCAACGTGCTTCCGCACGACGGCATCATCGCCTGGGTGCACAGCGACGCCGAGGTCGTCCTTCACGGGGACACCATCGTCACCGTGCCGGCGCGCACGCTGCGCCGCCGGGGCGGGGGAGTGGCAAGCGTGAGGGCTGACGCCGCCCCCGCGCAAGCGGCGGACTACGTCGACGTCGAACGTGGACGCCTGCGGATCAGCGTGCCCGCCGCCGCTGAGATCAGAAGTGACTGCGAGGTGTGCGCGTCGTGCGGCCCGTGCTCGAGCTGCAGTGGCGTCTGCCAGTCCGGTCCGGCGTGAGCTGAGCGTGCACGCGACGCCGGTCGGCCACCCCGCCCCGGCGGACGCGAGCGACTTCCGCAGCGCGCTGGAGTTCGAGGCGCCGTACCTCATCGAGAAGCTCGTTAAGGACCACATCGTCGGGAGCGCGACGGAGGCGGAGGCGCTGTTCGACGAGGTCAAGCGGTACCTCGTGCTCACCCGCATGGACCGTGACGTGGCGTGGCAGATGTCCTCGACGCGCGTCGACGAGGTCTGGCACCAGTTCGTCCTCTTCACCCGGGAGTACGCGCAGTTCTGCGACGAGCACCTCGGCGGCTTCGCCCACCACCGTCCGAGCAACGCGCCCGAGCTGCCGTCGACGCCTCGGCGGGCGCCGCCGACCTTCGCTTCGTTCGGCGCGCGGTATCGCGAGGTGTTCGGACGCGAGCTTCCGCCCTGCTGGCAGGACGAGCACAGCGTCGGGCTCACGAGCCGGCTCGCGCACCGCGGTGCCAGCAGGCTCGAGGTGTCCGAGCAGGCGGGACGGGTGTCGCTGGTCGATCACCACGGGGTGGTGAAGTTCTCGGTCGATGACCTCGCGAGCGAGGCGGTGACGTTCATCGCGACGACCGGCGCGTTCTACGTCCGCGAGCTTCCGGGAGACCTCACCGACGAGGAGCGGATCGCGATCGCCGCGACGCTCGTGCAGCAACGCATCCTGCGGGTCGCGTCCTAGCGCAACGGGAACTCCAGTCCGACCCGCTCCCACTGCTCGCGCACCCGGCGCAACGCCGGCTCGGCGCGCTCCATCCAGTGATCATGCACAGCGTGAGGCTCGCGGACGTGCAGCGGTTCGATCACGGCGCCCGCCGCGCCGAAGCGTCGTGCCTCCGCGCGGGCACGCCGCCGGTAGCTGTCCGCGCCGTAGGCCACCACGTCGTGCGTGCGAGCCAGCGACGGAACGGCCATCGCCATGCGCACGTGGAAGTTCTCCCAGTAGCGGAGGTAGGCGTCGAAGTAATCCATCGCCGCGATGTCGGAGCGGGTGTGCCCGAGCTCGCTCAACTCCCTCGCGCAGAACCGCTCGATGTTCGACCGAGCGGCGAAGCGTCCGTCGGCGGGCAGTCCTCCGCCGGTCTCGTAGGTGGATACGCAGGCGGGCACCGGATGCCGAACGGTGACCAGCACCTCGGTCAGGGGGCCGAGCGCCGCGTGGACCACGCCCGCCGCGTAGACGGCCTTGGTCATCTTCTTGGGGACGACGACCCGGCCGTCGTGCGGAGTGGCGGCGCCGAAGAAGAGCTCGACCATCGTGAGGTACTCGGCGAGCGTCTGCATGGTCTTCGTCCAGCCGTTGCCGGACGGGCCGAACCGCCACGGGCCGGCGTCGGGAAACCCGTCGTGACCCAGCACCGCCGGAATCGTTATCGGGTCGTGCCCGAGCGCCCGCAGGAGCTGCTTGGTCATGTACTTGCCGCCGCTGCGCGGCACGCCGACGACCAGCAGGAAGCGGAACCTGTCGTGAACGGTCCGCAGCGCGGCCGCGTCCCCGATCAGCAGCGCGACGAACAGCTCGAACGCTCGCGAGACGTGGGTCACACCCTCCTCGCTGTCGAGCACCTGGTCGGCGTCCTCGGAGCTCGGACCACCGCCGATCGCCCGCACCCGCTCCCGGCCGTGCTCCGCCCAGCTGGACCCGTCGAAGGGCTCCCCCGCGATCCACTGCCTCAGAAACTCGACGAACTCCCTCGACGGCGGAAGCACGTCGTCGGTCAAGGTGATCCGCACACTCATGACGATGGATGATCTCGACTTCTGGAAGGACGCGTGGGACGCAGGGATCGTCGCGGACCGGTCGGGGCGCGTCGACGTCACGCTCGACCTGCACTGGCCGTCCCTGGAAGTCGCACCCGGAAGCCGCGTGCTCGTACCGCTGTCCGGCACGACCGCCGATCTCGCCTGGCTGGTGGCGAACGGCGTCGCTCCAGTCGGCGTCGAGATCTCGCCGATCGCGTGCCGGGACTTCTTCGCCGAGCGCGGCGTCGTCCCCGGCAAGGTCGTCGACGGGCCGTTCGTGCGGTGGCGGGGCGCCGGCGTCACGATCCTCCAGGGGGACTTCTTCGATCTCGAGGACCGCTACGACGCGGCCGTCGACCGCGGCGCGCTGGTCGCGGTGTCGCCGGCCACCAGGACGGCGTACGTCCAGCACCTCAACGCACGCCTGGAGCCGAACGCACCGATCTTGCTCGTGGTCCTCGAGTTCGACCAGACCCGCCACAGCGGACCGCCCCATGCGATCTTCCCCGACGAGGTCCAACGGCTGTTCCCCGGCGCCGTCCCGCTCGGGCGAGGCCCGCTGCAGCGTCGCAGATGGCATCGCATCGGCGGGGCCGACGCGGTGGTCTGGGCGGCGAGACGTCCACCTGGTCAGCCGAGCACGTAGATCAGCCGACCTCAGCCCACCGCCGGCGCGCCGAGGAGCTCCGCGACCACGTCCCGAGCGGTCTCGGCGCAGGACTGCGTGCCGCCGCTGCCGTAGTCGCGCACCCCGTCGCCGACGTTGAACAGGTTGTCCAGCGGCGTCGCACGGGGCATCTCGTACCCCGAGAGCGCGCGCTGGGCGGGCCAGTCGTCGCGCATGACCCGCGCGTCGATCACCTCCGCCGCAGCCATGCCCGGCAGTTCTGTGCGGAGCTCCTCGAGTGCCGCGTCGAACTCCGCCTCGGCGTCGAAGTCACCCACGGCGGGACGGGGCACGGCGTAGACGACGGTGAGGTGCTTGCCCTCGGGTGCCAGCTCCGGGCACGTCGCGGTCAGGTTCCCGGCGTTGCAGACCCGTTCGGTATCGGAGAAGACGACGAGGCCGGGACAGTCGAGCAGTGGCTCGTCGGACGCCACGTGGATGATGAAGTTGGCGGTGGGCTTGGCCAGTCGCCGGATGGAGGCGACGTAGTCCTCGCCGAGCACCTGCTCACCGACCAGGCCGATCGTGGCCACCGGTCCGACGTTGGAGATGACGGCGCCGCAGCTGATCTCGACGATCTCCCCGTTGCGACGAACGGTGGCGCCCGTGACCCGGCCGTCCTCACCATGCAGGGCGGTCACCTCGCTGTCGAGCCAGACCTCGCCGCCGTCGCGCTCGACCACGTCGGCCAGTGCCCGGCACACACCGACGGTGCCTTGCGGATGGAAGCCGAACCGCCGGAACGCGCCCTTCTCCATGAAGTACGTCAGGAAGGCGCGCGCGGGGATCTCGTCGGCGTTGACGGCGAAGATGGCGGCCGCGAGGTTGCGGAAGAGGCGATGGACCGTCTGGTTGGAGGTCGCACCGCCGATCCACTGCTCGAGGGTCTGCTGATCCTCCGGGTACTCGCCCCTGCGCGCACTCCCGAGCTGCGTGAGCACCTTGGCGCCGCGCTTGGTGATCTTGTCGAGCAGGAACGCCCAGCCCCCCTTGGCCGGATTGACGGTCTTGCCCTTGACCCGGAACACGTTCGCGGGCTCGGGGTACCGCAGGTCGAGCGAGATCCCGAGGTCGGTGAACGTCTCCTCCATCGCGCCGCTGTGCTCGATCGCGACCGCGCCGATGTTGATCGTGTATCCGTCCTTGACGAACGAGGAGGCGCGGCCACCCACTGCGCTTTCGCGCTCGATCAGGAGCGGCTTCTGACCAGCCGCGGCCAGGCGTGCGGCCGCGCACACCCCGCCCATCCCGGCGCCCACGACGACGACGTTGCGGTGGTCGGCCATCGTCGCGGAGACCGGGACCGTTCTCATCGTGCTTTCTCCTCTGACTGGGAACCCTCGGCGGCGATACTACTCAGTTCGTACACGTTGTACGAACACAGCGCTTGGGCGCTCTGTCCGCGAGGCGGGCGGATCCTCGGGTAGCGGCGCAACACGCGGAACACCGCGAAGACGTCCGTTCCCTAGCGCGTCCACCGCTTCGAGCGGACGAGGGCGGCGGTTGCCGCGCGTGCGCGTTCCACGACCGCCGAGTGGTGATCAGCTGCCCACAGCAGGTCGAAGATGAGCACGGGCCGCGGATCGGTGAGCGGCACGAGGGCGATGCCGCGCGGCAGCTGCTCGGCGAGCGATCCGACGACGAGGCCGACTCCGCGGCCAGCGCCGATGGCGCCCCAGATGGTGGCGCCGGAGACCGGCTCGCCGAGGCGGGGCTCGAAGCCAGCTTCGCGGCACGCGGCGAGCACCGCGTCGTGGTAGCCGGGCGTGACCTCGCGGGGCCAGAGCGCGAAGTCGTCCTCGGCGAGCTCGCTCAGCCCGATGCGCTCGCGGCCGGCGAGCGGGTGGCTGTCCCCCAGGGCGGCGACGAAGGGCTCGCGGCGGATCTCGAGACGGTCGATCGAGGCCGGGACGGTCATGCGCGGGCAGAGGGCGACGTCCTGTCGGCCCTCGAGGAGCGCAGGGACCAGGTCGGCGGCGAGCATCTCGACCTGGGCGACGCGCAGGTCGGGCGCGCCGGCGCGCAGCTCGTCGATGAGCGCGGGCAGCGTCTCGTAGGCGGTGGACAGCGTGTAGGCGACGCGCACGGTGCCGGTCTCGCCGCGTGCGGCCGCCTGGGTGCGGGCCACGACGCGGTCGACGCCGTTGACGATCCTGCGGGCCTCCTGGACGAAGACCGCCCCGGCCGCCGTGACCTCCACACCGCGGTTGCCGCGTTCGAAGAGCTGGACCCCGATCAGGTCCTCGACGGCCTTTACCTGCTGCGACAGGGCCTGCTGGGCGACGTGCAGCTGCTCGGCGGCGCGCGTGAAGCTGCGCTGCCGCGCCACCTCGATCACGTAGCGAAGCTGCCTCAGCTCGGGCGTGACGGCCATGGAGGGAGGCTATCCCGCCACAAGGTCGACTTGTGGCGGGACGGTGCCACAAGAACGGCGTTCGCTGTCACAAGTGATCGCGCTTGGCCGCGTGAGGGCTGTCCCTCAGCATCGCCTCATGACCCACTCGAACCTGAACCCGGTGAACCCTGATCACCCCAAGCGCGCGGCGATCGTCATCTCCAACGCCGCGACCTCCACCTCGACGGGCTGGCCCGTCGGCTTCTGGTGGTCCGAGCTGACGCACCCGTACTACACGTTCACGGAGGCGGGCTGGGAGGTCGACGTCTACTCGCCCGAGGCGGCCCGTGCGAGTGGGACGCCATGAGCGACCCCGAGGACGAGTCGCAATGGCAGAAGGAGGACGTCATCTCGCGCGGCTACAAGCACGATCCCGAGTTCCGCGCGCTGGCAGAGGACACCAGGCCGGTCCGGGACCTCGACGTCGATGCCTACGACGTCCTCGTGGTCGCCGGCGGCCAGGGCCCGATGTTCACCTTCAAGGACGCCACCGACCTGCACGAGAAGTTCGTGCAGTTCTATGAGACGGGCAAGGTCACCGCGGCGCTGTGCCACGGAACGGCGATCCTCGCTTTCGCGACCCTGTCCAACGGCGAGCCGCTGGTAAAGGGCAAGACGGTCACCGGCTTCCCCAACGTCGAGGAGGACCTCGCCGACCAGATGACCTGGGAGGCCGGAGCGCTGCCGAAGGGCGAGCACATCATGCCCTGGCGCATCGAGGACTCGCTCCGAGACCTGGGCGCCAACTACATCCAGGCCGGCGCGTTCCGCTCCTTCGCGATCCGCGACGGCAACCTGGTCACGGGCCAGCAGAACTTCTCCGGCGCCGAGACCGCCCAGAAGATCCTGGAAGCGGTCGGCCGATGAAGGTGACCGTCATCGGCGCCGGGCGCATCGGCGGCAACGTCGCCGCGCAGCTCGCGCGCGCGGGACACGAGGTCACCGTGACGTTCTCGCGCGACGCGGCGGCGCTCGGGCAGCGCGCCGCCGAGCTCGGCGCCGCGGCGATTTCCGACGTCGCCGCGGCCGTCGCGGCAAGCGAAGTCGTCGTCGTCTCCATCCCGTGGGGCGCACTACCCGACGCGCTCGCCCTGATGGGGTCGCTGGACGGGCGCATCGTCGTGGACACCACGAACCAGTTCGGCCCGGGCCCGAAGCCGGCCGACGGGCAGACCGCGGCGGCGTTCAACGCGAAGCGGATGGGCGGGCGTTACACGAAGTCCTTCAACACCCTGACGGCAGCCTTTCAGGCCGAGATGGCGCGCCGCGACCCGCGCGTGGTGCAGTGGCTCTGCGGAGACGACAAGGACGCCAAGGCCGTGGTGGCCGGCCTGGTCGCCGACGCCGGCTATGTGGCCGTGGACGTCGGCGGCACCGCGGAGTGCGCGGTCATGGAGGCCCCGCGCCGCGACGGCGCCGTCTACGGGGAGGAATACCGCGAACCCGAGGCCCGTGCGGTGGTCGCGGCCATCCGGGCTGGAGAGCCGATCCCGCCCACCCCGGAGTACGCGTGACCGTCGGGATCTTGCGAGCACCGTTCGACCGCCGTCCAGGTGCGGGCGACCATCGCCGGCCAGTCGCCGATGGCGCTCGGGTACGGGTTCGGCGGACAGACCCGGTTCTTGTCCGCATCCTCGCCGCCGCGTCCCTCGACGACCCCACCAGCGCCGCATCGAACGTCGGGGTGAGATGGCGGACCTGCTGGAGCACGATCCGCCCCGGTTGGAAGACGGGCTGCTCGGGTGCGTCGCGGAGCCCGCTTGCGGTGCACGCAAAGGTCGTCCGGTCCCGTCGCGACCTCACCTCGCTCGAGGACGATTCGATCGGCCTCGATGCGCCGGACGCGACCCAGCCGGACCACGTCTTCGATCTGGCGCAACGCCTGGATCTCGTGCGTACTCAGCATGGTCCCGCGATACATCTCGGCCGGCGCTGACGGGTCCAGGCGGACAAGGCGGCCCGAATCCTCCAGCCGCTCCACCAGCCCGTCGAGGTCGGCGGACCGCGCGCCGGCTTCGGCGTCGAGCGCGATTCCTTCCATGATGGCGCCGACCTGCTCCAGCGGTTGGAAGTGAGAGCGGTGGTGGAACCAGGCATCGCGCGGCCGGACCCAGCGAATGCGCGCAGGGTCGACGTCGGCGCCCAACAGCCACACGCACGCGTCCGCTGCGGTCTTCCCCGCGCCCAAGACGGTGTAGGACGATCCGGGTCGTGCCGCGTTGGGGAGGTCATTCACGCACACGAGGCGCGCGGACGGGGTAGACCGCGAACGTCGGCTCGTGCGTCGCCGGCACGGCCTCCCCGTCGCCGTCGTAGTACGCGACGGGGTGTGCAGGCGTACGAAGGGATACGCATCGTCCCAGTGACCACCCGCAGCGCTGCGCCGATCGACCATCGTGACGGCGGCGAGCTGACCCGTTCGGCAATCCTGACCGAGGCGTTCCTTTCGCATGTCGAGCGCGGGGTCTTCCCCGGCGGTTGCTTCTTCTCCGCGGCGGCGGTCGACGTCGCCGCGTGGCCCGGTCCGGTCCGCGACACCTCGCCGGTCTGTCCGGGCGCCTGCGATACGACGCACGTCGCAAGGGGACCTCGTCACCTCGGTTCGTCGAAGATCGCTCCCGAGGCACGGTGACGGAGCGGCGGCGAGCCGGTCGGCCCTGAGAGGTCGGCGACGCTGGTTACGGCAGCGCCCCGCGCGCATCGCGAAGCTCACCGGGACAGAGCGGTGACGGGATGGCGGCGCCAAGCTGCTGGGCTGCGGCGCGGACGAGACGGCGGGCGTCCCGGACGGCCTCGGCTTCCGAACTCGCGTGACCGTCGGCGAGCACCTCGACCCGGACGCGGGCGTCGACCTCTGCGCGGACCCCAGGGGAAGCCGAGCCCGCGATCACGGCGAGGGCCGCGCCGGTAGGTGCCCGCATGAGCACCTCACCCACGACCTTGCCGACGAGGCTGGACGGGTCCAGCCGTCCCTCACCCGTGACGATCAGGTCGGCCGCGTCGAGGGCCGCCTGGAGCCCAACCGTCGCGGCGACGCAATCGAAGCCCGACGTCAGCCGTGCGCCGAGCGCGGCGAGGCCGCCGCCCAGTCCGCCGGCCGCCCCGCCTGACGGGAGCGCGGTGACATCGACCCCGAGTCGCTGCTGGTACTCGGCGGCGAGACGGTCCAACCGGGCACTGAGCGCGGCGATATCGGTGGCCGACGCGCCTTTCTGCGGGCCGAAGACCCTCGCAGCGTCAGCGAAGCGCGTCTCGACGTCGCAGAGCACCGTGACGGGGTGGCCGTCCAGCGACCATTCGAGCGCTTGAAGCGCGCCGAGGCCGCCGTCGGTCGTCGCCGATCCTCCTGCGGCGACCAGCACGGAGGTTGCTCCGCGGCCGATGGCGATTGCGATCAGCTCTCCCACCCCGCGGCTCGTGGCGCGCACCGCATCATTGGCGCCCGTGACGAGCTGGAGCCCGGCGACGCGCGCGGTTTCGACGATCGCTGTGCCGTCGTCCAGCAGCGCCCACTCGGCTTCGACAGGCAACCCAAGCGGGCCAGTTGCCCGATCGCACATGCGGGTCCCGCCGCGCGCGGCCAGCAGCACGTCGAGCGTCCCCTCGCCGCCGTCGGCCAACGGGCGTTCAACGCAGGCGTAGCCCGCCTTCGTCAATCCTTCGGCCATGGCGCGTGCGGCCTCAGGCGCAGTCAACGAGCCGCGGAACTTGTCCGGGCAGCACACGGCGCGCGGGGGCCGGGCGCTCACGTGCGTTGCGGTGCGAGGTACGACGCGTCGAGGCTGCGAACGTCCGTTTCGCCCAGCAGGGACATCGACACCTCGATCTCCCGCCGCAGAAGGGTGAGCATCGACTGCACCCCCTGCGGGCCTTCCGCGAGCGCGTAGGCCCACGGTCGCCCGATGCTGACGGCGCGGGCACCGAGGCACAGTGCCTTGATGACGTCGGTGCCGCGTCGGACACCTCCGTCCAGCACGACCTCGGCACGTCCGGCGACGGCTTCGACCACCGCTGGGAGCGCGTCGAGCGCCGCGATGTCGCCGTCGAGCTGCCGGCCGCCGTGGTTGGAGACGAAGATCACGTCGGCGCCGAGGTCGACGGCCCGACGGGCGTCGCCGGGATGGACCACGCCCTTCACGCCCATGGGACCCTTCCAACGAGAGCGCACCCATTCGACATGCTCCCAGGTGATCGGCTCGAGCCCGCGGGCCAGTGCATCACCCGAGCGCTTGGCCTGGCCGACGAATCCGAACAGCGGCGGTGGGGCCGCGTCTCCGAACACCTTCACCGACACTCGCCGGTGTCGGACCACGTTGGCCGTCCAGCGTGGGTGGCGGAGGATCTGCACCGCATTGCGCCGGGTCAGGCGCGGGGGACGAGAGAACGCATTCGCGACATCGCGCTCGCGGTTGCTGACGGTGGGTGTGTCGACCGTCACCGCCAGACCCCGGTAGCCGGCCGCCTGCGCGCGATCGATCAGCGATCCGTAGAAGCGCCGGTCGCCATACGTGTAGAGCTGGTACCAGGGCTTGGGCTCGGCGGCCCGGGCAACCTCCTCGATGGTGTAGCTGGCGTTCGCGGACACGAGCATGAGCAGACCCTGTGCCGAGGCGACCCGTGCGACCCCCCGATCTCCCTCAGGGTGGACGAGTCCGACATTGCCGACGGGGGCGAGGATGACCGGCATGCTCATCGCCTGACCACAGAGTGAGGTGGAGGCGTCGACTGGCCGGTGCGTCTCGTGGACACGGTGTCGGAGCCGAACGGCACGGAAGGCGGCACGATTGTCGCGCATCGTGGTCTCGTCCTCGGAGCCGCCGTCCACGAAATCGAAGACCGCGCGCGGAAGACGCTTGCGGGCCGAGGCCCGGTAGCCGTCGAGGTTGTAGGGCGGGATCATGCGCGCGCTTGGACAGGTGTCTTGACCGGGGTGCGCGGCGGGAGTCCGGAGAGGATGTCGACGACATTGTGAGCCGCGAGCTCCGCCATTGCCGCGCGCGTCTCCACCGTCGCCGAGCCGAGGTGGGGAAGGAGCACCACGTCGTCGCGCCCCAGGAGCCCGGGGTGAACGGCGGGCTCGTGTTCGTAGACGTCGAGCGCTGCACCGGCCAGGTGTCCGGCGTCCAGCGCTTCCGCCAGCGCCGCCTCGTCGATGATGGCGCCCCGCGCGGTATTGACCAGATACGCGGTGGGCTTCATCCGCCTGAGACCGGTGGCGTCGAGGAGGTGGTGGGTCTCAGGCGTCAGCGGGCAGTGCAGCGAGACCACATCCGAGGTGGTCAGCAGCGCGTCCAGTTCGAGTCGCTCGAGCCGCAGTTCCTCCGTCAGCTCAGAGGCAGCCGGACGGCGCCCGGAGTAGGCGATCTTCATGCCGAACGCCCGTGCGCGGCGGGCGGTGGCGATGCCGATCTCTCCGAGGCCGACGATGCCGAGCCGCTTGCCCTCCAGGCTCGCTCCGAGCATGAACGACATGTGCCACGACCATGGGGTCCGGGCGCGGATGAGGCGCTCACCCTCGCCGATACGGCGGGTGACGGCCAGCATCAGGGTTATGGCGAGGTCCGCGGTGGCGGCCGTCAGCACCCCGGGGGTGTTGGTGACGGCGATCCCGCGGCGGTGGGCCGCGGCGACATCGATGTTGTCGTAGCCGACCGCGACGTTGGCGACGCAGCGCAACTGGGGGCCGGCCGCGTCCAGGATGGAGGCGTCGATGCGGTCATGGAGCATCGTCACCAGGACCACCGAGCCGGCGGCCGCACGCGCGAGCTCCCCCGGAGCGAGCGGCCGATCCTGCCGGCATACCGTGAGGTCGCCAGCTCGGTCGAGGAGCGCGAGCGCGCCATCGGGCAAGGACCGCGTGACCAGGATGCTGTCGCTCATGGATCCGGCACCAGAACGACCTTGCCTCTGGTGTGGCCTGCCTCGACGAGCCGGTGGGCCTCCGCGGCACGGCTGAACGGCAGGCTCGCCGAGACGTGACAGCGCAGCGCCCCGCGCTGGAGCAGGCCGCCGATCTGCTCGAGCGCGTCTCGCGACGGCTCCGCGGTTACGCGTTGTTCGTGCCCGAAGGGCAGGTCCGCCGGGCTCGCCACCTGCGCGATCCGGACTTCCCTGTCTAGCGCGCCGACCCACCCGTGGAGCGCCGCGCCGCCGACGGTATCGACGACGTACGAGATGCTCCCGACGACGGCGCGCAGGCGTCCGGAGGCGTTCGGTTCCTCGTAGTCGACGACGTGCTCGGCCCCGAGCGTCGCGACGAAGGCTGCCTTCGCATTGCTGGCGATCGCGACCACCGTCAGACCGCGGGCGATGGCCATCTGCGTCGCGAGGCTGCCGACGCCGCCGCCAGCGCCGTTGACGAGGACGACCGCGCCGGCGGGCGCGTCGAGTTGCGCTAGGGCTTGCCACGCGGTCGTCCCGGTTAGCGCGGCACCCCCCGCCTCGTGGAGATCCACCGGGTCCGGCACGCGCGCGAACCGGGCGGAGGGGGCAACGAAGCGTTCGGCGTGACCGCCGGGCGCGGCGTCCCAGCGGAAGAAGCCGAACACCGCATCGTCGACCGAGAGATCGGTGACGCCGGCGCCGCAGCGCGTGACGTGTCCGGCGGCCTCCCGCCCAGAGACGTAGGGATGCGAGATCGAGCTCGGGAGGGGGACCGCGCCGGAGCGAAGCTTCACGTCGTTCGGGTTGAGCCCGGCGGCGGCGACGCGCACCTCGATCTCACCCTGACCCGGCAGGCTGGGGGTCGGTACAGGACCGGCCGCGACCATGGCTGCCGATCCCCAGCCGTAGACCTGCACGGCCTGCATCCGGCCTTTCTCGTTCACGAGTGCGCTCGCTGGCAGACGTGCATGCGCGTGACGAGTTCCTCGGCGATCGCCAGCGACGAGGTGGCGGCCGGCGAGGGGGCATTGCGCACCCAGATCACGTTGCCGCTTTCGCTGAGCCGAAAGTCTTCGACGAGCGATCCGTCGGCATCCAGTGCCTGCGCTCGCACGCCGGCGGGGGCCCGGATCACGTCGCTGCTACGCAGCTCGGGCACATAGCGTCGCGCGGCGGCGACGAAGAGATGCTTGCTCGCCGACCGTCCCACCTCAGCGACACCCGTCCGCCAGTGTCGTCGGGCGAGCCGGTGCATCCCGCGCGAGGCGAGGATGGCTCCGGCGTCCGCGGCACGGAAGTCGCGCCAGCGATAGCCCTCGCGGGCGAGTGCGAGCACGGCGTTGGGACCGATCCAGACCGCCCCGTCCGTCTTCTTGGTCAGGTGGACGCCCAGGAAGGGCAGCGTCGGGTCCGGTACGGGGTAGATGAGGCCGCGGACCAGCGAGCGCCGCTCGTCGCGGAGTTGCCAGTACTCGCCGCGGAACGGCACGATGACCGGATCACGCGGCTCGCCGGCTCCCCGGGCGAGGCGGTCCGCCTGCAGGCCAGCGCAGACCAGGACCCGGTCGGCCTCGAGGGTCGTGCCGTCCGCCAGCGTCACGTGGGGAGCGGTGGGGGAGGGGCGGACGGCTCGGACCGGCGTCCCGCGGCGCACGGTGCCCCCCGAAGCCACGATGTCGGCAGCGAAGCACGCAGCGATGGCCACGTAGTCAACGATCGCGGTGTGCGGGGAGTGCAGGGCGGCGACGCCGCGGACGTGTGGCTCGACCTCGCGCAGTTCCGCCGCGGTCAGGATCCGCAGGTCGGCGACACCGTTTTGGCGCGCCTGTGCGTGCAGCGCATCGAGGCGGCCGAGCTCGCGGGCGTCGGTCGCCACCACGACCTTGCCGCACTCGTCGTAGACGAGGCGATTGACGTGGCAATACGCCTTCAGAAGCTCGACACCACGCAAGCAGAGCCGCGCCTTGAGCGAGCCCGGCTTGTAATACAGGCCTGCATGGACCACGCCGCTGTTGTGACCGGTCTGATGGGCCGCCAGGTCGCGCTCCTTCTCGAGAACCGTCACCTCCGCCCCGGGGTGGCGCTGCAGCAGCGTGCGGGCGGAGGCAAGACCCAGGATCCCGCCTCCGACGACAATGGCGCGCATCAGCCGCTGCTAGCCGTCGATGACGGTCGGGAGCTCTCCGCGGAGTGCGCGGTAGGTCTCCGGGTGGCGATCACGGACGACGAAGGCGCCCTGGACGGCCGCTCGGGCGTCGGCCATCCCGCCCTGCACGTCGATCGTGGCATAGGTCAGGCCGACCCGGGTGTTGCCGCTGCTGGCTACCACATCACCGAGCGGGTCGATGACCTGGCTCAGGCCGAAGTAGTCGAAGCCGCCGAGCTCGCCGAGGTAGTTGGAGGAGATGAACCAACGGCCATTCTCGGCGGCGCGCGCCCGCTCGTAGAGCTCGTACTGGCGTACGCACAGGTTGTCGAGCCCGGTGCCGTGGCCCGGCGTGAGGCCCCACGCCGTCGGCATCACCAGGAGGTCGGCTCCACGCAACGTGAGCTCGCGCGCGCTCTCTGGGAAGGCCTTGTCCCAGCAGATCATCATCCCGATCTGGCCGAAGGGAGTTGCGAAGACGGGCCAGTCGGTTCCGGTGCGCCAGTAGAACTGCTCGCCGATGCCGACGTGGACCTTGCGGTAGGAGCCGATGTGGCCCTGCGGGCCCGTCAGCACCGCTGTGTTGTAGATGACGCCCTTGCTGGTGCCGGCTTCCGTGAGGCCGAAGATCACATGGATGTCGCGTTCCCGGGCACGCTGCGCGATCGCGGTCACGCTCGGGCCGTCCGGAACGGCTTCGGCCATGTCATACAGGCCCCGAAGGACCCCTTCGATCTCCTGGCTGAGGACATCCGGCGGAATGCCGTGCAAGCTGACCTCGGGAAAGACGACCAACGCCGCGCCCGCCTCCGCCGCCTCGTCGATGTAGGCCAGGTGCAAGCGCAGGCTCTCCTCGACGTCGTAGGTCGGCGGGAATGCGCACGTGGCGATGGTCGTCTGCATGGGTCGATTATCGGTAGTGGTCCGCGGGCGCCCCGTTGGCGCCCGCGGGAGTGCTCAGCCTTGGACGCTGACCTTGGTGAGGTCGACCCACTGCGCCTTGGGCTGAACGAAGCCCTTGACGGAGGGTGCCGTCGCCCGGGGGTTGTTGTCGCTCACGACGACCATCCACGGACTCTGCTTGATGAGGACCGCGTTCATCTTGCGGAACGTCTCGTCGCGCTCGGACTGGCTCAGCTCGGTGTAGAGCTGCTTGGCCAGGGCGTCGAACTCGGGGCTCTTGAAGCTCTGGATGTTCGACGGCTGGTTGGATCCGAACGTCAGCGCCCAGGCGCTCGGCGGCTGGAAGCCGTACGTCATGGTCTCCGCCGGGGCGTCGTAGGAGATCTTCTTCGCGACGAAGTCGGAGACCATGCGGTCCCACTCGATCGAGCGGAGCTTGACCTTGACGCCGACCTTGGCCAGATCGGACTGGAGCGCCTCGTTCATCGGACCGGGGATCATGTTGCCTGAACCCGAGGTCGGGTACGCGACTTCCATGGTCAGTCCGTTCGGATAGCCGGCCTCCGCCAGTAGCCGCTTGGCCTTTGCCGGGTCGTAGGAGTACTTCGCGTTATCGGGGCTGTAGGCCGAGTCGGAGGCCGGGATGTACTGGGTTGCGGCGACGCCCGTGCCGTGCAGCACGCCCTTGGCCAGCGCGTCGCGATCGATCGCGTAGTTGAGCGCCTGCCGGACGCGAGGGTCGTTGCCCGGCTTCTTGGTCGTGTCGATGACCCACGCCCAGATGTGCGAGTACGGGTTCTCGTGGATCGTGAAGCCCTTCTTCTTGAGAACGTTCAACGTGTTGGGCTGTGGGAACTCGATCCAGTTGACCTCGCCCGAGATCAGCGCCGAGAGGCGGGCGTTGGCGTCGGGCATGGGGCGGAGGATGACCTTGTCGAGCTTGGGGGCACCGCGCCAGTAGTCCTCGTTGCGTTCCATCGTCATCGACTCGCCCGGTGTCTCGGAGACGAACTTGAAGGGGCCCGTGCCGACCGGATGGCTGGCGAACTTCTTGCCTTCCTTCTCGACGGCCACCTTGCTCGGGAACGCTATGAACGGCAGATCCTGGGGCAGGAGCGCATACGACTCCTTGGTCTTGATCTGGAGCGTCATGTCGTCGAGCTTGCGGTACGAGGCGATCGTTCCCGTGTACAGGCCGAGCGAGGCCGCCGAGTCCTCGTCGTACTGCGGCGACTTCTTGTTCAGGAGCCGGTCCAGACCGAACACGGCTGCGTCGGCGTTCCATGGTGAACCGTCCTGGAACTTGACTCCCGGTCGAAGCTTGAAGGTCCACGTCTTCGCGTCCGGAGTCGACTTGTAGGACTCGGCCAGCGCGGGCTCGATGGTCGGGGTGGCATCCTTGTCGAGCGTCATGCGCGTGAGACCGTCGTAGAGCTGGAACGCCACGAAGCGCTCACCCTCCCATCCCTGATTCTCGTAGGTGCCCGCGTCGAGCCCGGGAATCTGGGCCGCCGTCATACCGATGATGAGTGTGCCGCCACCGGTCGAGGCGGAGGTGCCCCCGCTGCCGCCCTTGGAGCCTCCACCGCAGGCCGCCAGCAGGGAACACCCGAGCATCACGGCGACGGCAGCCGCCATGCGGAACCGTCGGCGCGGAGACGGCGCCTGGACGCCCGCTTGGGACGGCGACGCGCTTCTGTACATGGTCATGGCTGCCTGAACTCCTGTGGGTTGGGATTGTCTGCTGGATGCTGCGGAGAGCCAGGGGCGATGCGGTCCCTGGGAACGGTCGGGAAGTCGTGGATGCGAAGGCACGAGGCCGTGTGGCCGGCGCTGATCTCGACCGGAGCCAGGTCATACGTCGAGCAGGCGTCGATCGCGTTGGGGCAGCGGGTCCGGAAGGGGCAGCCGGATGGTGGGTCGGCGGGGTCGGGCGGGCTGCCGGTGAGTGGCACTCGCGGCTGATCCCTCCGCGGGACGGAGGCCAGGAGGGCCTTCGTGTAGGGGTGCGCGGGCTCGCGCAGGATCGCCCCGGCGGAGCCGGATTCCACGATGTGTCCGAGGTACATCACCAGCACGCGGTCCGAGACGTGCTCGACGACGGTCAGGTCGTGGGAGATGAACAGGAACGCGACTTCGAGCTCTCGCTGCAGCTCCGCGATCAGGTTGAGGATCTGGGCCTGCACGCTCTTGTCGAGGGCCGACACCGCCTCGTCACAGATCACGAGGTCCGGGTTGGTGGCCAGCGCGCGCGCGATGGCCACGCGCTGGTTCTGACCCCCCGAGAGCTCGTGCGGGCGCCGCGCCCCGACGCCGGCGTCCATGCCGACCAGGTCGAGGACCTCGGCGACGCGGGCGCGGCGGTTCGGCTTCGGCCAGCCCTGGGCTCGGAGGTTGAACTCGATCGACGTTGCGATGGTCAGACGCGGGTTCAGCGACGTCGCCGGATCCTGTGGAACGACCTGGAGCCGGTGGCGCAGGCGGCGCAGTTCCCGCCCGTTCATCCCGAGCATGTCGGAGCCGTCGAACTCGAGCGTCCCCGTGTCGGGATCAGCCAGCCGCAGGACGACGTTGGCCAGGCTCGACTTGCCCGAGCCCGACTCGCCGACGAGCCCGACGATCTCCCCGCGCCCGACGCTGAAGTCGACGCCGGCCATCGCTCGGACGCCGTTGCCGTAGGTCAGCGAGAGCCCCTGGGCACGCAGGAGGGCAGGAGCGGTCATGCGAGCTCCCCGGCCAGCAGCTGCTCGGCCCGGATGCACGCCGCATGGCGGCCGCCCACCGGCCGCAGCTCGGGCTCGGTCTGCGTGCACGGCGGGACCGCCCATCCGCAGCGCGGCGCGAACGAGCAGCCCGGAGGAAGCTGTCCCGGCACCGGCGGCTGGCCGGGGATCCGCTCGAGGGTCCCCCGCTCGAGCCCGGGGCGCGGGACCGCGCGCAACAGGGCGCGCGTGTACGGGTGCGCTGGGGCGCCGAGCACGGCCTCGACGGCCCCGTGCTCAACGATGCGGCCGGCGTACATGACCGCCACCTCGTCGGCCATGCGATCGGCGACGCCGACGTCGTGGGTAACGAGCAACAACGCCATCCCGATCCGTTGCTGGAGGTCCTCGAACAGGTCGAGGACCTGCGCCTGCACCGTCACGTCGAGTGCGGTGGTCGGCTCGTCAGCGACGATCACCGCGGGTTCGCACGCTACGGCGATCGCGATGGCGACCCGCTGGCGCATCCCGCCCGAGAGCTCGTGCCCGTGCGCGCGGGCGACACGTTCGGGGTTGGGGATTCCGACCCGGGCGATCAGCTCGATGGCGCGGTTCGCGGCTTCCTGACGGGTGCCGACCATCCCGTGGTAGCGGAGCACCTCGCCGATCTGCGCTCCGACGCGCCGCAGCGGACTCAACGCCCCGGCCGGATCCTGCGGGACGAAGCCGATGTGCCGGCCGAGCCGGCGGCGCATGTCCTTGTCGGAGAGCTCCGTCAGCTCCACAGCGCCTGACGTCACTTGACCCTGCACCCGGGCTCCGGGTGCGATGCGCAGGATGGACTTCGCGGTCACGGACTTCCCGCTGCCGCTTTCCCCGAGCACGACGAGCGTCTTTCCTCGCCGCAACTCGAAGCTGACGGAGCGCACGATGGGTACCAACCGCCCATCTCGGGCGAAGGCCGACTCCAGACCCCGGACCGTCAGGACGACGTCGTCGGAGCTGGTCATAGGACATCCCGTTCCCGCACGTCGAGCTCCACTCGCAGGCGGTTGCCCAGCGCGTTGAACAGGAGAGAGACCAGCAGGATGGCGATCGCCGGAAGCAGCGCGATCGATGGGTTGGTGAGCAGGAAGTCCTGCCCGTTGGTGAGCATCAGGCCCCACTCGGCCGTCGGCGCTGCTGCGCCGAGGCCCAGGAAGCTCAGGCCCGCGGCCTCGACGATCGAGAGGCCGACGAGGCTCGTGCAGTACACGAGTACCGGGACGGCGATGACCGGGAGCACATGGCGGAAGGCGATCATGCGCCCCGACGCTCCGCTGCACCGCGCCGAACGCATGAAGTCGGCGCCGCGCAGGGCGAGCACTTCCGCCTCGACGACGCGCGCGATCCCCGGGATCAGGACGACGGAGATCGCGATGATGACGTTGCGGATGCTGGGCCCGAGAACGGCACCGATGGCGATCGCAAGCAAGATGCTCGGGAACGAGTAGAAGATGTCGAGCGTGCGCATGATGAGCGCGTTCACCCGGCGGCCCGCGAGCCCGGCGGTGAGCCCGAGCGCCGTGCCCACGGTTCCGGCGAAGACCACGGGGATGACACCGGTGAGCAGCGAGAGGCGGCTGCCCACGAGCAACCGGCTGAGCATGTCCCGGCCCTGGCCGTCGGTACCGAGCAGGTGGCCGTTCGCGCCCCAGCCGCTGAGCGCCTCTCCGACGTTGCCCTTCGTGGGGTCGTCCGGAGCGACCAGCGGCGAGATGATGGCGACCAGGACGAGGACGGCGAAGATCCCCAGCAGCACGCGCGTCGTCGGCGACCAGCGCCGGGCGCGCGGGCGCGGCAGCGCCGCCGGCTGGGCGGACGGGACGGGGGCGACGACGCTCATCCGGTGATCCCCGAGCGGCGGACCCGCGGATCGAGCAGGGCGCGGAGGACGTCCACCAGCAGGTTGAGGAGCACGAAACCGAGCGCGGCGATCAGCACGCCGGCTTGGATGACGGCGTAGTCGCGCTGCGAGATCGACTGGTAGACGAGCTGCCCGATGCCGGGCCACGAGAAGATGACCTCGACGAAGACGACGCCGCCCAGGAGATAGCCGATCTGAAGGCCGCTGATGGTCAGCAGCGAGGCCAGGCTGCCGTACAGGATGTGCAGCCGAACACGGCCCTCGGGCAGCCCGCGGGCCCGGTCGCTCTCGACGTACGGCTGCGCCGCCTCGTCGGCAACCGCGGCGGCGAACATCCGGGCGACGATGCCGGTCGGGATCGCCGCCGCCGTCAGGCCCGGGAGGACCAGGTGGTGCAGCAGTGAACCCGCGGTCTCCTCCTCTGTCACCGAGCGCAGGCCACCGGCGGGGAACCAGCCGAGCTTCAGGGAGAAGAGCACGATCAGGATCAGCCCGAGCGAGTACTGGGGCATCGATGCCGAGACGAGCGTCACCGCGGATGCGAAGCCGCGCGTGATGCGAGAGCGGCCGAAGATCATGGCCCGTCCGAGCAACGCACCGCCCACCACGGTCACCGCCGCCGCGAACGCGGTCAGCTTCAGGGTGGCCGAGAACGCCGGGCCGATCATCTCGCTCACCGGCCGCCGCTGCGCGACCGAGAGTCCGAAGTCTCCGTCGAGCGCGTTGCCAAGCCAGGTCACGTACTGCAGCGGGAGCGGCTTGTCGAGGCCGTAGCGCTCCAGCACCGCCTGGCGCGCCGCCGCTGTCGATCGGGGGCCGAGCAGCGCCGAGACAGGGTCGCCCGGGATCAGCTTGATCGTCAGGAAGACGATCAGCGAGACACCGAGCATGGTCGGGATGGCGAGCAGGACGCGCCCGAGCACGTACCGCACCATGGGGGACGCGACCACCTTCGCGAGCGGGACGCTGCGACGCCGGCTGATCCCGGCTGGGATCCCGGGCAGGCTGCCGGGCGGCCGCGCGATACCCACGCCTAGCCCGCCGCTTCCAGGTCGGGGAACGCGGGCGCGCGACGCTCCATGAAGCTCGCCACGCCCTCGGCGAAGTCCGGCCGGCGCTCGGCCTCCTCCATGCGCTCGCGGCCGTGAGCGTACGCGGCGTCCTCGTCGAGGGAGAGACTGTCGAGGACCTGGCGCTTGATGGTGGCTACGGACCAGGGCGAGCAGCTCTCGGCGAGGTCGGCTGCGAACGCGATCGCCGCGCTGAGCAGCTCGTCCGCGGCGACGACCCGATCCACGACGCCCATGCGCAACGCCTCGTCGCCGAGGATGATGCGCCCGGAGAGCAGGAGGTCCAGCGCGCCGCCGACGCCGATCATCCGCGGGAGCAGCCACGCGAGGTTGTGCTCGGCGGCCAGGCCGCGGCGGGCGAACGAGGTGGTCAGCTTCGCGTGGGGCGCGCAGAAGCGCACGTCGCCGTGCATCGCGACGGCGAACCCGACTCCTGCGGCGGCACCGTTGAGCGCGACGATCAGCGGTTTGCGGATCGCGGGCGGGAAGCGCACGTGCTCGGGGGGCGGCACGTCGTCGTCCGGGACGGCCGGTGCCTGGTTCATGTCGTAGCCGGCACAGAACCCGCGGCCTGCGCCGGTGAGGACGACGGCGCGAACCGCGTCGTCGCGGTCGGCGCGCGCGAGGATCTTCCGGTAGTGCGCCTCGAGATCGTCCGACCAGGCGTTCATTCGGTCGGGCCGGTTGAACGTAACGACCAGCACCCGTCCGTGGAGCTCGGACAGGACGGGGGCCTCAGCGTTGTCGCCATGGTCGGTCATCGCGCCATGTACCCCCCGTCGATGACCACCGCGGCGCCCGACATGTAGGTGGCGTCCGGGCCGACCATCCAGGCGATGGCGCCCGCCACCTCCTCCGCGGTGCCCCAGCGGCCGGCCGGGATCCGACCGCTGATGTCCCTGTCGCGTTCGGGATCGGCGCGGAGCGCGGCGGTCATGTCGGTGTCGATCCACCCGGGCACGATCGTGTTGACCTGGATCCCCAGCGGCGCCCACTCGTTGGACTGCGACTTGGCGAGCTGGGCGACCCCGCCCTTGCTCGCGGAGTAGGGCGCGACGCCGACGCCGCCGAAGACCGCCAGCTCCGAGGCGACATGGACGATGCGCCCGCCAGCGCCCTGGGCGACGAACTGCCGCGCGGCCGCCCGGGTCACCACGAAGGCCCCGGTCAGGTTGAGGTCGACGACCCGCCGCCAGTCCTCGAGGCTGAGGTCGAGCGCCGGCTCGCGGTGGTTGACGCCGGCGGCATACACGCAGATGTCGAGGCGGCCGAGTCGCCGTACGGCCTCGGCGACGGCCGCTTCCGCCTGCACGGCGTCGGCGAGGTCCGCCGCGATCGAGAGGCCAGGCCCCTTCCGGCGCTGGATCGACGCGACGTCGGCTCCGAGCTCGGCGAGCCGCACCGCCGTCGCGCGCCCGATGCCGCTGCTTGCGCCCGTGACCACGGCGGCCTGTCCCTGGAGGGGAAGGCTCATGCGGCCATCGCCACCGTCTTGACGCGCGAGTAGAAGGCGAGCGCCTCGAGGCCCTGCTCCTTCTCGCCGGACCCCGAGCCCTTGAAGCCCCCGAAGGGCATGTGCACGTCCCAGCCGGAGGTCGGTAGGTTGATCGCGACCTGGCCGGCGTCCACACGCTCGGCGAAGGCGTGTGCGGAGGCGAGGCTCGAGGTGAACACCCCGGCCGCGAGGCCGTACGGCGAGGCGTTCACGACCGCGATCGCTTCGTCCAATCCGTCGACCTCCACGACCGTCAGGACCGGTCCGAAGACCTCCTCGACCCAGATCTCCATGTCGGTGCGGATCCCGGTCAGGACGGTCGGCTGCACGAAGCAGCCCCCGGCGAGCGCCTCACCGGGTCCGTCGCCCCCGGCGCGCACGTCGGCCCCGTCTGCGACCGCCCGCTCGATGAAGCCGACGACGGACTCGCGCTGGTCATCGGTGACAACGGGGCCCATGGTGGTCGCGCCGTCTATGCCCGGGCCGAGCACGAGGCCCTTCGCCGCCGCGACCACGCGGTTCACGAGCGCGTCGCGCACGGAGCGCTCGACGACGATGCGGCTCGTTGCCGTGCACCGCTGCCCGGCTTGCGCGAAGCCGGCCGCGACGATCGTCCGGGCGGCCACGTCGAGATCGGCGTCGGCGAGCACGACGACGGCGTTCTTGCCGCCGAGCTCCGCCAGCAGCTTCACGTTGCGCCCGGCGAGGTCGCGCCGCAGGCGCTCGCCCACCGCGTTCGAGCCGGTGAAGCTGACGGCCCGCAGCGCCTCGTGGTCGATCAGGGCCTCCCCGATCGACGCCCCCGCTCCCGTGACGGTGCCGAGCACCCCGGCGGGGAGGCCGGCATCGGTCAGCACGCGTGCGAGCTCGATCGCCACGATGGGCGTGACGCTGGCCGGCTTGAGAACCACCGGATTGCCCGCGATCAACGCGGGCGCCAGCTTGCGGGCAGGCGTCAGCAGCGGGTCGTTCCACGGTGTGATGGCCAGCACGACGCCGACGGGTTCGTGCACGGTCCACGCCTGCGCCCCCGGCTGCTCGTGTGCCAGCCGCTCACCCGTCGCCCGACGACCGAGGCCCCCGTAGTACTCGAAGAAGTCGGCGGCCTTGGCAACCTCCCCGGTCGCCTCCGCCAACGTCTTGCCCATCTCGAGAGTGATCGTGCGCGCGATGTCGGCCCGTCGCTCGCGGAGCAGGGTGGCGCCTCGGAGCAGGATGCGGCCGCGCTGGATGGACGGCGTGCGTGCCCACTGCGTTGCGGCGGCGCGGGCGGCGTCGAACACGGCTTCCACGTCGGCCGCGGCCATAGCGGGGACCGCACCGACCAGGTGCTCGCGGTCGGCTGGGTCGAAGACCTCGAGCCATTCGTCGCCGGCCGCGGCACGCCACTCGCCGGCGACGAGGTTCGGATGGCGGGTGCTCATGACATCACCTCCAGAACCGGGGAGCCCGTCCACATCGACGACCAGGCACCGTCGATGTTCCCGGTCAGGAAGAACGCCAGCAGGCGCTCGACGTCCGTCTGGGTGACCGGGACCGGGTTATTCGGGCGCGGGTAGGTCTCCACACACTCGCGCGCCATGTCGGCCAGGTGGCTTGCGTCGATCCCGACCGTCGTTAGGGATGCGGGGATGTCCATCGTCGCGTTGAGCCCGGTTAGCCAGCCGAGCAGGTCCGTCGAGGTGCGACCGAGGCCGAGTGTGCCGGCGAGCGCCGCCATGCGCTCATCCGCTTCCGGGCGGCAGTACGCGAGGCAGTACGGGAGCGCCATGGCGCAGGTCAGGCCGTGCGGGAGGCCCGTGCGCGCGGCGATCGTGTAGGCGACCGAGTGGCCGATGACGACCGAGGCGTTGAGCGCGAGCCCGGCGTTGTAGGCGCCTACGAGCGTGGTGTAGCGCGAGCGCGGAGTGCCATGGGCGAACGCCTCCGGCAGCGCGTCGGCCAGGCCGGTCAGCGCCGCGTGGGCGACGGCGGTGGTCATCGGGGTGCGGAACGTCGACAGCACGGATTCCACTGCGTGGCTGATCGCGTCCAGACCCCCGGAGGCGGTGACGTTCGGTGGCAGCGACTGGGTCAGCTCTGGGTCGAGCACGACGCGCGCGGGGACGAGGTCCGGATGGACGAAGATCTGCTTCCGAAAGCCCCGCCAGAGCATCGCTACGGCCGTCGCCTCCGCACCCGTACCGGCGGTGGTCGGCACGAGCGCGAGCGCCGGGCCCGGCTGCAGCGTGGCGTCGGCTCCGAAGCCGGCTTCGAGCCGCCCCGGGTTCGCCAGCCCGGCCGCCACGAGCTTCGCGGCGTCCATCGCGCTCCCGCCGCCGATGCCGACGACCGCCGCCGCGGCGCCGTGCTCCACCGTCGCGATGCAGCCGTCCACCATCTCGAGGGTCGGCTCGGCTTCGATGGCCGGCCCGACCCTGACCTCGAACCCAGCCTCCCGGAGGCCGGTGGCGACGCCGGCCTCGAGGCCGAGACCCAGGACGGCGGCATCGACGACGAGCAGCGCCGGGCCGCCGGCTGCAACGGCGCCGAGCGCCAGCAGCTCCCGGCCGAGGTCGGCCGAGGCTCCGGCGCCCGCAAGCACGCGGGGGGGACTGACGAAGGGGCGTGCCGCCGTCATGTGGACTCCTTTGCGATGGGAACGACGAGCGCGTCGAGCGCGACCACGCCGTGCGGGAGCGCCACCAGCGGGTTGAGGTCGAGTGACGTGAGCTGGGGGCCGAGGATGCCGGCGAGTGCGTCGATCCGGGCGACCGCGTCGGCGACCGAATCGATGTCCAGAGGTGCCGTCCCGCGCGCGCCGCGCAGGATCCGGCTGACCCGGAGCTCGCCGAGCATCTCGCGCGCCTCGCCGGTGCGCAGGCCGGCGGGGCGGAACGCGACGTCCTCCAGCACCTCGGTCCAGATGCCGCCGCTGCCCGCCAGCACGAAGGTGCCGAGGCCGGCCTGGTGCTGGATGCCGAGGATCAGCTCGAGGCCGCCGGTGATCTGCTGCTGGATCACGATCGGCCCGCCGGCGCCGGCGGGCATGGAACGGATGCGCGCAACCGCAGATCGCACCGCCTGCTCGTCGCCGACGCCGAGGATGACGCCGCCGACCTCCGTCTTGTGCAGGACGGCGGGGTCGCCGAGCTTGACCGCGACGGGGTAGCCGATCGCGATGGCCGCCGTGACGGCTTCGTCGGCCGTCAAGACCTCCGCGCTGCGCACGGTCGGGATCCCGGCGGCGGCGAGGAGGTCGAGTGCCCGCTGCCCGGCGGCGGGCTGGTCGTCGAGCGCGGCAAACCGCCGCCGGACGGCGTGCTCGTCCACGTCGGCGGGCACAGCCGCGGTTCGCGCCGGACGCGCGTGCCGCGTCACCAGTTCGATCGCTCGCAGCGCCTGGCCGAAGCCCGACAGCAGCGCGACGCCCGCGGAGGCGAGCACCTGCACGAGCTCTGGGTCGGTGGCACCGTCGAGCGGGGCGATCAGGGCGACCGGCTTGTGGGTGCTGGCGGCGGCCGCGGTGGCCGCGGCCGTGCCCTGCGCAAGCGCGTCGCCGGGGATGGTGGGTCCGCTGTCGGTCTGCACGACCGCCGCCAGCGTGGCGACCTCGGGGTCGGCGACGATCTCCGTCAGGAGCTTGGGGTAGCTGTGCTCGGCGTCCGCCAGGGCCCACAGGTCGATGGGGTTGCGTGCCATGACCGCCGGTGGGACGTAGTCCGAGACGCGCGCGATGGTGTCGGGCCCCAGCGCGGGGAAGCGCAGGTCCAGTCCGTTGACCTCGTCGAGGATGAGGCCGACCTCGCCGCCGGACTCCGAGACGACGACCAGGCCGTCGCCCGCTGGGAGCCGTCCGGCGCCGAGCAGCGTGACGGTGTTGAGGAGCGCCTCCATCGACGCGACGCGGATGACGTGGTGGCGCCGGAACAGCGCGTCGAGCAGGCGGTCGGGGACTGCGAGCGCACCCGAGTGCGCCTGAGCGGCCGCCTGCGACCGCTCGCTGCGACCGGACTTGAGGACGACGACGGGCTTCCCCGCCGCATGGGCGCGGTCGCACTCGGCGAAGAAGCGCTCGGGGTCGCGGATCGTCTCGATGAAGGCCGCGACGATGGAGGTGGCGGGATCGTCGACCGCATACGCGAGCAGGTCCGCACTGCCGACGACGGCCTCGTTCCCACTGGAGACGACGTGGCTCCAGCGGACGCCGCGCGAGTTGTTGGTCAGCGCGACGGCCACCGAGCCGCTATTGGAGATCAAGCTGACGCGGCCCGCCGTGTATGGCTCCACCGGATCGAGGTACAGGGCCGAGGATGCGGAGAAGTTGACGAGGCCCATGCAGTTGGGGCCGATGAGCGCCATGTCCGCCGCGCGGGCCAGGGCGGTGATCCGAGCCTGGTCGCGCTGGCCCGTCGCACCCGACTCGGCGTAGCCGATAGCGGTCAGCACCGCCCCGCCCGCGCCGAGTGCCGCCGCGTCCTCGAGGACCACCTCCGCGCGTTCCTTGTTGACGCCGATCATCACGGCGTCGGGCGTGGCCGGCAGCTCCCGCAATGACGGGTAGCACGGCACGCCGAGCACCTCGTCGTAGCGGGGATTGACGGCGTAGACCGTTCCTGCGAACCCCATCGTCGCGAAGTTCTCGACCATCGGGCGGCCGTGGCGGCCGGTCGGGCTCGCACCGACCACGGCGACGGACTCGGGCGCCATCAAGCGCTGCAATGGAGTGCGCTGCACGGTCACGTGGTCACCGGGCCCGGAATCTCGGCGCGCGCTTCTCCACGAACGCCGTCGTGCCCTCGCGGACGTCTTCGGAGGCGTCGAGCAGCCGGGCCAGGGCGGCGGCGTGGCGGACGCCGTCGATCAGGGTCGCCTCGTCCGCACCGAGCGCGAGCTCCTTGCTCGCGCGGACGGCGAGTGGTGCGTTCTGGCAGATGCGCTCGGCGACCTCGTGCGCGCGCTGTTGCGCGGTCCCCGTCGGCACCACCTCCTGGACGAGTCCGACTCGCAGCGCGTGGTCGGCGTCGATGGGATCCCCGGTGAGCAGCAGCTGGAGGGCGTTGCCCCGGCCGATCAGCTGCGGCAGGCGGTGCGCGCCGTAGTTGTGCAGCAGGCCCCAGCGGACTTCGGGTGTCCCGAAGCGCGCGTCCTGCGCCGCGATCCGTATGTCGCAGAACAGCGCCAGCTCCAGGCCGGCGGCCAGGCAGTAGCCGTCGATGGCGGCGATGAGCGGCTTGCCCACCACCAGTCCGTGGTCGTACTCCGTGGGGTGGATGGCCGGCCACGTCGCCTGGCCCGCCTCCTCGTGGTGCTCGTCCAGATCCGCCCCGGCGGAGAAGGCGCGGCCGCCCGCACCGGTCACCACGGCAGCCCAGATGTCGTCGTCGCGGTCGACTTCGATCAGCAGGCGGCTGATGTCGCGGTACATCGCGGCGTCGATCGCGTTGAGCTTCTCGGGACGGTCGAGGATCAGGGTCGCGATCCGGCCGTTGCGCTCCAGGCGCACGCTCATGCCATCACCTCGGGATTGAGGCTGGCTGCCGGGGCTTCGCCTGCGGCGACGGCGAGGATGCCGTCCGCCACCCCGCCGACCATCGCGCCGATGCTCTGACGCGTGTGCGAGGCGACATGGCTCGACAGAAGGACGTTCGGGAGCGCGACGAGGGGATCGTCGGCGGTCAGAGGCTCGTGCTCGAAGACGTCGAGCGCGGCGGCGGCGATTTCCCCGGCGATGAGCGCCTCGTACAACGCGGCCTGCTGGACGATCGGTCCGCGGGCGGTGTTGACGAGCACGGCGTCCGCGCGCATCGCGCGCAGCTCGTCGGGCCCGATGATGCCGAACGTCTCAGGCGTCAGCGCCGTGTGCAGCGTGATGACCTCGGCCTGCGCAAGCGTCTCGGCGAACGGGAGCAGCTCGATGCCGGCCGCGCCGGCCGTGGCCGCGTCGACCATCGGGTCGCTGCCGATGACGCGGCACTCGAAGCCGCTCAGCCGGCGGGCGACCGTCCGCCCGATCGCGCCGAGCCCGACGATGCCGACGGTGGCGCCGTGCAGGTCGCGCGCCGGTCCGGCGGCTCGCCACGCGCCGGAGCGCACCTCGGTGTCGAGTGTCACGACGTGGCGCAGGACGGCCAGCATCAGGGTGACGGCGAAGTCGGCGACCGCGTGGCGGTTGACGCCTGGGGTGGTGAAGACCAGCACGCCGGCGTCGGACGCGGCGTGCATGTCGATCGCGTCGTAGCCGGCTCCGGGGCGAGCGATCACCCGCAGGTCCTTCGCGGCCGCCAGGACCTCGCGGTCGTAGCGCTCGCCGCCGGCGATGACGCCCCAGACGCCGTCCATGGCCGCGGCGCGGAGCGTGGATGTCGCCGCCGGACCGATGTCATATCGCTCCTCGAGGACGAAGCCGGCCTCGGACAGACGCCGAAGCTCCCCGGGCGCATACCGCCAGGTCGGGCTGGTGAGCAGGATGCGGCGGCTCATGCGAGGTCCGCCGGCAGATCGGTGCTGACACGGCCCGGGAAGGCGGCTTGGCGCTTCTCCAGGAAGGCGTCCATCCCCTCGTCGGAGTCGGCGGCGAGCGTGCGGTCGTAGAGCATGCGGGACTCCAGGAGATGCGCTTCGCGCGGATGCGCCGCGCCCTGCATCGCCCACAGCATCCGGCGCGCGATGGCGACCGACACGGGGGCGGTGTGCTCGATGATGGCGGCAGCCAGGCGGCGTGCGGCCGGGAGCAGCTCGTCCTCGTAATGCACGCTGTGCAGCAGTCCCGTCTCGAGGGCCTCAGCCGCGGAGAACATGCGGCCCGTCGTCACCCAGTCCAGCGCGTGGCCCATGCCCACGACGCGCGGGAGGAACCAGCTCGAGCACCCCTCGGGCACGATCCCGCGGCGAGCGAACGGCAGGGCGAAGCGTGCGCCGGTCGCCGCGAGCCGGAAATCCATGGGCAGCGTCATCGTGAGCCCGAAGCCGACGGCGGCTCCGTTGACGGCCGCGATCAGGGGCGTGCGGCAGTCGAAGAGGGCGAGGGTCACCCGGCCGCCGCCGTCGCGATAGGCGTCGCGGTCGACGGAGCGGAGGTCGGGGCGATCCTCGATGAGGTCCGCGCCGGCGCAGAAGGCCCGACCGCGACCCGTCACGATGATCGCCCGGACGTCGTCGTCGGCGTCGGCGACGGCGACGGCGTCGATCAGCTCGTCGAGCATCACCGGCGTGGCGGCATTGAGCTTCTCGGGCCGGTCGAGCGTGATGGTGAGGGCAGCGTCCTGCACCGCCACCGCGATGGTTTCGTAGGTCATGGGCCGCCCCGTGCGTAGAGGGTCTGGCCAGTCATGTAGGAGGCATCGTCGGAGCACACGAAGGCGATCACGCCCGCGATGTCCTCGGGCGTGCCGACGCGGCCGAGCGGAAGGCGTGCGGCCGCCTCGCTGCGCAACTGCTCGTAGTCCATGCCCATGCGCTCGGCCGTCTGCCGGGTCATCCGCGTGTCGACGAACCCGGGCGCGACCGTGTTGACGTTGATGCCGTAGCGCCCGAGCTCGACGGCCAGCGATCGGGCCATGCCCTGCAGCCCTGCCTTCGCGGCCGAGTAATTGACCTGGCCGCGGTTGCCGCGGGCGGAGGCCGACGAGAGCAGGCAGATCTTCCCGTAGCGCTGCTTGACCATGTGCACCTGAACCGCGCGCGCCGCGTAGAAGGAACCCTTGAGGTGCGTGTCGATGACCGTGTCCCAGTCGTCGTCGGTCATCCGGAAGACGAGGTTGTCCCGGGTGACGCCGGCACAGGCGACGAGGCCGTCGACGCGCCCGTGGAGGTCCACCGTCGTTTGAACCAGCGACTCGACCGACGCGCGATCGGTGACGTCGCAGGCGACCGCGGTCGCCGCCGCGCCGATCGCGTCGGCCGTCTCGCGCGCCACCGACTCATCGAGGTCTGAGACGACGACCTTGGCGCCCTCAGCCACCAGCCGCCTGGCCGTGGCCGCGCCGATCCCCCGACCGGCACCGGTCAACACGACGATGCGGTCGGCGAACCTCATGCCCGCGCCCCGCGAAACACCGGGCTGCTGATGCCGTCCCCGAGATCGCGGAAGGCGACGGCGACTTGCTGGCCGATCTCGGGCGCCTCGATGTCGAGCCTGGCCATCATCCGCACTCCCTCGTCGAGGTCCACCAGGCCCACCGCGTAGGGCACGTCGTCGGCGAAGCCGGCCGGCGCGGCGCGATGCACGATCGTGAAGCTGTAGACCACGCCCGATCCGCTGGCGGTGACCCACTCGAGCCGATCGGACATGCAGACCGGGCAGATCGCGCGCGGGTAGAAGACGTGACGACCGCAGTCGGGGCAGCGCTGGATGCGCAGGCGGCCCTCGCGGGCGCCGTCCCAGAACGGCTGGGAGTCGGCGTCGGGAACGGGACGAGCCCGATCAGGCATTCGCCAGCACCACCGTGGCGGCCGCGCTGAGCTGGCCGCCGGTCGCGTGGACGAGCGCGAGCGACGCGTCGTCCACCTGCCGGTCGCCGGCCTCGCCGCGAAGCTGGCGGACGGCTTCGATGAGCAGGAAGATCCCGTACATCCCGGGGTGGCAGTAGCTGAGGCCGCCTCCGTTGGTGTTGAGCGGAAAGTCACCGCCCGGCGCGGTTCGCTGGCCGCTCACGAACGCTCCGGACTCTCCGGGCGCGCAGATGCCGAGCGCCTCCAGCGTCAGCAGCACCGTGATCGTGAACGAGTCGTAGAGCTCGAAGAGATCGATGTCGGCGAGCTCGACGCCTGCCATCTGCAGCGCGGCCGGTCCGCTCAGAGTGGCGGGCGTGACCGTGACGTCGGGCATGTTGGCGATGGTCAGGTGCGTGTGCGCCTCACCGTGCCCGAGGACCCAGATCGGCGTGGTGGCGCAGCCGCTGGCCACCGCGGCGCTCGTCACCACGACGGCGCCGCCGCCGTCCGTCACGAGGCAGCAGTCGAGCTTGTGAAGCGGCTCGGCGATCATCGGGGACGCCAGCACGTCATCGATCGTCAGGGGCTCGCGCCGGAAGGCCTTGGGGTTGAGCGCCGCCCACTTGCGCGTGGCGACGGCGACCTCGGCGAGCTGCTCCGCGGTGGTCCCGTACTGGTGCATGTGACGGGCGGCCGCCAGGGCGTAGGCGCCGACGGGGGCCGGCAGGCCGTGGACGCGCTCGAACTGCTCCGGGCCGCGCACGCTGGCGGAGGCCGGCTCAGCTCGCTGGGAGCGCGCCACGCTGCCGTACGTGATGAGCGCGACCTCGCACAGGCCGTCGGCGATGGCGCGCACCGCGTGCCCCAGGTGGGACTCGAAGGACGCGCCGCCGAGGTTCGTCCCGACGGACCACCGGGGGGTGATCCCGAGGTACTCCGCAATGGACATGACGGGGCTCCATGTGTACGCCGAACCGGTGACCAGGAGGCCGTCGACGTCAGCGGTGGTCAGCCCGGCCTCGAGCAGTGCCCCGCGGGCGGCTTGCGCTTGGAGCTGCCACGGGGTGCGGTCCGGGCCGACCACACCGAGGTCGGACTCGGCCACGCCCACGATGGCGCCCCGGCGCTGAATGGAGGAGGTCATTCAGTGCGCGCCGGAGCAGCTTGGAAGAGGTGGAGCGGCGGTTTCGGAGAGGAGACGTGCATACGTATTCATCGCGGCGATGCTGTCTTATACCCATAACCCCCGGTGCCTGTCAACAGAGACCCCGGCGACTGGTGCGGGAGGCGTCAGGCGACGGCCCGGGGCAGGCGACGGGCGCTAGGCGTAACCGCCGCCACCCGGTGTCGCCGGGGCGGCGAGGCCGAGTGCGGCGACGACCTCGGCAGCCCCTTGGCGGAGGAAGCGCGCGTCCCCGGAGACGTTGAGCATCCGGAAGCCCAGGTCACGGAACCGCCGGGCCGCCTCGAGGTCCGGGCAGTGGGTTCCAGGCGCCACTCCTCGGCGCTCGCAGGCCGCGACGATCGAGCGGAAGATCGCCTCGCCCTCCGTGCTTGCGAGCAGGCCTCCAGGGTTGAGGCCGTAGGACACCGAGAGGTCCATCGGACCGAGATAAACAGCGTCAATTCCAGGGACTTCCAGGATCGCGTCGATTCCGGAGACAGCCTCGCGCGTCTCGATCATCACCGCACACGCCGCGAGCCGGTTGCCCACCTGAGGGCTGAAGCCGTCCGCCGCCAGTGCGTGGCGGATCGGGCCCCAGCTGCGGCGCCCTTCCGGCGGGTAGCGACAGGCCGCAACGGCGCGCTCCGCCTCGTCGGGCGTGTTGATCATCGGCACCACGACGCCCTGCGCGCCGGCGTCGAGGGCACGCCCGATCTCGCCCGGTTCGTTCCAGCAGACGCGAACCAGCGCTGGGGTCCCGACGATCGATATCGCCTGGATCATGGCCAGTGTCTGGGCGTAGTCCATGAGCCCGTGCTGCGCATCGATGCAGAGCCAGTCAAACCCCGCACGGGACATGAGCTCGGCGCTGATGGCCGATGGGATGGCGCACCATCCTCCCAAGGTGACTTCGCCAGCTTCCCAACGGGTTCGGAGATCGGAGGTCATGGGACGACCATACGTCAAAATGCCCGAGCTGCTGCGGATGGTTACGAATTCAGATACAGTCGCCGCCGCATGGAGGAATCGCTTTCGAGCCTCACCACTGGCTGACCGCGCAGGGTCTGCGAACGGCGAGCCGTTGACTACGTATGCAGCGGACGTCATTGTGGTCGGCAGAACCGACGATCGAGAAGGAGCCCGATGGAGTACAGAGAGCTGGAACCAGAGATCATGGTGCGCGCAGAGGGAGCGGTCCGCGTGGTCACCATGAACCGGCCGGAGGCGCTCAACGCCTTCAACGACCGCCTGCACCACGCCTTCCTCAACGTCTGGACCGCGCTGCATCATGACGAGGGTGCTCGGGTGGTCATCGTCACGGGTGAGGGTCGCGCCTTCAGCGCGGGCGGCGACATCCCGGGCTTCGAACGCACGCGCGAGGACATGGCGTTGCGTCGCCGCCAGCAACACGACACGTTGCGCCTGATCAAGGAGATGCTCGGGTTCCCGCTCCCGGTCATCGGCGCGGTCAACGGGCCGGCCGTCGGGCTCGGCTGCAGCATCGTCGGGATGTCGGACATCGTGCTGATGTCGAGCAAGGCGTTCCTGTCCGACCCGCACGTCCCGGTCGGCATCGTCGCTGCCGACGGGCCGGCCTCCACCTTCCCGTTCATGACCAGCATGCTGCGGGTCAAGGAGTACCTCTTCACCGGTGACCGCATCCCGGCCGACGTGGCCGAGCGGGTCGGTCTCGCCAACCGGGTCGTGGAGCCGGAGGATCTGATGTCGGAGGCCATGGCGCTGGCCGAGCGACTGGCCGCCATGCCGCCGGTCGCGCTGCAGGACACCAAGCGGGCTCTGAACCTGTTCCTGCTCGACGCGGCACAGCGCGTGCTCCCCTACTCGTTGGCGGCCCAGAGCGAGTCCTTCATGACCGACGACGTGACCGCCACGATCGCGCGGTTCAAGAAGTAGTCGGACCGCTCGGGATGGCCTTGTCACCCTCGACCAACGCGGCACCGACCAGCAAGGACGTCGCGCGGGTGGCGGGGGTCTCGCAGACCACGGTCTCCCGCGTGCTGAGTGGGGCGGCGAGCGTGAGCGCGGACACGCGGGCCCGCGTGCTCGCCGCTATCGAGCAGATCAACTACGCGCCCAACCACTCGGCCCGCGCGATGCGCACGCGGCGCAGCGGGACGGTGGGGATCGTGGTCGCTCGCTTGACGAACCCGTTCTACCCCGAGCTGCTCGAGGCGCTCAACCGGGCTTTGTCGGCCCAGGGCCTGCGGATGATCCTGTGGGACGCCGAGCTGCTCGGGGAGGAGCCGGCGGTCGACGCGATCCGGGCCGGCCTGGTCGACGGGATCATGTTCACGACCGTGGTCCGCGACTCTCCGGCCGTCCGCGCGGCGTTCGACGGTGGCTCCCCCATAGTGATCGTCAACCGCCCGGCGCCGGACCTCCCGTGCGACCAGGTCGCGAGCGCCAACGGGGCGGGCGGCCGGCGGATCGCGCAATACCTGGTTCGCAACGGGCGGCGGCGCTTCGGAGTGCTCGTCGGGCCGGAGGGCGTCGACACCAGCTCGGAGCGCGAGGATGGCTTCCGTGCCGCCCTGCTCGAACTGGGGGTGGCTCCGGATGACGTCGTGCGCATCGAAGGGGACTTCACGCACGCCAGTGGCTACGGCGGCCTGGTCGAGCTGATGGATAGGCCGGAGCCGCCCGATGCGGTGTTCTGCGTCAATGACCTGATCGCGCTCGGCGCTCTGGACGCCGCGCGCGTCCTCGGCGTGTCGGTCCCGGGGCAGCTGTGGGTCGCTGGGTACGACAACATCGAGATGGCGAGTTGGGCGGCGTACGACTTGACCACCGCCGATCAGCCCAAGCAGGCGATGGCCGACGCTGCCGTCGAGCTGTTGCAGGCCCGGATGACGGACCCGGGGCGCGCCTTGGAGATGCGCCGGTTCCCGCCCGTGCTCAAAGTCCGCGGCTCGACCGCCGGGCGCGCCGAGACCGGCGCGCCTGCGGTGACCTAGGCGCATGCCGGATCGATTCACCCAGCTCGACTACGAGGTGCGTGACGGGTCGGCGACCCTGACGCTGGACCGGCCGGACAAGCTCAACGCGTGGACACCGACGATGCACGATGAGTTCCTTCGCGCGTTCGACCTGGCGGATGCCGACGACGGGGTCAGGGTGGTCATCGTCACCGGCCGCGGCCGGGGGTTCTGCGCGGGAGCGGACATGAGCGGCGGAGCGGCCACGTGGGATCCCGACGGACCCGAGCGGGCGGGATTGCGAGCGCGGCGGGGCTCGATAGGCGGACATCAGCGCGAGGGCGGGGCCATGGTCACACTGCGGATGCTGGCTTCGACGAAGCCGATCATCGCCGCGATCAACGGCCCGGCGGTCGGGATCGGGGCGAGCCTGACACTGGCCATGGACATCCGCATCGCCTCCGACCAGGCGCGGATGGGCTTCGTCTTCCCCCGGCGCGGTGTCGTCCCGGACGCTGCGTCCTCCTGGTTCCTTCCGCGAGCGGTGGGCATCTCGCGCGCGATGGAATGGATGGCCACGGGCCGCATCTTCGATGCTGCGGAGGCCCTCGAGGGCGGATTGGTCAGCCGCGTGGTGCCTGCCGACGCGCTGGTGGCCACCGTCGAGGAGCTGGCGCGTGAGATCGCCGGGAACACGTCGCCGATCTCCGTGGCCGTGACGCGCCGCCTGCTCTGGCGCTCGCTGGGCGAGTCGACGCCGTGGGGCGCGCACCGGCGAGAGTCGCAAGGCTACGCCTTGCTCGGCGGCGGTCCCGATGCCGTGGAGGGCGTGCAAGCCTGGCGGGACCGCCGCCCGCCGATCTTCACCTCCCGCGTCTCGGAGGAGTTCGAGCGCTTCGCGGACTCCTGGCTCGACCCTCCCGCGGACGTGACATGAGGAGCTTCGCGAACGTCGACGAGCTCTGCGCGGCGAGCGGCGAGCGGCTCGGCACGAGCGACTGGCGGACGGTCGGGCGCGCAACGGTCGACCGATTCCTGGCGCTCACCCGACCCGGTTGCCGCGCGCCGGACGTCGTCCCGCCCGAGCTCCTGCTCGCCCTGATTCCCGCGTTATTGAGCGAGGTCGTCGAGGTCCGGGACCGGTCTCGGGGAATCAACTACGGATTGGACGGCGCGCGGTTCCCGGCGCTTGCGGTGGCGGGCGGGCGGGTGCGGGCGTCCGCGCTGCTGGCTTCCGCAGACCCGCTGCTCGAAGGCGCGCAGGTCGTGTACCGCGTGACCATCGAGGCTGAGAACCTCGACGGTCCGGTCTGCGAGGCTCGGACCGTCGCCCGGATCTTCCGATGACGCACCCGTTCGACCTCACCGGAAAGGTGGCGGTGGTCACGGGGAGCGGCCGCGGACTTGGCCGTGCGATCGCCGTCGCGCTCGCCGCCGCGGGTGCCGACGTCGTGGTCACGTCTCGCACGGGCGCTGAGCTGGAAGCCACTGCGGAGGCAGTCTCGCGGGCGGGCGGCTCGTGCCTGCAGGTCGTCTCCGACGTGACCGTTCCCGGCGACGTCGAGCGCCTCGCGGCTGAGGCGCACGCCCATTTCGACGCGGTCGACATCCTCGTCAACAACGCGGGCAACATGTTGTTCAAGCCGCTCGTCCCGCTGCCGGGGTTCGCACCCGATCATCTGCCTGGGTTCGACGTCGCCACGAGTGACGCGGAGTGGGCGGGCATCCAGGCGACCCACGTTGAGGGCGCCCTCCGGCTCCTTCGGGCCTTCGGGCCTGGAATGCTCGAGCGCCGGCGGGGGAGCGTCGTCAACATCTCCTCGCTCTCCGTGCTGCGCCCAGCCCGGTTCATGGTCACCTACGACGCTGCCAAGGGCGCGCTCGTCGCCCTGACGCGAAGCCTGGCCAGAGAGTGGGCGCGCTACGACGTCACCGTCAACTGCATCGCCCCCGGACAGTTTCCGACGGAGATGACGCGCGAAGTGCACGGGACTCCGGCAGGCCGAAAGTGGATGGAGAGCCGGGTACCCATGCGCCGCGCCGGCGACCCTCGGGACGTCGGGGCGCTCGCGGTCTACCTCGCCAGCGACGCGGCGCGTTTCATGACCGGGCAGGTCATCGCCATCGACGGCGGAGAGGCACTCGGGTAGGGACCGTCCCTCAAGACACGCGCGCGTCCGGACCCCCTCCATGCAGCCGGTGGACCTTGAGGCTGAGCTCGAGGGAGAGCAGGTCCATCTCGGCGAGCGGCATCCCTGTCAGCGCCTCAATCCGCTCCAGACGCTGCCGCAGTGTGTTGGGATGGATGAAGAGCGCCTCCGCGGTCGCGCGGGCACGGCCGCGGGCGGCGAGGTACACCCCGAGCGTTTGCAGCAGGGTGGCGCCGCGCAGCGCGTCATAGCTCGCTTGGGCCTCGAGCGCACGGCTGTCCCCGGCATCGGGGGCGGGCGAGTCGATGACCGACCAGGAACCGGTACGCGGCCCAGCCCGTCAGGCCTTCATCGATCCCGAATCCGACCGTGCCCACGACGTGGGCGAAGACGGGTGACGCCGCTCTGATGTGCAGCTGGTCGCCTTCGCGCAGGTACACGAAGCACGCGTGGCAGTCCGTCGCGTCCACGAGCAGGTCCACGACCCCGCGGAGGACGCGTTCGAGATCGGGGCAGTCGGCGATCACCCCGATGATCACGTAGAGGGTCTCGGGGGCGATGGCCGGGGCGGCAGGGATGTGCCGCTTGTGAGAAAGCTTCGACTCGGCCCGCGAAACGAGACGTTTTTTGGGCTACTTCAATCCAGTGCTGGGCGAGCGGGCGCTGGGCGCTGGCGGTGCCCTAGCGGTGCCTGGACGATCTGCGCGAGCTCAGCCAGAAGGCCACGGGGCCGCGAACTGGCTCCACAGCGCGGTTCGACGCCGATGGCGAGACCCGGACTCGAACCGGGGACACCACGATTTTCAGTTGGTCGAACGGTCCGCGCTGGTCCGCGGTCTCGGCTCTATAGAGCCAAATGACGGCCTGCGGGCAGTCGCGATTCCGCGGTTGTCCGGGCTGGTCCGGTGCCCTGGCGGTGCCCTGCGTCTCCTCAAGACGTGGTGTTGACGAGGAGGTGACCGGTCGCCTGGGCGGCGGCGCTGAGTGCGTTGTCCCACGTTGCCAGCAGGATGTCCTCGCCGGCCAGGTTCAGGGCACATGCGAGGTGCACGGCGTCGTAGCCGCGCAGGGCGTGTTGGGCGGCAAGTTCGCCGGCGCGCCGGGCAAGCGCCTCGTCGATCCCGATGATCCGCAGCTCGGCGTAGAGGCCTTCGAGTGCGTCGACCGCGTCGGCGAGAATCGGTTCGTCGATGCGGCGGGCCCGGGCGCCCGCTGCGAGCGCGGCGCGCGCCTCCGGATAGACGAGCTGGCTCGAGACGAGCAAGTCGGCCCGGTCCCAGAGCTCCACGGCCAGCTCGGAGCCGTGCTCGTCGATGATCAGCTTAATCAGCGCCGAGGTGTCGAAGTAGACGATCAGCGTCGTTGGTCAGCGACGAGGTCGGACACAGGCTCAGCGGTTCGGAGTCGCGCGCGTCCAGTCCGTTGAGTCCGTGCGACGCTCGGCTCCCGAACGAGGCCACGGGTGCGCAGATCTGCAAGCGGGTCGACGTCCTCGACGGGAACCAGCCGTGCGACACGGCGACCGCGCATGGTCACGACGACCTCCGCACCGTTGTGGACGTGCTGGACGTAACGGCTGAGCCGGTCATGCAGTTCACGCACGCCCACTTCGGTCTTCAACGGCTCAGAGTGTGGCGTCATGGAGACTCATTGTACGCGCTACATCGCTGGCGAGTCTGTCTCAGCCGACGCCAGTGAACTGAGCGGTACGAAGCGAGCCAGCTTTCCCGTCGTAGGGGATCGGTGCAGCGCGGGAACCGGTCGTGCCGACACCTGCGGCGCCCGGAGTCCCGCCTCCTCAAGCGCGCGGACGAGTCGCTCGTGCACATCGCCGAGGTCGATCGGCGCGTGCGAGACGAGGTCGACGTCGATGCCACGCGAGGTCTGACGGACCTGGTACTCGGTCACCCCCGGCGTCTTGACCAGGACGGACCGCACCGATAGCGGGTGCACGCTGACGTCGCCGAAGTGCAGGATCTCGTCGCTGCGCCCATCGACGGTGACCCGCAGGTGGCCATGGTGCGGGCTGTCGGGGAGCCGAACGAACCGGTCGGTGAGCTCGTAGCGGATCAGCGGCTGCACGCGATTGGAGAGGTTCGTGACCAGCACCTTGGCCGACGGCGTCCCGGCGGCCACCGGTTGGTTGCCCGCGTCGACCAGCTCGACGATGGACCCATCGCAGGCGAGCACGATCGCCTCGTCGTCGGGCGTGCTCGTGCCTACCAGCCCCTCCGTTGAGGCGTAGCTGTTGATGAGGGGGACGCCGAATGCGCGGCGGATGGCGTCCCGGATCTCCGAGGTCACGGGCTCACTCGTCGCCGACAGGAACATGGGGGAGATCTGCAGGCGACCGGCCTGCTGCTCCTGCGCGAGACGCGCGAGCATGGAGGGGAAGCCCGCGAGCGCCGGGAGCTGCAGGTCGTTGAGCTGCGCGACGAGGTCGGGCAGCGGCTGCGTTGCCGGCAGGCCCACGTACCGGAAACCGAGCTTGCCGCCGGCCGACAGCGCAGGCGCTGCGCCCGTCTGGTGCACGGCGCTGCCGGCTGCGATGTAGCCCACAGCCAGGCCGCCGGGCGGGGGTCCGCCCATGGCCTGCAGTCGTGCCACAAGGTTGCGGGAAAAAGCGCCCACGAGCTGGCACATGGCCGGCGTGTCGTAGACGAAGGTGCCCCGCACTCCCGAGCTCCCGCCGGAGGTGAACGCCACATACTCGTCGAGGATCGGGATCGGCTCGGGACCGGTGCGCGCAAGGGCGTCTTCCACGAGGGCAGTGTTCAGCCGCCGGTCGGTGTAGACGTCATCGAGCTCGTCCATCATTTCCCACTTGGTCATCACCGGGAGGGCCGAAAGGTCGTCGGGTGTGACCGCGGACAAGTCGATGCCGGACAGTCGCCGGGCGTAAAACGGCGAGTCCTCTCGCGCCCGTCCGAGGAGATCCCGCAGCGCCGCGCTCTGATACTCAGCGAGCTGGTCGGACGTCCAGCCGGCACGCTCGATGTGGGCCGGTTGATCGGCGACCATCGCCGCCATCTGCGTCGCGCGGAGCGTTTCGAGCGTGGTCGTCATCGCGTCCTCAGGTGGTCGGGGCAGGGGCGTGCAGCGGCAGTCCGAGCAGGCGAGCGAACACGTCGACCAAAAGCGCGTCCGGAAGCGCGGCGGGGTTCGCCGCGCGCTCGAGGGTCATGCCGTTGTCGATGGCCAGCACGAGCTCGGTCAGACTGCGCAACGGGAAGGGTGGAACCTGATCCAAGGGCTCCATGGCCTGCTCGAGGACTCGGGTGAATCCATCGATGGTCCGCTCGTGTAGAGCGGCATAGCGGCGGCTGAGCGCATCGTCGCGAGCTGCGACGACGCGAAACTCGATGAGCAGTCGGCCCCACTCGGCGTCCTCGCCCGATCGACGCGCCACGGTCTGCAGAAGTCCCCGGACGCCCTCCGCCCCGTCGACGACCGCGCCGGCCGCCGCGGCCTCGTTCTGCGTGGCGCGCTCGATGATCCGCTGCTCCAGCAGCGCGAGGAGGAGGTCGCCCTTGCCGCCGAACTGCGAGTACACGACGCCCTTGGAGAAGCCCGCCTCATCAGAAATCTCGTTGAGTGTCGCGCCGCTATAGCCCTTGGCCAGGAAGGTGAGACGGGCGGCGGCGAGCACCTTCCCCCGATTGCGCTCGACCTGCTGAGTTCGAGTCCGGCGCTTATCCATTCGGTCATGATATACCAACGGTATGCAAATACCAACGGTATCTCGCTCCTCGCGACGGTCGTCTGCAACGGTCTTCGAACGGTCGTGCGCGACCGTACGAACCATGACCAGATGCATCGCTGCCGCGGTCCTGATCGCAGCCACCATCCCGGCCGGCGCCTCGGCATCGGCCGGGCGGATCGCATACTCGCGCTACACGGAGGACTTCGAGGCGATGAACATCGTCGTCTCTGACGGCGACGGCAGGCACGCCACGCAGCTCACCGACGAGTCCAAGGGTGTCAAGGACTACGACCCCGAGTGGTCGCCGGACGGGAGGCGGATCGTCTTCCACCGCGAGACTGAGCAGGACGCGAAGCTCGTCATCGTGCGGGCGAGCGGAAGGCACCAGCGAGTGCTGGACACCGGCTGCACCGGTAACTGTGACGCCGACCTGAGCCCGTCGTGGACGCCGGACGGCCGCATCGCCTACACGCGGGTCGTCGGCCCGTACGACCGGCCGAACGAGTCCGCACGCTCGGCCGTCCTGTGGACGGTGCGGGCCGACGGGTCGCACCGGCGGCGGCTCTCGCAGCGTGGCATCGACGGGCGCTTCGAGGACTACTACGCCAATTGGTCGGCGGACGGCTCGTTCATCCAGTTCCTGAGGATCCGCAACGAGCCGTTCAATTCGGCGCTCTTCCGGATGCGCCCGGACGGGACGCACGTCCGGCGGCTCACCCCGTGGAAGCTCGACGCCGATCTCGCCGACCTGTCGCACGGGCGGCTGGTGTTCGAGACCTACGGGCACGGCGGCCAGGCGCAGAACGTCGCCACGATCCCCACGCGGTGCCGGCGCTGCCGCATCCACTACGTCACCCACAACCAGCCGAAGAGCCGCGCCGCCAACTACAACCCGAGCTGGTCACCCGACGGCCGCCGCATCGTGATGGTCGGGGTGACGAACTCGAGCTCGGAGGACGCGGACGACGGCGTGGCCGCGGACCTGTTCAGCGTGCGGCCGGACGGCAGCGATCGGCGCAACCTCACGCGTACGGACGACCTGTTCGAGCTGCGACCCGACTGGGCCGCCGCGCCGGCGCGGGCGTCCGTCGCGGCGCTGCGGGGCAAGCTCGTGTACGCCAAGGAGCTCGACTCGGGGTTCCAGCTGTTTACCAGCCGGGCCGATGGGACGGCCGAGCGGCAGATCACCCACGTCACGGGGGCCGCGCAGTCGCCCGGCTGGTCCCCTGACGGCAGGCGGGTCGTGTTCGAGTACGACTACCCGACCGACAAGGGCTGCTCGATCGCCTTCGTCGACGCCGACGGCGGCCACCTCACAAACCTCGGCCGGGCACCGCGGACGTGCGACAACCAGCCCGCGTACCGCCCGGACGGGAAGCGGGTCGTCTACGTCCACTACGACGACAAGGCCAACACGGAGACGCTGACCACGGTGAAGCCCGACGGCTCAGCCCGCCGCGAGATCTCCATGCGGGTGAAGCTTGGCGTTGCCGACCCGAACTACGCGCCGAACGGCAGGCACATCACCTTCGTCCAGCTCAAGAAGGAGGACGAGCTGCAGGCGCTGATCTCGATCCGCGCGGACGGCTCGGACTTCAAGCGGCTGACGCCGTACACGTGGGAGGTGGCGATCAAGCACGACTGGTCGCCGAACGGCAGGACAATCGTCATCACCCGGCAGCACGACGTGACCGGCGCACCCGCGGAGGCGCTGCTCATCCGTCCCGACGGCAAGCTGATCCGCCGACTCGCGCGGAACGCCTACGTGGGCGGCTTCTCGCCCGACGGGCAGAGCATCGTGATGCGCATCGAGCGCCAACACGGCGAGGAAGGGCGGCTCGTGGTGATGGATCCAAAGGGTAGGCACCGCCGGGCGATCACGGCCTGGACGGACTTGCGCCCGCGCTTCATCGACTGGGGAGTGCGGTGACCGCCCCGCCGGGCGCGAGGCCGAGATGCTGCTCGAGCTCGTGGGCGAGCCGCGAGCCCGACTCCTGCATCGTGGTGTCCATCCATCGAGATCCCACGGCCCACGGCCACGCTCGCCTGAGTTCCCTCAGCTGATGGAGGAGCGCACTCGGCGTGATCAGGAGTCTCGGCAACGCCGCCGAGTCGTCGGGACACCACGACTAACGGTTGTTGACACTCCCAAGTCGTGGTGTCCACGCCGAATCCGCGTGCGGCACAGAGCCAGACTCGGGCCCGCTTAGAGCCGGACGAATCGAGGCCCGCTAACGCTTGTGGTGCCCTGGGTGCCACACTGGTGCCCTGCGAGTCGTCGCCGAACTCCCTGACTTTGGCTCTAGAGCGGGGTTTCGAGCGATGGCGAGACCCGGACTCGAACCGGGGACACCACGATTTTCAGTCGTGTGCTCTACCAACTGAGCTATCTCGCCGCGCGGGCAAAGGCTAGCGAGGGGGTCGGGGGTGACGCCGCCGCGGGGAGCTCCGCGGCGGCGGAGCTCCCCAGGTGGTCAGGGTGTGGCGGTCAGCTCTCGCAGGAGGCGCGGGAGCCCTTGCCGGTGCCCTGGTCGCACTGGTCGGTGGTGGCCCCGCCGGTGCGCTTGCCGTTGCCGTTCTGGCCGAACAGGTTGCCGTTGAGGTCGCCGCCGTCGATGGTGTCGTTACCGCCGAAGCCGCAGATGCGCGGCCTTCTTGGTGCCGGTGAGGGCGTCGGGACCGTTGGGGCCCTTGATCGTGCACCCGCTGCCGGACAGAGGCGGCGGAGGCGGCTTGTCGAGTTGAGTCGTCTCGGGTGACTGCCCAGCTGGACGTGCGTCGTCACACCGGGACGCGTGACCGGGCGTCAAGGGGCGAGTCGCGCTCAGGGCGGGCGCCGCGCCGACCGATGCAGGACCCATGCGGCGAGTCGCGCTCGTGGTGGTGGTCCTCGCGCTGAGCGGCTGCACCGTTCCCGCCGCCACGGAGCGGCCGTCGATCCCGATCTACTCGCCGGTGCGGGAGGCGCTGTCGTACTTCCCGGCGGACGCGCCGGCGGTGGCGATCGTGAGCACGGATCCACAGGACCCGGGCCTGCGGCGGCTGGCCGGGTCGGGGGCGCTGACGCCACTGCGGCGCGCGGCCGAGCGGCGCGGCGTGTTCGTCCGGCAGCTCACGGCGCTGCTGCGCAACGACGCGGTCATCGGCCTGCCGCACGTCGGCGGCGCGCCGCTGGCGGTGCTGACCACGGCCGACCCCGACGCGCTGGACACGTTCGCCCGCGCGCGGGTCATCGACCACCGGGCGACCCGGGCCGGGACCTACCGGGGCGCGCGGCTGTACCTGGAGCAAGGCTGGGCGTTCGGCGTCCGTGACCGTGTGCTGCTGGTCGGCGGATCGCTGCGCGAGCTGACCGAGGCGCTGGACACGCGGGTCGGCAGCGGGGCCTTCGAACCGGCTCAGCTCACCGCGGTCCTGCCCGACGAAGACTCGCCGGCGACGTTCGCGCGCGCGTACGTGGACCTGAGCGCGCTGGTCGACGCGGGTGGCCCGGCGGTGCGAGCCGTGCCGGTCCTCCACGCGCTGACCGGTGCCGGCGTCGCGCTCGGGGCGAGCGACGTCGAGCTGCGGGCCACGGTCTCCGCGCCGCTGGACGGGCTGACCCCGCTGGACGTCCCGATCCCGCCCCGCTCCGCCGGCGAGCGTCCCGTGGTCCCCGCCGACCGACCCGCATTGGCGGTGGCCGACCTGGCCCCGCTGGCCGCGGCCGCCGAACGCGCCCTCACCCGTGCCCTGCCGGTGACCGCCCTCAGGCTCGCGGCGCTGAGGGAGCGCCTGAAGGTCGCGCGGGTGGCGCTGACCCCCGAACTGCTGCACGGCCCCGCGGTGCTGACCACCGGGCCGATGCTGCGCCTGGACCCGCGCCGCCCGGTCGTGCTCGAAGCGGCGCTCGCCCGCGCGGCCCACGGACTGAGAACGGCGCCCCTCCGGCTCACACGCGAAGGCCCGCTCTACCGAGCCACCGACCGCGGCCGGCTCCTCGCCCGCATCGGGATGGTGGACGGCGTCCTCGTCGCCGGCCGCGCGCCCGCAGCGCGGCTGCTCGCCCTCGCCAGAGCCCCTCGGACCACGCTGCGCAGTCCCGCGCTGATCCGGCTGCCGAAGGCCGCGCGGCAGTACCCGCGGCCCGTCGTCCTCACCTTCGCGGGCGGTGCAAGACGCGTCCGCGTCGACGCGTTCAGCGGCTACTGAGCCCAGGCCTCGAGCTGGGGGAGCGGGTCGACGGGGGAGGACCCCGGCGCGTACCACCCGTCCGGCCACAGCTCGAAGTGCAGGTGCGGGCCCTGGGCGTCGCCCGTGTGGCCGACCTGGCCGATCGCCTGGCCCGCCTGCACCGCGTCCCCGCGAGCGACTCGCTCGGATCCCGCGACGAGGTGCATGAAGACGTCGTCGGCGCCCGCCCGATCGCGGATGACGAGGTAGTGCCCGGCGCCGCCCGGCTGGACCTTGCGGAAGACGACCGTGCCGGCGACAGGGGAGACGAGCGGCGTCCCCTCGGCGGCGATCACGTCGACGCCCTGGTGCGTGTGCCCGGCGCGCTTGACCCCGAAGCCATCGCCGAAGGTGTAGGGACCCTGCACCGGGAAGACGCCGGCGGTCGTGGCGACGACGGGCGTCGGCGGGGTCACGGTGACCGGGAAGGTGGCCACCGTCCGCCGGTGGACGCGCAGCTTGGCGACGTACGTGCCGGCGGGAACGCGCGGGCGCCAGGTGCGGACCCCGTCGACCCGCACCTTCGCGCGGCCCAGGTGGACGACGCCGGTGCCGTTGACCACCACCCGCGCACCCGCCGCGAACGTCCCGGGGGAGATGGCCAGGGCGTCGTCGGCCGGGGCAGCCACCTGCGCGGAGGCGGTGGCCGGGAGGGCGAGCACCAGGATCAGGACGACGCGCCGCACGCAGCACAGGATCGACAGCGGGCACCCCACCCGCCACCGGTGCACCGGCTCGTGCGCTACTTCACGTAATCCAGCATGCTGCCCATCAGCTCGACGCAGCCCGCCTTGTGCAGCATGTCGTTGAGGTTGCCGCACTTGGGCGACTGCACGCACGACGGGCAGCCGTCCTTGCACGGGCACTCGGACACGAGCCGGTGCGCGTCGCTGACGAGCGACTCGAACATGAGGAAGCCGCGGCGGGTGATGCCGATGCCGCCGGGGTGGCCGTCGTAGATGAAGATCGTCGGCCCGCCGGTCTGCGGGTGGAGGTTGGTCGACAGCCCGCCGATGTCCCAGCGGTCGCACATCGCCAGCAGCGGGAGGACCGCGATCTGGGAGTGCTCGGCGGCGTGCAGCGAGCCGAGCAGGACGTCCATCGGCAGCTCGCCGAGCACCGCGTCCGGAACCTCGTACCAGAGCGCCTGGGTGCTGAACGCGGTGGTCGGCAGGTCGAGCGCGATCAGATCGATCTGCTCCCCGTCGCTCATGCGCTTGCGCTGGTAGGCGATCACGGTCTCGGTCACCTCGACGATGCCGAAGGACAGCGTCACGCCGAGGTCCGAGCGCCGGTCGAGCAACCGCGAGATCTCGGTCATCGTCTCCTTCTTGGGCTGCGTGTACCAGTCGCCCTTGAACGGCGCGACCATGGCCATCCGCCCGTCGAGATCGAGCTCGCGCACCTCGTAGCTGACCCCCATGTGCAGGTAGACGGCACCCTCGTGGATCGTGGTGAACGCACGCGCGGCCTCGACCGTCCCGATCAGCTCGCCCGACTCTGCGTTGACGACGGCGAACGCATCGGCCGACGCCGACCGCAGCGAGACGTCGGCGGCGGGGAAGCGCTCGGCGTGGCGGGGGACGTAGCGGCCGCGGCGGTCGCGGTGCAGCTCGCCGGCGACGACGAGGCGCTCGGCGTGCCAGGCGAAGTCCTCGAAGAACGCCTCGTCGTCGGGCGTGAGTGGCGCCTCGTGCGCGGCGCAGACCAGGTGCCCGGCGTAGATCTGCTCGCTGGCGTGATCGAGGATGGCCGCCTCCACGGCACGGTCGAAGAACTCGTCGGGATGGCGGCAGAAGAACTGGTCCAGCGCGTCCTCGCCGGCGACGTAGACCGCAAGCCCCATGCTCCCGCGCCGGCCCGCCCGCCCCCACATCTGCCGCAGCGACGCGACCGTCCCCGGGAAGGTGACGACGACCGCCGCGTCGAGCTCGCCGATGTCGATGCCCAGCTCGAGCGCGTCCGTCGAGATGACCGCGAGCAGCTCGCCCTCGACCAGCCGCCGCTCGATCTCGCGCCGCTGCTGGGGCGTGTAGCCGGCGCGGTAGGGCGCCACCCGCGCGGCCTCGGCCGGCTCCAGCTGATCGCGCACGAAGCGAGAGAGCAGCTCGACCGCGCGCCGCGACTTCATGAAGCAGATCGTCCGCGCGCCCTCGCGCACGAGCTCGGCGACGACGTCGGCCGCCTCCGCCAGCACCGAGCGCCGGATGCCCAGGGCCTCGTCGGTCAGCGGCGGGTTCCACATCGCCACCGTCTTGCGCGCTCCCGGCGAGCCGTCCTCGTCGACCAGCGCGAACTCCGGCAGGCCGGTCAGGCGCGTCGCCAGCTCGGCCGGGTTGGCGATCGTCGCGCTGGCCATCAGGAAGCGGACGTCGTGGCCGACGAGCCGGCGCAGCCGTCGCAGGACGTTGGCGACGTGGGAGCCGAAGACGCCGCGGTAGGCGTGGGCCTCGTCGACCACGACCGCGCTCAGGTTGGCCAGGAACGGCCGCCACGCCTCGTGGTTGGGGAGGATCCCCATGTGCAACATGTCCGGGTTGGTCAGGATCAGGTTGGCCTGGCGCCGGATCTGCGCGCGCGACTCGCGCGGCGTGTCCCCGTCGTAGATGGCCGGGTGCAACGACGGGAGCCCCAGCGCGGCGAGCGCCCGGGCCTGGTCCTGGGCGAGCGCCTTCGACGGATAGAGGTACAGCGCCCGCGCACGGGGATCCGCGACCAGTTCGTTGAGCACCGGCAGGTTGAAGGCCAGCGACTTGCCCGAGGCGGTGCCGGTGGTGACGATGACGTCCGACCGCGCCGAGGCCTCCCACGCGGCCGCCTGATGGGACCACAGCTGATCGACCCCGCGGGCCTGCAGCGCCCGCGCCAGGTCGGGATGGAGGTCGTTTGGAAACGGCGCCGGTCGGCTAGCGCGACGGTGCACCGCCGCCGTGGAAACGAGCCGCTGGTCCTCCCGGCCCGCGGCCAGAAGCGCATCCCACGGCTCGATGTCCCTGACGACTCCCAACGGCTTCCCCGCGATACTACGACCGTGGTCCGCACCTACCACCACCATCAGTTCACGGCCCGACCGGCCTCCGTGTCCGTCGTGATCCCAACGCGCGAGTGCGCGCAGACGATCGGCCCGATCGTGGAGACGATCCACGCGCTGGGCGTCGCCGAGCAGCTGCTCGTCATCGACGCGGACTCCGCGGACGGGACCGCGGACGTGGCCGCCGCCGCCGGCGCCACCGTCGTGTCCGAGAACGCGCTGCTGCCCGGGTTCGGGCCGGCCCGCGGCAAGGGTGACGCCATGTGGCGCGCCCTCTCGATCTGCACCGGCGACTTCGTCCTCTACCTCGACGGGGACTCGGGCGACTTCGGGGCGCACTTCGTCGCCGGCACGCTCGGCCCGCTGTTGACGGTCCCCGGCGTCGAGTTCGTCAAGGGCTTCTACCGGCGCCCGTTCGGCGACGCGCCCGAGGGCGGCGGCCGCGTCACCGAGCTCACCGCCCGCCCGTTGCTGCGCCGCTTCTGGCCTGACCTGGCCGGCCTGCGCCAGCCGCTCGCGGGCGAGATGGCCGCCCGCCGCGACCTGCTGTGCAGCATCCCCTTCTCGACGGGCTACGCGGTGGAGACGGCGATGCTGCTCGACGTCTACCGGGAGGTCGGAGCTTCCGCCATCGCCCAGGTCGACCTCGACGTGCGCCGCAACGACCACCAGTCGCTCACGGCGCTGGCGAAGATGGCCGACGAGGTCCTCGCCGCCGTCTGCGCGCGGCTCGACCTCCCCGGCGAGCGCCCGCTCGAGCGCCCGCCGATGGCCGAGGTCCTCGCCGCAGCTGCGTAGTCAGGCACACATTCTCATCTCCCCACGGCTGGGACCACCGTACATGTCCCGTACACTTTGGTTGATGGCGACGAAGGCGAAGCGGATCGAGATGCGCGCAGACGCGGACAGCGAATCGCGGATTGCCCGGGCGGCAGCGCTGCAGCGAGTGTCGGTCTCGGCGTTCGTGCTCGGCGCGGCGGGCCGCGAGGCCGAGCGTGTCTTGAGCGAGGTCGATCAGACCGTGATGCCGGCGGAGCAGTTCGATGCGTTGATGGCGTCGCTGGACGTGGCTGATGCTGCGCCGCAGATGCGCAGGGTCGCGCGCCGCAAGCGCGCCTTCGAGCGAGAGTGATGTACGCGTCGGCTCGGTTGACCGCCGAGCACGACGTTCTCGACTTCGACTGCGGTCAGGCTGAGCTCAACAGCTGGCTTCGCCTGCAAGCGCTGCGGGCTGAGCGAGCACGGGTGTCGGCGACGACGGTGTGGACGCTCAGGGGCGAATCGCGCGTCCTCGCCTACCACTCCATCGCCCCAACCTCCTTGCGGCGGCAGGCCCTCCCGTCGCGGGGCATGGCCGGCGGCTACAGCGACGTTCCCGGATTCCTGCTCGGTCGGCTCGCGCTCGACCGGACGCTGCACGGCCGGCGCCTGGGTAGTCAACTCCTCTTCGACGCGCTCGAGCTCATCGTGTCGGCGAGTGAGCGGAGCGGCGGCCGCATCATCGTCGTCGACGCGATCGACGACGCGGCGGCGACGTTCTATGAGCACCATGATTTCGTCCGGGTGAGAGGGACCCATCGCTTGGTCATGAAGGTCGCGACGGCGCGCCGCGCGCTGGGCCGCTCGTAGTGCCGCCCGCCCGGCTCGGCACCGGGCGGGCGGGCCTGGCCTCAGAAGGAGGCGGGGTTGGTCGGGTCGGTCCCGGCGGGTCGACCTTCAGGTCGGTCGCGGTCGTCGCCTGCGTCAGGTCTTAGGCCGGGGTCGAGTTGTGCAATCGCCCTGAGCCGCCGCCATCGCCGCGCCCGGCGCGAGGAGGACGGCGGCGACGGTCGCGCCCTGGCCGATCAACGCCTCTACTTCTCTGTCCGACATCGCCTTGCCCTCCTTTTTGGGGTTTCGGGCATTGAACGGCCGAGCACCGCCCGGCGGTCTGGCCGCGACGCGGAACGGAAACGGCCCGCCCGCCCGGCTGACTGCGCCGGGCGGACGTGGACCTGGGTTCGGGGTTCCCTACCTCATGAGGTTGTGCTTCGGGTGACTGCTCGCGAGGTTCGGGTCCGTGCCCGCCTGGACCTCGAGCCCGTCGCCGTACCCGTCGCCATCCGTGTCCGTCTTGGCGGGGTTTGTGTGGTATGTGTTGACCTCGAGCCCGTCGCTCAGCTGGTCACCGTCCGTGTCGGACTTCGAGGGGTCCGACGCCGCCTTGGCGCCCATTTCGTCGTTCTTGACCTCGTGCCCGTCGTTGCGGCCGTCGCCGTCCGTGTCCGGGTCGTTCGGATTGGAGGTCGACAGGCCCCCGTCGGTGTTGTTGACCTCGGCCCCGTCGAGACGGCCGTCGCCGTCCGTGTCCGCGACGTTCGGGTTCGAGGTGGGGGACACGTTGATCTCGGCGTAGTCGGTGCGGCCGTCGTTGTCCGTGTCCGCCTTGGTCGGGTCCGTCGCCGGGGTGCCGGCCGGCGGGTTGACTTCCTGGCCGTCAGAGATCAGGTCGTCGTCGGTGTCGGAGTCGTTGTAATTCGTGCCGTTGGCCAGCTCCTGGGTGGAGGTGAGCCCGTCGTTGTCGAAGTCGCACGGGCCAGCCTGCGGGTTCGGGTCGCAGGGGTCGTTTGGATCCTCTTCGGAGAACACCTCGTCCCCGTCGAGGTAGGTGTCGTCGTCGGAATCTGCGTCCGTCGGGTCGGTGCCGGCGTCGACCTCCTGGGCGTTGGTCAGGCCGTCGCTGTCCTGGTCGCAGGCGCCCACCGAGGTGCTCGGGTCGCAGGCGTTGTTCGGGTTGGTGCCGGCGGTGTGCTCCTGGCCGTCGTTGTAGGTGTCGTTGTCCGTGTCGGTGTCCGTCGGGTCCGTGGTGTCCGTGTTGACCTCCTGCCCGTCGGTGCGGCCGTCGCCGTCCGTGTCCGCCACGGTCGGGTCGGACGCCTTGTGGCCGGACGGGAAGACCTCCTGGTAGTCGGTCAGCCCGTCGCCGTCCGTGTCGGAGTTGTTGATGCTCGTCTGCCCGTTCGCGTACGTATGGCTGTTCTCGTAGTTGTCGCTGAGTCCGTCGCTGTCCGTGTCGGTGCCGCACAGGTTGTTGTCGTTGCACGAGGAGCTGCCCCGGCCCGGCTTGATCGAGTTCGGCGCCAGCTTGAGCGCGGTCTTAACGAATCGCTTGCAGACGAAGCCGTCGTTCTTGCCGTAGTGCGCGTTCTTAGCGTCGACTTTGTTGTCGGCCGCCGTGTTGGTCGCCGTCAGGTTCCACGGATTGCTGTTGGACTTGGGGCAATCCCCCGTCGCCGCCGCGGAGGCGACCCCGGGCGCGCTCAGCGCCACCGCTGCCGTACAGCCTGCTCCCAGCAACCACCGCATCGTTCGTCCCGACATGGGCTCCCCCTCCGTCAATTTGACCTTCGCAGCCGGACTCGTACGGCCACCTGGATACCGAACGTTCGAAAGGCTGCGTTTCTTTTGCGCCGGATTACTGGCGTGGGCGGACAATACGCCGCCACCAGGCGCGCAGTCGGCTCCACCATCGGGGCGACTCGAAGCGACGCGGGCTGGCCGGGGTGGTGGTGCGGACGCGCGAGACCCACTCGTCCAGCGGCAGGTCACCCGAGATGAGCCCGGCGAGCGCCGTGACGATGGGCGCCTCGACGTCGGCACGCTGCAGCGCCCGCGCCAGCAGGGGCACCAGATCCAGCGCCTCGACGGCCTGCCCGATCCGCTCGGGGATCTCGGCGGCGGGGACGCCCTCGGCGAGCAGCTCCCCGGCGCGGCGGTTGCGCGACTGCGGCGCTAGCGCCGTCCCAACCAGATCGCCGGTCCCGGCCAGCCCGATCAAAGACTCCGGCCGCGCGCCTTGCTGCTCGGCGTAACGCCACACCTCGAGGAAGACGTGCCCGGCGGCGGCCCCGGCCGCGTTGAGCCCCTGCGCCTCGGTCGCCGAGGCGGCGAGCGCGGCGGCGTTCTTGGCGGCGCCGGCGAGCTCGACGCCGGTCGGGTCGTCCGACATCTCCGCGACCACCCCGGCGCGGCCGAAGACGTCGGCGATGGAGAGCGTCAGCGCGGGGTCGGCGCCGGCGACGACGAGCGCAGCCCCTTCAGTGACCATCTCGCGCGCGTGGGCGGGCCCGCCCACGCAGGCCACCCGCGCCGGCCCGAGGGTCTGGGCGAGCAGGACGGTGGGGGCGATTCCGAGCGGCGGCACTAGGCCCTTGGCTAGGGAGATGACCGGCGTCCGCGCGCGCAACCCGGCGGCGGGGAGCCCGGCGATGACCGCTTCCAGGCCGCGCGAGGGCACTCCGAGGAAGACGAGATCGGCGCGGGCAACGCCGGCGGACGCCGGTTCCACGCGCAGCTGCGGCGGCAGCTCGATCCCCGGCAGGTACGTGCGGTTCTCGCGATCGGCCTGCAGGCGCTCTGCCTGCTCCGTGGTCCGGGCCTGGAGCGTCGTGCGGAACCCGCCGCGGGCGAGCAGCACCGCCACGGCCGTCCCGAACGACCCCGCGCCGATGACGACGGCGCGGCGGGAGCCGGGGGAGGGGAGGCTGAGTTGCGGCCGCGGGGGCATCGAGGATCGCTACCCCGCGATCGCCTTAGGGTCACGACCCCAACCGCGTCCACGGCCGTTCAGCGATGCCGCGACGGCCCCGATATTCACTGCAGACCAGCCGCAGGACGAGGTCCTCGCATCCCTGACAGCCGAGGGTCCTGCGGCACCGGTCACTGGCACTGGCGTGCCTCCGGGGGCCGGTTCCGAGCCCCGGCCCCCGGGGTCGTCAGGCCTGCCCGGCGCGGATGAGCGCGCCGAGCTCGTGAGCGGAGGCCTCGATCTCATCCGGCGTCGAGGCCTCCCTCACCACCTGGAGGTCGATCATCCGCTTGGCGAACGGGTCCATCGCGTCCGTGCCGACGATCGCGTGCAGGGGGACGCCGTTCTGCCGGGTGCGGGTACCGATCTCCCCGACCACCTTGCCCTGCAGGGTCTGTGCGTCCAGCTTGCCCTCACCGGTGATCACGCAGCGGGCAGCACGCATGCGGTCGGTGAAGTCCAGGGCGTCCAGGACGAAGGCCGCCCCCGGCTCGAGCACGGCCCGGTGCGCTGCCCACAGCCCGCCAGCGAGCCCGCCGGCGGCGCCGGTCATGGGGATGCCGCGCGGGTCGCGCGGTAGCTCGGCGGCGAGGTCGTCGAGCCGCTCGGCCAGCCGCCGGACCATGGCCGCGTCGGCCCCCTTCTGCGGCGCGAACACCTCGGCGCAGTGCTCCCACGGGGTGCGCACGTCACACAGGACGACCAACCGAGCCCGCCCTAGCCCGCCGCGCTCCTCGATAGCCCGCAGCGCGCCGGCACCGCCGTCCGTGGTGGCCGAGCCGCCGACACCGAGCAGGATCACCTCCGCCCCGGCGTCCGCCGCAGCGCACAGCAGCTCGCCGGTCCCGTAGGTGGACGCGCCCCAGGGATCGCCGGCGCCGAAGTGCAGGCCGCTCGCCGTCGCCGTCTCGACCACGGCCGTGCCGCCGCCCTCGACCAGCGCGTAGCCGCCGTCGATCTCGGTGCCCGCCGGGTCGTGGACGCGGGCGGCGGCCGTCTCGCCGCCGAGCGCGGTGAGCAGCGCTTCGAGCGTCCCTTCCCCGCCGTCGGCGACCGGGCACAGGTCGGCCTCCAGCCCGGCGCCCTCGAGTCCCCGGCCGATCGCAGCCGCGACCTGCGTGGCGCGCAGCGTGCCCTTGAAGGTGTCCGGGGCGACGAGGACGAGCATCGGGCCCGTATCGACCGCGGGGCTAGCGGAACCTCACGAGGCCGGAATCGTGGTGACGCGATCCATCTTCCAGGTCCCGTCGACGTTGAGCATCTGCATCGCACCGGTGGCGAGCGCGTCGGTGAACCCGACGGTGGCGCGCGAGCCGGTGACGCTGAGCACCACGACCGTGGCCGACGCGGGCAGCTTGTCGCCCTTGTTGATCTGGTCCTTGCACTTCGTGACCCCGGCCGCGCCGGTCGAGCCGCCGGTGAACGTGCTCAGGGCGGCGTCGGTGAGCAGCGTGCAGCTCTTCTTGGGGTCGGTGATGACGGCCTTGGCGCTCGCCTTCACGCTCTTGGCTGCCGCGCTCGTGACCGGCAGCTTGTCTGAGTCCCCCCCGCAGGCGGTCAAGAAGGCAGCGAGAAGGACAGGAAGGGCGAGGGAAGAGATCCGGGTGCGCATGAAGGCTCCTTTGTGCAGACAAACAAAAGGGCGGGACCGAAGTCCCGCCCCTTCACAACCTACCGGGCCGAACGCAGAGCGCCCGGCTCGCCAATTACGACGCGGACGGCACCGAGGCCGACCCGAACAGGACGCAGCCCGCCTGCGGGTTGTCGCCGTTCTCCTCCGTCGCGAACTGGAACGTCACAGGAACGCCGGTCGGGGAGAGGTACGAGTACACGTTGCCGGATGTAGCGCCGTTGCCGCCAGTGACGAGGTCGTCGGTCCCGTTCGTCGGGACTCCCTCGGTGTCGGGGGTATCGACGGGGGTTCCGTTGTCGATGGCGTCGCCGGAAAATGCGCCGTTGTCGGCGGTGTAGCGGACCCGAACGCTCAGCTCGTCATCCGTCTTATCGGCATTCGCATTGTTGTTGCAGTTCGCCTCGAGGACCATGCCGTCACCCGTGTAGATCGTGACGAAGCCCTGGTTGGTGTTCTGGTTCGTTCCGTCGTTCTTGAACACGAGGCCGGCTGCACCTTCACCGGCGGGGCCGGTCGGACCCGGGACACCCTGCGTACCGGCGGTGCCCGTCGGACCGGGAGGGCCGACAGGGCCGGCGGGGCCGGTCGGGCCGGGAGCGCCCTGTGCGGAAGCGGTGCCGGGGATGCCCTGGTCGCCCTTGTCGCCCTTGGCGCCGTCGGCGCCCTTGGCGCCGGTGGGGCCTGCGGGACCAGCGGGGCCGGCGGGACCAGCGGGACCAGCGGCGCCGGTCGCGCCAGTGGCGCCGGTGGCGCCCTTCTTGCCGGTCTTGCCGCGCTTGCCGGTCTTGCCGCGCTTGCCGGCGGAGGTCTTGGCCTTCGCGGAGACCTTCGCCTTCGCGGCGCCGGCAGTGCCGACCGCGAAGGTGGGGACGAGGAGCGCCGCCGCCATGAGAGCCAGGAGGCTCACCAGACGGAAGCTGTTACGGGACTGAAGCAAAGCGGTTCCTTTCGGACAGTGATGATGGGTACTGCATGGGTCCTGCGAAGTGCTGCGTTGGTCGGTCCGCATCCGGCGAACGTCTCAAGTAAGTCTGGAGTATCGCGGATCGCGATGGTTTGGCTACGTCCGTTGCTGCCCTCCCTCAAGAACGCTTTGACGCTGAGACCGATCCTCGTTCGGCATCGAGGCGCAAGTAAAGGGAGGCGAAAGCCTAGTTGCAAGTGTGTGGTGCATCGCGGTAGCGAGATACCAAGCCACCGCGGTTCGGTCAACGCTTGCTCTGGCGTGCGTCCCGCATCTAGGGTTGGGTCGCTTATGCCGCGTGTAATGACCGTGCGACTGGACGATCACCTCGCGCAGGACCTCGAGGTGGTGGCACGGCTGACCGGACGCGCGGTCACGGCCGTCGTTCGGACGGCGATCGAGGAGTACGTTGCCGAACAACGTCTGGAGCCCGACTTCCTCGCAGCGGCGGAACGGGTGACGAGTGAGAACCGCGGCCGGCTCGCGCGCTTCGGCCGTCACCCCGTCTGACCGGAGGTCGGTCTACGGACCGCTGGTCGCCAGGCACCGATAGTTTTGCCGTGCCCGGTACGTTTTGTCGTAGAGGATGGCCAAGAGCATGACATTGCGGCTGAGCGACGACATGTCCCAGGACTTGGACGCGGTGGCCCGAGTCCGCGGGTCGTCGGTCGCGAACGTGATCCGGGTCGCGGTGGCCCGCCACCTCGCCTCGCTGGCCGCCGACGAGGAGTTCCGGGCCCACATGGAGCGCTCCCTGCAAGAGGAGCAGCGCGTCCTCGACCGGCTCGTCGGGCAGGATTGAGCGCTCACAGCACCGGTTCGCGCCGCCCCGTGGTCCCGTAGACGACCACGAGCAGGATCAACATCACACCACCGATCTGCAGCAACGACGGCGTCTCCCCGAGGATGATCGCCGCCAGCGCGACGGACGACACGGGTTGGACGAGCAGCAGCAGCGAGGTCACGGCGGCCGGCAGCCGCGGCAGGGAGACGGAGATCAGCAGCCAGCCGATCACCTGGGAGGAGACGGCCAGCAGCGCCAGCCAGCCATGGCTCGGCCAGCTTGGCACGAGGTCGACGGTGCCGATGATCGCGCCTGCGACGATCGCCACCGCCGCGGCGGCCGCCGTCGCGTCGAACAGCGGGCCGGCCGGACGGTCGACGTTCGCGTTGCTGCTGCGCAGGACCAGGAGGAAGCCCGCGTAGGCGATCGTGGTGAGGACGCCGAAGACGGTCCCGCGTGCGGGATCGGCGCCGAACGCGTGCTGCTCGAGCAGCCCGGAGATCAGCACGGCGCCCAGCAGCGCCATCGGGACGGCCACGAACATGCGGTTGGCCGGTCGCTCGGACAGCAGCGCCCACGCGATGAAGGCGACTAGGACGACCTGCAGGTTGCCGAGCACGGTGGCCAGCCCCGCACCGACGTCCGCGATGGCGTGGTGCCAGAAGATTAGGTCAGCCGCGAAGAACGCCCCGGCGGCCAGGCCGAGGCGCCGCTCGCGCCAGGGGCGCGGGCCGAAGCGCCGGTCCTCCCGCCAGGTGAGGAGGCCGAGGACGGGGAGCGCGTAGACGCAGCGGAAGACGGCGGCCGTCTCCGGTGACACGTCGGCAAGCTCGACCAGGATGGCCGAGAACGCGATCACGGACGCGCCGATGAGGCCGGCGACGACGGGACGCGCCCGCAGCCAGCTCAAGAGAGCTGGTCGATGGTGCAGTCGCGCGGAGGCTTGTCCTCGCGCCAGCGCAGCACCTTGGCGTTGTGCCGGATGCGGCCGTTGCTCATGTGGTCGAAGGCGATCTCGACGACCAGCTCCGGGCGCAGCGCGATCCACTCGAGGTCGCGTCCTTGCGACCAGCGCGACGGCTCGCCCGAGCCGCGCTCGCCCGTCTCGTACGGCGCCAGCTTGTCCGGCAGCTCGCGCTTCTCCTTTGCCGTGAAGCCCGACGAGTGGCCGATCTCGCGCAGCTTGCCGTCATCGCCGTAGAGCCCGATGATGAGCGCGCCGAGCGTCCCCTCCGCCTTGCCCGGTCGCCAGCCGCGGACGACCGCGTCGATCGTGCGGATGCGCTTGATCTTGACCATGCCGACCCGCTCGCCGGGCAGGTAGGGCGCGTCGGTGCGCTTGGCGATCACGCCCTCCGCGGTCTGCAGCCAGCCAGCGGCCTCCTGCGCCGTGGCGACCACGGGCGCGAGGTCGAGGCCGGCCAGGCCCTCCAGCCGCGCGCGCCGCTCGGCCTGGGGCAGCTCGAGGAGGACGTCGTCGTCGACGGCGAGCACGTCGAAGGCGATGAACCGCGCCGGCGTCTTCTCCGCCAGCATGTCCACGCGCGACTTGGCCGGGTGGATGCGCTGGCCGAGGAGGTCGAAGTCAGTCTCCCCGTCCTGCCCGTCCACCACGAGCTCCCCGTCGAGGACGTAGCGCCCGGCCGGGAAGACGATCTCGGGGAAGTAGCGCGTGAGCCCGCGGCCGTTGCGCGACTGCAGCTCGACGTCCTCGCCGTCGACGAAGGCCACGCAGCGGAAGCCGTCGAACTTCGGCTCGTACGCCCAGCCGTCGCCCTCGGGGAGCGCCTTCGCCGAGCGCGCCAACTGCGGCAGCGTGGGGGACGTCAGGGGCAGGGCCACGGCGGGGTCAATGTACGCTGTGGAGACCATGGCCGCCGCGCATCACGTCGTCACGGACGCCGAAGAGGAGTACCTCCAGTCGATCTTCTGGCTGCAGGAGGCCGGCCTGCCGATGACCGCCGCCAACCTGGCGCGCGCCATGCAGCTGTCGGCGCCGACCGTGCACGAGATGATCGGCCGCCTCGAGCGCGACGGCTACGTCAGCCGCGATGCCTCCAAGAAGCTCGCCTTCACCCCCGAGGGCAAGGTGCACGCGGAGGGCATCGTCCGCCGCCACCGCCTCATCGAGCGCTTCCTCACCGACGTCCTCGGCATCCCCTGGGACGAGGTCCACGAGGAGGCCGAGCGGCTCGAGCACGCGATGTCGCCAGTACTGGAGGAGCGCATGCTCGCCGCGATCGGGGACGCCAAGACGTGCCCGCACGGCCACCCGATCGACAGCGCCGACCGCATCGTCGGCGTGCCGCTGGCCGACGTCGAGCCAGGCGCGAAGCTCCGCATCCTGCGCTTCGAGAACGAGGCCGAGGACCTGCTGCACTACCTCAAGGATCACGGCGTCGAGCCGGGCCGCCGCGGGACGCTCGACACCCACGGCGACGACGAGGTCAGCGTCAGCTTCGACGACGGCGGCAGCGCGACCGTCACCGCCTCCGTCGCGGAGACGATCTCCGTGACCGCCGACCCCTCGCCGCCCCCGCGCGCCGCCTTGCCCGAGCAGATCGTGCTCGGCAAGGATCGCTACGGCCGCTAGGCCGGCGTCACCAGGCGGCGCACCGTCTCCTCCAGGACCCGGCGGCGCCGGTCGTGCTCGCTGGCCGGGTCATCGCGGCTGGCCGCGACCAGCACGCTGGCGGGTGACCAGGTCATGGAGATCGCGGTGACCAGCGCGAAGAGGTCGGCGGGATCGAGCGACGGCTCGACGACCCCGCGGGCCTGTGCGTCGGCGATCGCGTCGAGCTTGGCGGTGTCGTGGCCGGCGACGTGCGGGGACAGGAGGTCCCCGGTGGGCTGGCGTTCCAGCCGCGCCCAGGTCGCGAGCCGGATCAGCTCAGGACGTTCCAGGTACTCGTCGTAAAGGGCGACCGCATAGCCGGGAAGATCGTCGGCGGTGACGGGCACAGCGTCGACGATGGTGGTCAGCTGCTCGGCGAAGACCGCATCGAAGAGCCCGTCCTTGCTGCCGTAGTAGGCGTACATCTGCGCCTTGTTCGTGGCGGCGGCGGCTGCGATGCGATCCACGCGCGCGCCGGCGATGCCGTGGGCGGCGAACTCGGCCAGCGCGGCGGCCAGGACTCGGCGACGGGTGGCGTGGCTGTCCCGGGGAGGCACACCGGACACAATAGACCAACTGGTTAGTTGCTACGCTTCCCCACCGAGTAACCAACCAGTTTGTTAGGAGTTGCACGCATGCATCAGCGCACCCTGGGCCAGCAAGGCCTCACCACCTCAGCCATCGGCCTCGGCACGATGGGCTTCACCATGGCCTACGGCGCCGCCTCCGACGAGGCGGATGCGATCGAGACGATCCGGCGAGCGCATGAGCTCGGGGTGACGCTGTTCGACACCGCCGAGCTGTACGGCATGGGCAGCGGCTCGAGCGAGACCCTCGTGGGCAAGGCGCTCGCGGACGTCCGCGAGGAGGTCGTCATCGCCACGAAGTTCGGCTTCGACCTGAGCGATCCCGAGGCGATCGGTAGCGCGTTCGACAGTCGCCCCGACCACATCCGCGAGGTCGCCGAGAACAGCCTTGGCTACCTCGGCACCGACTACATCGACGTCCTCTATCAGCATCGCGTCGATCCTGATGTGGCGATTGAGGACGTCGCGGGCGCCGTCAAGGAGCTCATCGACGCCGGCAAGGTCCGCTACTTCGGGCTCAGCGAAGCCAATCCGGACGTCATCCGCCGCGCCCACGCGGTGCAGCCCGTCTCCGTGCTGCAGACCGAGTACTCCATCTTCGAGCGCGAGGTCGAGGACGAGATCCTGCCCGTCGTGCGTGAGCTCGGGATCGGCTTCGTGCCCTACTCGCCGCTCGGCCGCGGGTTCCTCACGGGCGCCGTCAAGCCCGCCTCTGAGTACCCCGCCGACGACATGCGCAGCTGGGACGAGCGCTGGCAGGGCGAGAACTACGAGGCCAACGTCGAAGCCATCGACCGCCTCAAGGCGCTCGCCGCCGAGAAGGACATCGCCGTGACCCAGCTCGCGCTGGCGTGGCTGCTCGCCCAGGGCGACGACATCGTGCCGATCCCCGGTACGCGCAACCAGGATCGCCTCGCCGAGAACCTCGCGGCGGCCGACGTCACGCTGACCCGGGAGGACCTCGATCGCATCCACGAGATCCTGCCGCACGGCTCCTACGGCGCCCGCTACCCCGCGAGCATGATGCCGAGCTGAACGGTCAGTCGCGGGCGGTGATGACCACGCGAGCGTTGCCCGCGGGGATCATCGT
>CAXTBB010000005.1:118829-125486 GCA_964242305.1 uncultured Solirubrobacteraceae bacterium
CACCCACCCGCCGCGCGCAGCTCGCAGCGGCGGGCGATCGTGGCCAGCACGATGCGCATCTCCGCGTGCGCGAGCGCGGCGCCCAGGCAGCGGCGGATGCCGCCGCCGAACGGGATCCACGTGTAGGTGCCGGGCTTGGTGTCCACGAAGCGTTCCGGGCGGAAGGCGAACGGGTCCGGGTACAGGTCCTCGCGGTGGTGCAGCAGCGCGATGCCCATCAGGCACACGCTGCCGGCCGGCACGCCGACGTCGCCGAACCGCCAGGGGACGGTGACCCGGCGCCCGACGATCGGGATGACGGGCCGGTTGCGCTGCGACTCGTAGATCGTCGCGTCGACGTAGCTGTCGATCGTGCCGTCAGCCACCTCCTCGCGCAGACGCGCCCACGCCTCCGGGGTGCGCACGAGGCGCTCGAAGGTCCAGGCCAGCTGGTTGGCGGTCGTCTCGTGACCGGCCAGCACGAGGGTGAGCAGCTCGTCGCGCAGCTCGGAGTCGGTCAGCAGCTCGCCGTCCTCCGTGGTCGTGCGCAACAGCAGGGAGAGGATGTCGCCCCGCTCGGCCGACGCCGGGTCCGCCCGGCGCTGCTCGATCACCTCATAGACGGGCTTGTCGAGACGGGCCATGGCCAGTTTGGTGATGCCGACCGGCTCGGTCTTGCCCGCGTTGAGGAACTCGCCGACCTGGCCGATGGGCTTGGTCGACAGCTCGGCCAGCGCGCGGATGACGCGGCGCAGGTCCCACTCCGGCGTGCCGCGCTCGGGCTTCCCCTCGACGCCGAAGATGCCGGCCATGATCACGTCGAGGGTGACCGCCTGCATGCGCGGCGCGAGCGAGAACGGCTCGTCGATCGGCCAGCGGTCGATCTCGCGCTCCGCGGCGTCCTCGATGAGCTGCGAGTAGCGCGCGACGGCCTCGCCGTGGAACGGGGGCAGCAGCAGCTTGCGCTGGCGCATGTGGCGCGCGCCGAGCGCCGTCAGGGTCGAGTTCGGCCCGACGATCGGCCGCAGCGGCGACTCCCCGGTGACCGACGGCGCCAGGTCGGGCTTGGCGCTCAGCAGCGACTTCACGTGGTCGGGGTGGTTGACCATCGTCACGTCGTCGGTGTGCACGAGCGTCGGGAAGCGGAAGACGTCGCCGTGCTCGCGGCGCGCGCGGAAGAGGAACTCGAGCTGGCGGCTGCCCAGCTTGAGGCTGGTGCCCAGGCGCGAGCCGGGGACGGTCGGCGGCGCTGGTGGCAGCCGCTCGCCGTCCAGGAGCGGGCCGGTGGTGGTGGGTTCGGCGGCGACCGCCATGGCCCGAAGCCTAGACGGCGACGGGCGCGCGGGCCGGCATCGCGCCGGAGGGCCGGCCGAGCAGGAAGCCCTGCGCGTACTCGATGCCCGACGAGCGGACCGCGGCGAGGTCCTCGTCGGACTCGATGCCCTCCGCAATGACCTGGCAGCCGGTGTCGCGGACGAAGGCGGAGAAGGAGCGCATGAAGCGGGTGCGGTCGGCGTCGTCGGCGATCCCGCGCACGATCGAGCGGTTGAGCTTGAGGTACTCGGGGCGCGCCGCGGCGAGCTGGCCCAGGCCCTCGTGGCCGACGCCGACGTCGCTGACGGCGAAGCGCACCCGGCTCGCGCGCAGCCGGATGACAGCGGCGAGGACGTTGACGTCGGTGGCCACGGTCTGGCGCTCGCTGACCTCGATGACGAGCCGGTCGCTGGCGGCCTCTCCCTCGATCATCGCGAGCACCGCATCGTCGGCGATGAGATCAGAGGAGAGGTTGACCGTCAGGGAGCAGCCGCTGGGGACCTCGCTGATGCGAGCGAGCGCGGCGCCCAGGCAGGCGCGCTCGAGCTGCGGCCGCTGCCCGAGCCGGTCGGCGAGCGAGAACCACGGCAGCGGCCGCTCGCCGTGCTCGAAGCGGGCGAGCGCCTCGTAGGCGTGAACGGCGCCGGTGTTCAGGTCCACGATCGGCTGGAACTCGATGTCGATGTCCTCGCCGGCGCACAGCCGGGCGAGCGCCGCGCCGGCGTGGGCCTGCGGCCCGTCGTAGATGGTGACCCGGCCCTTGCCCTCGCGCTTGGAGGTGCGCAGGGCGACGTCGGCGGCGGCCAGGTCGGCGCCGGCGGCCACGCCCGCGCTGGCGCCGAGGCCGGCGGCGGCGATCGCGGCGACCATGCGCTCGGCCAGCGACCCGCCGTCGCCGCTCGGCACGAGGACCGCGAACTCGTCGCCACCCATCCGGCCGAGGACGTCCTTCTCGCGGATCGTGTCGCGCATCACCCCGGCGGCCTTGACGAGCAGCGCGTCGCCGGCGCCGTGGCCGTGCTCCTTGTTGACCCGGCCGAAGTCGTCGAGGTCCAGCAGGACGATCGCGGCGGACGGCTGGCGCGTGATCTGGGCCTGGAAGGCGGCGCGGGAGAGAACGCCGGTGAGGGCGTCGCGCAGCAGCTCGGAGGTCTCGACCGAGATGCGCCCGACGGCCAGCAGCAGCCCGGTCCCCGCGGCGAGCAGCCCGAGGGTGTCGGCGGTGGCGCCGAAGCGGGCCAGCGGGGAGGCGAGCACCGCCATGACCAGGACGCGGCCCGCCGGTCCGACCCGGCCGCCGCGGGCGACGACGCCGACGGCGGCGCTGACCAGCCACAGCAGCGTCAGCGACGTCACCCGCCCGTCGCCGGCGGTGACGATCAGGACGCCGGCGCTGGTGGCGAGCGCCTCCTCGAGCTGCAGCCAGCGCTCCGGAAGGGCGCTGCCGTGCAGGAGAGCGGTGACGGCGAGGATCGCGAGGCCGATCGCGGCCGCGATCGGCTCCGGGTGCAGCGACGGCGTGGTCAGCAGCATCAGCGCGCCGACGCCGGACAGGGCGACGCGGATCCGTGCGGCCATCACACGCGCGGAGGCGACGGCGGGAGTGGTTGGGGTGCGGCGGTTGGTCACCTCACTCAGCTATTCGTCCATTTCGGCCTCGACCTTTAAAGGCCTTTGCGATCAGGTGACGACGGAGCGCAGACGGTCCATCGCGTCCCAGACGTCGACGAAGCGCGTGTAGAGCGGGGTGACGGCGAGGCGGATGAGGTCGGGCGTGCGGTAATCACCGATCACCTTGGCCGCGATCAGTCGCGCGTTCAGCGCCCGGGCGTCCGCGTGCCGGACGGCGACGTGGGAGCCGCGGCGCTCGGAATCGCGCGGCGACGCCAGCTCCACCTGCGGCGGCAGGCACTCGATCAGCAGCTCGAGCAGCGCGATCGACTTGGCCCGCAGCGCGTCGATCCCGGCCTCGGCGGTGATGCGCGCACCCTCCTCGACCGCGGCCAGCGCGAGCTGGGATGGCGTGCCGGCCAGGAAGCGCTCGACGCCGGCCTGCGGCGCGAACGGGCGGTCCATGTCGAACTGGTCGCGCTGGGCGAACCAGCCCCAGATCGGCGAGCGCACGTCGGGATCGGTCGCGTAGAGGAAGCCGGTGGCGCCCGGGCCGCCGTTGAGGTACTTGTAGGTGCAGCCGACCGCCAGCTCGATGCCGTGGCGGTTGAGCTCGACGGGGACGGCGCCGGCGGAGTGGCTGAGGTCCCAGATCAACGGGATGTCCGCCTCCCGGCAGCGCGCGGTGATACCGGCCACGTCGGCCAGCTCGCCCGTGCGGTAGTCGACCTGCGACCAGACGACGAGCCCGGCGCCCTCGACCTCCTCCGTGAAGCGGGCCTCGACCCCGCGCTCGGCGGCCAGGCCCTCGAGCACGTAGCGGTCGGTCGGGAACGAGCCGGCCGGGGTGACCAGGGGGCCGTCCCGGTGGGCCGCGGCGGCGAGCTTGTAGAGGTTCACGGTGACGGAGTCGGTGACGATCACCTGGCCGGGCTGGGCACCGACGATCGGCGCGATCGCGTCGCCCGCGCGGCGCGGCGCCTCCAGCCAGCCCGTCTCCCAGCCGCCCACCAGCTCCGTCCCCCACTGGTCGATGACCGCGTGCAGCCGCGCGCGGGTCGCCACCGGCAGCCGGCCCAGCGAGTTGCCGTCGAGATAGAGCAGCTCGGGGTCGGCGATCACGAAGCGCTCGCGGAAGCCGGCCAGCGGGTCGGCGGCGTCGAGGCGTTCAGCGGCCGAGCGGGAGCGCATCCAGCCAGTCTGCCGCGCAGCGCCACATCCGGTGCGCAGGGTCGATGTGGCTCATGTGGTCCTCGCGCTGGAAGACCTCGAGCTCGGCGCCGCGGGCGGCGGCGTAGCGGAAGCTCAGCTCCAGCGGGACGTCCTCGTCGGCGTCGCCGTGCAGGCACAGGACGCGGGCCTCGGTCGCGTGCTCGATCGGCGAGGCCTCCGCGATCTCCTCCGGCCGGAAGACGCGGTCGACGATGCCGTCGCTGAGCCGCAGCTCGCGGGCGCGCGCGAGGTCGAGCACACCCGCCTGGGAGACGGCGGCGGCCAGCGGTCGCTGCGACGCGAGCCACACCGCCAGCTGCCCGCCCGCCGAGTGGCCGACGGCGACGTCGGGTGGCTGGGCCTCGTATCCGGCCAGCACGTCGTCGCGCATGGCCGGCCAGCCCTCGCCGCGGCGGTACTCCAGGTTGTGGACGTCCCAGCCCCGGGCGCGCAGGTCCGCGCACACGGGCTCCATCAGCGACGCGTCGTACTGCGGCTTCCAGAAGCCGCCGTGGATGACGAGCGCGGTCTTAGGCCGTGACGCCAAGCGAGTGGACGGCGTCGGCGAGGCGGCTGACGCCTTCGGGGATCTGCTCCGCGCTCACCCCGGAGAAGGCCAGCCGCAGCGCGTTGCCGCCGCCCTCGAGCAGGAAGTCCGACCCCTTGACGAACAGGACGCCCTTCTCCTGGGCGACGCCCTGGAGCTCGGCGACGTCGACCTCCTCGGGCAGTTCGACCCACATGAAGTAGCCACCCGACGGCGGCTCGAACCGCGCCTCGGGCAGGTGCTCGCCCAGCGCCTTCACGAGCACGTCGCGGCGCTCGCGCAGCGCGTCCTTGACCGTCTGCACCGCCGAGTCCATCCGCCCCGAGCGGGCGAACTGGTTGACGATCGACTGGGCGACCATGTTCGGCGAGATGTAGGTGTTGGTGGCCAGGCCCTGGACCTGCTTGATCAGCGCGGCGGGGCCGACCAGGTAGCCGACGCGGATGCCCGGGCAGACGGTCTTCGAGAACGACGACGCGTACACGACCTTGCCCGCCCCGTCCTGGGAGAGCATCGTGGGCAGGCCCTCGCCCTCGAAGCGGATGTCGATGTAGGGGTCGTCCTCGAAGAGCACGAAGTCGTGCTCGGCGGCGAGGCGCAGCAGCGTCGCGCGCTTGTCGGCGCTGAGCGTGTAGCCGGCCGGGTTCTGGAAGTTGGGGATGACGTGGGCGAGCACCGGGGCGGCGTCGCCGGACAGCAGGTCCGACAGGGCGTCCGTGCTGATGCCGTCCGTCTCCAGCTCGACCATGTGGACCTGGGCGCCGCGGTTGCGCAGGTTGAGCAGCGTGCGGTCGTAGGTCGGCTTCTCGACGACGACCTCGTGGCCCTTGTCGACGAGCAGCTCGAACAGGAACGCGTCCGCCTGCATGGAGCCGTTGGTGACCAGCACCTGGTCGGTGTCGACGTCGTGCTTCTCCGCGATCCACTCGCGCAGCGGCACGTAGCCAACCGACGTCCCGTAGGCCGTCGTCCCGGCGGCGTCCTTCTCGAAGGCGTCGTTCGCGGCCTGCTGGAGGCCCTCCACGTCGACGATGTCCAGGGACGGCGCCCCGCGGGCGAAGGAGATCGTGTCGGCCATGCCGTTCACCCTACCCAGCGCCTGGCGGCGGGCTACGCCGGCGGGAGGCGCACGATCGACAGCCAGAACATCTCGATCGCGGCGATGATGCCGATGAACTGGTCGAGGTCGACCGGCTTGACGATGTAGGCGTTCACGTGCTGCTCGTAGGCGTCGACGATGTCGCGGTCCTGCTCGGAGGTGGTGAGGACGACGACCGGGATGTTGCTCAGGGCCCGATCGGTCTTGAGCTCGCGCAGGACCTCGCGGCCGTCCTTGCGGGGCAGGTTGAGGTCGAGCAGGATGATGTCCGGCCGCGGGTGCCCGGCGTGCTCGCCCAGACGGCGGCAGCGGGCGATCGCCTCCTCGCCGTCGCGCGCCACGCTGAGGTGGTTGAGGATGTGCGCGTCCTTGAGCACCTCCTGGGTGAGGACGATGTCGGGCTCGGAGTCCTCCACCAGCAGGATCTCGACCGGGACGCCGTTCAAGGCTCGGGCTGGGCGTCGGGAAGGAACACGCGGAACACGCTGCCAGGACCGGACGGCGGCGCTTCGCACCAGATGCGCCCGCCCTGACGCTCGATCATCGTTCGCGACACCGCGAGCCCGATGCCGGTCCCGCCGTACTCGTCGCGGCCGTGCAGCCGCTGGAACATGCGGAAGATGCGCTCGGCGTGCGCGGGCTCGACGCCGATGCCGTTGTCGCGCACGGAGACGGTCCAGCCGTCGGCGACGCGCTCCGCGTCGATGTCGATCCGCGGCGGCGCACCGTTGGTGAACTTCAGCGCGTTGCCGACCAGGTTCTGGAACACGCTCCCGAGGGCGGTGGCGTCGCCGGTCACGGTCGGGAGGTCGCCGACGTGGACCTCGCCGCCGGCCTCGGCACGGGCCGCGTCCAGCGCGGCCACCGCGCCGGCGACGACCTCGTTGAGGTCGAT
>CAXTBB010000005.1:125496-151895 GCA_964242305.1 uncultured Solirubrobacteraceae bacterium
GGCGAGGTGGTCCCGCCCGGCGCGCGAATAGGCGAGCAGGCCGTTGATGAGCGACTGCATGCGCTCGACGCCGCTCGTGACGAACCCGATGAAGCGGTCGGCGTCGTCGTCGAGCTGCCCCTTGTAGCGCTTCTCGAGCAGGGTCGTGAAGCCGGAGATGGAGCGCAGCGGCTCCTGCAGGTCGTGGGAGGCGATGTAGGCGAACTGCTCGAGCTCGGTGTTGGAGCGCTCCAGGTTGGCCTGGTGGGCGGCCCGGTCGCGCTCTGCTCGCTTGCGCTCGGTGATGTCGGCCACCACCCCCGTGAAGAAGGGGCGGCCGCCGAGCTCGAACGCGCTCAGCGACAGCTCGATGGGGAACTCGTGGCCGCCCGCGCGCAGGGCCACCAGCTCGACCGTCTGCCCGATCACGTGGGTCTCGCCTCCTTCGAGGTAGCGTCGCAGCCCGGCGCGGTGGCCGGCGCGGAAGCGCTCCGGCATGAGCGTGGTCAGCGGCTGCCCGACCACGTCGTCCGACGGCCGGCCGAAGGTCGCCTCCGCCGCGCCGTTGAAGCCGACGATGAGGCCGTCCGCGTCGGCGGTGATGATCGGATCGCGCGTGGCGTCGAGCACCCGGCCCAGCATGCGCTCCGTATCGCGGAGGCGGTCCGAGAAGACGCCGAGCAGGCCGCCGAGCACGAAGAAGACGATCGCCCGCGAGACATAGCCGGCCGCGTTCTGGTGCACCGCGACTCCGTTGACCAGGATGGGCCGGGTGACGTCGACGAACCCGAACAGCGCCAGCCCGACGACGGCGGCGATCAGCCCGGCTCGGAGCCCGAAGGCCACGGCGACCAGCGCGACCGGCACGTCGTAGAGCAGCGTGATGCCCCAGCCCGGCGCCGTGACGAGCAGGCGCACGACGGTGATGGCGGCGAACATCGCCGCGGCGGCGACGAGCAGTCGCCTCGCTGCGTCGGAGGATCGCGCGCCGTCAGTCATGTCGTCGATGCGTCCAGATTGGCCCCACCACCTCAGGTTCTCGACTCTCAGGGCGCTCTCCTTTAGCGCTTCAGCCTCCGGACCTTGATCGTGGCGCGCTTGGTCACCTTGGTTCCGTCCGCGTCGACGAAGACCGCCTTGAGGTGGACCTTGGCCACCGCCTTTGGGTGCCGTTCGAGGAACCGGCGGACCCGTTGGCGCAGCCGCCGGTTGGCGGTCACCGTGATCTGACCGCGCTCATAGGCGTCCAACCGGAGCGCCTTCTTCGGCGCGGCGAGCGTGCCGTACCGCGTCTTGCCGATCGTCACGTAGCCGGACGCGGTCGCGCCGCAGGCGACGTCGCCGCAGCGGACGGACACGGTGATCGTCTTGCGATCCAGCAGCAGCTGCCCCTTCTTCTTGGTCCCACCGGCGGGCACCGCGAACGTCGGCGTCGGCGGGCCGGGGGATGCGGTCGGAGCCGGAGTGGGGGACGCGGACCCCTCCGGCGAGGGCGTCGGGGTCGGGTTGGACGTGGCGCCGGCGGCGGCTGTCGTGAAGATGCCCACCGGGGTCTCGAAGATCTCGCTGCCGCGGGTGACGCGCAGCTTCCATTGGTAGGTCGTCTTCGGGGTCAGCCCCGTGAGGGCGGCGCTGACCGGCCCGTCGGCGGTGATGGTCTGCGGCGGCGAGGTCGCGGCGCCGTAGACGAACTCCACCGTGCCCGACGGCGCGCCCTTGAGCGCGACGGTGCCGTTGAGCTTCGCCGTCGTCGTGGTGATGTCCGTCGTGTCGCCGGGGGTCAGCGCCGGCGCGCGGTACGCGATCTGCTCGGGCGTGGTGAAGGTGCCCCCGTCCGTGGTGACCTTGAGCCGGTACGGCGTCGGCGCGTCGCCGAGGACCGGTACCGTCGCGGTCACCGGCGTGGCGTCGGTCGTCGCGGGAATCGACTGCACCGCGGTGGCGTCGGCGCTGTTGTAGAGGAACTGCACGGCGGCGCGGCCGCCGCCGGTCTGGATCGTCCCCGCGAACGTGTTGCCGGTCGCCGTCGACGTCGTCTGCGCGCCCGCCACCGCCGCGGGCACCGGCGGCCGCTCGTAGGCCCCGATGTCGACGTGGGTCCCGATCAGGCGCAGGTTGCCGTCGAGGTCGAGCGCGCTCGCACCCGTGTCGACGCCCTTGTCGATCGTCAGCGAGCCCGCCACCGGCCGGAAGGTGCCGGTCTCGTAGGTCGGGGGCGCGACGGTGTTGGTGCCGGTGCACCCGCCGGCGGGGACGAAGGCGCTGTTGACGAAGGTGGTGGCGCCCGCCGGGCACGACACGCTGCCGCCGAGGATCGAGCTGGTGACGTTCGTGGTCCCGCCGCTGAAGGTGCCGGTGCCGGTGGTCACGTTGCGAAGCGTGCGCGCCGTGGTCGCCGTGCCCGTGGTCGACAGGCCGCCGCCGCACACGCTGTCGAGGAGCTGTCCGCCGGGGGCGATCGTGCAGCTGCCCTGGACGAGCACGCGCTCACCCGTCGCCCCGGTGATCGTGAGGGAGCCGAGGTCCAGGTCGCCGACGGTGCTGCCCGCGCTGACCTTCACCGTCGCTCCGGTCAGGACCGGGCGGCCCTCGCCGATGACCTCCCCGCGAACCGTGAGGTCCCTGCCCGTGTCGTCGAACGAGCCGCCGCCGGAGTAGGTGCCGACGCCGACGACGACCTCGTCACCGGAGGTCGCGCCGTTGAAGGCCGTCGCGAACGAGCAGGCCGTCGCTGCGGTCGTGCAGTCACCCGTCCCCGACGGCGAGGCGTAGCGAGTGGCGGCGCTCGCCGGGGCCGGTAGGGCGAGGGCGACGAGCAGGACGATGATGGCGCGCATGAGGCGCGCCATCATCACAGATCCTCAGGCGAGTGAGGCAGCGATCTCGGCGGCCAGTTCGGCCACCTCGGTCGGCGACTCGCCGACCTTCACGCCAACCGCCTCGAGCGCGTCCTTCTTGCCCTTGGCCGTCCCCGCGGAGCCGGAGACGATGGCGCCCGCATGGCCCATGGTCTTGCCCTCCGGGGCGGTGAAGCCGGCGATGTAGGCGACGACGGGCTTGGTGACGTGGTCGGCGATGTAGGCCGCCGCCTCCTCCTCGGCCGAGCCGCCGATCTCGCCGCTCATCACGATCAGCTCCGTCTCGTCGTCGGCCTCGAAGAGCTCGAGGACGTCGATGAACGACGTGCCGGGGACGGGGTCGCCGCCGATGCCGACGATGGACGAGTTGCCGAAGCCCTTCTGGGCCAGCTCGTTGCCGATCTGGTAGGTCAGCGTTCCACTTCGCGAGACGACGCCGACGTTGCCCTCGGAGAAGAACGACGCCGGGATGATGCCGACGTTGGCCTTGCCCGGCGACAGGATGCCCGGGCAGTTCGGGCCGACCAGGCGGGTGCCGCTGCCCTTGAGGTGGTTGTAGACGCGCAGCTCGTCGTGGGCGGGGATGCCCTCGGTGATGCAGATGACCAGCGCCATGCCGGCGTCGGCCGCTTCCAGGATCGAGTCGGCGGCGAAGCGCGGCGGGACGAACACCATCGCGGTGTTGGCGCCCGTCTCGGCGACGGCGGCGTGGAACGTGTTGAAGACGGGGATGCCCTCGACGTCCTGGCCGCCCTTGCCGGGGGTGACGCCGGCGACGACATCCGTCCCGTACTTCTGGTTGTTGAGGGTGTGGAACGTCCCCTCGCGCCCGGTGATGCCGGACGTGCAGAGCTTGGTGTCCTTGTCGACGAGGATGGCCATCAGCCGGCGAGCTCCACGACGCGCTCGGCGGCGCCGAGCATCGTCGATTCCGCGTGGACGTTGGGCAGGTTCGCTTCCGAGAGCAACTGGCGGCCCTCCACGTCGTTGGTGCCGTCGAGGCGCACGACGAACGGCACCTCGGGCTTGATCTGGTTGAACGCTTCGATGAGGCCCTTGGCGACCTCGTCGCAGCGGGTGATGCCGCCGAAGATGTTGAACAGGACGGCGGTCACCTTCTCGTTGGCGAGGATGACCTCGACCGCCTGCGTGATCTGCTCCGCGTTCGCCCCGCCGCCGGCGTCGAGGAAGTTGGCCGGCTCGCCACCCGCGTACTTGACGACGTCCAGCGTCGACATGACGAGGCCGGCGCCGTTGCCGAGGATGCCGACGTTGCCGTCGAGCTTGACGTAGGTGATGCCCTGCTCGCGCGCGGACTGCTCCTGCGGATCCTCGTTCTCCGTGTCGCGCAGCAGCGCGTTGTCGGGATGGCGGTAGAGCGCGTTGTCGTCGAGCGTGACCTTGGCGTCGAGCGCCATCACCTTGCGGTCGGCGGTGACGATCAGCGGGTTGACCTCGACCAGCGTCGCGTCCTCGGCGACGAAGGCCGCGTAGAGCTTGGCCAGCATCGCGCCGACCGGCCGGATCAGGTCGGCGTCGATGCCGGCCTCGAAGGCGAGCCGGCGGCCGTGGAAGTCCTGGAAGCCCAGCAGCGGGTCGACGTGCAGGCGGGCGATCGCGTCCGGGTTGGAGTCCGCGACCTCCTCGATCTCGACGCCGCCTTCCTTGGAGAGCAGGATCAGGGGGCGCTTGGCGGAGCGGTCGAAGACGACCGACGCGTAGTACTCCTCGGCGATGTCGGAAGCAGCCTCGACCCACACCTCGTGGACGGTGAAGCCGCGGATGTCCATGCCGAGGATCGCGGACGCGTGCTCCTCGGCCTCGGCGCGGTCCTTGGCGACCTTGATCCCGCCGGCCTTGCCGCGGCCGCCGATGAGCACCTGGGCCTTGATGACGCAGGGGTAACCGATGGCTTCGGCGGCCTCGACGGCCTCGTCCACCGCCGTCGCTGGGCGCCCCGACGGCACCGGGACTTCGTGACGGGCAAACAGCTGCTTGCCCTGATATTCGAGCAGGTCCATTTCGCCGCTGGACCCTAGTCGCCGCGCCATACACTGGCGCGCTCATGCCACTTCCCAAGGACATCAAGTTCGTTACCTTCGACGTCTATGGGACGCTGATCGACTGGGAGGACGGCGCCTACAAGGCCTTCGCCAAGGAGGCCGAGCGCGACGGCTACACGATCAACAAGGACGAGCTCGTCCCGCTCTTCCTCGAGCACCAGCGCAACGTGATGGGTGGCTCGTACGAGCTCTACGCCGAGGTGCTCCGCCGCACCGCGCTCGCCGTCGCCAAGGACCTCGGCTGGCCGCTCGAGCCCAATCGTGCGCAGTTCCTCCCGGACTCCATCCCGTACTGGCGCCCGTTCAAGGAGACCAACGCGGCGCTCAAGAAGGTCAACAAGGCCAAGTCCACCGGCCTCGTCTCCAACATCGACGACAAGCTGCTCGGCCAGACGCGCCGGCACTTCGGGCTGGACTTCGACCTCGTCGTCACCGCCCAGCAGGTTCGTTCTTACAAGCCCGACCCCGCGCACTTCAAGGAGTGCGAGCGCCGCATCGGCACCAAGAAGGGCTGGGTCCACATCGCCTCCAGCCACTACCACGACATCGATCCGTGCGCGAAGCTGAAGGTTCCCACGATCTGGGTGAACCGCAAGGGGGAGACGCTCGAGTCGGGGGCCAAGAAGCCGACGGAAGAGGTCGCGAACCTCAAGGAAGCGCTCAAGCTCATCGGTCTGTAATTGCAGGTCCAGGCGGTTCACGCGGACGTCGTCGTCGTGACGTCGCGCATCTTCCAGACGACGTGCACGCTGGTGCGGCGCGGGAGCGAGGCGTTCTGCGTCGACTCCCCCGTCCTCCCCGACGAGCTCGAGCTGCTGCCGACGATCGCGGCGCAGTCGGAGTTCAGCGTCGCCGCCCTGCTCGCCACCCACTCCGATTGGGACCACCTGCTCGGCAGGCTCGCGTTCGGCGAAGCGCCGCTGGGCGTCGCCGAGTCGACCGCCCGCGCCCTGGCCGAGGACCCGGGGGCCGTGCAGCGGGCGCTGCGGGCCTTCGACGACGAGCACTACGTGGTGCGCACGAAGCCGCTCGCGCTCGGCACCCCGCAGGAGCTGCCCGTCCCGGGCCGGCTCGGCCTCGGCGAGCACGGGGACGAGCTCGAGCTGCACGCCGTCGGCGGGCACACCGGCGACGGCATGGCCATCTCCGTCCCGTGGGCGCGCGTGCTGATCGCCGGCGACCACCTGTCCCCGGTCGAGATCCCGATGGTCGGCGACGGCTCGGGAATGATCGACGAGTACCTGGTCACCCTCGACCGGCTCGAGCCACTCGTCGAGGCCGCCGAGACCGTGGTGCCAGGCCACGGCGAGCCGCTGGACGGCGAACGCGCGCTGGCGATCCTGCGCGAGGACCGCGACTACCTCCACGCCCTCGCCGCCGGCGGGGCCGCCGCCCCGCTCCCGCTTGCGCGCCGGTCGGAGGCGCAGAAGGTCATCCACCACCAGAACGTCGCCCGCATCGGCCCGACGTGACACGGTTGGGACGAAGGTCCCATTGCGACCGAGACTCTCCGTGGCCCGATCGTACGTCGCATGAACCGCCTCGCTCCTGCCGCCATCGCCCTCCTCCTCGCCCTTCCCGGCGCCGCCCTCGCCAAGGGCGGTGGAGGTGAGGGGCCCGACCCGGCCACCCCGGCGCCGGCGGCCGCGCCGTGTGTGAGCGCCGTCGGCCAGGGCGGAGGCGTCGTCCACGGCGGCCGGGTGGTCAAGCCGCAGTGGGATCTGACCAACTGCTCCCGCGCCGACGAAACGGTCATCCCGCACTTCGTCGACCATGCGACGGACGCATGGAACCTCGGACGCGACTGCGGACCTGACCAGGCCTGGGACGGCGCGCCGGTCACCATCAAGGTCGGCAAGCCCGCCACGATCACGACCTCCGCCGTGCGCGCGGCCTGTCCCTCCGCCGAGCGCCACGTCATCGCGGTCACCTTCACCACCCCCGCCGGCACCCCGGTGCAGGGCGTCGGCTACTTCGGGTGGGAGGACTCCCGCACGCCGTAGTCGTCTCTGGCCGTCAACGGGCTGGTTGCGCGCAGAACGCCCCAACCCGCGGTGGCGGCGGACTACCTGAAGGCCGGCGGGACGGACGGTGTCGCCCGCATCGGCGACACCCTCGGCTGCGCTGCGGCGCACGCCGGCCACGATCGCCGCCACGGTTGTGACAGTCCCCGCTAGAGCGGCTTGACCATCAGGGCGGCGCCGCCGTGCTTCTCGGCGAAGCCGAGGTCGGCGTAGAGGGCGCGGGCCGCGTCGTTGACGTCGTCGACGTCGAGCTCGATGCGGCGGCAGTTGCGCTCCTCGGCGCGGTCGACGGCGGCCAGCACCATCGCGCGCCCGAGACCGGCGCGGCGGGCGGCCTCCGTGACGAAGAGGTCCTCGAGCCAGGCGTCGTCGGACGCCGTCCACACCGAGTGGCGGTAGCGCAGCTGGACGACCCCGCACGGCGGCGAGTCGTCGTCCGGCGTGCCGAGCAGGAACTCGGTCCGCGGGTCCTCCATCAGCTTCTCGACCCCGGCCAGGAACGCGTTGTCGGACGGCCAGTCGGAGCCGTACCAGTCGCGGAAGGCGATCAGCAGCCGCGCGACGTGCTCGGCCTCGTCGGGCTCGGCGCGCCAGACGCGATTAGGAATCGTCTTCGGCCTTGGACTTGATGACCGCGATCAGGTCGCCGGTCTTGATGGGCTCGCCTTCCTTGGCGGCGAGCGTCTCGATCGTCCCGGCCTTGTGGGCCGTGATCTCGTTCTCCATCTTCATGGCCTCGATGATGCAGATGAGATCGCCCTCCTCGACCGTCTGCCCCTCCTCGGCGACGACCTTCCACATGTTGCCCTGCAACGGCGACGCGAGCTCGTCCGCCCCGCCGCCACCCGACTTCTTGCGCTCGGATCGGGCCCGCCCACCCGCCCTCTTGCCCGCGGGCGCTGCCGCCCCGGGTGGGTGGGCCGTATTCGCGAACGCCTCGCCGTGGACCTTGACGTCGAAGCGCTTGCCCGACACCTCGACGGTGTACGTGCGCTCGACGAGCTCCTCGTCGTCGTCGCCTGGATGAGGCCCGCCCACCCCCGCCTCGGCCAGCGACTTCAGCCACTCCTGGTCCTCGATCAGGTCGCGGCAGGTCTCGGCGTTGTTCCACTGCTCGGAGGCCATGATCGCCTTGTGGAACGGCATCAGCGTGGTGACGCCGCCGACCTGGAACTCGTCCAGCGCCCGCAGCATGCGCTTGGTGGCCAGCTCGCGGGTGGAGTCCCACACGATCAGCTTGGCCACCATCGGGTCATAGAGCGGGGTGATCTCGGACCCCGCGAGCACGCCGGAGTCGACGCGGATGCCGGGGCCGCTGGGCTCGAAGTAGGAGGTGACCAGGCCGGGGGCGGGTGAGAAGTTCGTGGCCGCGTTCTCGGCGTTGACCCGGCACTCGATCGCGTGCCCGCGCAGCTGGACGTCCTCCTGCTTGATCGTCAGCTCGTTGCCGGCCGCGATCAGGATCTGCTCGCGGACGATGTCGATGCCCGTGACCGCCTCGGTCACGCAGTGCTCGACCTGCACCCGCGTGTTCATCTCCAGGAAGAAGTACTCGTCGGGCCCGTCGTCCTGCTTGACGAACAGGCCCTCGATCGTTCCCGCCGAGTGGTAGTCGACCGCCTTGGCGGCGTCCACGCCGATCTTGCCGATCTTCTCGCGCATCTCCTCGTCGACGAGCGGGCCGGGCGCCTCCTCGATGAGCTTCTGGTGACGGCGCTGGATGGAGCAGTCGCGCTCACCGAGGTGGATGACGTTGCCCTGCTTGTCGGCCAGGATCTGGACCTCGACGTGGCGCGGGTCCTCGAGGTAGCGCTCGAGGTAGACGGTGTCGTCGGAGAAGAACTTCTCGCCCTCGCGCGCGGCGCCCTCGAAGGCGTCCTTGAGCTCCTCGGGCTTCATGGCCACGCGGAAGCCCTTGCCGCCACCGCCGCCGGCCGCCTTCACGGCGATCGGGTAGCCGATCTCCTCGGCGATCTTCTTCGCGTCCTCCACGGTCTCGACCGGTTCGGTGACCCCCGGGACGATCGGGACGCCGGCGTTCTGCATCAGCTCGCGCGCCTTGGTCTTCGACCCCATCGCGTCGATGGCGCTGGCGGGCGGGCCGATGAAGGTGATCCCGTTGTCCTCCAGCGTGCGGGCGAACTTGGCGTTCTCGGCCAGGAAGCCGTAGCCGGGGTGGACCGCCTCGGCCCCGCTGCTCTCGATCACCTCGAGCAGCTTCTCGACGACCAGGTAGCTCTCGTTGGCCGGCCCGGGCCCGATCAGGTGGGCCTCCGTCGCGCGCTTGACGTGCTGCGCGTCGCGGTCGGCCTCCGAGTAGACGGCGACGGAGCCGATGCCCAACTCGTCGAGGGCGCGGATGATGCGGACGGCGATCTCGCCACGATTGGCGACCAGGACTTTCGAGAACATGCGGTTCGGCAGGGTATTGGCATCTCTAGCCTCGGGCTGTGTGCGGCCTCCCAGCGTCACCTCCGCGGTCGCTCGCTTCCTGGCTGGGAGCCTGCTCGCACTCGCGGTCGTGCTGGTCGGCGGCTTCTTCGTCCTGCGGTCGGTGACCATCCACGAGGCCGAGCGGCGAACGCGCAGCGATGTCCAGCTCGAAGGCCGCCTGATCCAAGCCGCCGGCCTGACCGACGGAGTCCTCACCGGGGACCGGCGGGCGCTCGATCGCCTCGACGACGCGGTGGTCGGCCAGCTCGCGCGCGCGTCGCTCGTGCGCGTGAAGCTGTGGACGCGGTCCGGTCGGATCCTCTACTCGGACGAGCCGCTGCTGATCGGGCAGCGGTTCGGCCTCGGCGCCGAGGAGCTCGAGCTCTTCAAGAAGGGCGGGGCGGACGCGGATCTGTCCGACCTCGACGAGCCTGAGAACCGCTACGAGCGCGACGACGGCAAGCTGCTCGAGGCGCACACCGTCATCCGCACCCCGAATGGGACCCCCGTCCTGTTCGAGACCTACCAGCGCTTCTCGTCGATCAGCGCCAGCGGGTTGCGGCTGCTGAAGGCGATCGCGCCGCCGCTGCTCGGCGGGCTGCTGGTGCTCGTGCTGCTGCAGGTCCCGCTGGCGGTGTCGCTGGCCCGCCGGGTCAGCCGCGGCTACGCGGAGCGCCAGGAACTGCTGCAGGCGGCGGTCGACGCCTCCGACGCCGAGCGCCGCCGCATCGCCTCCGACCTGCACGACGGCGTGGTTCAGGACGTCGCCGGCGTGGCCTTCGGGCTGGCCGGCCACGACGAGCGGGCGGCGGGTCAGCTGCGCCAGAGCGTGCGCGACCTGCGCACGCTGCTCGTCCAGATCCACCCGCCGAGCCTGGCCAGCACGGGGCTCGAGCCGGCGCTGGCGGACCTGCTGAGCCCGCTCGCCGCGGCCGGCGTCACCACCTCGCTGCGCGTGGACGAGCCCGCGTCCCCGCACGACGCGCTCGTCTACCGGGTGGCGCGCGAGGCGCTGCGCAACGTCGGGGCGCACGCGGATGCCGCGCGGGTCGACGTGTCCGTCGCCGGTGGGCGGCTCGAGGTCCGCGACGACGGGCGCGGCTTCGACGCCGACGAGCGCAGCGCGCGGCGGGAGGCGGGCCACGTCGGCCTGTCGCTGCTCGAGAGGCTCGTGCGCCAGCAGGGCGGAACGCTGACCGTGACGTCGAGCCCTGGGGAGGGGTCCACCGTGATGATGGAGCTGCCGTCATGATCCGCGTGCTGATCGCCGACGACCACGGCGTCGTGCGCGACGGGCTCAGCCGCCTGATCGAGGCGACCGACGATCTCGAGCTGGTCGGGACCGCCGCCGACGGGGCCGAGGCGGTCGAGCGCGCGCGCGAGCTCGCGCCCGATGTCGTGCTCATGGACCTCGACATGCCCGTGCTCGACGGCATCGAGGCGACGCGCCGCATCGACGTCCCCGTGCTCGTGCTGACGGCCTTCTCCGACAGCGCGCGCATCCTCGGCGCCATGGACGCGGGCGCGGTCGGCTACCTGCTCAAGGACGCGTCGTCGCAGGAGGTCGCCGCGGGGATCCGCTCCGCCGCCCGCGGCGAGTCCCCGCTGGACCCCCGCGCCGCCCGCACCATCCTCACCGCCCGCACCCGGCCCGATCCGCTGGACGGGCTGTCCGCGCGCGAGCGCGAGGTGCTGCTCGCGCTCGTCGCCGGCCTGCCCAACAAGCTGATCGCCCGCCGTCTGGAGATCAGCGAGAAGACCGTCAAGACGCACCTGACCAGCATCTTCCGCGCCCTCGGCGTGACCGACCGCACGCAGGCCGCGCTGTGGGCCGAGCGCCACGGCATCGGGACCTAAGTCCCATTGCGGGCGGGACCCGCGAGCCCGGACCATGGACGCCATGAAGATCTCTGTCCTTTCTGTCGCCGCTCTCGCCCTCGCCCTCGCCGCGACCGCTTCTCCCGCGCTCGCCAAGCACGGCGGCGACAATCGGGTCACCAAGGCCGGCTCGTGCGGCTCCGGCGCGACCTCCAAGCTCAAGCTCAAGGCCGACGACGGCGCCATCGAGGCCGAGTTCGAGGTCGACCGCAACGTCAACGGCGAACGCTGGAAGGTGACGTTCAGCCGCGACGGCCACGTCGTCGCCCGCGCCAGGCCCAAGACGCACGCGCCCAGCGGCTCGTTCTCCGTCGAGCGCCGGCTCAGCGATTCCGCCGGCGCCGACCGCATCACCGCCCGCGGCTCCGGTCCCAGCGGCCTGACCTGCACGGCCACCGCGACGCTCCCCGAGGCGAGCGCCAGCTCACCCCGGGCTTAGGCGGCGGCGGTGCGGGGCGGGACCACGTGGAGGCCGCACTCGAGCTTGTCCGTCCCGGCCCAGCGGCCCTCGCGGCCCTTGCCGGGCGCGGTGCAGGGCAGGCAGCCGATGGAGTCGTAGCCCTGGTCGTGGAGCGTGTTGTACGGCAGGCCCTTGGCGTGGATGACGCGCCACAGGTCCTGCTCGCTCCACAGCGCCAGCGGGTTGTACTTGACGATCCCGCGGACAGGGTCGGTCTCCACCGTCTGCGCATCCGCCCGCGTCGGGGACTGCTCGCGGCGGATGCCGGTCACCCAGGCGTCCGCGGCTGAGAGCGCGCGCTCGAGCGCCTCGACCTTGGCCACCGAGCAGCAGTGCTCCGGGCCGGTCCAGTCGCCGCGGGCGTCCTCGACCTCGATGTCCACGCCGTAGCGCTCCTCGAAGGCACGCCAGGTCCCGAGCGTCTCCGGGAACAGGACGCCGGTGTCGATGGTCACGAAGCGCGTGCGCGGCGCGACGCGGACCGCTGCCTCGACCAGCACCGACTCCTCCTTCTGGAAGGAGACGAGCATGACGAGCTTGTCGCCATGGGCCTCGCCGGCCGCGGCCAGCGCGACGTCGAGGTCCTCGGCGAGCGTGGTCAGACCGCGCACTCGCCCTCCCCGCGCACCACCTGGAACGGGACGTTGCGGTTCCAGTCGATGAAGTGGTTCATGGTCTCCAGGCCGAACTCGATCGGCATGACGAGGTCCTTGACCTTTGCCTCGAACGGCGCGTTGCCGACGCGGCGGGCGTACTCGCGGAACAGCTCGCCGTCCTCGCGCTCGTCCTGGTACATGCGGATCCAGCGGTCGACCGCCTCGGGCACGCGCTTGGCGGCCAGGCGGACCTTGAGGCGGGCGCCGTAGGCGACCTGGCCCGTGTCGAACTCGCCGCCGACGTGCGCGATGTAGGCGGGGATGGTGTTCTCCCCGACCTTGATCGACGCGCCGTAGAAGCCGATGTCGGCGATGTGGTGCTGCGAGCACCCGTTGGGGCAGCCGGACATCTTGATGTGCATCTTGCGCACCAGCGGGTCGTCCAGCGCCATCTCGGCGAGCCGCTCGCGGATGGCGAGGTTCAGGCCCATGGAGGAGGTGATGCCCAGCTTGCACGAGTCCGTCCCCGGGCAGGACACGACGTCGGCTATCTCGTCCGCCCCGGGCGCGCCGAGGTCGAGCGCGAGCAGCCGCTGCCACACGTCGTACAGGGCCTCGTCGCGCACCCAGCGCAGCACGAGGTTCTGGTGGACTGTGGTGCGCGCGTAGCCGCCGGTGTAGTCGCGCATGATCTGGCCGAGGCCGCGCAGCTGCTCTGGCGTCAGGTCGCCGCGGGGGACGTGGACGTGCACCGTCGAGAAGCCGGCCTGGCGCTGGGGCTTGACGGCGCTGGCCACGTAGCGGTCGAACTCGCGGCGGTCCCCGTTGGGGCTCGACGTGGCGGCCGGTGCCGCGGGCGCGTGCGCCTCCTCGTCGTGGACCCACAGGTCGGGCGTGAAGTCGCGCTCGCCGACCCAGTCGCCCTCCAGCTCCTCCTCGACCTGCCGGCGCAGCTCGTCGACGCCGAACTTGTCCACGAAGACCTTGATGCGGGCGCGGGCGCGGTTGACGCGCAGCCAGTCCTGGCGGTCGAAGATGCGGAAGACCGCCTCGGCGATCTTCAGGTAGTCGCCGTTGTCGGCCTCCACGAACTCGTACAGGGTGGGGGCGATGCGCGGCATGATCGACGTGCCGCCACCGACGCGGATCTCGAAGCCCCGGACGCCGTCGCGCTCGCGGGAGAGGAAGGCGATGTCGTGGATGCCGGTGATGGCGCGGTCCGGCTCGGCGCCGGTGAAGGCGGTCTTTACCTTGCGCGGCATCAGCTGCGTCGTCGGGTGGCGCACGAAGTAGCGCACGTAGGCGCCCACGTACTGCGTCGGGTCGAAGGTCTCGTCCTCGCACACGCCCGCCCACGGGTCGGCGGTGACGTTGCGGACGGTGTTGCCGCAGCCTTCGCGGCTCGACAGCCCCGAGTCCGAGATCTCGCGGATCAGCTTGGCCATGTTCCGCAGCGGGATGTGGTGGATCTGGAAGTTCTGGCGCGTGGTCAGGTGCGCCTTGTTGAGCGGCGCGTAGGTCTCCGTGACGGCGGCGACGGCGTCGAACTGATCGGGGGTGATCCCGCCGAAGGGGAGCTTGATGCGGCACATCTGCACGTCGGCCTGGCGCTGGCCGTAGACGCCCTGCTTGAGCCGGAAGCCGATGAACTCCGGCTCGGGTGTCTGCCCGTCGAGGAACTTCTCGGCCTCGTTGTCGAAGTCGTCGAACTCACGCTCGATGATCGGGATGATGTGGCCGGGGACGTCCTCGACGACTTCCGGGTTCTCAAGGGTGCCGGTGCGGGGCATTCGCTAAATGTAGCGAAACCCGACCTGGTTTTATGCCTTTCTTCCCTACCGATTTGCTTGGAGAGCGCTGCATCAAGTTCTGGACCGGTCTGCCGTTGGGTGATCATGGGCCGCGTTCTGCTCGCACTCGTCGCCGCGCTCGCGCTGGCTCCCGTCGCCCAGGCGCGGGTGATCACCGGCGTCAGCGGCGGCACCTCGCTCGAGCCGTACGCGGGTCAGACGGGCGCCAAGCCGGAGGTGTTCGGCTTCTTCACGAAGTTCGGCGGCTCGTGGGAGTACATCTTCGACGCGGCTGAGCGGACGGACACGACGCCGATGCTCCACATCGGCACCAACGACGGCTACGGAACCCCCGAGAGGATCAGCCCGCTCGGCATCGCCGAGGGCAAGGGTGACGGCTACCTCATCCGCCTCAACCGGCGCATGGGCAGCTACGGCAAGCTCGTCTACGTCCGGCTGATGGCGGAGATGAACCAGGCCAACAACGCCTACAGCGCCTTCGACAAGAGCGGGCGCCCGCGCGGCGCGGCGCACTCGACGGCGTCCTTCAAGCTGGCCTGGAGGCGGACCGCACTGATCCTGCGCGGCGGCCCGCTGGACCGCATCGACGCGCGCCTGAAGGCGATGGGCCTCCCGGCCGTCAAAGGCACCGACGAGGACCTGCCCACGCCCGCCGTCGAGCTGCTCTGGATCCCCCAGACGCGCGGCTCTCCCGACATCCGCGCCAACCTGCCGCAGGCCTACTGGCCGGGGTCGAGGTACGTCGACTGGGTCGGGACCGACTTCTATTCGAAGTTCCCCCGCTTCGATTGGCTCGGTCAGTTCTACGACCGCTTCAAGGGCAAGCCGTTCGCGTTCGGCGAGTGGGCGCTGTGGGGGTCCGACGACGCCGGCTTCGTCCGCCGCCTGTTCGGCTGGGTGCATTCCCACAAGCGCGTGAAGCTCATGCTCTACAACCAGGGCGCGCTCACCAACGGCCCGTTCCGCCTCAACCACTATCCGAGCGCGAAGGCGGAGATCCGCCGCCAGCTCGAGCGCCTATAGCGGGATGTTGCCGTGCTTGCGCTTCGGGCCCGGCTCGCGCTTGGTGAGCAGGGTCTCCAGCGCGGTGACGAGCTTCGGGCGCGTCTCGTGGGGGACGATGACGTCGTCGATGTAGCCGCGCTCGGCCGCCGTGTAGGGGTTGGCGAAGCGCGCCTTGTAGTCGGCGATGAGCTTCTCGCGGCGCGTGTCGGGCGTCGGCGAGCCGGCGATGTCGCGCCGGTAGATGATGTTGACCGCGCCCTCGGGGCCCATGACCGCGATCTCCGCCTGCGGCCAGGCGAAGTTGAAGTCCGCGCCGAGGTGCTTGGAGCTCATGACGTCGTAGGCGCCGCCGTAGGCCTTGCGGGTGATGACGGTGATCTTGGGGACCGTCGCCTCCGCGAACGCGTACAGCAGCTTGGCCCCGTGGCGGATGATGCCGCCCCACTCCTGCGCGGTGCCGGGCAGGAAGCCGGGGACGTCGCAGAAGGTGACGATGGGGATGTTGAAGGCGTCGCAGGTGCGCACGAAGCGCGCGGCCTTCTCGGAGGCCTCGATGTCGAGCACGCCCGCCATCGACTTGGGCTGGTTGCCGACGATCCCGATCGCGTGCCCGTTGAGCCGCGCGTAGCCACAGATGATGTTCGTGGCGAAGTGCTCGTGGACCTCGAAGAAGTCCTCGTCGTCGACGATCAGCTTGGCGACGTCGCGCATGTCGTAGGGCTTGTTGGGGGCGTCGGGGACGATCGTGTCCAGCGCCTCGTCCATGCGCTCCGGGTCGTCCGTGGGCTGGACCCGTGGGGTCGTCTCCAGGTTGTTCTGCGGGAGGAAGCTGAACAGGTAGCGGACGTCCTCCAGGCACGACTCCTCGTCCTCGGACGCGAAGTGCGCGACGCCGGACTTGGTGTTGTGGCTCATCGCGCCGCCGAGCTCCTCGAAGCCCGTCTCCTCGCCCGTGACCGTCTTGATGACGTCGGGGCCGGTGATGAACATGTGCGAGGTCTCCTTCACCATGAAGATGAAGTCGGTGATCGCCGGCGAGTAGACCGCGCCGCCCGCGCACGGGCCCATGATGATCGAGATCTGGGGGATGACGCCGCTGCAGCGCACGTTGCGCAGGAAGACGTCCCCGTAGGCGCCGAGGGAGACGACGCCCTCCTGGATGCGGGCGCCGCCCGAGTCGTTGATGCCGATGACCGGGCAGCCGATCTTGGCGGCCAGGTCCATGACCTTGCACATCTTCTCGGCCATGACCTCGCCGAGCGAGCCGCCGAAGACGGTGAAGTCCTGGCTGAAGACGCACACGCGGCGGCCGTCGATGGTTCCGTGGCCGGTGACGACGGCGTCGCCCCACGGCCGGTTCCTCTCCATGCCGAACTCGACCACCCGGTGGCGGATGAAGGTGTCCAGCTCCTGGAAGGACCCTGGGTCGAGCAGCTTCTCCACGCGCTCGCGCGCGGTGAGCTTGCCCTTGTCGTGCTGCTTCTTCTCGGCCTCGGGCGACGAGTGCACCGCCGCCTCGCGCAGCTCATTGAGCTGGTCGAGCTTCTCTTCGAACGTCTCCGGGCTGGTCTGGCGCATGCGGCGCCGGAGCTTATGGCCTCAGCGTCGCACGGCTCGGGTGACGCGGTAGTCGGCGCCGAGGGCGTGCACCGTCAGGGTGATCGCCAGCGGGCCGCGGCCGCGCGCGACCGGGACGCGCAGGACGCCGTGCCCGCGGGCCTTCAGGCGCAGCGTGCGTCCCTTCGCGCGGGCGACCGCGGCGACGCCGGAGCGGACGCGCACGGCGACCCGCCGCGCCCCGCGTGCGACGCGCTTCGGGACGGTGACCTTCAGGAAGCGCGGGGTGACCGCGGTGACGCGCAGCTTGACGTGGGCGCCGGGCCGGCGGGCGCCGCGCACGCCGAGCGACAGGACGTGCGTCCCCGGCGGCAGGTCCCGGGCGGTGGCGGGCGCGCCACGGGCGATCGTGCGGCCGTCGAGCCGCCACACGAGGCGCTTCGGGGCGATCTGGCCGGTGACCGTCCCGGCGGAGCCGGCCAGCGCGAGCGCGGCGTCGGAGCGCACCCGGGCACCCGCCGTCGGGCTGTCGATGCTGACCTGCGCCGGCGCGCCGCGGGTGCGGAAGCGCTTGGAGACCGCCACCGCCGAGCGGAAGCCGTCATTGACGGACACGCGCAGGCGCGCCCGGCGGGCGGCCGTGAAGTAGGCCGCCGGCAGTCGGGTCGACGCGGCGCTGCCCCGGTAGACGCGCCGCCAGGTCTTCCCGTCGTTGGCCGACACCTCGACGGTGGCGGTGAGCTTGTCGCCGTCGGCGTCGGCCTGCTTCCAGGCGACGCGCACGGCCTTGCGGCCCCCGACCGTCGCGCCTGCGGCGGGGGCGGTGATGGCGACGGTGGGCGCGTGCGCGGATTGGGCCTTCGCGTCGAGCGCGGTGCCGCTCGCCGCGACGATGGCGACCCGGGTGACCCCGGCGGCCGGGAGCCGGCCCGTGTACGAATGCAGGCCGGAGTCATCGAGCGTCTCGTCGACCAGACCCGCGCGCGCGACCTCGGCGCCGCTCGCGCCGTAGCCGACGAGCACCGGACCGACCCCGGCCGGAGTCGGCGTCCCGCTGCCGGGCTCGACCGTGAGGATCGCGGCGCCCCCGTCGCGCCCGATCGCGCCGACGGAGAGCACGGGCGTGTCCTTCCCCGCCTGGCGCGCGACGCCGATCGTCCCGCCCGTCTTCTTCGTCCACGCCTCCAGTGACGCGACCTCCTCGTCCCAACCCTTCGGCGAGAGCCAGGCGTTCGGATAGCTGGTGGCGCTCGGGGTCTCGACGGTCGCGGCGCAGTAGCTCATCAGGTCGTAGAACTGGGCGGCCGAGCCGGGGCTGTTGCTGACCAGCACGCGGTAGGGCTCCGTCGCGGTCAGCGGCTGGTTCGGGTTGGGCGCGATGCCCCACAGGTCGAGCCCGACACCGTCGAGCTGGCCCTTGTCGTCGGGTGGCCACGGCTCGCCCGCCTGGTCGTCGTCGGGGCCGGTGCCCGGGCAGTTCTGGCCTGCGTGGGGGCGCCCGAGCGCATGCCCGAGCTCGTGGGCGACCGAGGTCAGTGGACGACTGACGTTGCCGAGCATCACGGGGCGCGCGCCGAAGGGCCCGGAGGGCAGCTCGGCGATCGAGCCCGTGGTGACCCCCGCGATGTCGCTCGCGACGCCGGGCGCGACGCCGGCGGTGATCGTCCGGTCACCGATCAGCTGGCTCCAGCCCTTGATGGTGTTGAACGTGCCCCCCTCGACGATGTCGCGCCGCGAGAGGGACCCGAGCGCCAGCGAGTACTCGTCCTTGTGGTCGGCGAGGTAGATGAGTCCGGAGATGTCCTCGTCGCCCTGATACCCCCACACGTAGGCGTCGCCCGGATGCAGCAGCCGCGCGGACCGGAAGGCGTCGTCGGCGCTGCCAGGACCGGTGCCGTTGGCGAACACGCGGATCGGCTTGATCGACGGCGACCGCAGCCGGGTGAAGCCCACGTTGCGGACCGTGAAGCGCTTCATGGTCTGACAGAAGGTCGACGCGCACTCGTCGAGCACGGAGCCGGTGCTCGTCGGCGCCAGCGGCTGGATCACCGCCCGCAGTGTCACGTTGCCGTAGGTGAACGACGGCGGGAGGTCGTAGGTGAAGACGTTGTCGCGGCTGTAGCGGTCCGCCTCCCGCACGCAGCCGACGTCACCGGGTTTGACCGCGGCAGGGGCGGCGATCGGGCTGAGCGGGCTGCCGGGGATCGGCTTGCCGCCGCGGAAGCCCTCCAGCCGGACGGTGACGCCCTTGATCTGGGTCGCGTTGGTGAGGATCCAGGCCGACGTGAACACGCGGGCGACGGTCTGGTCGCCGTCGACGAGCCGCGCCCCGGTGTACGGCACGGACGACTCGATGTGCGAGAAGTTGCGGGTCGGGACCGTCGAGCAGCCGCCGTCGCCGAGCGTCTGGACGCCCTGGGTCACCTCGATGCCACGCGCCGCGAGCGCGTAGCGGATCGAGGGGACGACGGTCAGGTTGAAGCCCCCGAAGGCGGCGGTCGTCCCGTGGCCGGGGATGTCGACGGTGGCGGCCACGGTCTCCCGGCTTCCGCTGGCCGTGGCCACGCCGGCCTGCGCCGTCAGGCCGACCTTGAACAGCGTCGGGCCCGCCGAGGCCGGGAAGCTGGCCGGGGAGGCGTCGACCGTGAGGCCGGTCGCCCCCGCGGTCGTCGTGGTGCGGACGAGCGCGTCCGGCGGGATGTCGATGGGCGTGACCAGGGTGTCGACGCGGGTCAGTCCGGCCCCGGCGCGCAGCACGACGTCGTCGGGGTTCGGGCCCGTGAGGAGCAGTTGCGGGACGCGCACCGGGGCGGCGATGCGCAGCTCGGAGGGGACGCCGGGCGGTGCGGCGGCCGGGTCGTCGCTGGTGGCCAGCAGGCGGAGCGTCCCGTCCGGGACGCGCGCGGCGGCCTTGTCGACACTGGCGCTGACCGTGACCGGCGTGGTCGGGGCGGACCCGTCGACGGTGGCGGGGGAGACGGTGGCCGTCACGCCGGGCGGGGCCTGCACCGACAGGTTGACGCGGCCGTTGGACAGGCTGTGTCGCGTCAGGGTCGCCGCGTAGGTGACGGCGTCGCCGCGGTAGAGGTCGGTCGGCGCCGGGCCTGACTGTGCGAGCGTGACGTTGGGCGGCTGGACCGTGACCGGGAACGTGGCGTCCACGGGCGTCGCCGCGCCGGCCGTCCCGTCGACCGGCGTGGCGCGCAGCGTCGCCGACACGGGTGCCGGCGTGGCGGGCGCGTTGGCGGCCCCGGTCAGCGTGATCTTGACCGGGCTGCGCAGCGTGCTGCCGTTGGCCTGGCTCGGGTCGACCGCGGCCGTCACGCCCGCGGGGAGCCCGCTGACGGAGAGGTTGACCCGGCCCGTCGAGCCGCCCTTGCGCCGCAGCGAGACGGTGGTCGACGCGCTGGCCCCGCGCTCGACGGAGACCGGAGTCGTGGTGACGTCCTCCCAGGCCACGGACGGCGACTCGGCGCCGGCGGGCGCGTCGAAGGAGAGGTCGTCGAAGAGCATCGTGCAGATGCCGTCGCTGACGTACACCTCGACGTGGTCGATCGTCTTGCCGGGGTCGGCGACGAGCAGCAGCTGCTGCCAACCGAGCCCGCTGGTGATGGAGAGGCTGGTGTGCGCGGCGGGGTTGCCGGCGGCGTCGAAGCCGTCCATGGTCACCTCGCGCGCGTTGGGATCGTTCGCGTAGGGGTCGTGGACCCAGAGCCCCACCTGCGTGCGCGGGGACGAGAAGAGCCCGTCGAACGAGACGGTGCTGCCGGGCGCGCAGGTGTGGTCGGTCGCGCGCAGGAGCTTGGTCCCGCCGTGGGCCAGCGTGTTCGTCTCGGCGCTCAGCGAGGCCGGCGGGTCGAGCTGGACGCCCAGGCCCGAGTACTGGGCGCCGACCGCCTCGCCGTCGGCGAGGTCCTCGAAGCCGATGACGGTGTCCGCGGCGTGAGCGGGGGCGCAGATGACCAGCGCCGCGATGACCGTGAGGAGGCGCCGGAGCCGACGGGTGCCCATCGGCGCGCGATGCTACCGAAGATCGATCAGCGGCTGAACGGCCGGTGCCGGGCCATGCCGAGCGCGTCCAGCGTCCCGACGAGGACGGCCTCGGCCTCGTCGGTGCCCATCAGCGGCGTGGGGGGCGCCGCCTCCGGGGGGTGACGGAAGATGCGGTCGAACCAGCCCCGCCGCGGCTCCGGCGGAGGGGCCGCGTGACCGACCTCCGCGCTCAAGTGGACCCGGGTCCCGAAGCCCGACGGCTCCAGCTCGAGGCGTCCGGCCGCCCGCTCGCCCTCCCATACGACGAGCGAGGCGTCCGAGACCCGGGTGATGCGGATGTCGCCGAAGGGCTCGAGCAGTGAGCCGAGGGCCTCGGGGTCCGAGACCTCGGCCCACAGCTCGGGGCCGGACTTCACCAACGTGCGCTTGGCGGTCAACATCGTGCCGGGGTCTTCACGCATCTGTGCGCAACCTCCTCCCCCTGCAACGCGCCTGTCGGTAGCGTTCACAATCGGAGATGGAGGGAGGGCAACGGCCGCTCGAGTTGATCCTTGCCCGCAACCTGCTGGCGAGCTTGTCGACGCCCTCGTTCCTGGTCGACCACCGCGGCGAGATCGCCTTCTACAACGAGGCCGCGGGCGAGTTGCTGGGCCGTCGCTACGAGGACACCGGGCCGATGCCGGCGGCGGAATGGGCCGAGCGCCACGGCCCGTTCGACCGCAAGGGCAAGCCGATCCCGTTCCGCAAGCTCGACCTCACGGAGGCGCTGCGCGGGCACCGCCCCGCCCATTCGCGCTTCTCCATCCGCACGGTCGACGGCACCCTGCACCGGATCGCCGCCAGCGGGCTGCCGATCGTCGGCACCGGTGGGTACCACGGAGCCATCGTGGTGTTCTGGCCGGAGGAGACGGAGTGAAGGTGAAGGTGTGGGGCGCGCGCGGCTCCGTGCCGACGCCAGGGCCGGACACGTGGCGCTACGGCGGCAACACGTCGTGCGTGCAGGTCACGCTGGCCGACGGCTCCACGCTGGTGCTCGACGCCGGCACCGGCATCCGCCCGCTCGGGCTCACGATGCCCGCGCCCGACCGCCCGGTCCACATCCTGCTCACCCACCTGCACCTGGACCACATCCAGGGCCTGATGTTCTTCGCGCCGATGTTCAACCCGGACTCGGAGATCGTGATCTGGGGTCCCGCCCACCCGTCAGCGCCCGAGGCGCCGTTGCGCGACCGCATCGCCCGCTACCTGAGCGCCCCGCTGACCCCCGTCGAGGTCCGCGAGCTGCCCTGCGACGTCTCCTTCCGCGAGTGCGAGGGCGCGGAGTGGTCGATCGGCGGCGCCACCATCCGGGCCTGCGCGGTCAGCCACCGCGGGCCGACGCTCGGCTTCCGCATCGAAGAGGACGGCGCCGTGCTCACCTACATCCCCGACCACGAGCCGGCGCTGGGCGCCGACCTCAACGCGCTCGGGGACGAGTGGATCTCGGGCCTGGAGCTGGCCCGCGACGCCGACCTGCTGCTCCACGACGCCCAGTACACGGCGGCGCAGTACCCGCACCACCTAGGGTGGGGCCACTCGGCCATCCCCGACGCGCTGTGCTTCGCCCGCCGCGCCAAGGCGCGCCGCCTCCTGGCCTTCCACCACGAGCCGGTGCACTCCGACGAGGAGATGGACCGCATCGCGGCCGAGGCGCAGCAGCAGTGGGTCGACCTCGGAGCAGACGCGCAGACCCTCGCCTTCGCGACCGAGCGGACCGAGATCGAGTTGACGCCGGCGGTCGCTTGAACCCGATTGTTGTGGTAGGTGTTAGGGGGTCCTAACCTGGAGATCCTGATGCTGCCGACATTCGTGATAACCCTCCGCGAGGGGGTGGAGGCCTCCCTCATCGTGGGGATCATCGCCGCCTTCCTCGTCCAGGAGGGGCGCCGCGACGCGCTCAACCGCGTGTGGCTCGGCGTCGGCGCCGCCGTCGTGCTGTGCGTCGCGGTCGCCATCGGTCTCGAGGCGGTCGGCTCCTCCCTGCCCCAGAAGGAGCAGGAGGGCATGGAGACGGTCATCGGCCTGATCGCGGTCGCCGCGGTCACCTACATGGTGGTCTGGATGCGCGCCCACGCGCGCAACCTGAAGGGCGCGCTCCAGGACAACGCGCGCTCGGCGCTCGCCTCCGGGTCGGCCGGCGCGCTGATCGCGATGGCGTTCCTCGCCGTCCTGCGCGAGGGCTTCGAGACCTCCGTCTTCCTGCTGGCCGTCTTCCAGGACGCCACCAACACGACCGCCGCCGGCACGGGCGCCGTCCTCGGCCTGATCACCGCGCTGGTCATCGGCTACGCGCTCTACAAGGGCGGCCTTCGCATCAACCTGCAGAAGTTCTTCCGCTTCACCGGCGTCGTCCTCGCGCTCGTCGCGGCGGGCCTGTTCGCCGGCGCCGTCCACACGGCCCACGAGGCCGGCTGGTGGAACGCGCTCCAGGCGCACCCGATCGACCTGAGCTCCATCGTCGCGCCCGGCACCGTCCGCGGCGCCCTGTTGACCGGGATGCTCGGTCTCCAACCGTCTCCGACCACCGGCGAGATCCTCGCCTACTTCCTCCTGGTGATTCCCATGCTCCTGTTCGTCCTCTGGCCCACCGGCCGCCCCAAGCGCAGCCAGCCCTCGAAGGCCGTCCGCGGCGCCGCCACCGCGACGCTGCTGCTGGTCGCCGCGCTGGTCGTGACCTCCTGCGGATCGTCCTCGAAGGACGCCGCCGGCGGCAAGGGCTCGAAGGCGATCGCCGTCACGCTGAGCAGCAACGGCTGCACGCCCGTCGACATCAAGACCGCCTCCGGCCCGACCACGTTCAACGTCACGGGCGGCGGGGACGGCTCCGTCACCGAGTTCGAGGTCTTCGACGGCAGCCGCATCCTCGGCGAGGTCGAGAACGTCACCCCGGGCCTGAAGCGCTCCTTCGCGCTCACCCTGAAGGCCGGCGACTACGTGCTGTCCTGCACGGGCGGCAGCCAGGAGCCGACCGGCAAGCTGACCGTGACCGCCTCCAACGGCGCCGAGGTCAAGGCCAGCGCCGACGAGGCCGCCGCCGTCAAGGCCTACCGCGGCTACGTCGAGCGCCAGACCGCGCTGCTCGTCACCACCACCAAGACGTTCACGGACGCCGTCATCGCCGGCGACCTCGCGGGCGCCAGGAAGGCCTACGCCCCGGCGCGTATCCCCTACGAGCGCATCGAGCCGATCGCCGAGTCCATCGGCGGCCTCGACCCCGCCATCGACGCCCGCGAGGGCGACGTCCCCAAGAAGCGGTGGACCGGCTTCCACGTGATCGAGAAGTCCCTGTGGGTGGACAACACGACCAAGGGCATGGCCCCGGTCGCCAGGAAGCTCCAGCGGGACGTCGTGAAGCTCAACCGCGTCGCCAAGACCGTCGACATCGAGCCCGCCCAGGTCGCCAACGGCGCCGTGGCGCTGCTCGGCGAGGTCTCCAAGTCGAAGATCACGGGCGAGGAGGAGCGCTACTCGCACATCGACCTGGTCGACTTCGAGGCCAACGTCCAGGGTGCCCGCGCCGCCTACGAGATCGTCGCGCCGCTGCTGCGCGCCGACAAGCCGGACCTCGCCAAGGAGATCGCCTCGCAGTTCACGGCAGTCGACGGGCTGCTCAAGCCCTACCGGACGGGCGACACCTTCAAGAGCTACACGACGCTCAACAAGAGCGACACCCGGTCGCTGAGCCGTGGCATCGACGCCCTCGCCGAGCCCTTGTCCCAGGTCCCAGCCCAGATCGTCGGTTAGTGGGCCACTGATGGGCTTCACCCGGCGCGGACTGCTCGGCGCTGGCGCCGGCGCCGCCGTCGGGTTCGGCGCCTCGCGCCTGATCGACGATGAGGAAGACGGGGGCGCGGGCGCCGGGACGGGCCGCGTCCCGTTCCACGGCCGGCACCAGGCCGGGATCGTCACGCCCGCGCAGGACCGGCTGCATTTCGCGGCCTTCGACGTGCTCACGAAGGACCGCCGCGAGCTGCGCGACCTGCTGGCCACCTGGACCGCGGCGGCCGCGCGGCTCACGGACGGCGAGCAGGTCCCGGGGCAGAGCAACACGCCGCTGGCGCCGCCGGCCGACACGGGCGAGGCGCTCGGCCTGGCCTCCTCGCGGCTGACCGTCACCTTCGGCTTCGGGCCGCGCTTCGCCCCGGGCCTGAAGGACCTGCCCGCGCTCCCGGGTGACGAGCTCGACCGCGAGCGCTGCGGCGGCGACCTCGCCGTGCAGGCCTGCGCGGACGACCCGCAGGTCGCCTTCCATGCCGTCCGCAACCTGGCCCGGCTCGGCCGCGGCACGGTCGCCATGCGCTGGTCGCAGCTCGGCTTCGGCAGGACGTCGACCACCACGCGGGCGCAGAGCACGCCGCGCAACCTGATGGGCTTCAAGGACGGGACGAACAACATCCGCGCCGAGGACACGGCCGCGCTGCGCGAACATGTGTGGCTGCCCGACGGCGGCTCGTACATGGTCGCCCGCCGCATCCGGATGCTCATCGAGACCTGGGACCGCGCGTCGCTGGACGACCAGCAGCAGACGATCGGGCGCCTGAAGACCTCGGGCGCACCGCTAGGCGGCGACAGCGAGTTCGACAAGGTCGACATGGCCGACCAGCCGCGCAACGCGCACATCGCGCTCGCCCATCCGTCGCGCAACGGAGGCGTCAAGATCCTGCGGCGCGGCTACTCGTTCACCGACGGGATGGACGAACGCCTCGGCGAGCTCGACGCCGGCCTCTTCTTCATCGCCTACATGCGCGATCCCGAGCAGTTCGTCACCCTGCAGCGGCGGCTGGGCGGCAACGACGCGCTCAACGAGTACATCAAGCACGTCGGCTCCGGCGTCTTCTACGTGCCGCCGGGGATCCCCCGCGGCGGCTCGGTCGGCGACCACCTGGCGGCCTGATCAGCTCCCGGGCTGGTAGGCGCCGAAGACGTCCTTCATCGCGCCGCAGACCTCTCCGAGGGAGGCGTTGTCCTTGAGTGCCGCGCGGATGGCGGGGAGCAGGTTGTCGTCGCCCTTGGCGGCCTCGCGCAGCTCGTCGAGGCGCGTGTCGGTGGCCGCCTGGTCGCGGTTGGACTTGAACGCCTTGAGGCGGTCGACCTGCTCGCGCTCGGACTCGGGGTCGACGCGCAGGGTCTCCTCGACCTCGATGTCGTCCTCCTCGTACTTGTTCACGCCGACGACGATGTCCTGCTTGATGCGGTAGCGCTCCTGGTAGCCCCAGGCGGATTCGTCGATCTCGGCGGTGATGAACTGGATCGCGTTGACCGAGCCGCCCATCTCGTCGATGTGCTCGATCAGCTTCAGCGAGCGCGCCTCGATCTCGTCCGTGAGCGCCTCGACGAAGTAGGAGCCGGCGAAGGGGTCGACCGTGTCGGTGGCGCCGGACTCGTGGGCGACGATCTGCTGGGTGCGCAGCGCGATCTTGGCGGCACGCTCGGAGGGCAGCGCGAGCGCCTCGTCGTAGCCGTTGGTGTGCAGCGACTGGGTGCCGCCGCTGACCGCCGCGAACGCCTGCAGGGCGACGCGGACGATGTTGTTGACCGGCTGCTGGGCGGTCAGCGTCACCCCGCCCGTCTGGGTGTGGAAGCGGATCATCTGGGACTTCGGGTTCTCCGCGCCGAAGCGCTCCTTCATGAACTTCGCCCAAATCCGGCGGGCGGCGCGGAACTTCGCCACCTCCTGGAAGACGTTGTTGTGGCCGTTGAAGA
>CAXTBB010000006.1:0-138592 GCA_964242305.1 uncultured Solirubrobacteraceae bacterium
AACTTCGCAGCCTCCTCGTCTAACCGATAGGGCGCGCCCTTGAACTCCACCTCCACGCCCTCCTCCGCGCCCAGGAGTTCACTGAACGCTTCGCGCTCAAGTAGCTCCAGGACCTCCGTTCGGACCATCGACCACGGTTTACGGCGCGCATCGGACGGACCGCGATGCAACACACGCGTAGCACTGGGACGGCCCGCGCCCCCCGGGCGTATAGACACCCGGCAGCTGGACTAACGCGCCGTTGGTCATGCTCTGAAGCCATGGACGAGATCCGGCATCAGGACGGGCGCTTCGAGGTGGCAGGCAAGGGCGAGTTCCAGCTGCGAAATGACGAGATGTTTGCGGCGTTGGAAGTCGTCGCAGACGTAGCGGCGACCGGGCTGCGGTCGGCACTGCACAGCATGTACGCGCACTACGAGGTCGACCCCGCCGAAGCTGCAGGCGATCCGACTTTGACCCGTATCAACCTGACTGACGAGCCATATGCGGTCTTCGACCGCGATTTCAGCCCCCGACTGCCAGTCCGTCTCGAGCTAGAGGGCGATGAGTTCGCGGTCGTGGTTCGTACTGAGCTCGCCGTGGACGAATCCGACGAGCTGGAGTGGCTTGACCGCGTTCTGGAATCACTGGCAGACCGGCTCGGAGTCCACGCGACGGCGTATCAGGACCCGCACGAATGGCCGGGCGTTGCGTACGTCAGCATTACCGAGCCGCCCGAGGGCAAGACCATCGGCGACCTGCTCGGACGAGTCGAACCTCTTAAGCTTCTCGCCGAAGCCGCAACGGGCCGCGGGCTGACTGCAGCAACCGCAGCCGATGTGATCCGGGGCGGACACCTAGAGGCGCTCTTCGGTCAGCCGGAATCAGAGTGGCTCGAGGCGAAGGGCCAGCCGCCACCGCTGAACGACGCCGTCGACCGACTCGACTTCGCCAAGTACGTGGCCGCTTTTGCGAACGCTGAGGGGGGAGGGCTTCTCGTCTATGGGCTTCAGACCGAGAAGGTCCCCTCCGGGGACATGATCAAGCGTGCTCGGCCCTTCCCTTCCCCGATGCTCTCGCCGAGCACGCTCTTGGAGATCGTGCGGGACCGCGTGACGCCGTATCCGTTCGGTCTCTCCATCGAGCTCGTCCAGATGACGGGCGGCAAGTGCATCGGCCTCGTCGAGGTGCCGCCGCAGCCAGAGCCGCGAAGGCCGTTCATCCTCCGCGGCGCGCAAGTCGACGGCCGTGTCCTCACGAATTTCATCGGCATCCCGACACGGGCTGGAGCGACGACCATCTGGGATGATCCTGCCGGAGTCCACAGCCTCCTAGCCGCTGGTCGGGCAGCGCTGTCAGGCCGTCTGTCCGGTGGTGCCATGGACTGAGCCGGCTGGGCGCGGCGGTGACCGATCGGCTCGTGACTCGCAACCGTGTCCCGAACGGTGTCCCGAGTGTGACTGATATGACCGGCCTCTCACTGAGCCAACCTCACGTAACCGGGCCGAAACTAAGCGTCTCGGCGCCCATCTGCGGGACTCTTAATCCGAAGGTTGAAGGTTCGATTCCTTCCGGGGGCATTTATACATGCTGGTCTGAAGGCAAACGGTCCTGCGGCGGATGTTTCAGAAGTTGTAACATAAAGACGATGAAGGCACAGGACGTCGTGGTGCTCCTCAAGCTGCAGGCGCACCCCGAACTCCGGTTCATCCGCGACCTTGCCACCAGCCTTGGCTATGACGTCGCCGGCACGCATCGCTCCGTGCGGCGCCTCAAGGCATCAGGCCTCTACGACGTGCCGACTGCGGGCGCCGTGCCGCTGGGTGCGGCGGAGGAGTTCTTGATCTCGGCCGTCAAATACTTCTTCCCGGCTGTCCGCGGCACCGAGGCGCGCGGTATCCCGACATCTTGGGCGGCGAACCCCCTCGCGCACCCTGACGGGACCGCTGGTGAGCTCGCGCCTGTTTGGCCCTGTTCGGACGGACCGGCTGAGGGCCGAGCGCTGGAGCCCCTTCACCCGATCGTGCTCAGCGCGATCGCAGGAGACGAGGTGTTGCGACGACAGCTCGTCCTGGTCGACGCTCTGCGTGATCGGCCCTCTAACCGCATGCGTTCGGAAGCGACCAAGCTCCTGCGAACGGAACTCAGACACCGCGCGTGAGACGGCCGCCCGCCACCGTCCTCGCGCTCCAGAGCATGACGGATTCGCCGAAACACCATCTCGTCCCTCAGCTCTAACAGCGCGGGTTCGCGCGAAAGAGTGGCAAGCAGTATCGAGCCGTAGTGACTACGACGCCCATGACCCGAGCGTGTGGCTACGCCTGGACCTGAGGGCGACGCGGATGGTGGAGCCCGACCGCTGCGCGCAGTCGCCGACAGAGCTCTTACGCCTGAGGTTGCGGCGCGTTCGCCCGTATGGCTAACCAGGTGAATCGAGGGCTCGCCACCCGGTTTTGCCTTCCTTGGGGGTTCCGGTTTCGCAGCCGGCGTCGCCGGGGCGGAGACCTTCGAGGCGCGGTACCTGAAACTTGGCCCCAAGCCGCTGCGTGCGCTTCGCCTCGGTGAGCACCGCGTTGCGACTGGCGCCACCTTCTGGGTTCTTCGGCGTCCTCACGAAAGGAGCGCACCCGCGGGTTCTGTGCCCGAGGCCTCCAAGACGAGGAGTTACGCGGCATGCGCGAGCTGATCTGAAGCGAAGCTACCACCCGTGGGCCCAGCATCAAGATGGACAATCCGCTTTGTTGGGCAACCGTGAAGTCCAGGTGCCGCCATCCCCCAGGGCGGATTATCAATAGCCGGCGTACCCGGGTCCTGCCCATCCTTAGCTGGCTTCGGGATCATGTGGAGCCTGACTGGCCTGACACGCTCGTGGCCTGGCAATGGACTGGAGCACGTCCCACGTGTCGGGAACGTGCTGCGGGTGCATCTGGAGACGGAGCTCAGGATCGCACCGACCGGCGCGTCTCGCGTGGATGGCCCCGTTGCCGACGTTGCTGTTCTCCATGGAGGGCCAGCTCCCGTTCGGCCGCATGTTCCGCAACCGTGCGCACCAAGCCTTTACCGGCGCGTCCGCGCCCGCAACGACGATTGTTGGACGCAGTGTGTGTTCCAAGGAAGCCGGCCGGTCACCGGCTTGATCCGACGATTGAGGTTCGACTCCGTCCGTCTCCTCGTAGCGTGAAAGCATGGAAGATCGCTGGCGGGCCGTCGACGGTTACATAGAGGAACACCTTGTTCACCAGGACGTGGCGCTGTATCACGCGGCCAGCGGCATCGCCGTCTCGCCCGCGCAGGGAAAGCTCCTGCACCTACTAGCTCGTTCGCTCGGCGCGCGAAGGATCCTCGAACTGGGAACGCTGAACGGCTACAGCACCATTTGGCTCGCCCGGGCGCTGCCGGCAGACGGCGAGCTAGTCAGCTTGGAGATCAACGCCCACCACGCAGCCAGGGCTCGGGAGAACGTCGACCGTGCGGGCATTGGAGGGCTTGTGGACATTCGTGTCGGCCCTGCGCTGGAAGCGATGGACGCTCTCATAGGGCCGTTCGACCTCATTTTCCTCGACGCCGACAAGCCTGGATTGCCGGAGTATTTTGCGGCTGCGGTTGAGCTAGCCCGGCCCGGGTCGCTGATCATCGCGGACAACACCGTCCAGGACGGCGCCGTAATAGACGTCGCCGATGAGAGCTTGAGGGCCGCTGGGGGTAGACGGCTACATGAGGCTATTGCAGCCGATCCGCGGGTGGATGCGACCGGAATCCAGACCGTCGGCGCGAAGGGCCACGATGGTTTCGTACTCGCCCTAGTCGGTGGGATTGCGTAGTTCCCGATCGTCCATTGACTGGCTCGGAAGCCGTATGTGCAGACGAGCTGGTCAAGCGCGAGGGTGCAGCCGGACCGTGGCGCTGGTCGTGGAAGCGAGATGGCACCGGGCAACATGCGGGGAGGGTCGCCGAAATTGCTCATAAGGGCCGTGAGGCCCATCTGGATCACGCGAAGCAGCGATCAGGGAAACCAGCTTGGGCTCTGCGCAGGGCGTGCTTTCCAGTCGTGGCCACCCCTACCTCCAGTCACCTGCTGGACATTCCCCCAGCGCGCCGCGGCGCAGCCGAGCTTTGTCTCCAATCGGCAGATTGCCTCCGAAGGCACCTCTCTTGTCGGTCGCGCAGCTGGCTTTCGCGACTCGCTGTTCACGCTACGGGATCAAGACATCAGCTCCTACATCAGAGACGTGCCGCATGTCGTTGAAGGACCTCCCAAGCCTGATCGACATCCTGCTCACGCGTGGTCTGCTGGCCAATCGCCATTCGCAGTACGAACCGACCCTCGAGCACCGCGTGGGAGATGAAAATCTCGCCCCCGGCGTTGACCCGTTCGAGGAGCCTCTGGTTGACTTGGTCGCCGCCCTGTATGCGGAAGCAGACGACCGAGAAATGGCGCGGGGCGCACAGCTCCCAACCGGGCTCATTCGAAACCGACTGCTCAAAGCGCGCCGCAAGAGCTACGCCGCGACGGATGTGCTCCTGCAGCCCGTGGCGCCCGTGACAGCGCAGAACCGCCCACAGCTTCAACGCGCGGAACCGTCGACCCAATGACGGTCCGTACTCGCTCAACGAGAGTGAGTCCTCGGCGTCCGGCGTGCGAAGATACTCTGGAATCAGGCTAAATACTGCGCGAAAGTCATCCGGGCGTCGCGTCCAAAGGAGCGAGCAGTCCATCGGAGTGAGCATCCATTTGTGGGCATTCACGACCACTGAGTCAGCCCGGTCTACGCCCGCAAACGCCCATCGAAACTCAGGGCAGACCATCGCCGATCCGGCGTAAGCGGCGTCCACATGTAGCCATGTGCCGGCTGCCTTGCAGACCTCGGCAATCGCTGGCACAGGGTCGACTGATGCGCTGGCGGTGGTGCCGACTGTGGCCACAACGACCGCAGCTTCCTCCAAGCCGATCAACTCGTCGACGTTGAGCCGAAACTCGGAGTCGGTGGCGACTTTGCGCAGGCGCATGCCGAGAATCCGCGCGCCCTTCTCCACCGAAGAGTGGGTTTGCTCCGAACACACCACCAGGTCGCGTCCTGTGGCGTGTCGAGCGGCTGCCATTGCAGCCAGACTTGAGGTCGAAGCACTGTCTTCGATGTGGCCGTGCCAGCCCTCGGGTAGCCCAGCAGCTTCGCTGTCCAATCGAGCACGACACCTTCGAGCTCGGTTGCGGCCGGGGCGGTGCGCCACAGAAACGAGATGGAGTTGAGCGTGGCCGCTAGCAACTCGGCGAGGATCCCGGGCTCCGAAGCACTGGCGGCCAAGTACGCGAAGAAACGCGGGTGTTGCCAGTGCGTGACCCCCTGCAGGAGCACCTCGTCTAGGTCGCGTAGCACTGCCGAGAAGGGCTCACCGTATTCAGGAGCCCCGGTAGGCAAGCGGGAACGGATCTCCCCCGGCTCTACCTGTGCGAGTACCGGTCGTTCGCTTACGTGCGCTAGGTAGGACGCCGCCCATTCCAAGACCGCACGGCCATCGACCAGGAGATCGCTCACGCCACCGTCACCGGCAAGCACGCGAGCTGCACGCACTTCGGACGGTCGGATGGGTAATCCGGCTCAAGCGCAACGGGATCATCCTACCTTCTTCTGTTGCGGCTAGCCGAGCACCTACCCGCCCCCTTCGAGGAACCCCCTACCCGACGGGCGGTGCGACAGACAGCATTTGCGTTAACGGAACAAGCAAACGAGTTCGGCAACGTACGACAACACTGTTCCTATAACGACTAAGTGCGGACTTCCCTGGAGTACGCGAACCGAACGCTGGAGGCGGCCGCTGATCGTCAAGTGCAACCACACTGACGGGACGGGGGCTGCGACAGGGCGGACGCGGACTGGCGGCGCACCTGGCCTTCAGTGTGTAATGAGGACGCGCCGTGAGTTGGTCGGGTCGAGGCGCACCGCCCCGCGTGCGATCAGACGCACCGCGTCAGACAGAAGCGCGCGCTCGACTGGCTGCAGTCGTACGAGCACGTCTTCGGCTTCGCACGTCTCGGGCAAGTCGACAGCCCGCTGCAGGATCACCGGTCCGGTGTCTACCCCCGCATCGACGAAGTGAACGGTCGCACCAAAGACCTTTACGCCGTAGGCAAGGGCTTGATCGACGGCGTGCAGGCCTGGGAACGCAGGTAGCAAAGCGGGGTGTAGGTTGATCACCGACCCCGGGAACCGTTCAAGGAAGTCGCGGCTCAAAAGCTGCATGTATCCGGCGAGTACCACCAATTCCACTCGTTGAGCAACTAGCCATTCACATATCGCGCGATCGCGTCTCTCTCGGTCGACGTAATTGCTCATCGGAAATGAAGCACTTGGAACGCCCACTGCCTGCGCGCGAGCGAGGGCTGGCGCGTCGCGTTTGTCGGAAGCCACTGCGACGATCTCGATGCCATCTCGCTCGTGAACGGTGTCGAGCAGGGCCTGCAGATTGGTACCCTCGCCGGACGCGAGAACCGCTATTTTCATGCGTCAGGTACGGTCGTCATGTATCTCTTCCATCGTGAGCGACCATCACGGTCCACGATAACGGGGATGCGGCGCAGTGTGCCGGTGACTACCGCCGAGTGGGAGTAGCGGCATGCGCCGATGTGACACGCTTACGTCGCGCATGCAAGAGGCGGCGGTGCGATGGCTCGACAGCGGAATAGTATTCGACCCCGCTGAGGTCGGCGGTAAGGTCGCGCGCCTAGCCGCACTTGCTACCCGCTTTGATGTTCCCAAAGGATTCGCGCTCGCCATCAATCCGGCGGACCCGAACGTGCATCCCGTCGCTGCGGCTTACAACGCGCTAGGTGAGCGCTGCGCGTGCCGCGATCCGGCGGTGGCCGTCCGCTCCTCGGCGATGGAGGAGGATGGCGCGCACCTGTCGTTTGCGGGCCAGCACGAAACAATCCTCAACGTTCGGGGAGTCGCAGCAGTCACTAGAGCAGTGATGGCGTGCATGGCGTCTGCCCACTCCCCGCGTGCAATGACGTACCGCGAGTCCGCCGGGCTCGGCGCGCCGAACCAGTTCGCCGTGTTGATTCAGGCGATGGTGGTAGCCGACGTGGCGCTCGTTGCCTTCTCGATCAATCCGATCACCAACGAAGCGTCCGAGATCGTTATCAATGCGAGTTGGGGGCTTGGAGAGAGCGTCGTAGGTGGAACGGTCACTCCGGACGAGATCGTCGTCGGTCGTCGATCCCGATCGGTGTTGCGACGGTACACAGCGAGCAAGGCGCGCATGACCGTAATCGTCGGTGACGAGGTGCGGGAGGTGTTCGTGCCCCGCGCCTTACGGGCAATCCCCTGTCTGAGTGACCGTCAGGCGATCATGACCGCGCAGCTGGTCTCAGATGTCGAGATGTCTATTGGCGAGCCTGTTGACCTGGAGGCAGCTTGGGCCGGCGAGCGACTCCACCTCCTACAGGCCCGGCCGATCACCACAGCCGCTAGGAACAAGCCGAGGGATCGATGACCTCAGCCGGCGCCCCCCGCGACTTCCCGGTGATGTGGCCCTCACCCGGCGCCGCGGATTGGCTCTGGGAGCACGACGCCCTGCATTATCCGGAGCAGCTTATGCCGCTCGAGCAGGGTTTCGCGACCATTTCGATGAGTAGCGGGTTCGTTCAAGCTGCGCGGTTCTACGACCTGCCCATTGCCGATGTGCGGATGCTCTTCGTACGCGGTTGGCAGTATCAGTCCACTATTCCGATACGGGCTAGGCCCGATGAGATGGAATCTCAAGTCTTGCGGGCTCAGGGGAACGTGATGGCTGCTGTGCCACAGCTAGAAGAGCTATGGACCGAGCGCGTGCTACCCGAGGTTCAGTCCGAAATCGCCGCTATCGCTGCCCCGATCGATGACACTGATCGCGGTGTGCTGGTCGATCGCTTTCAGGATGGGATCCGTCGTTTCAGCCGCATTTGGGAACTCCATTTTATCGTGGGCTTTCCTACGTACATGGCGGTAAGCGAGTTCGACGACCTGTACCGCGAGCTTTTCGAGGGGGCATCCTCACTTGACGCATTCAGCCTCCTAGCCGGACAGCCCAACTTGACGATCGAGTTGACGCAAGCACTCTGGCGGCTGAGCCGTCGCGCAAGTCGCGCCGTCCGCAACTCGCTATCGCACGAATCGCCAGCCGAGGTCCTAGCGGCGCTTCGCGACGTCGACGGCGGAGCGGAGTTTCGCGGCGAATTCGCTGCATTCTTAGATCGGTGGGGTAGCCGCGTGGATATGTGGGATCGCATCGGTCGTCCGAGTTGGCGCGAGGAGCCGAGCGTGCCGCTTAGCATGCTCAAGGAATTCGCTCGACGTCGCGACACCGAGGCGCCAAGCGTGGCCACGCGCCGTGCTGCCGAAGCTGCCGAGGCCGCAATCGCGGATGCTCTCGCCGCCCTCGCCGGCTACCCGGCGCCGGTGCGCGACCGGTTTGAGGACATGCTCCACGCTGCCCGGGCGGCAACCGTGATCTCCGAAGACCACACCCATCACATCGATTTCGCGAGCGCCTACGAAATTCGAAGGCTGGCGCTAGCCGCTGGCGCGGCGCTCGTCGCTGACGATGTCATCGACGCCGCCGCCGAAGTCTTCCTGCTTGATATCGACGCCGTCGTAGCGCATCTGCGGTTGCCGGGAAATGCCCGCCCGGACATCCGCGCTGCCCGTGTGGAGTTGGCGGCCGGCGCCGGTCAGACGCCTCCCCGATACCTAGGCGCGGAGCCGCCGGAACATCCGGCCAGTTCGTTCCAGTCGAAGTTCTTCGGCATCACGCCTGCCCAGAACCCCGCAAGCGGGCTCCGCGGGGCGGCTGGCTCCGCGGGCCGCGTGACGGGGACCGCGCGGATTGTGCATTCGCTCGGCGAGGCGGATCGCCTGGCTGATGGCGATATTCTTGTAACGGAGACGGCTGCGCCACCTTGGTCGCCGCTTTTCGCGACAGTTGCGGCCATCGTGACGGACACCGGCGGCCCGTTGAGCCACTGCGCAGTGGTTGCTCGCGAGCACGGGATCCCTGCGGTCGTTGGAACCGAGATTGGCACGTTGGCGATCACCGACGGCCAGCAGATCGAGGTGGACGGCAACGCTGGCGTCGTCTACTTCCGTTGACGTGGCGCTTGATCGGCCGCCCGAGCTCGCTGGTCCGTTGAGCACGCGCTTATCGCTGGCGCCATGAAGGTGGTTGAGAATCCCAGCTAGAGGCGCGAGCTGTCGCTGCACCGCACGCGCTCCAAGGTCTCCCCTACGGCCCGGGAAGGCTGTTCAAGCGAAGCTCGGGTCTGGCTATTTACGCGCTTCCGGTTCGCTCTCTACCGCTAGCGTCCAGCTCCGAACCGGGATGACGCCGCTCGGTCTTCTAACGTACCCGCACAGCACCGTATCGACCCCCCCGGCTCCCAGAATGATCCCATTAGGTAGCACTTCCCTCCTCCAGAACTGGCGGCACCGCTCGTGACAAAGCGCATTCTCGTCATCGGAAAAGACGGTCGGACAGACGCCATTGCGGCCGCGTGCGCTAGGTCGGAATCGAGCTGCGAACTCTACTCCTTCACGGAGATGCCGATCCCGGGCTTGGTCGAAAAGTCGCACCGTTTGTTCCTCGGATCGCTCACCGACCGGACCCGACTTGTCCACATTGTTCGGGAGGTGCGCCCCGACCTCGTCATCATCGGACCTGAGGAGCCCCTCGGCGCTGGCTTTGTCGACACGCTCACGGAGCTAGGTATCGCCGCGTTTGGCCCTCCGAAACGCCTGGCGGCGATCGAGACCAGCAAGTCATGGGCGCGGGACTTGCTGGAGAGCAACGATATCCCAGGCAACCCCGCGCACCGCCTGTTTCGACAAGAGGACGGTTTGACCGGCTACCTCGAAGATCTGGGGTCGTTCGTCGTCAAGCCAGATGGGCTCACTGGTGGTAAAGGTGTGCAGGTCTTCGGAGATCACTTCTCCACTGTTCATGACGGGTACGTGTACGCAGCGTCCGTCCTAAAGCAGTCCGGACAGGTCCTCATCGAGGAGAAGCTCGAGGGACAGGAATTCAGTCTGCAGACGATCACCGACGGCGAGAGCGTTATCCATTGCCCGCTTGTGCAAGATCACAAACGGGCCTTCGAGGGTGATCGCGGACCCAACACGGGGGGGATGGGTTCGTATTCATGCGAGGACTTTGGATTGCCGTTCCTTGACGCATCTGACGTCCAGACCGCCCAGTCGATCAACGAGCAGGTAATCGAGGCTCTGGCGCGCGAAACAGGGACGCGTTACAAGGGGGTGCTGTACGGCGGATTCATAGCCACGCGCGCCGGCGTCTCACTGATTGAATACAACGCGCGGTTTGGCGACCCCGAAATACTTAACGTATTGCCGCTTCTTGATGCAGACTTCGTCGAACTATGCACCGCTGTAACGCTCGGCACGCTCGGGCAAATCACGTGTCGGTTCGAGCCCAAAGCCACAGTCTGCAAATACATCGTGCCGCTCGGCTACCCGGACAGCGCCGTCGGCGGCGAAGAGATCGTGGTTCCGCAGTACAGCGAAGACGCCATGGTCAATTGGTACTGGGCGGCGAGCACGCTGCGCGACGAACGAACATATATGTCCACGTCTCGCGCGGGGGCAGTAGTCGGAATCGGCGACACCGTTCGCGATGCGGAGCGTGCTGCGGACAAGGCTGCCCAAGCTGTTCGAGGGCCGGTCCGCTATCGGACCGACATCGGTCAGGCCAAGACTATTGAGGCAAGATGCGCGCACATGCACCAGCTTCGGGCTAGAGCAGCTTCGGTCGTCTAGACGATCAGCTTTCCCTCTCTGCTCCAGCGTCCCGCGCATTCCATGCAGTTGAGATCGAAGTGGGCATGATCGTCGAGTGGTCGTTCGGGGTCGACGCACGCCCACCAGGCACGATCGAAATCCCAGTACGGCGTGTCAGTTCCGGCCTGCGAGGATCGGCACGCGTGGTGAATGTACGCTACCCGGCCGCTGCGGAAGGTCCGGGCGTTAGGAACGAGATCGATCGCATTGACCGGATAGAGGGTCCAAATCTCAAGAGGTACGTCGTCGAGTGGCACGGCCTCAACTGCCTCTCGGCACAGTGGGCAGTAGGTCGCCTCGGTCATGGAACGAGTTCGGCGGATCGCAAGGGGTTCCCTTCGGACGTTGGCGGGCCTGTGTACGCGGACACCGCCGGGCTGAGATCTTACCTCGGACGGGTGAGATGGCTCGCCAGACGGCCCGACGCGGCTATCACGAACGCGTGCCCCTCGCGAGTTGCTGGGTACACCTCGAGTCTGCCGGGTGGCCGTGCACTAGGACGGTCCGGCTTTAGAAGACATTCACCGGTAACTGGCGAGTATCCGTAACCGTGCTCACCGCATTGTACAAGCGGACCGGCGGCCGTCGCTGCAATGCGGCCGCTCCTACTCAGGAGCGCCCCCTTGTGAGGGCACTTGTCTTCAAACGCGAAACACGAGTCTTCCTGCTCCACGACAACAAGCCGGAATCCAGCCACCGAACCCCGAAATAGTCGCTCGCGCCCGCGGTTGTCTAGGAGCCACGGCACGCGTTCGGCTTGAACTCGGATGAATCTCATAGGCGGTAGCTATGAAGTCCGTCGGAGGGAAACCAATAATCACTAGCCGCAAATATCCTTCGCCCACAGGTCGCACGCTGCTCGGGGTGCCACCAGTGCATCCTCAAGTTGCGGTGTCTCCACGCACTGCGCTTCGTACCTCGTCGAGGTAGTCCATCTTCTCGGCGACCATCCCGCGTAAAATGTCTACTGCGGGCAGCCGCGCCGAGGATTCGTCAGCCTCGCGGTGAAGTGACGTAGCCGTGCCAACCATTGCCGCGGCGATTAGGACGTGATGCTCGCCGTGTTCAACCAACGCCTCGAAGAGGCGCTCTGCGGCGAGCCCGGTCGCAAACGCAAGGTTCCCTTCGGCAATGCGTACGCGCAGCGCCTCGACGGCAAAGGTAAATTCAAGGTAGTCATAGCTATCCAGCCCCGAGAAACCCTCATCGACACGGGACTCTGACTGCATCAGTGGGCGCACGTGCTCGGTGTACAGTTGGCTCGGGAAGGCGCTTGCATACCACAGGGCAGCGGACATGGCGCGCAGGTGCAGGGCGGCAAGATCGAGGTCGCGGATGGCTTCGTCTCCTGGCATGCCCAGGGCCGGCTCCGCGCGGCGCATATGGTGAGCCGACGCCTGTGTGGCTACAAAGAAAATGTGATGTCCATGACGCCAGCGTCGCGCTGCGGTCTCCTTGTCTGACGCCGTCGGCGCGAGCGCGTCGGACACGGAGCGTTGACGATCTTCCCTTAGAGTCGCACTCGTCACACAGGTGACGGAAGTCATCTGCTCAAGAGAGCCGACGATCGCAGCGATTTCTGGGAGTGCTAAGGGTGCGAGTGCAAGATCAGGCGCAACCCGTGAGATGAGCTTCAGTAGCTCGACGGAGAAGTATGCTGGCGACATGTCGGCTACCCGCCGTACCCGGAAAAAGTCATCGGAGCGGATGCGGAGGTCGACGTTGCCGCCACTGTCGAGCAATGCGCTGTTCGCTCGCGTCGCGTCATCTGAAGCTTGTTTGGTGATGAGGTCGAAACCGCCCGTCGTTTCCAACGCTGCCGCGGCGACTTCTCCAATCTCAATCCATCTCGCCGCAACGCGTTCAGGCGTTACCACGCTCTCTATGAGACTCGAGTGCAACGCTCCGAGCGCTTCGGCGAGCTCTGAGCGTGGCGATGGAGCGGTATTCTGCCCAGCGGCCGCCGGAGCGCTTGCGGCGGCGTCCAGCACAACGCATTCCGAGTTTGATGTTCCGTCGTACGGTATATCGTGCATATTTCGTGGGGTTAGTCTCGCCAGACCACAGCGCTCGCGGCATCCTAGGAGATCTGCTCGATTCAGTAGCTGCAGTGGTGCCGTATCAACAGGGGTCCGGCGACGGTGTGTCCAGCTCTGACTGATCCGCGAGGCTCTTGCGCGGGATAACAGCGTGTTGGAGCAGGCACTGGTCGGTGCCTCATCCCTGAGACGATATGTCCATGAAACGAATCAGTCCTCGCACGGCCCCTGGAAATGGATGGCTAGGTAGGCGCGCGGAGCGACCCTTTGGGCCGAACCGGCTGCCCGACTTAGCCTGCGAGGAAGGCCCGCCGATGTGGGATTCGGTGATTGCTGTCAGTCCACTGGAACCGTCAATTCGAGTCGGCGAGCGACTCAAAGGGAGTCCGTACTGTGCGCCAAGGAGGACGAACCTAACCGCCAGACCTCTAACGGTAAGCGTTGGCGCACACTACCTGAGCGTTACGGTTCGCCGCGCTCCACCCGTGCGCGCCCGGATCCACATGACGCCAGGTCAACGTCTGGGCGCGGTAACTCGGCGCGCCGGCCGACGGTTCTGCGCAGTGTCGCGAGTCGACAACTCCACGCCCTGCGGTTGTGGCGATGACTCAGATCCGTCTGTTTTGACACATGGCTGAGGTATCCGCTGGTGGTCGGAGCCGTAGCAGTAGATCAATGACTTGGCTTCACTTGTCGGATATCCATCTCGATGTCGACAGTCAAGTAGACCAGGAGCGCTGCCTCAAGGCCCTTATCGCGGACATTCAGGCGTCCTGTATGACGGCTGGTAGCAATCGCGTGGCCCCCCCTCCCGACCTCATCATCGTCTCGGGCGACATCGCCAACAAAGGAAACTTCGCCGCTGCGGACCGGTGGCTAGAAAGTATTCGAGCGGCCGCGGGCGTCGAGCGGACCCATATTTTTGTGATACCGGGTAATCACGACATCGATCGGTCGAAGGTGCCTCCCGAAGACCAAGAAGCTCTCGACCTGTCCGATCTCGACGCCGACAATCTCCGACGGCAGGTTGACAGGCGGTGGGAATCGGATTCCCTCGCTCGGCTTGACACGAAGTTTGCGGCCTACCGCCAGTTCGCTGAACCCTATGCGGCTGTTACTCGAAGCTCAGTTGGAACGTGGTGGCACCGGATCGAACTGAATGGCATCGACCTGCAACTTCTAGGTCTGAACTCCGTATGGACCGGCGGAAGCAAGGCCCTCGACCGAGCGGGTATGCCCGTAGTTGGGAGGGTTCAGCGGGAACTGCTCGGCGCCCTCGCGGAAGCCGGAACTAACCAGCCAGAGGTGTCGTTCGTCCTTCAACATAATCCGACTAGATATCTCAACTCAGTTGACGCCTTAGAGCACGCAGCGTGGCTGGACGAGTTCGATGCTGTTGTCTTCTGTGGCCACCTGCACGAGTCCGAGATGGCTGAGCGACGGAGCGTCCGCGGACGGCACCTTGAGGTCATGGGGGGTGCGCTCTACCCTGGCTACGCACATGAGCGGCGCTACTCGATTGGAACCCTCGCGCTCGCCACCCATGACCGCCGATTCTCGGTGGCTTTGCGGGCGTCCAGCAGCGAGACCTACTTCTTCAGCCGGGATGTCCACCGATATCGCGGCGCCCCCGATGGCGTAGTTCAGTTCAGCCAAGCAGCCGGCGCCATTAGCCTTGGAAAGCCGATCGATCGCACGTCCGCGCCACGCGACGAGCTCGACATGGTGCTCCAGCGTGCACTCCTGCGTTACGAGGGCGGCAAATACCGTCTCACCGGGCTCAAGCGCTATGCGAATAACACCCAGGTGCCGTGGAAGCACCTTTACGTCCGAGTATGGGCGAACAAGTATCCGGACGACCAAGAGGCCGCAAGCCACCTGTACCGGCGGCATCGCCTTGAACTACGCGATATCAACTTCTGGGCGCAATGCGAGGACGATCCGCTCGACTGGGAACTCGAGCACGACCACGAATCGAGTAAGGAGATTCTCCTTAAGCTCGGTGATCGGAATGGCGGATTGGGGATGCTTCCGGGAGAAACCTTGGACGTTTGGCACGGCTTCGAAATAAGCGAGCACTATTGGGGACCCTACTTTGAGTGTAATATTCGCCTGCCTACGGAGCGGCTCGTGATGCAGGTCGACTTTCCACGTGGGGCGCTCGATCGGATCCGGCTCGTAATCAACCCTCACATCGAGGGCGGTCAAGTGCTAGACGAGGCCGTCGCGCATCGGTCGATTGGCGACCGGGATATCTACGAACTGATCCGCGACAACCCTCGTAGGCAAACGCGATACCGGCTCAGCTGGCAGTTTCGATCCGTCTGACGGCCGAGGTGCAGGTTCGCAGGGACCCATGGGGGTGGTCACACGATGGAACCATAGGATCGGTGGTCGTGACGAGATTCGACCCGAATCGTGCTGCAGTGCGGTCTCCACCTATACGGTCGGCTGATGGCTCGATGCTCTCCGCGCGATGCGTCAGCTGTTAGGTGAGCGATGATCCGGACCAGATGAAGTCGTGTCCCGAACGGTGTCCCGAGTCAGGCTAATTCGACCGGGCTCAACCTGGGGCAGACTCGCCTAAGCTCGCCGAAACCGAGCGTCTCGGGGCCGATCTGCGGGACTCTTAATCCGAAGGTTGAAGGTTCGATTCCTTCCGGGGGCACTCAGCGAACAGCGCGGTTGAGCCACCTGAGCCCTCTCGCTCGCCGCAAACCCTGGGGCTGGGACGAAAAGATGTCGACGACCGCTGCACCCTCCGGGCGTGCGACCGCTCGGGGAGGTCGGCCCTGACCGGTGGGCCCTCAAGAGCCCGGAGGATCCCAGTTTGAGGTATCTGCCCCTCGCGTCCCGGACCGATGGCGTACGCGACGGCATGCATCGTTCCTCCTCCCGCTCTCTAGACCGTCGCGCGGCTGACGACCGCGCTCGCGGGTTCGCACGCGCGTACGGCGACGCCCTCGCGGCCGGCGACGCGCTCGCCGCGGACCACGCCATCGACGACGCAGTCGCCGCCGGGATGGAGCCTGTCGCGATCCAGTCCCTGGTCGTGGCGCCGGCGATGGTCAGGATCGGCGAGCTGTGGGCATCGGAACTCATCACAGTCGCCGACGAGCGCGTGGCGACGTCGATGAGCCAGGCGGTTCTGGTCCGTCTCTCCGAACTCATGCGCGCGGAGTCCATCGGCCGGCGCTCGCGAGGCAGGGTGGTGCTTGCGGCGATCGAGGGCCAGCGCCATGTCCTCGGGCTGCGTATGGTCGCCGATGCCCTCGAAGCGCAGGGGTACGACGTGGACTACCTCGGCGAGGACGTCCCGGTGCGCGATCTTCGGGAGTTCGTCGCCAGGCACCAGCCTGCCGTGGTGGGCCTCGGGGTCGGGATCGCCGCCGAGACCTGTCTCCTGGCCGAGTCGCTGCGGGCGGTCCACGAGGTCGCACCGGACACCCGGATCATGCTCGGTGGTCGCGCCATCCCGCCGGCGCTGTGGGACGGCGTTTATCCGCTGGTGACGGACACGATGCAGGTCGCGGAAGTCGTCGCAGACCTGCTCGCGGGTCCGCCGCAGTCGATGCCAGACGTGGTCGACGAGCTCGCGGCCGCCACGCCCCTGGCGCGAGTCGCTCACCGGGCCCTGAAGGCGATGTCGTTTGCCGGCGTCGTGGTCGCCGATGCCCACCTCCGGATCCTGCACGTCGATGGCGGCGTCTTCGAGCGCCACGGCTACGACACCGAGCAGTGGCGAGGCCAGTTGCTGTCTGCTGCCCTTCCTCACGACGCCATGGACGTACTCGGGCCACGCTGGGCAGCCGCGACCGCCGGCGAGCCGCAGGCCTTCGACTATCAGACGCTCGACGGCACCACCACCTACTGGGTGCAACTGACGCCCGTGCGGGGTCCTGATGACGACCACGTGACGAGTGTTGTCGCGGTGCTGCAGGACGTGACGGCGCGGCTGCGCATCAATGCGGAGTTGGCCAGGAGCGAGGCCCGCCTGAACGAGTCCGAGCTGCTGGTCGGCGTGGGCAGCTGGGAGCTCGACATCGACACCGGCTTGATCACCTACTCGAAGGGCCTCGCCCGCCTCCTGGACATCGCTCCGGGGATCACCCTCGATCTCCCCACCTACCGCGAGCTCGTCCACCCTGACGATCGCCATCTCATGATTGAGAGCATCGACGCCTGCCTGCGCGAGGGCTCGGGGAGCTGCGAGTACCGGATCATCCGTACCGACGGGACGGCGCGGCTGCTCGCCGTCCGCGGATTGAGCCTGCTCGCCGAGGACGGCACGCGCCACCTCCGTGGCGCGAGCTACGACGTGACCGACCAGCGGGCCGCGGAGCTCGAGCGCGCCGAAGCCGTGTCCCTGTTCGAGGACGGGTTCGACGCCGCACCGATCGGGATGTGGCTCAACGGCGTCGACGACGGGCGGTTCCTCCGCGTCAACGACGCGGTGTGCCGTCTCCTCGGCCGCTCGCGCGAGGAGCTGCTCGGCATGACCGTGCACGAGCTGACCCACCCGGAGGACCGGGCGCGGGACGCGGGGGCGCGCAGCGCCATGACGGACGGAGACAGTCCCGACTTCGAGACCGAGACTCGCTACCTGCGACCCGACGGGACCGTGGTGTGGGTGACCCTCCACGTCGGCACCGTCCGCCGGGCTGACGGCTCGGTCCGGGTCTTCTTCGCCCAGGCGGTCGACATCACCGAGCGCAAGGCCCGCGAAGCGCGGCAGCAGCACGACGCCAACGACGCCGTCTGGCTCGGGCGCATCCGCGACGCGCTCGATCAGCACCGGCTCGTCCTCTACCGCCAACCGATCATCGACCTCTCGACAGGGACGACGATCAAGTACGAGCTGCTGCTGCGCATGCGCGCCGAGGACGGCTCGATCGTCCCACCGGGATCCTTCCTGGCCATCGCCGAGCGCTACGGCCTGATCTCCGAGATCGACCGCTGGGTGATCCGCCAAGCCGCCGCCATCGGTGCCACGGGTGTCGCGACGCAGTTCAACCTCTCCGGCGCGTCGATCGGCGTCCCGGATGTCCTGGCCGAGATCGAGTCGGCCATCGAGGACACCGGCGTGGACCCGGCCCTGCTGACCATCGAGGTCACCGAGACCGCGATCATGGAGCAGCTCGAGGCGGGCAAGACGTTCGCCGAGCGAGTGCACGGCCTCGGATGCCAGATCGCGCTCGACGACTTCGGCACGGGTTGGGCGGGCCTGAGCTACCTCAAGCACCTCCCGGTCCAGCAGCTCAAGATCGACATGGAGTTCGTCCGCGACCTCGCCACCAACCAGGGCGACGAACGCATCGTGCGCGGCATCGTCGGGCTCGCCCGCGAGTTCGGGCTCAAGACCACCGGCGAAGGGATCGAGGACGAGGCGACCCTGATCAGGCTCAGGGAGCTCGGGGTTGATCACGGGCAGGGGTATCTGTTCGCCCGCCCGCAGCCCTTCGGCGACGCGTCAGACCCGCCGGTCGGCAACGGCCCGGCGCCCGCCCGCCCACCATCGCAGTCCGGCGCCAACGTGGAGGTGGTGCGAAACGTCTTCGAGGCCTTCGCACGCCGGGATCGCGACGGCGCCACCAAGCTCTTCGACCCCGGCGCCACGGTGAGGACCTTCGCCACCTCGGTGCTTGCCGGCCGCGGGAAGCCCTACCACGGGTACTCTGGCATCAGCGCGTACCTCGACGACGTCGCGCGCGTTTGGGACAACCTCGTGTTCGCGCCGACGGCCTTCCACGAGAACGGCGACGCGGTCATCGTGTTCGGCACCGCCACGAGCACGTCCGGCAAGGACTCTGCGACCGTGGACGTCCTCTGGATCTGGCGGCTCGCCGCCGGCCGGGTGACCTCAGTCGAGGTCTTCCGCAGCACGCACCCGGGCTAAGGAGTCGAGGTCATCTAACGCTACAAACGAGACCTCCAGCCCGATCGATGCAGTCGGTGCATGAGCCATCCGGCCCCTCCGCGAAGGGCGCAGGACCTCGTGGCCTGCGGCCGTACGATCTCCAGGCGCCATGCAAGCCGACGTCGCCCTATCCAACTGTCGAATCCACCGGCCTGACCAGTTGAGTGGAGGCGTGGAGCCCGGGCCGGCGCGGTGGCCGATGCCTGCGAGTACCTGCGTGGCGGTGCCGATGGTCGTCCGACGCTCGAGGCGACCGCCCTGGCGCCGGGCGTGTCGAAGTTCACGTTGTTGAGACAGTTCCGCGCCAGGCTCGGAACGACGCCGCACGTCTATCTCGTGATGCTCCGGGTCAACCGCGCCCAGGTTCTGCTCGGACGCGGCGCGACACCGGCGGAGGCGGCGCTCGCCGCGGGATTCTCCGACCAGGCTCATCTCGGACTCTGGTTTCGACGCATGCTGGGCGTGACGCCAGCTGGCTATCGCCGGCAGGTTCGGCGAGCGTCGCAATTTCGTCATAGACGCGCGGGCGGCCGCGACGTCAGCCTGTGGCGGACATGACCGATTTCCTTCGCGCCGACCCGGCTCGGCGTCGCAGCGTTGCGTCCCTAGCGTCGGCGAGCAGCTCGCCGGGCATCTCTATCGCCCGCCCGGGGTTGCCGACGACCAGCGCACTGCGGCCGTAGCCCTCTGCGGTCCGATCTCGAGTGTCGAGGAGCAGACGCTTCCCCATTATGCCGAGCGGCTTGCCGATGCCGGGTACACGGCGCTGACGTTCGACAACTGCGTGCTGTGGTCGCCATCGCCGGCGGTTACAACATCGGCTCGACGTTCCAGCAGGGTTCGGCGTCGACGGCTTCGCCAAATACCTCCGGGCGATCAACGACGTCGTGCGGCAGCAGTACGTCACTGGGGAGATCGCGCATATCCCGACTATCGCGCATGCGCTCGACGGGGAGACGCCGATCGCGGCCATGCCCAACGATGAGGCATTCGAGTACTACGACCGCACGAGCAGCTGGTCTGGATCGAGACCGATAATCACGTCGAGCTTTACGACCAGGACCCCTACGTCAGCGATGCGGCAGCCCATGCGGTCGACTGGCTCGATCAGCACGTCAAGTCGTGAGCGAGCGCGGCGAGCTGGCAGAGCTGGCGTCCAACCCGGCCTATTGGTGGACGCGCGAAACTGGCCGGCGCTCCTCGTCGGCGGCTGGAAGCAGATGCTCGAACCACTCCGCGCCACCCAGCACCTGATCGCCAACCACGTCGTGACCACCGACGGCGAGTATTGGGTGGTTGGCGGGCGCTACGACATTTGGGCTAGAAGGAACGCGACGGGAGGGGGGTCGCGCGCCAGCTGGACATGACCGACCCTGACACCGATGACTTCCGCGGCGCGCCAGAATCTCCACTCACATGGCGAATCGAAAAGTCGTTCTCAAGATGGTCCTGTCCCTCGACGGCTTCGCGACAAGCCTCGACGGATCGCACGCCTGGATGTTCGAGTTCTTCGGCGACGACGGCGGCGAATGGAACCTTCGCGCCCTGGCCGAGGCCGGAACCCACGCGATGGGCCGGCGAAGCTACGAGATCATGGGCCCGCACTGGATGGCCGCGGAGGGCCCGATCGCGACAGCCATGAACGAGAAGCCCAAGGCCGTCTTCTCACGCACCCTGAAGAGCGCGGACTGGGGCCCAGCCGAGGTCTTCGGCGACCTCAGCGCCGCGGTCGCCGAACTGAAGGCTCGCGACGACGACGGCACGATCCTCGTCCACGGTGGGCCGAACCTCGCCAAGTCGATGACCCGGCTCGGCCTCGTCGATGAGTTCCAGCTCACTTGGGTCCCCCTCGCGATCGGCACCGGTCACAGCCCCTTCGCGGATCTCGGCGAGCACCTGAAGCTGGACCTGGTGCATGAGCAGCGGTTCGCGAGCGGCGCCCACGGACAGGTCCTCGTCCCGACGTCATAAGTCGGCCCATACGGATGTGGCTTCTCGACTGTGCATCGGGGTTTCACGCCGATGCCGCGGGTCAGTACCGACCGGCGCTCATGCCAGGTGATCTACGGTGGATGCATGGACGACGACCTGGACCCGCTCACTGCTCGCCGACTGGAAGAGCGGCGACCCGTCGAGGAGGGTGGAGGGGGCGAGTCCGAGGGTTTCGAGCTCGCCGAGGAAGACCTGATCGAGCACGCCTCACACGGCGACCAACACACCACCGCCCGTATCACTCGCGACGCCGGCGGGCTCGACGAGGAGCAGACGGATGCGGTGTACGGCGAGGGCGACGCAGAGCGCTTGACCGACTGACGACTGCGCTGGCCTGCTCATGCCAGCGGCCTCAGCGGTACTCGGGCGTGCCAACCGGCTCCCGCATCTGGCCGTGCATGCGCCGGTAGACCGGGATGCCGGCCAGCAGCGCGACACCCGTCAGCAGGAACGGGGCCCAGTAGACCCAGAAGTCGTGACCCGTGTTGCGCGAGTACCAGATGAAGAGGATCGAGACGACGAGCGAGACCGCCGCCACGACCATGTCGCGCACGAACCGCGGTGTCTGCATCTTGCGGTGGTCCATCAGCCGCCACTTCATCTGCGCCAGCGCTGAGAAGGCGTACGGGATCGCCGCTGTGATCCCCGTCATGAGGACCAGGGTGGTGAACACCGTCTGGCCGTCGGACCCGCCGACGTAGTTGACCAGCATCGCGACGGAGGCGAGTGCCGTCGATGCGATGATCCCGAATGCGGGGACGCCCCTGCCGGACAGGCGCTTGAAGCGCGACGGGAACAGGCCGTCGTTCGCGGCGGCCAGCGGCATCTCGGCGCAGATCATCGTCCAGCCGTTGAGTGCGCCGATGCCGGACACGATCACGACGACCGCCATCAGCTTGCCCCAAAACACCCCTCCGAACATGGCGTTCACCGCGGCCGAGAAGGGGGCGGTGGTGTTGCCGAGCTCCGTCGTGGACAGGATGCCGAACACCGCGACGAGCGAAAGCATGTACACGATCGCCGTGGCGATCGTGCCGATCATGGTGGCCCGTGGAACGTTGCGGTCGGGATCGCGGACCTTCGCCGCCGCAACGGCCGCGGTCTCGATGCCGAGGTAGCTGAAGAGCGCGATCGCCATGCCGCCGCCGATCGCGCTGACGGCGCTCCCGCCGCTCGCGTTCAACGGCGTGTAGTTCCCGCTCTTGATGTAGAACAGCCCGACGATCGACATGAAGGCGAGGGCCGCGAACTTCAGGATCGAGGTGAAGATCTGCACCGACCCCATGTGCTTGACGCCGCTGAGGTTGACGGCGGCCGGAACCCAGAGGCCGACGAGCACGAGCAGGACGGTCCACGGCTTGTCATGGCCCTTGTTGATGAAGACCTCGACGTAGAGGACCCAGCCGACGGCGATCGCGGCGTTGCCGGCCCACGCGGTGATCCAGTACGACCACGCATTGGCGAAGCCGCTGCGGTTGCCGAAGGCGATCCGCGAGTATGCGTACGGGCCGCCATCGGCCGGCACGCGTCGCGACAGCGCGGCGAACAGCATGGCGAGCGCGATGGCGCCGATCGTGGTCAGGGCCATGGAGACCAAGCTGATCGGGCCGTAGGAGGCGAGCGACGACGGCAGGTTGAAGATGCCGACACCGACGATGCTGCCCACCACGATCGCCGTCGCCGAGTTGAGCCCCAGCCGGCGATCGTCGATCGGCGCAGGTGGTCCCGGAGGCACCGGTACAGACGGCGTCGCGCTGTCGATTGGGTGGTGCGTGGTGTGGGTCATGCTGCACCTTCCCGCGCCCACTCCAGCAAGCCATCGGTGATCGACCGCGTGCCGGCTCGGAGGACCCGCACACCTCGAGCCCTCAGGCCGTCGCAATCGGCGCCGCGGCTAGCTCGGCGACGTCCCGCGCGAACCCATCCACGGCATCCCAATCGGTGTAGTCATAGTCGCGCGACGCGTCCGTTGGGTGGTGGCCCTTGGCCATCAGCAGCCGCATGAGCATCCGTGTCGCGAAGTCGTACTCGCGATACTGGAGCGCGCCGGCAAATGCGACTCTGAGGCCGGGCTTCCACCCCGAGTCGCCGAGCAGATCGTCGATGTAGTTGCGGGTGACCTCGTGCGCTTCGTCGTCATCTTCAGCCGCGCTGAGCGACACCGAGAACAGCGCCGACGGCATCGCGGTCAGCGCCGACGCGTGGTGGGCCGCCCATTCCACGATCTCGCGCTGGTGATGCCCGGCGTGGACGGAGGCACCCACGGTCACGGTGTCGTACTTCGAAGGACGCGACGCTTCGAAGTCACCGGCTGCGCAGACATCCACGGTTGCCCCACCGTCGCGGAGGCGATCCGCGATGCGTTCGGCGATCTTGGCGGTGTGGCCGTGCTGACTGGCGTAGACGACGAGAACGGTGGTCATCGCTTCACCCTCGTCCATCCATGATCGGGCGTCATCGGGGGATTCCCGCACTGGGCTGCGGAATCTGCGCAGCGGAGGAAGCATCGTGAGGGCGACGAGCGCCAGCGCGAGTCAGACGTCGGGCCGCCTCGGGCTCGGTGGGAGCAGCTGAGGGCCGCCGACGGCCTCACTCCCGACAGCCCCGGTGGCGACAACGCCGCGACTCGCATAGTCAGCGTCTGGGGACGGGGCGGGCTCGATCGTGAAGCGCTCGCCGTCCAGCGCTGAAGGGTGGGGCCCCGTCATCACGTCGCGCGAGGTACGACCGGCGAGCCGAGGCGGCGCTTCCCCGACGCCGCATCGGTGCGCATCAGGGCGACGCCCATCCCGGCGAAACCCAGATCGCGCACGCCCGCAGCCACGACCTGCACGCCCTGAGGAAGTCCCTCGGCCATCGCTACGAGCACGACCCCCGCCATCAATACCGCCCCGGTCCAGCGCGGCAGAACGGCGGCCCTGATTGTCGCCAGACCGAGCCCGAGACCGGCGAACACCATCACGCCCCCGTGGATGGTCATCCACGGGCGCAGATCATGGTCAAGCGCGCTGAAGTCCCCGGTTCCGTTGACGAGGGCGTAGACGACGGTGCCGGTGAAGAAGACGTATGCGTACGCGTATCCGACCGCGCTGTAGCTCCCGAGCCGGCCGAGCCGTGGACGTTGGACGAGCGCGATGCCGATCACGAAGAACGGAATCGCCATCTCCACCACCAGAGTCAGCCAGAGTTGGCCGGTCGAGAAGCCGCCCTGCGTGGCCTCGATGACGTCCGACAGGAGGTAGAGCGCGGAGAAGACAACGGCGCCGGCGCCGAGCGCCCTGGTGGGCGTACCGGTGTGCAGGTCGCTCATGCTCCTGCAATCGCTCGGGCGAGAGGTTGGGCGGCCATGATCTGAGTCGTGTCCGATTCGACCGGGGCGTTCATGCTGACGTGCTTCGTGGCGTTTCGCGGGGTCACCGAGCACGGGCATCTCGCCGTTCTTGAGGAGTTCGCTGGACGTGCTTCCCGCGATCGCTCGGTGGTGCGCTCCGACGCCCCGCGAGCCGGCCACCAAGAGGTCGGCCTTCCTGGCCGTGCGGCACAACTCGATGCCACAGAGGACAGAGCGGAAGACCGGCGCCGTCCTTGACCCGGCACGGGTGTGGCGATGGACGTCATTCCCTCAACCTGATGGCGCGACGCGCGCGGGGCATCGGCAGCCCTCCGCCGAGGCGGTGCGGCTTTGCCGCAGTCTGCTCCGCTGTGCGTGAGAAAGGGCATGAACGACTACATGCGCCGTGCGCTCGCAGCGCTACGGCTCCTAGACGACCAGAAGCCGGAGATCGAGTAGGTGACGACGCGCAGTCATGACCAGGCACATGTCCCGCCGGACAAGCGCTACGAGCGCACTCTCCTGATCGTCTCCGCCACTCCATCTGAGCCGCGCCTTCGGCGAGGGTGACACTGCGGAGCAGCTCAGGCTCGTGGGGAGAGGTCCTCGTCGCTGGATTCCACCTCCATATCCGGGAGGTCACCGATCGCGGCCTTCGAGAGCGAGACGTGCACGCCATCTTCCCCGATGCTCGTGACCGCACCGATCGGGATCGCGACGTCCTTTGTGCCCCAGAAGTGTCCCTCCTGGACGAGGACGTGGGTGACCTGTCGATCTGCCGGGTCGACGATCAGGCCCTGCACCTTTCCGATCAGCCCGTCGGCGGCGTGTATGTGCTCGCCACGGCGGATCTCGACGTCGCCGGCAGGCACCCGCTCGTGCTCGAGTCGGGTCGGTGCCGGGCGGTAGTACGGCCACAGCATCATTCCGGACCCGGGAAGGCTCGCCCCCGGGAAGTCGACGTCGAGGTTCGGGTAGCCCGTGGTGGCCCAGGGGTTGCCCGGCGCCAGGAACTCGGTCTCCTGGGCATATTGCAGCGCCTTGAACGCCGCGAGCGAGCAGTTCAACCGCACCTCAGCTCCGGCGGCGTCGACCATCGTCGCCGGGACGAGTCGGGCGAGCGCGTGGCGATGATACGGTTCGACGACTAGGTGCGTGATCTCCCGCCTGCTCGGATCGACCACCAGGCGGCTCACCTCGCCACACGGACCGTCAGCACAGGCAACCGGCGCGCCGATCGCGTACTTCGCCGTCTGCGGGTGGGACGCGTGCATCTCCGGCTCCTTCTTGAGGACTTTGCGCGCCACCCGGTGGGGGGCGTGAGCGCAGGGACCGGCCGGGAGCTAGAGCCGGAGATTCATCCGCCTGGAGTTGGGGCGAACACGTCCATCGTACAACCGCCCACGTCGCGGACATCGGGCAACGACGGCTGACCTGCGCGCCTGACGCACACCTGGGCCGCCCGCGACGGCACGATTCCGTAGTTGACCACGAGGCAACGCCGCCTTTTACCGATGCGAGGGCGTCTGCGCGCTGGGAGATTGTGGTCTCAGACATCTTCGACAAGGAGTCAGTGATGACCCAGAATCCCCTCACTCCCGCGGTTTCGGTGAGCAAGGCCGCCGCCGCACCAGTCGGTGGAACGGCGGCCAGCGCTCGTGGGCCAGCCGCGAAGGTCGGAGCCCCCGCAATGACGCGCGAGAGAGCCGCGTCCTACCTGTGGGCGGTCACCCGGCTCTGCCTCGGCTGGACGTTCTTGTGGCCGTTCTTCGACAAGACGTTCGGCCTCGGTCACGAGACGCCGTCGGCCGGAGCCTGGATCAGCGGAGGGAACCCGACCAAGGGCTTCCTGAGCGGATCCATCGGTCCGTTCTCCGGCTTCTATCACGACATCGCCGGTGCTGGCATCGTGAACTGGTTGTTCATGGTCGGCCTGCTCGTTGTCGGGACCGGGCTGCTGCTCGGGATCTTCATGCGGTTCGCCTGCGCCGCCGGCGCGCTGATGCTCGTCCTCATGTGGAGCGCATCCCTCCCACCGGCAAACAACATCTTCATGGACGACCACCTCATCTACGCGCTTGTCCTCGGTGGCCTGGCCCTGATCGGCGCCGGGAACACGTTCGGGCTCGGCAGCTGGTGGGCGCAGACGGAGATTGCCAAGCGCTACTCCTGGGCTGAGTGAGCCAAGCTGACGCCGGCCGCGGCCGCGGCCGCAACCCGGACACGGACACGGCCGCTCGCCGGTGAGGGCGGCGGGGCTTCGCGGCAACCTCGCTCGGCCGCCCTGCACGAGAAGCGCGTGATCGTCCGCGGCGCGGACTGCTGTGAACGTACCGCCGGCAGAGTCAGATCCGGGTTAGTGACCCGTTCCAACTTCGGCCGCGGCCGCCGCGACGCCGGCGTGCCGAAGCACGTTCCGCGGAGTCACGAGCACCGGTGTTCGGCCGTTCTTGAGCAGCCCGCCTGACGTGCTGCCGGCGATGGCTCGGTGAAGGGCGCCGTACCCGCGCGAACCGGCGACCAGGAGGTCGGCGTGCTCGGCGGCCCGGGACAGCTCGAGATGCGCCGGCGTTCCCATCAGGAGCCGTTGCTCGACGGCGACACCGTCCGGCGCGCGGGCGGCCGCGTCGTCGAGCTTGGCGCGCGCAGCGCCTTGGCGGTCCGCGTCGAACCCGACCACCGCGCCGCCGCCGAAGCCGCCGGCGTACACGATCGGCTCCAGGACGGAGCAGAGGACGACGCTCGCGGACGTCTCGCGCGCGACGTCGTACGCCGCCTCGAGCGCGAAGTCGGCTTCCGGCGACGCGTCGAAGGCGACGCAGACGCTCGGTGAGTCCCCGAAGCGGGCCGATTGGTCCGGTGCGGCGACCGCGACCGCGCAGGGCGCGCTGTGCAGCAGTCGCTGGACTGTCATTCGCCCGGCCAGGCCTCCGGCGCGGCCATGGTGCGAGCCGCCGAGCACGATGACGTCCGCGTGCATGGTCTCGGCGAGATCGTTGAGACCTGCCGCCGCGGAGGGGCCGGCCATGACCTGCCGCTCACAGGGGATCCCGTAGGACACGTTGGCCTCGGCCTGCGCGATCGTCTCGGCTGCGCGCTCAGCCGACCAGCGCGGATACTCGCCGTTGATGTCGGGGCCGGCGAGGCCTCGATCGAGCGGGAAGACGTTGGCGAGGATCAGCCGGCCCCGCTCCGGGTCGCGGAGCTGCTGGGCAAGGGCGATCGCGTCGGCTTCGTGCTCGGAGCCGTCGCAGCCCACGAGGATGGTGCGATACATCGGGATTCCTCTCGTTCTGTACCCGACAAGCTGACGCCGAGGGCACAGCCACGCATCCGGGTGCCGCCGAAGTCCGGCTGCGGATTCTCCGCACGTCGGCCGGGAGTAGGGTCACCGTGTGGATGTCGATCGCCTGCGCGCGCTGCTCTCGGCGGGCAGCGCCCTCGCCTTCGAGATCGATCTGGAGGCAGTCCTCGAGCGGCTCCTCGGCCGGGCGCGCGAGCTCACCGGCGCCAGCTATGCAGCGGTCGGAGTCCTCAACGACCGTGGAAGCGCGCTGGACCGCTTCCTCACGTCGGGCATCGAACCGGCTGCGCATAGCCGTATCGGCGCGCTGCCCCAGGGCCACGGCGTGCTCGGACTGCTGATCAGCGAGCCGCGGCCGCTGCGTCTCGAAGACCTCCACACGCATCCCAGCTCCTACGGGTTTCCTCCTCATCATCCGGCGATGACGACGTTCCTCGGCGTGCCGATCCTGGTGAAAGGGGAGGCCTGGGGGAATCTCTACCTCACCGACAAGGCTGACGGCCACGCCTTCACCGATGACGACGAGGAGACGGCGCTCGTGCTCGCTGAATGGGCCGCGGTCGCGATCGCCAACGCGCGCCTGCACCGTGCCGAGCTCGAGCGCCGCGACGAGCTGGAGCGAACCAACCGCGCACTCGAGACGACCATCGAGGTCTCGCGCGCCCTGAGCGGGGTCACGGAGGTCGACCGTGTGCTTGAGCTCGTGGTCCAGCGGTCCCAGGTGCTGCTGGACGCTCGCGCAGCCGAGGTCGCCTTGGCGGACGGCGACGACGTCGTGATCGCCGCCGTCGCAGGGCAGTCGGGCGGCCGCCGCCGCGGTTCGCGGATGACGTCCGCCGACTTCCTGGCGGACGCGGACGCCCGCCGCACGCTCGCGACCCCACTCACCCACAAAGGACAGGCGCTGGGCTTCCTGCGGGTCCTCGCCTGGACTGGCGACGACGAGCCGTTCACGGACAAGGAGCAGCGCCTGGTTGAGGCGTTCGCAGCCAGTGCGGCGATGGCGGTCGCCACCGCCCAGACCGCGACGGACAAGGCGCTGCGGTCGAGCATCGCCGCGTCCGAGGCCGAACGCAGCCGTTGGGCGCGCGAGCTCCACGACGAGACGCTGCAGGAGCTCGCCGGCATCCGGGTGCTGCTCGCCGGCGTGCGGCGGAGCGAGGATCCCGCGCGCTGGCGAACGGCCATCGAGGACACGATGGAGCTGCTGGGCGGGGGCATCCAGAACCTGCGCGCGCTCATCACCGACCTCAGGCCCGCGGCGCTGGACGAGTTCGGGGTGCAGGCCGCCGTCGAGTCGCTCGCCTCGCGCGTCGCCCATCAGCACGCGCTCGACGTCGACCTGGAGATGCGGCTGAGCGCCGGTTTGGACGACGAGACGGGGCGCCTCTCAGAGGAGATCGAGGCGACCATCTACCGGCTCGTTCAAGAGGCGCTCACCAACGTCCTCAAGCACGCAGCCGTGCATCGGGTCGGCGTGTCCCTGACCGACGACGCCGAACACGTCTTCGTGATGGTTCGCGACGACGGGGCCGGGTTCGACCCGGCGACCGCCGACGTCGGCTTCGGCCTGCTCGGCATGCGCGAGCGGCTCGCCTTGGTGCGTGCCCAGCTCGACATCGAGAGCGCTCCAGGAGCCGGGACCACCGTCTGCGCGCGCATTCCGATCGCGAGGCGACCGATGCCCCCGGGAGATCACCCGCCTACGGCGTGACGAGCAGCTCCGCGTGCGTGGCGAGATACGTCCCGAGATGAGCGCCGACGATCTTGTGTGCCGGCCACCACGGCGCCGCGACCCCACCGTGCGACCGCGCCTCCCCTCGGGGCGGGGAGAGCAGATACAGCGGCTCGTCGCCGGTGAGCAGCATGGCGCGCAGGATCGGCGCGTAGGGCTCGGGTGCGATCGGCACGCCCGCCGCGGCGGCGATGACGTTCGCAGCGACATCCGCCTGCTGCGTCGCCAGGCCGCCCTGCTTCAGTGGCCGGGCGGTCATGTCCCCGACCGCGAACACGGCTTCGACACCGCGGACCCGGCACAGGTCGTCGACCTCGACGAAGCCGCCGCCATCGTGCGGGAGCCCGGGGACGTGGCGTCCGACGAGCGCGGGCAGCGCCACCACCACGTCGGCTGGGATCGCGCCGGCCATGGGGACGTACAGCGAGCTTCCGTCGAAGGCATCCGGGAGGGTCTCGGCGAAGACCTCGATGCCGCGCTCGGCGAGCAGTGCCGCGACCGCCGCACTCGCCTCGCTCCCGAAGTCCTCGAGCGGGGTGGCTTCGGCCGTCGTCAACGCGACGCGCAGGCGGCGCCCGCTGCGTCGCGCGCGCCAGGCGGTCTGTAGGGCGAGCTCGTACGCCGGGAGCGACCAGGCCGCGGAAGCATTGGCCACGAACACCACTCGGCCGTCGTCCGGCAGACGATCCTCGGCCAGGAGGTCGCGCAGGCCGACGGCGTCCGGCGGGCCGCGGAACGTGAACGCACCGTCCACGACCGGCACCGGCCGCGCGCCGAGCGCGAGGACCAGGCTGTCGTAGTCGAACTCGCCGCGATCGGTCGAGACGCGCTGGAGGTGGGCATCGACCGCGAGGAGCCTCGCCTCCACGAAGCCGAACCCTCGATCCGTCGCCACCTCCCGCAGGTCGACCTCGACGGCGGCGCCGTGTCCGAAAGGGGTGGTGACCGACCACGGGCGGTAGCTGAAGAGCGGGTCGGGGCTCAGCAGGTCCACGTGGACCTCGCGATCTGCCGTGGCGCTCAGGGCCAGCGCCGCCTCCAGGCCCCCGGCTCCCCCGCCGACGATGAGCACCCTGCTGGTCATGTCAGGCGAACGTACGTCGCTGTGCCTCGGGAACCATCGGGGCCGGCCCGCTGCGGCGTCCCGTAGTTCGCCGCAGATCAGCGGTCGACGAACCCGTGGTCGAGCGCGTAGCGGACGAGCTCGGCACGGGTCGTCCGGCGCAGCTTCTGCTGGACGTGCGCCCGGTGCGACTCCACGGTCCGCACCGACAGGAACAGCAGCTCGGCGATCTCGGTGTTGGTGTGCCCCAGTGCGATCAGACGCAGGATGTCCACCTCGCGGTCGGTGAGGTCGTCGGGCGGGCCGGGGGGCGCCGGCGGAGCCGCGGCGATGCGCGCCCCGAGGGACGGATTGAGGTACGTCTCGCCGCCGGCCGCCGCGCGCACCGCGGCCACGAGCTCCTCGTCGGCCGCATCCTTGAGCACGTATCCCGCGGCACCCGCCTGCAGCGCGCCACGGGCGAACGCGGGGTCGTCTTGCATGGTGAGCACGACGACGCGGGTGGTCACGCCGGCCGCGACCATGTCCCGGATGGCCGCCAGGCTCGTCCGGCCGGGCATGTTCAGATCGAGGACGAGCACGTCGGGACACCGCGCGTCGACCATCCGCACAGCGGCGTCCGCGTCGCCCACCTCACCGACGACGTGCATCCCGACCTCACCCTGGAGCAGCAAACGTAGGCCGGAGCGAACGACCGGGTGGTCGTCGGCCAGCACGATCGTGATGCCGGGCTCATCCATGCGTGGAAGCTAACTCAGCGCCGACCTGGGTACCCGCGGTCCCCGCGATCAGGCCGGGCAGGTCCGAGAGCTGCCCGATGGCGGCGCGCTTGCCGGTCGCCGCGACGAAGCGGCAGACCGCCTCGACCTTCGGGGCCATCGACCCACCGGCGAAGGACTGCCCGCGCAGCCAGTCCGGCGTGGTCTGGGTGACGGCTGCCTGCTCGCCGGTGGCCCAGTCCGTGTAGACGGCGTCGACATCGGTGGCCAGCGCGAGCACGTCAGCGCCGAGGCCGACGGCGAGCAGTGCCGTGGCCAGGTCCTTGTCGATCACCGCCTCGACACCGGCGTGGCCGGCGGCGTCGGCGACGACGGGGACGCCACCTCCGCCGACGCACACGACGAGATAGCCAGCGGTCACGAGGGTCCGGATCGCCTCCAGTTGCACGATCCGCCTCGGCTCGGGCGAGGCGACGACGCGGCGCCAGTGGTCGCCGTCGGGCTTGACCACCCAGCCGAGCTCGCGAGCGAGGGATGTGGCCGACGCCTCGGAATAGACGGGGCCGATGAACTTGGTGGGATCCGCGAACCCGGGATCGTCGGCGTCGACCACGACGCGCGTGATCACGGAGACGGTGTCCTGATGGTCGATGGCGTTGTCGAGCTCGAGCTCGATGACGTACCCGATCTGCCCCTCGCTCTCCGCGTCGAGCACGTCGAGGGGATACGGACTCACGTCGTCGTAGGCATCCTCTTTGAGGGCGAGCAGCCCGACTTGGGGACCGTTGCCGTGCGTGATCACCAGCCGCGCGCCGTCAGCCACGGGTGCGAGCACCGCCGCCACCGCTCGCGCGGCGCGCAGCTGATTCGCGGCCGTCGCGGGCTCGCCGCGGCGCAGCAGGGCGTTGCCGCCGAGCGCGACGACGACAAGCGGAGCTGACGGGTCGGCCATGGCTTCCATACTGGCGATTCACCCGTGCCCCGAGTCCGGGTTTTCCCGCACACGTCCTGCGGCTCAGCGCGGTTGCGGGGATCGCTCCGAACGACCAGGTTGGCCACGTGTCCACCGTCACCCGCTCCACCTTCAGCGTCGACTCCGAGGTCGGCAAGCTGCGCAGGGTCATCGTGCACCGGCCTGGGCTCGAGCAGCGCCGGCTCACGCCCGACAACGCCGAGGACCTGCTCTTCGACGACGTCATCTGGGTCCGCAAGGCCAAGGTCGAGCACGCCGCCTTCGTGCAGGTGCTGCGCGAGCGCGGCGTCGAGGTCTTCGACGCCGAGGACCTCCTGCTGGAGACGCTCGAGCGGCCGGAGGGCAAGCGCTGGATCCTCGATCAGGTGCTGCAGGAGCGGCAGGTCGGTCAGTACCTGGCCCGCAGCGGACGGGCCTGGGCGGAGACGGCCAGCGCGCGCGACGTCTCGAACTTCCTCATCGGCGGCATGACCAAGCAGGATCTCGAGGACGGGGCCGGCCTCTTCTACGACTCGTCGAGCCCGGCCGACATGATGCTCCCGCCGCTGCCCAACTTCCTCTTCCAGCGCGACCCGTCGTCCTGGATCTACGGCGGCGTGACGATCAACCCGATGACCAAGCCGGCGCGCCGGCCGGAGACGGCGATCATGGAGGCGATCTACCGCTTCCACCCCATGTTCGCGGCCGACGGCGGCGTCCGGGTCTGGTTCGGCGGCGTCGAGGAGGACTGGGGCCGCTGCACGATCGAGGGCGGCGACGTCCAGACGATCGGCAACGGCGCGGTCATGATCGGCATGGGCGAGCGGACCACCCCGCAGTCGGTCGGCATCCTCGCGCGCACCCTGTTCGCGGCCCGCGCCGCGCGGCTCGTGCTCGCGGTGAAGCTGCCGCCGTCGCGCTCCTACATGCACCTCGACACGGTGCTGACCATGGTCGATCGCGATGTCGTCACGCTGTACCCCCCGGTCGTCAACGACGACGTCCGCATCTGGGCCCTGCGCCCCGGCGACGACGGCGGGTTGCCGCTCGTCGAGCCGTTCGACGGCACCATCATCCCCGCGCTCGAGCAGGCGCTCGACGTCGACGGCATCCGCGTCATCCCGACCGGCGGCGACAGCTCGGAGATGGCCCGCGAGCAGTGGGACGACGGCAACAACGTCGTCTGCATCGAACCCGGCGTCGTCGTCGGCTACGAGCGCAACGTCGACACCAACACGCGACTGCGCAAGGCCGGCGTCGAGGTCATCGAGATCGACGGGTCCGAGCTGGGCCGCGGCCGGGGCGGCTCGCACTGCATGACCTGCCCGATCGACCGGGACGCGTAGGCCGTGTACAACCTGCGCAACCGCTCCTTCCTCAAGGAGGTGGACTTCAGTCGCGACGAGCTGCTGCACCTGCTGCGGCTTGCCGCGGCGCTCAAGACGGCCAAGTACGCGGGCAACGAGGCGCCGCGGTTGTCTGGCAGGGAGATCGCCCTGATCTTCGAGAAGAGCTCGACCCGCACGCGCTGCGCGTTCGAGGTCGCCGCCTTCGACCAGGGCGCGCACGTCACCTACCTCGACCCGAGCGGCTCGCAGCTGGGCCACAAGGAGTCGATCGCCGACACGGCGCAGGTGCTCGGGCGCATGTTCGACGCGATCGAATACCGCGGCTCGGGTCAGGAGAACGTCGAAGCGCTCGCCCGCCACGCCGGCGTCCCGGTCTACAACGGGCTCACCAACGAGTGGCATCCGACCCAGATGCTGGCCGACTTCCTGACCATGCACGAGCGGACGCTCAAGCCCTACGACGAGCTCAGCTACGCCTTCGTCGGGGACGGCCGCTTCAACATGGGCCGCTCACTGCTCGTGACGGGCGCGATCATGGGCGCCGACGTCCGACTCATCACGCCGCCCACGTTGGCGCCGCCCGAGAACATCGTCACGCTGGCCCACGAGCTCGCCCAGCTCTCCGGCGCGCGCATCACGATCACCGACGACACCGCCTCGGTCGAGGGGGTCGACTTCGTGCACACCGACGTGTGGGTCTCGATGGGCGAGCCGAAGGACGTGTGGGCGGAGCGCGCGCGGATGCTCGCTCCCTTCCAGGTCAACACCGAGCTGCTCGCCGCCACCGGCAACCCCAAGGTCAAGTTCATGCACTGCCTTCCGGCCTACCACGACGCCGGCACGACGGTCGGCCGCGAGATGGCGGAGGCCACCGGGATGCACGACGGCCTCGAGGTCACCGACGCGGTCTTCCGCTCTCCGGCCAGCATCGTGTTCGACCAGGCCGAGAACCGCCTGCACACGATCAAGGCTGTGCTGGTGGCGACCCTGGCTTGACCGCCGCGCAGAGCTCGGCGGTCAGCTTCGCCACCTGCTCGGTGAGCGCGGTGTTGGCCAGCACGAGCTCGCGCAGGCCGGCGTTCTGCTCCTCCGTGTGCCGGCGCTGATCGGCGGCGACGCGGGCGAGATCGTCCGCGGCTGCCTTGTCGCGGTCGGACTGGCGCGTCTGCGCGAGCAGGATCAGCGGCGCGGCGTACGCCGCCTGCGTCGAGAACGCGAGGTTGAGCAGGATGAACGGATAGGGGTCCCAGCGCAGGCTGATCGCCGCCGCGTTGAGCGCGATCCAGACCGCCACGAGCACGGTCTGACCAAGGATGAACTTCGGGGTCCCGAAGAACCGAGCGAACCGCTCGGCCGTCCGGCCGAAGCGATCGGAGCCGAACGTGCCGTGCAGGTGGGGGTGCATGCCGCAGAGTGTGGCGACTCCGCGCCGCGCGTGCAGACGCGGAGGTCCCCGCTCGTCCTGCGGCTTTCCCGCAACCCGCAGCGCCAATGTCCGGATGCGAGCGAGCCCGGTCGCACCCATGCTGTCGTGGTGGCACTCCCGACCTCCGACTACGTGGCGATCGCCGACCTCGACGCCGAGGAGCCGGCGGCCCGCCTGCTGGCGGACCTGAGCACCCAGGCCGACGGGCTGCAACCGCGTGAGGCGGCGCGCCGCCTGCAGCAGGTCGGGGCGAACGAGATCCGCCGTGAGACCGGTCCGCCGTGGTGGCGCGGTCTCGTCGACCAGTTCATCCATCCGCTCGCCCTGCTGCTGTGGGGTGCCGCCGCGCTCTCGCTCGCCACCAGCGCCTTCGCGCTCGCGGGCGCGATCGTGGTCGTGATCGCGCTGAACGCCGCCTTCGCCTTCATGCAGGAGCGCCAGGCGCAGCACGCCACCGAGGCGCTTCGCGACCTGCTGCCGCCCCGCGCCCGGGCGCGGCGCGGCGGGGCCTTGGTCGAGATCGACGCGACGACGCTCGTTCCCGGCGACGTGCTGCTGCTCGCCGAGGGCGACCGGCTCTCGGCCGACGCGCGTCTGCTCACCGGCTCGGTCGAGGTCGACATGTCGCCGCTGACCGGCGAGTCGGTCCCCGTCACCCGCAGTGCCGAGCGCAGCCGGCCCGCGGCGGCGCCGTTGGAAGCCGAGGATCTCGTCTTCGCGGGCACGCTCTGCACCGGTGGCGACGCCCAGGCCGTCGTGTATGGGACGGGCATGCACACGCAGCTGGGGCGGATCGCCGCGCTGTCGCAGAGCGTCGGCGAGGAGCAGTCGCCGCTGCAGCGCCAGGTCAACCAGGCCGCCCAGCTCATCGCCCTCGTCGCCATCGCCCTCGGCCTGACGTTCTTCGTCGTCGGGCACTTCGTCGCCGGGCTGACGCTCGCCGAGTCGGGCATCTTCGCGATCGGCCTGCTGGTCGCCAACGTGCCCGAGGGACTGCTGCCGACGATCACGCTCGCACTGGCGGTCGGCGTGCGCCGGATGGCCAAGCGAAAGGCGCTGGTCAAGAAGCTGACCGCGGTGGAGACGCTCGGGTCCACGGACGTCATCTGCACGGACAAGACCGGCACGCTGACGGAGGGCCGGATGACGGCGACGTCGCTGTGGCAGGACGGCGCGCCGGTCACGGTCGCGGACGGCGCGCCCGCCGCCGCAGGCACCGTGCTCGAGTTGCTGCGCGCGGCGGTGCTGTGCAACAACGCGACGCTGTCGCGCGGAGACCACGGCGGCTGGTCGCGCAGCGGCGACCCCAGCGAGAGTGCGCTGCTGCTGGCCGCGGCCCAGCTCGGCGTCGATGTCCCCGCGCTGCAGGCCGGCCGGGAGACGCGCCGGCGACGCCTGTTCGCCTTCAACGCGCGCTTGAAGCGCATGTCCACGCTCGATCGCGAGCCGGACGAGGAGCCGCAGATCCACGCGAAGGGGGCGCCGCTGGAGCTGCTCGCGCGCTGCACGACCGCACGGACCGCCGACGGTGGCGAGCACGCGCTCGACGCCGACGCCGCGGAGGCGGTTCGGGTCGCCTTCGAGCGCTACGCCGCCGACGGTCTGCGCGTGCTCGGCTTCGCGTCACGACCGGCGCCCGACGTGTCCGAGCAGCGCGCGGACGATCGCGACGGCGCCGAGGCGGAGCTGTGCTTCCTCGGGTTGATCGCGATGCGCGACCCGCTGCGCCCGCAGGTGGCGGCGGCCGTGGCCGACTGCCAGCGGGCCGGCATCCGCATCATCGTCATCACCGGCGACGACGGCCTCACCGGCTCGGCGATCGCCCGCGAGGCCGGGATCGTGGGCGAGCACCCGCAGGTCATCACCGGACCTGAGCTCGACGCCATGAGCGACGACGGCCTGGACGAGGTCCTGCGCGCCTCGCCGCAGCTGATCGTGGCGCGCAGCTCACCGGAGGCCAAGCTGCGCATCGTCGACGCGCTGCGCGGCGCCGGCCACACCGTCGCGATGACCGGCGACGGCGTCAACGACGCGCCGGCGCTGCGCCGCGCGGACATCGGGATCGCCATGGGCGCGTCCGGTACCGACGTCGCCCGCGAGGCGGCGGCGATGGTCCTGCAGGACGACGACTTCGCGTCGATCGTGGCCGCGGTCAAGGAGGGCCGCACGGTGTACGCGAACATCCGCAAGTTCGTCACCTACATCTTCGCGCACGCCACGCCGGAGATGATCCCGTTCGTGATCTACGCGCTGTCGGGCGGACGCATCCCGCTGCCGCTGACGGCACTCCAGATCCTGGCGATCGACCTGGGAACGGAGACGCTGCCGGCCCTGGCGCTGGGGCGTGAGCCGGCCGAGCCGGGCCTGATGGACCAGAAGCCGCGCCCGCGATCGAGCAGCATCCTCACACGCGCCATGCTGACCCGCGCCTGGCTGTGGCTGGGGCTCCTCGAAGCGGCGCTCGTCTGCGGCGGCTTCTTCTTCGTGCTCCTCCGTGCCGGCTGGGCCCCCGGCGACGCCACGGGCGCCGGGGCGCCGCTGCACCACGCCTATCTGGCGGCCACCACGATGACCTTCGCGGGCATCACCGCGTGCCAGGTGGGCACCGCGTTCGCCGCGCGCACGAGCCACGCCTCGCTGCGCGAGATCGGCTTCTTCTCCAACCCGCTGCTGCTCTGGGGCATCGCCTTCGAGCTCGTCTTCGCCGCGGCGCTGATCTACGCGCCGCCGGTGCAGGACCTCTTCCACACCGCCGCCCTCGGTCTCCCCGAGCTCGCGCTGCTCGCCTGCTTCCCGGTGATCGTCTGGGGTAGCGACGAGCTGCGCCGCGCCTGGGTGCGCCGCCACGACCCCTCCCCGATCGGAACCCCATGACCGCCACCCTGACCGCCCCCGTCCGCGAGACGCCCCTGCCGGAGACCGAGCTGGATGCGCTGCACGCGTACTGGCGCGCGGCCAACTACCTCTCGGTCGGCCAGATCTACCTGCTCGACAACCCGCTCCTGCGCGAGCCGCTGACGCTTGCGCACGTCAAGCCCCGGCTGCTCGGCCACTGGGGGACGACGCCCGGGTTGAACTTCATCTACGCGCACCTCAACCGGCTGATCCGCGCCCGCGATCTCGAGGTCCTCTACGTCGCCGGGCCCGGGCACGGCGGCCCCGGCCTGGTGGCGAACACCTACCTGGAGGGGACGTACTCCGAGCTGTATCCGCACATCGCGCGCAGCGAGGAGGGGATGCGGCGCCTGTTCCGCCAGTTCTCCTTCCCGGGCGGCATCCCGAGCCACGTCGCGCCGCAGACCCCGGGTTCGATCCAAGAGGGCGGCGAGCTCGGCTACTCGCTCGCCCACGCCTACGGCGCCGCCTTCGACAATCCGCAGCTGCTCGTGTGCTGCGTGATCGGCGACGGCGAGGCGGAGACCGGGCCGCTCGCGGCGAGCTGGCACTCGAACAAGTTCCTCGATGCGGCGCGCGACGGTGCCGTGCTGCCGGTCCTGCACCTCAACGGCTACAAGATCGCCAACCCGACGCTGCTCGCGCGGATCCCGGAGGCCGAGCTGCGCAGCCTGCTGGAGGGCTACGGCTACGCGCCGCATTTCGTCACCGGCGACGAGCCGGAGGCGATGCACCAGCTGATGGCCGCGACGCTCGACCACGTCGCCGACGACATCGCGGCCATCCAGTCCGCCGCGCGCGACGACGGTGTCACCGAACGCCCGCGCTGGCCGATGATCGTCCTGCGCAGCCCGAAGGGCTGGACGGGCCCGAAGACGGTGGACGGCCTTCCCGCGGAAGGCTCGTTCCGCTCCCACCAGGTCCCGCTCGCCAACCTCGCCGACGACCCGGAGCATCTCGCGCAGCTGGAGGAGTGGATGCGCTCGTACCGGCCGGAGGAGCTGTTCGACGCAGACGGCGCGCTGCGCGCGGACCTCTCGGCGCTGGCGCCGATCGGAGCGCGGCGCATGGGCGCCGTCCCGCACGCCAACGGCGGCGCGCTCACGCGCGACCTCGAGCTCCCCGATTTCCGCGACTACGGCGTCGCCGTGGCGGAGCCGGGCACGACGACCAGCGAGGCCACGCGCGTTCTCGGCGGCTTCCTGCGCGACGCGCTGCGGGCCAACGCCGAGGCGGCGAACCTGCGCATCTTCGGGCCTGACGAGACCGCGTCGAACCGCCTCACCGCCGTCTTCGAGGCGACCGACCGCGCCTGGGGGGCCGAGCGGTTGGACACCGACGACCACCTCGCAATCGACGGGCGCGTGATGGAGGTCCTCAGCGAGCACCTCTGCGAAGGCTGGCTCGAGGGGTACCTGCTCACCGGCCGGCACGGGCTGTTCAACTGCTACGAGGCCTTCATCCACATCGTGGACTCGATGGTCAACCAGCACGCCAAGTGGCTGAAGGTGAGCGCCGAGCTCCCGTGGCGGCGGCCGATCCCCTCGCTGAACATCCTGCTCAGCTCACTCGTCTGGCACCAGGATCACAACGGCTTCAGCCACCAGGACCCGGGCTTCATCGACCACGTGGCCAACAAGACGGCCGCGGTGGTGCGCGTCTACCTGCCGCCGGACGCGAACTGCCTGCTCTCGGTGGCCGACCATTGCCTGCGCTCGCGCCACTACATCAACGTCATCGTGGCCGGCAAGCAGCCCGCGCTGGACTACCTGAGCGTGGACGAGGCGGTTGTCCACTGCACGCGCGGCCTTGGGATCTGGCCGTGGGCGAGCAACGACGAGTCAAGCGAGCCCGACGTGGTGATGGCCTGCGCCGGGGACACCCCGACCCTCGAGGCGCTGGCCGCCACCGCGCTGCTGCGCGAGCATCTCCCCGAGCTGAAGGTGCGCTTCGTCAACGTCGTCGACCTCATGCGGCTGCAGCCGGAAGCGGAGCATCCGCACGGGCTGCCCGGCGCGGAGTTCGACGCGCTCTTCACCACCGACCGCCCGGTGATCTTCGCCTATCACGGCTACCCCACGCTAATCCACCGGCTGACCTACCGGCGCGCGAATCACGCCGGCATCCACGTACGCGGCTACAAGGAGGAGGGGACGACCACGACGCCCTTCGACATGCTCATGCTCAACGACATGGACCGGTTCCACCTGGTCATGGACGTCATCGACCGCGTGCCCCGCCTCGGCGCCTCCGCCGCCGCGCTGCGCCAGCACATGGCCGACGAGCGCGTGCGCCACCGGGCTTACACGCGAGCGACGGGCGACGACCCAGCGGAGATCCGCGACTGGACCTGGCCCACCTGAGCCGGCGATGCGCGTCCTCGTCGTCAACGCGGGCTCCAGCAGCTTGAAGCTCGCCGTGCTCGACGGCGACCGGGTCGTCGCCGGGCAGGAGATCGCCGCCCCGCGGGCGGAGGTCGACGCCTCGGCCGTGGCGACGGCGGTGACCGGGATCGGGACGGTGGACGCCGTCGGCCACCGCATCGTGCACGGCGGCCCGGACTACCGGGGCCCGGTGCGCATCGATGCGGAGGTGCGCCGCGACCTGGTCGCGCTCAGCGCGCTCGCACCACTGCACCAGGCCAAGTCGCTCGCGGCGCTCGACGCCGTCGCCGTCGCGCTCGGCGACGTCCCGGCCGTCGCCTGCTTCGACACCGCGTTCCACGCGACGCTGCCCGCCGCCGCGCACACCTACGCGCTGCCGCTCGCCTGGCGCGAGCGCTGGGGGCTGCGCAAATACGGCTTCCACGGGCTCGCGCACGCATCCGCCGCGCGGCGCGCGAGCGAGCTGCTCGGCCGGCGACCGGACGACCTGCGGATCGTCACCTGCCACCTCGGCAGCGGGGCCTCGCTGACCGCCGTGCGCAACGGCCGGTCCGTCGACACCACCATGGGCTTCACGCCTCTCGACGGGCTGGTCATGGCCACGCGCTCGGGCAGCGTCGATCCCGGCCTGCTGCTGTGGCTGCTCGAGCAGACGGGTCTGACCGAGCCCGAGATGGCACACGCGCTCGAACACGACTCCGGGCTGCTCGCCCTCGCCGGAGACGGCGACATGCGTGCGGTCGTCGACGGGGCGGCGCGCGGGGAACCGCGCGCCGTCCTCGCGCTCGGCGTGTCCACCCACCGCCTCCGCGCGGGCATCGCCGCGATGGCCGCCGCGATGGACGGTCTGGACGTGCTGGTGTTCTGCGGCGGGGTCGGCGAGCACGCCCCGGCGGTGCGCGCCGCCGCGGCCGACGGCCTCGGCTTCCTCGGCGTGTCGCTCGATCCACGCCGCAACGCCGACCGCGACGGGGACCGCGCGATCGGCACGCCGCAGGCCACGGTCAGCACGCTCGTCGTCGCCGCGCGCGAGGATCTCGAGATCGCCCGTCAGGTGCGCGAATGCCTTGCCGCTGCGTGACCTCGACGGCGAGCTCGAGCTCCACGATGTTGCCGTCACGGCGTTCGTGGCACGGACCGTGCTCGCGCATGACGGCGAGCATGTCCGCGTTCTCGGAGAGCACCTCGGCCACGAACGTCGTCAACCCGCGCTGCGCCGCCCGCCGCTCGAGCGCTGACAACAGCCGTCCCGCCACCCCGTGATGGCGCGACGCGGCGGCAACCTCGAAGCAGACCTCAGCCCGGGAGGCGTCGATGGGGATGAACGCCGCGTGGCCGACGAGCGCACCGTCAGGGCCCATCGCGACGAGGCCCACGGCGTCCTCGCGACCGGGATCCGCGGCCCAGGCGGCGGCCCGGTGGACATCGACCCCGCCCGAGAACCACCGCCGGTACCGCGACTGGCTGTCCAGTCCACCCAGCAGGGCGTCGAGGAGCGGGAGGTCCGCCGGCACCACCGGACGGATGGCTGGCGAGGTCGAGGTGGCGTGGCCCATGTCGCGGCCGAGTGTCCCGCCGCCGGCGCCGACCGTCATCGGGGGCAAGCCGCGCCGGGCAGCGGAGAACTACGTCTGCCTACACTCGAGAGGCTGACGTCTCTGGTGTCTCGATCTGTGCTCTCGCCCGAGAGGTCCCTTTCAGAGCGCGGGAGATCGAAGGCATCATGCCCACCGAGCATCCCTTCTCAGAGGGCCACGACGAGGATCTGTCCGAGGTCGACCAGACGTCGTCCGACGCGGATCAGAGCAGCGCGGATCTCGACCAGACCAGTTCGGACGCCGATCAAGGCGCGTCGGACATAGACCAGGCCGCATCGGACCGAGACCAGCGAGCCTCGGACCTCGACCAGGCCGACAGCGACCAAGCGCAGAGGTCGGGCGGATCGCGGGCCAACTCGGCGCAGACCCGTAGGACGCGGTCTCAGACGACGATCGACCGTGACATGGCCTCGCAGGCGCGAGCAGATGCGGCAAGCGTCCGCGACGCGACGGCCGAGCAGCGCGACAGGGATGCCGACGCGCGCGACGTGGCGGCGACCGCGCGAGACCATCTGTCGGTGGTGCTGGACGCCGAGATCGAGCAACTGGAGAAGTCCCGGAGGCGAAGCAGCAACGGGTCCCAGGTCGGCTTGGACATCCTGCTCAACGCGGCGAACGACCGGAAGCACGCCGCCGCTCTTCGCGCCCGCTCCACCGCGCAGCGGGAGGAGGCCGCGCGTGACCGTCTCCAGGCGCAGCGAGATCGCGCCGCCGCCGCCGCCGACCGGCAGGCCGCCGCCGTCGAGCTCGCCGCGGAGGGCGTCGACCACCTGACGGGGACGATGCGCAGACGGGTGGGGCTCGCCGCCGTCGAGCGAGAGCTCGATCGGGCGCACCGCACCGCGGAGCCGGCGGTGGTCGCCTTCGTGGACGTCGACTCGCTGAAAGCCGTGAACGATGCGCAGGGGCACGTGGCCGGCGACGCTCTCCTGAGGGAGGTGGCCGGCAGCATCAAGGTTGCCCTGCGCCCCTACGACCTGATCTTTCGCTACGGCGGCGACGAATTCATCTGCTCCCTCACCGGGCAGGATCTCGCCGGCGTTCAGAGCCGGTTCGACCAGATCTCCGCCCACATCGCCGACGCCCAGAACGGCGCGACGATCAGCGTCGGATACGCCTCGAGAGACGAGGCGGAGTCCGTCGGCGACCTCATCGTGCGAGCCGACCGAGACATGATGGCGACGCGCCGCCGAAAGGGAGTCCGTCGCCACGCGTAGCCGGCGCATCCGATCGACGCCGAGTCGCGAGGTTCATCGCGGCCATCGGTCGAACTGGCTGCGCGCAGCCGTGCTGGGCGCCAACGACGGCATCCTGTCCACGGCAAGCCTCGTGCTGGGCGTTGCCGCTTCCGGCGCGTCAGGAAGCGTGATCGTGACGGCCGGTATCGCAGGCCTGGTCGCCGGAGCCCTGTCGATGGCGGCCGGCGAGTACGTCTCGGTGAGCTCCCAGCGCGACGCGGAGCAGGCCGACATGCGCTTGGAGGAGCGCGAGCTGCGGCGCGACCCGGACGGGGAGATGCGTGAGCTCACCGGCATCTACGAGCAGCGCGGCCTCCCGCCGGAGCTTGCCACAGAGGTCGCGGCGAACCTCTCGAGGCACGGTGCGCTCGAAGCACACGCGCGGGACGAGCTCGGGCTCGACGGGAGGCGAAGGGCGCGTCCGCTTCAAGCCGGCTGGACCTCCGCGGTGGCGTTCTCGGCCGGCGCCATGCTGCCGCTCCTTGCGGTCGCCGTGTCGCCGACACGGGCGCGCGTGGCCATCACCGTTCCGGTCACCTTGATCGCCCTGGCCGTCCTCGGGGACTTCGGGGCCCGGCTCGGTGGGGCACCGCGGGGACGGGCCACGGCACGCGTCGTGGCCTGGGGTGCTGTCGCGATGGCGGCCACCGCCGGCATCGGCGCGCTCGTCGGGGGCGTGGTCTAGCGCCACGACCCCGTACTTCCCCGCAGTGCGGCGCGGGCGGTCCCCGATGACAGACGGCACCGGATCGCGTTTGCTTCGAGGGATGGACACACCCCTCAATGTCGTCGTCGCAGGTGGCGGCGTGGCCGCCCTCGAGACGACGCTCGCCCTGCGCGCGCTCGCCGGTGACCGCGTCTCGGTGACCGTGCTCGCCCCGGACACGGAGTTCGTCTACCGCCCGATGACGGTGCGGGAGCCGTTCGCCTTCGGTGCCGCTCGCCGTCACGATCTGCGCGAGATGGTGACCGACATGGGGGCGACGCTCCTGGCGGGGAGCCTGGCCAGGGTCGACGCGGTCGCTCGGACCGCCCACACAGAGGCCGGGGAGGAGCTGTCGTACGAGGCGCTGGTCCTCGCGATGGGCGGCCGGCGGCAGGAGCGTTTCGAACACGCCACCACCATCGACGATCGCCACCTCGACGACCAGCTCCACGGGTTCATCCAAGACGTCGAGGGCGGCTACGTCCACAGCGTCGCGTTCGTGATCCCGCCACGTATGGCCTGGCCTCTGCCGATCTACGAGCTCGCCCTGATGACGGCCGAGCGGGCCTACGACATGGGCGCGGAGATCGCCATCACGATCGTCACCCCAGAGGCGTCACCGCTGGCCGTCTTCGGCACCGGCGCCAGTGAGGGCATTTCCGAGCTGCTCGCCGACGCAGGCATCGCGGTGGAGACGGCGGCAGACGCAGACGTTCCATCATCCGGACACGTCGTCATCGCTGCGGGGACCCGCACCGTCGACGCCAGCCGCATCATCGCCCTCCCGGAGCTGACGGGTCCGCCGATCGCGGGCCTACCGAGCGACAGCCACGGCTTCTTCCCGGTCGATCCGTACTGCCGTGTGAAAGGCATCGACGGTGTCTACGCCGCCGGCGACGCCGCCGACTTCTCCATCAAGCACGGCGGGCTCGCGGCGCTGCAGGCGGACACCATCGCACTGGCGATCGCTGCGAAGGCCGGTGCGCCTGTCGAAGCAGCGCTCTACCGCCCTCAGATCCGAGGCCTCCTTCTGACCGGAGGCAAACCGCGCTTTCTCAGCGCGCGGATCAACGGCGGCGGCAGCTTCGAGTCCGTGATCACGGACAAGCCCACCTGGTCGCCTCCGACGAAGATCGCGGCGGAGTACCTCGCGCCCTATCTCGAACAGCTCGAAGGCGTGCCCGCGTGAAGATCGACACCGACAGCCGGCCGATCCTGGTGGGCTTCGACCCGCAGACCCTCGATCGGGCCCCTGTCCACTTCGCGGTGGCTGCCGCCCGCCTGACGGGGGCGCCCCTGATCGTCTCTTCCGTCTGCGCTCCCACGCCCATCACCGACTCCCTGCCGCCGCCGTACGCCGACGAGGAGCTCACGCAACTCGGTGTCCAAGCGATGGCCGAGCTGAAGGCCGAGCTCGAGACCGGCGGCGTCTGGATCGAGTACAGCAAGCTGCACGGCACGAGCGCGGCCCACGCCCTCCACGAGGAGGCGGACCGCCTCGGCGCGAGGCTGCTCGTCGTCGGCTCGTCGGCGCGGGGCGCCATCGGCCGGATCGTCCCCGGCTCGACGGCCGAGCGACTCATGCACGGTGCGCCCTGCGCCGTCGCCGTCGTCCCGAGTGGCGGAGATCCGCACGGTCACATCACCACCATCGGCGTCGCCTTCGCCGACACGGTCGAAGGCCTGGAGGCGCTGCGTGGCGCCTACGCGCTGGCCCGGCGCGCGGATGCGGTTCTGCGGGTCCTGTCCGTCGTGCGGGAGCACATCGCGCTCTACGGAGAGATACGACCCGGCGGAAGGATCGAGCCGGGCCTGGACATCATCGACGTGGAGGGCGGGCACAGGCTGAAGCTGGAGTCAGTCATGCGCGCTGCCGTCGCCCGGCTTCCCGGGCTAGCCAGTGACGTCACGATCGAAGTCGACGCCCTCGTCGGGGACCCCGCCGACACGCTGAACCACCTTTCCGAGCGCCTGGACCTGCTGGTCTGCGGCTCCCGGGGCTACGGCCCACTCCGTGCGGTCCTGCTCGGCGGGGTGTCGCGTCGCGTCATCGCCGCGGCGAGCTGCCCGGTCATCGTCCTCGCCCGCGGCGTCGAATCAGCGCTCGAGCCCACGCTCGACGCGGCCGCCTACGAGGAGGTGAGGGCGTGATCGTCGTCGACGTGGTCATCGTCCTCGCGGTCATCGCGTTGCTCTTCCTGGCGGCGAGCGTCCGGATCCTCAAGCAGTACGAACGGGGTGTGCAGTTCCGCCTCGGCCGCGTCCGTGACGGTGCCCGCGAGCCGGGCGTCGTCTTCATCATCCCGCTCGTCGATCGCGTGTACCGGGTGTCGTTGCGGATCGTGACGATGCCGATCCAGTCGCAGGGGATCATCACCAAGGACAACGTCAGCGTCGACGTCTCCGCCGTCGCCTACTACCGCGTCGACGACGCGGTGAAGTCCGTGGTGGCGATCGAGAACGTCGCCGCCGCGATCAACCAGATCGCCCAGACGACGCTGCGCGCCGTCGTCGGCCGGCACACGCTCGACGAGACGCTGTCGGAGACGGACGTCATCAACCAGAACATCCGCGAGATCCTCGACGTCCAGACCGAGGAGTGGGGCGTCAAGGTCACGCTCGTCGAGCTCAAGGACATCCAATTGCCGGAGAGCATGCAGCGCGCGATGGCTCGACAGGCAGAGGCCGAGCGCGAGAAGCGCGCGAAGATCATCGCCGCCGAGGGGGAGGCGCTCGCCGCGGGCGAGCTCGGGCGCGCGTCGGACATCATGATGGCCCACCCGCTCGCGCTGCAGTTGCGCAACCTGCAGACCATGGTCGAGATCGGCGTCGACAAGAACTCGACGATCATGTTCCCGGCGCCGCTCATGAGCACGATCGGCGAACTCGGCGCGTTCCTGCAGCGCGAGGTCCAGGCGTCCTCGCCCACCCCCGCATCACACAACGGCGACGCGGTGCGGCCATGACCGGCGTCGCCGGCGCGCCGGCGTAGTTCGCGCGCGATCCCTGCGGGAAACCCGACCGGTCGCGCGGGCCGCGAGAGCTACGTTCCGACGAGCGGTCAATCGGGGCCGACCAGAGTCAGAAGGAAGGTGCGGTCATGATCATGATCGCCTACGACGGATCGGCAGACGCCCAAGTCGCCATCGACCGCGCAGCACAGCTGATGCCTGGCGCGCAGGCAACGGTCCTGACCGTGTGGGAGCCCTTCTTCGACGCGATGGAGCGCAACGGCTCGAGCGCCGGCATGGGCATGGGCGTCGGGTGGTCCGGGACCTACGCAGATTCCCAGGCGATCGACGACGCCAGCCTTAAGGCGGCCGAGGCGACCGCCGCCGAGGGCGCGACGCGCGCCGTCGCCGCAGGGCTTGACGCCACCTCGCGGTCAGCGACGCGTGCGGGCGGCATCGCCTTCACGATCCTTGCCGAAGCCGAGGCTGTCGACGCCGAACTCGTCGTCATGGGCACGCGCGGCCTCGGGGGCGTCAAGTCCTTCCTGCTCGGCAGCGTGTCGCATGACGTCGTCCAGCACGCTGACCGCGCCGTCCTCATCGTCCCCACCCTCGCGCTGGCCAAGCACCGCAACGGCCACATCGCGGGGGAGGCGATCCCGGCCTGACCGGAGGTCGCTGCGGCTGCTCCATCACGGCGAGGGGCTCGACGCGCCGACCGCCCTCATCAGGGCGATCGGCGCCTCGCGCATGCGCAGCTCGATCTCCTCGCGGCCGCAGGCCCGCCCCTGGTGTGCCCTCATGACCGAGCGCAGCGGAAGCCGAGGTTGCCCGTCGAGCTGTCGGGCGTGAGCAGGTTGCGCGCGGAGGTCCGGTAGCGATTGCAGTAGGACGCGTGGCAGAGGTACGAGCCGCCGCGCGCCGCGCCGTCGGTCCACTCCCACACGTTGCCGATCATGCAGCGCAGGCCGAACGCCGTCGGCGCGTAGGCATCGACCGGGGCGGTCCCGCGGTACCCGTCCTCCCCGGTGTCCTCCGTGGGGAAGGTGCCCTGCCAGACGTTGCAGCGCCAGACCCCGCCCGGCGCGAGCTCACCGCCCCACGGAAACGGCTTCCCGACCAGGTCACCGCGCGCCGCGCGTTCCCACTCGGGCTCGGTGGGCAGCCGGCAGCCGGCCCACGCGCAGTAGGCGAGCGCGTCGGCCTGGGAGACGTGGACGACCGGGTGCTGCTCGCGTCCGGCCAGCCCGGAGCCCGGCCCCTCCGGCGTGCGCCAGGTCGCCCCGTCGACGGCCAGCCACCAGGGCGCGGCCACCGCGGCGGATACCGGCGTGCCGGGCTCGACGAACCCGGCGAAGACGAACGACCAACCGAAGCGCTCGGCGTCGGTCTGCCAGCCCGTGTCGGCGACGAAGGCCGCGAAGCGCGCATTGGTGACGGCGACGGTGTCCAGCTCGAACGCCTCGACCTCGACCTCCCGGACGGGGCGCTCCTCCGGATGGGCCTCGGGGCCTTCGGACCCCATCGGGAAGCGGGCGCCCGGCACCTGCGCCCAGGTGTCCATCAGCGCGGCGCCGGCCGTCACGACCGGTGCCGCGCCCGCGCCTTCGCTCTCCGCAGCGCCCTCCGCCTCCGGCGCCGCTGACGCAGCCGCTCGGCCTGGGCGCGGTGCCGGGCGCGCTGCGTGTCGAATCCGGTCCTCAGGCGCCGCGCCGTGTAGGGCGCGCGGGCAAACGGCTGGGGCGTGTGCGCAGCGTGGATCAGGCCGAGCAGGCGCGCGGCGATGTCAGGCTGCTGGTCGACGACGTTGGTCGCCTCCTTCGGGTCCGCGGCCAGGTCGTAGAGCTCGACCTTCCAGCGGTCGTCCGGTGCGGTGGGATCGGTCGACGGGGCGTAGCGGACGAGCTTCCACGCGCCGTCGCGGACGGCCTCGCCGTACGTGGTCGGCACGGGCGGCGAGGTGTCGAGCGGGTAGGCGCCGTACGGCGGGCGCTCCCAGTACAGCGGCGGATGGGGGACGGCCTTCGCCCCCTCGCCCGTCAGCCAGCGGCGGATCGAGATCCCGTCGACGTCGCTGGGCGCGGTGACGCCGGCGAGGTCGGCGAGCGTCGGGAGGATGTCCGACGAGATCCACGGGCGGTCGACCGGGACCTTGCCGTCGCGACGCAGGACACCGGGTCCCCACGCGATCAGCGGGACCTTCACGCCGCCCTCGTAGAGCGTGTGCTTGGTGCCGCGCAGGCCGCCGGCCACGCCCCACCGAGTCTCGGCGACGCCGGCCGTCGGCGCGGGTCCGGACGTGTCGGTGCACTGCCCGGAGCCGAGCGCGGTGCGCTCCTCGGGCGTCGGGCCGTTGTCGGAGGTGAACAGCAGCAGCGTGTTGTCGGCGAGGCCGGCGCGCTCAAGGGTCGCGCGCACGCGTCCGACGTAGCTGTCGAGCAGGGTGAACTGAGCGGCGAGGCGCTTCTCGTCGTCGGTCCAGTCCTTGTCCTCGTAAGGCGCGACGGAGGGCACGAGCGAGGGCCAGTGCACGAGCTGCGGGGTGAAGAGGCAGAAGAAGGGGCGCGCGCGGTTGCGCTCGATGAAGGCGAGCGCGCGCTCGAGGTAGAGCTCGGGCGCGTAGGCGCCGCGCTGCTCGTAGGCGTTCTGGGGGAGCGCGACGCGGGTGTTCCCGTCCCAGAGGTAGTCCGGGTAATAGCCCTCCGTCGCGTGGTTGTGGGTGATCAGCCCGACGAACTCGTCGAAGCCCTTCTGCAGGGGATGGCTCGGGTCGGGCGCCGCCGGCTGGGGGACGGGGATCGCGGGACGGCCGCCCGTGCAGACGCCGACGCCGATGTCGTCGCGGCGCACGGCGTCGTCGTCGCCGAACCCCCATTTGCCGAACACCCCGGTCGTGTACCCGGCGCCCTGCAGGACCGTCCCGACCGTCGTGTCCTGGGGCTCGAGGCGCGGCTCGACGTGGGTGTCGTTGAAGGAGTTGTCGCGCACCCGCGCGTGCCCGTTGTGCATGCCAGTGAGCAGGCAGCATCGCGAGGGCGCGCACATCGGCGCCGCGGCGTAGCCGTTGGTGAAGCGCGCTCCCTCCTGCGCGAGGCGGTCCAGCTCCGGTGTCAGGATCGTCTTCTGGCCGTAGGCGCCGAGCGCCCCGTACCCGAGGTCGTCGGCGAGGATGACGACGACGTTCGGCGGCCGCGGCCTGGGCTTGGCCGCAAGCGCATCGGCGCTCACGCTGGATGTCGCCATCAGCGCGGCGCCGGCGGCCAGCAATTGGCGCCGGGTGAGGTCGGTGTCGTCAGGCTGCACGGCTCAGGCACCACCCTACCTGTCTTCTCGACAAGCAAGATGGGGAACGCTGGCATACTTCGCCCCATGCGCGCCCTCCTCGCCGTCATCGGCGTCCTCGTCCTCCCGGCGGCGGCTCACGCCCAAGACGCCACGCAGGTGATCGGCGAGCCGGCGGTCCCGTACGCGATCCCGTCGCTGAAGGTCCCCGAGCATCCGTTCATGGCCCCCAACGGGCGCTCGAACCTCCACGACGACGGCTACCAGACCGACAGCTACCTGACGTCGGGACCGCTTGGGCGCGACGTGCGGGTGACGACCGGCACCTACAACGGCGTCTGCGGCTCGGTGACGTTCGACCGGGAGGGCCGGCTGGTGACGATCTGCGTCGGGTTCGACGCCGTCACCCTGCGCCGCCTGGATCCCACCACGCTCGAGTCCCTGGCCCAGTTCGTCCTCCCGCGCCGCCCGGCCGCGATCGGCAACCCGTTTCAGAACTTCACGGGCGGCGGCTACTTCTACCTCGACAACCAGGACCGGGTCGTGGTCGGCACGGGCGACCGGCACCTCTACGTGATCGGCCCGGACGCGTCGGGCGTCGGCTTCCAGAAGGTCCGCGACGTCGACCTCACCGGGACCATCCCGGAGGGCGACGGCATCATCTCGATCCTGCCCGACTTCACGGGACGGCTGTGGGTGGCGACGCGCAAGGGCATCGTGGCGACGGTCGACAAGGACCGCGACGTGGTCAAGTCGCTGGACACGCACGAGCCCAACGGCAACTCGTTCGCGGTCGGCGACGACGGCGTCTACATCGTCACCGACAAGGCCGACTACCGCTTCGAGGCCGGCCCGGACGGGACGCCGAAGGTCGTCTGGCGCGCCGAGTACCCCAACGACGGCACGCAGAAGCCGGGCCAGAGCCAGGCCGGATCGGGCACGACGCCGACGCTGATGGGCGACGACCTGGAGGCGATCACGTCCAACGCCGATCCGATCGAGGTCGTGGTCCACCGCCGCGCGGCGACGCTGCCCAAGGGCGTCAACCGCGAGCTGTGCCGCGTTCCCGTCTTCAAGGCCGGCGCCTCCTCCGATGATCAATCCCTGATCACCGACGGGACGAGCCTGGTCGCCGAGAACAACTACGGCTACGAGGGCCCGCAGTCGGTGGCGGCGGGGGCGACGACGAAGCCCGGGCTGGCCAAGGTCGTCGTGGACCGCAAGGCGGGGACGTGCCGGCTGGCCTGGACGGCCGAGCAGGTCAGCGCTCCGTCGGTGGTCGCGAAGGTCTCGCTCGCCAACGGCCTCGTCTACACCTACACCAAGCCGGGCGGCGACGCGACCGACCCGTGGTACCTGACCACGCTCGACTGGCGGACCGGCAAGACGGTCTACCGCGCCCTGGCCGGCCGCGGGCCGCTCTACAACAACAACTACGCGCCGGTCACGATCGGGCCCGACGGCAGCGCGTACGTGGGCGTGCTGCAGGGGATCGTCGCGCTGCGCGACGCCGTCCCGCCGCAGGTGCCCGCGCCGCCGGTCACCGACCCTCGCGTCAAGCCGGCCGCGGCGCCGAGGGTCCGCGCCCGCTGCCGCTCGGGCCGCCGCGTGCGCCTGCGGGTCCGCGACAAGCGCGTCGTCCGGCTCGTCGTGCGCCGCGGCCGCCGGGTCCTCGCCCGCGATGCGAAGCGCCCGCTGGCCGTCACGGTCGCCCGGCACCGGCGGTTGCGGGTGACGCTCGTGCTGCGCGACGGCACGCGGCGGACGGTGATCGTGCGCAAGCGCTGCTAGCGCGACCGGGCGGGTCAAAGAGCAGGGGGTGACCCCGTCGCGATCGACGGGGGAAGGGGGAAGACTTCCGGCTTTGACATGGCGCGGATCCTGGCCTACACCTCGCCCACGCCCGGGGACACCTACCCGCCCGCCGGGATGCTGCTCGAGCTGCGGCGCCGGGGCCACGAGGTCCACCTGCGCACGCTCGCCGAGGCGGTCGCGACGTTGAACGCGCTCGGCCTCGAGACGGCGGCCGTCAATCCGGGCATCGCGGCGATCGAGTTCGTCGACTGGGACGTGCGCTCGCAGGCGGCCAACACGATGCGGATCCTCGACCTCTACCACCGCCGCGCGCAGCTCGAGATCCCGGACCTGCAGCGCGCGATCGGCGACGTGCGCCCGGATGCGCTGATCGTCGACATCCAGTGCGAGGGCGCTGGCTTCGTGGCGGCCGCGTCCGGCCTTCCGTGGGTCAAGTTCTGCCCGTATCCGCCCCCGCTGCGTTCGGTCGACGCGCCGCTGCACGGGGCCGGCCTGGTCCGTGCCCGGGGCCCGCTGGGACGGGCGCGCGATCGACTGCTGCTGCGGGTCGCCGACGCGGTCGTCAGACCGCACGTCGCGCGGCGCAACACCGTCCGGGCGAGCCTCGGACTCGCCCCGATGGCCACGTACGACGAGCAGTGGCTGGAGGCGGACCGGTTCATCGCCTTCACCGCCGAGCCGTACGAGTATCACCGCCGCGACTGGCCGCCGTCGGTCCGCCTCGTCGGTCCTGGGACCTGGGATCCGCCCTCGGAGCCGCCGGCGTGGCTGGCGTCCGAGCGGCGACCGATCGTGCTCGTCACCGTCTCGACCGCCTATCAGCGCGACGAGCGCCTGATCAAGACCGCGCTCGCCGCGTTCGCGGATGAGGACGTGGCCCTGGTCGTCACCACCGGCGCGCACGATCCGTCCGCGTTCCCGGCTCCGGCGAACGCGCGGGTCAGCGCGTTCCTCCCCCACGGCCCGATCATCGAGCGCGCCGCGTGCGTGGTGTGCCACGGCGGCCAGGGCATCACCCAGAAGGCCCTCGCCGCCGGCGTCCCGGTGTGCGTCGTCCCGTTCCTGCGCGACCAGTTCGACGTCGCCCGGCGCGTGCAGGCGGCGGACGCGGGGGTGCGCGTGCACCCGCGGCTGCTCACCGCGGCGCGCCTGCGACGGGCGGTGTCCGCCGCGATCGCCAAGCGCCCGGGCGCCGAGCGCGTCGCCGCCGGGTTCGCCGCCGCGGGCGGCGCGGCCGCGGCGGCCGACGCCGTCGAGGAGATCCTCGACGGCGTCCCGCGCTGACGCGTCAGTCGAGCGTGATGGTCAGGTTGTCGTCGTTGGTGTTCTCGCCGCCGACCGCGACATCCTTCAGCGTGCCGGTCGCGCCCTCGTAGGCGCCCGTCCCGCCGTCGATCGTCCCGTGCGTCACCCGGTCGTCCGGGTCGCTGTCGAACGACGCGCGCAGGGTCCCGTCGGCCAGCTTCAGCCGGACCTTGGCGTGGACCTTGTGCTTGGAGATGAAGTAGATCCTGACCCGCACGTGCCCGACGCGCTTGCCGGTGGCACGGTCGGTCACGCGCTGATGGATGACGAGGCCGTCGCTGACCTGCTTGACCCGCGTGGTGTGGTCATGGAGCCGCAGCGTCGTGCCCGCCAGCGCGGGCGGCGCGAGCGCGAGCGCGGTCCCGGTGGCGGCGATGGCGATGGCCCTGGTCTGCATGGTGATCTCCTTGCTGGTTGGGTGTTGGTGGTTGGTCAGAGGACGTGGGACAGGAACTGACGCGTGCGCGCGGACTGGGGACGGTCGATGACGTCGGCGGGCGGTCCCCGTTCGACGATGCGCCCCTCGTCCAGGAAGGCGACGCTGGACGCGACCTCGCGCGCGAAGCCGATCTCGTGGGTGACGACGAGCATCGTCATGCCGCCGCGAACGAGGTCGCGCATGACCTCGAGCACTTCGCCGACGAGCTCCGGGTCCAGCGCGGAGGTCGGCTCGTCGAAGAGCATCACCTTCGGCCGCATGGCCAGGGCCCGGGCGATCGCCACGCGCTGCTGCTGACCGCCGGAGAGCTGCTGCGGATAGGCGTCGACCTTGTCGGCGAGGCCGACCTCGCCGAGCAGCGCGCGCCCCTCGCTGCGCGCCACCGCGGCGGCCACCCCGCGCACGCGCACCGGCGCGACCGCGACGTTCTCGAGCGCGGTCAGGTGCGGGAAGAGGTTGAAGCGCTGGAACACCATCCCGACGTCGGCGCGCCCGCGGGCCACGTCGCGCTCACTCAGCTCGCGGAGCTTCGCTCCCGAGGCGCGGTAGCCGACCATCCGGCCGTCGACCCACACGCGCCCGGCGTCGATGCGCTCGAGGTGGTTGATGCACCGCAGCAGCGTCGACTTCCCGGAGCCGGACGGTCCCAACAGGCACAGCACCTCGCCCGGGGCCACGTCGAGCGACACGCCGCGGAGCACGTCGGTGCCACCGAGCCGCTTGTGCACGGCCGCGAGGCGGACGATGGGCTCAGGCATCGCCGCGTCCTCGGCCGAGCCGCTGCTCGAGCACGTGCTGCCCGGCCGACAGCACGCTCGTGAACAGCAGGTACCAGAAGCACGCCACCAGCAGCAGCGGGATCTGCTCGTAGTTGGCCGAGTAGATCAGCTGCACGGAGTAGAGGAGCTCGGTGTAGGCGATCACGCTGATCAGCGAGGTCGTCTTGAGCATCGAGATCGCCTCGTTGCCGGTGGGCGGCACGATCACGCGCATCGCCTGGGGGAGGACGATGTGGCGCATGGTCCGCAGGCGCGTCATCCCGAGCGCGGCAGCGGCGTCGGCCTGACCGGGGTCGACCGAGAGGATGCCGGCGCGGACGATCTCCGCCATGTAGGCGCCCTCGTTGAGCCCGAGGCCGAGGATCGCGGCGACGAACGGCGTGATCAGGACGTTGGCGTCGGCGTGGACGAGGTCGATGCCGGTGAACGGGATCCCGAGCACGATCGTCGGATAGAGCGCGCCGATGAAGTTCCAGAACAGCAGCTGCACCAAGATGGGCGTGCCGCGGAAGATCCACACGTAGAACCAGCTCGCACCGGCGAGCAGCCGGTTCGGGGAGAGGCGGGCGACGGCCAGCAGGACACCGAGCGCGACCCCGATCACCATCGCGATCACGGTCAGCTCCAGCGTCGCCGCCAGTCCGGAGAGCACCCGGTGCGAGAAGAGGTACCGGCGCACCTCGTCCCACTCGAAGCGCGGGTTGGAGGCGGCCGACCGCACCAGCGCGGCGCCGGTCACGAGGATGACCGCCCCGGCCAGCCACCGGCCCGGGTGTCGCACCGGTACGGACCGGATGGGGTCGGCGACAGCGGCCGGAGCCAGGTCCGGGGTTCCGGCCGCCACGCTCATCAGCCTGCGGCGCCGTTGATCGTCGGGGTCGTGATCGCGCCGGTCTCGAGGCCCCAGCGGCCGAGGATGGACCGGTAGGTGCCGTCGCGCATGAGGGCCTCGAGCGCGCGCCGGATCGGCTCGGCCATGCCCGCCCGCTTCGGGATCGCGATGCCGTACGGCGCGGTCCCGTAGGACGTGCCGGAGAGCGCGAAGCGACCGCCGGAGCGCTTGACCGCGTAGGCGGCGACGGGGGAGTCGGCGATGGCGACGTCGGCGCGCTTGCTGGCCAGCGCGAGGTTGGCGGCCGGCTGGTCGGGAAAGCGCAGGACCGTGACGCCCGGGTCGCCGTCACGGCGGCAGGTGCGGTCCTGGGCGGCGGCGTCGTCGGCCTGGACCGTCCCCTTCTGGACGGCGACCGTCGAGCCGCACAGCCCCTTCAGGGTCAGGCGCGCGGGACCCCCGGCGCGGACGAAGAACGAGCTGCCGGCGGAGAAGTAGGTGACGAAGTCGACGGTCTTCTCCCGCTCGCGGGTATCGGTGAAGCCGGAGACCCCCAGGTCGTACTTGCCGGCCGCCAGGCCCGGGAGGATTCCGTCGAACGGCGCGTTGACGACCCGGACGCGAACGCCGAGCTTCTTGCCGATCGCCTCCGAGAGGTCGGCGTCGAGCCCGCGCACCGTCTGCCCGTCCGCGGCGAGGAACTCGATCGGCGGGTAGGTGGCGTCCGAGGCGATCGTGAGCTGGCCCCGGTCGCGCAGGGCCTTGGGCACGGCGATCTTGGCGGCGGTGCCGGTGGCCGCCGAGGACGTTCCGGCACCGGACTTCGGCGCGTCGCTGCCGCAACTCGCCAGGCTGGTGGCTGCGGCGGCCGCGGTCGCAAGCAGCAGGATCTTGGTGGACATGCCGAGACCGTCGAGCACCCCGTCGCCCGCCGCGACGGGGACGCGCCCTGCACTTGCGAAACAGCAGGGTCCCCCTGTCCAACGTTTCGCCAACCCTGTTCCATCGCGGTCGGCGGAGCATGCGCGGCATGCCCTCCACCACCCTCCCGGCCGGCGCCGACGATCTGTGTGTCGCCGTCCTCGTGCTCGGCGACGGCGCGACCGTCGCGTCGGCGGCCCGGCTCGCCGGGATCGCCCTGGACGTCGCCGAGCGCGCCGCCGACGCGCTGACGCGACACGGTGTGCTGGCCCCGTCCAGGCCGTTGCGGCTCGCCGCCCCGGGGACGCGGGCGCTGCTGCTGGGCGCGATCCCACCGGGCGCGCGGGCGATCGCCCACCGCCGCGCGGTCCGCGCCCTGCGCGCGGACGGCGCCCCGCCCTGCGCGGTGGCCCGGCACGCCTGTGCCGTCGAGCCGGCCGGCGACCCCGCCGTCAGCGCGGCGCTCGTCGACGCCGCGGACGCCGCCCTGGCGTCCGGCGCGGTGCGCGCGGCGACGCTGCTGGCGGCGCGCGCGCTGGCCGAGCGCGCGTCCGGCGACGACCGCCGGTCAGCCGCGCAGACCCTCGCCACCGCACTGACGCGGCTGGGCGATCCGGCCGCTCCGGCCGCGGCCCGGCTCGCCGCGTCCCTGGCGACGCCGGCCCAGTCCGCCGCCGCGAGCCATCTGCTGATCGACGCCCTGTGGCTCACCGGCACCGGCGCGTCTGCACCGGTGCTCGCCGACGTGCGCTCGCCGGGGATCGCCGCCGCCCGCCGCGCGTGCGCCGGCTGCGGTGCGGCCGAGGACATCGCCGCCGAGGCCCGCTGCGGGCTGGACGGGCCGACGGCGTTCGAGCGCTGCCTGGCGGTTGCCACGCTGATCGCCTGCGACGAGCTCGACGCGGCCGCGGCCGCGCTCGCTGAGCACTGGCGGGTGGCGGCCCGTGCCGGCGCCATCGCGGAGCTGACGATGCTCGAGCGGCTGCGCTCGCGCCTCGAGGCGGTCCGCCGGAGCGGAGGCGGTTCCCGCGGGCTCCTGCCGGGTCCGGATCCCGGCGCGGCGCCGTGGACGCGCTGGACGCGCGACCAGGCGCGCTGCTTCGGCACCCCGTCGGCGATCGGTGCCGGCCGGCTCGCCCGCGCGACGGACGTCGACTCCGCCCAGGGCGCGGTCGACGTGCTCCGCGCCGCTCCGCGGCCCTCGCTGCTCTGCCAGGCGCTGTTGTCGCTCGGTCGCCATCAGCGCCACGCCGGGCTCCGGCGGCGGGCGCGCGACACGCTGGCGGAGGCGCTCGCCCTCGCTGAGCGCCTCGGCGCGGGTGAGCTCGCCGCCGGCATCCGGACGGAGCGCGAGATCGCGGGCGCCCGTCCACGGCGCGAGGCGCTCGAGGGCCCGGACGCGCTGACCGCCTCGGAGCGGCGGGTGGCGGAGGTCGTCCGCACCGGCGCGACCAACCGCCAGGTCGCGGACCGTCTGTACCTCTCCCCCAAGACCGTCGAGATGCACCTCGGGCGCGTCTATCGCAAGCTGGGCATCGGGTCACGGCGGGAGCTGGGCCTTGCCCTCCCGGCCGGGTAGGGCGGGCCTCCTAACCGCGGAGCGCGGCGATGTCGCGCTCGGTGAAGGCCAGCCACGGCCGCGCGTTGATGCGCCGGTTGACCGCGAGCGCCGACTCGAAGTGCCGTGTCGCATCTGTGCGGAGCGCGAGCGTCGCCGCCAGCAGGCCGAGGTAGCGGGCGACCGCGCCGAGGCTGATCTCGGGCGTCGAGACGGCGACACGGTCGGCGTACGGCTCCAGGCGCGGATACAGGACCGCCGCCGCGGCGGCGTCGCCGAGCTGGCTGGCCGCCTCTGCGAGCAGGCTGACGCTCACGAGCCAGCTCTCGTCGAAGGGGATCGCGGCGACGCCGTCAGCGACCGTGTCCGCCAGCGCCGCGGCGGCCTCGGCGCGCCCGAGCGCGGCCAGGGTCTGCACGTGGGCGCAGAGGCACAGCGGATAGGTGGCGTAGACGTCCGCGCCGCGGCGGACCTCGTCCTCGATCTCCGCCGAACGCCCCTGGAGGCGCCGGAGCACATACCTCTGCAGGTGACGGGCGACCGCGGCGTTCCAGGACTGCGCTCGCTCGCCGATGCCGCGTGCCTGCTCGATCAGGACCTCCGCGTCGGGCAGCCGGCCCTCGAGCAGGGCGTGCTGGGCCCGGATGACGGCGACGTACCACGCCTGCGCCGGCTGGCGGAGGTCTGCCGCCAGCGTCGCCATGGCCACCAGGTCCTCACCTGCCCCCGTCACGTCGCCGAGCTCGAGCCGAGCCGCCTGCCGGTGCTCGTGTCCCTCCAGGGCACGCTCGAAGTCGCCGCACTCGGTGGCCAGGCGGATCATCTCGGACGACGCCCCGACCTGCTCGACCGTGTACTCGGGAGAGTGGCGCGCCGGGATGTAGCCGCTGAGGGCGTAGACGACGGTGTCCGCGCGCCCGAGCCTCCGGGCGATGTCCAGCGCCTCCTGGGTCGCGTCCCACCGGCGCTGCGCCGGGACGCCACGGGCGCGCAGCGGGCCGCCGCCAAGGCGCGCGAGCAGCATCACGCGCCAGACGTCCGCCCCGCCGTCTTGCGCATCCAGCGCTCGCTCCAGCAGCGTGACGAGGTACGGATCGTCGCGCCCGACCTCCCACACGATGCGCCCGCCGTAGCCGAGCGCGGCGCGCGCGAGCTGATCCGGCAGCTCCAGCGCAGCCGCCACGTTGGCGGCGGTGCGATAGGCCAGCTTGGAGGCGCCGGTGTCGCCGGCCCGGGCCTGCGCATCGCCGAGCGCGAGCAGCAGCTCGCAGCGCCGCGGCGGATCGTCCTCCCCGAGGACGTCCAGCGCCCGCTCGTAATGCGTCGCCGCGTCCTCGTACGCGAACTGCCCGAGCGAGCGGACGGCCGACGCGACGGAGAACTCACCGCCCCTGGCCCGATCCCCGGCGGCGAGGAAGTGCAGCGCGAGCTCGGCCGGGTCGGAGCCCGCGCCGGTCTCCAGCGTCTCCGCCACGGCGCGGTGCAGCGAGACGCGCCGCGCCGCACTCACGCGCTCGTAGATGGCGTCGCGGACGAGCGCGTGGACGAACGCGTGCCGGCCGTCACCGGCGTCCTCCACGAGCCCCGCGGCGGTCGCGGTCTCGAGCGCCACCAGCGCGTCCTCCAGCCCCAGCCGGGCGGCGGCGGCGATCAGCTCCACGGAGAAGCTGCGGCCCACGACGGCGGCGGTGCGCAGCACGGCGACCGTCGTCTCGTCGAGCCCCGCCAGTCTCCGGCCGACGAGCTCGGTCACGCTCTCCGGCACGCCGAGCCGGTCCGCGCCCGCGGTGACCGCCAGCTCGCCGTCGCGGTCCACGAGCGCGCCGGTCTCTGAAAGATGCCGGAGCAGCTGGCCCACGAAGAGCGGGTTCCCGGTCGTGTCACGGCGCATCGCGAGACCGAGCAGCGGCGACGGCAGGCGCCCCTCGAGCGCGTGGATGAGCTCGGCGACCTCCGCGTCGGCCAGGCCGGTGACCGGCACCCGCTGGACCACCAGCTCCTGGCTCAGGTCGGTCAGCGTGTCCACGACCTTCCCGGTGCCGCCCACCTCCGTGGTCCGGTACGTCGCGAGCACCATGAGCGGCACCCATTCCGCCGACCGCATGACGTGCTTGAGCAGCATCAGCGTCGGCTGGTCGGCCCAGTGGAGGTCCTCGAGCACGACGACGAGCGGGGCCGTCCGCGCCCGGTCGACGAGCGTGCGCGCCACCGCCTCGTAGAGCAGGTAGCGCGCGGCCGCGTCGTCCCCGCCCGTGGCCGGCGCGCCGCCCGTCGCGAGCTCGGGCATCACCCTGGCCAGCACCTCACGCCGCCGGTGCTGCTCCTCGGCCGGGAGCTGGCGGAGCGCCTCGACGAACGGCTCGTAGGGGACGAGTCCCTCGGCGTGGCAGCGGCCCAGCAGCACGGTGGCGCCGCCGGCGTGGGCCTCGTGCGCGAAGGTCGCGACGAGGCTGGTCTTGCCGATCCCGGGCTCACCGGAGAGGACGACGAGACGCGGCGCGGCGGCGCGCACGGCAGTCCACGCGGTCCTCAGGGCGAGCCGCTCCGCGGCGCGGGCGACGAAGGGCCGCTCACCGGCACGCGCCAGGGCGGCCGGAAATGGCGGCGCGCCGACCGGATCCTCGGTAGCCGCCCGGAGGACGACGCGCTCGTAGAGCGCCACGACGTCCGGGGCCGGTGCGGAGCCGAGCTCCTCGCGAAGGAGCGTCCGCAGGCGGTCGTAGGCGAGGGTCGCTTCGGCGACGTTCCCGCGCGCCGCGAGCGCCTCGATCAGCACGGCGTGCGCGGTCTCCCGGTACGGCGCGCGCTCGACGACGCGCTGCGCCGCGCGCTCGGCATCGGCCGGCTGACCGGCCCGCAGGGCGGCCTCCGCCTCGATCTCGAGCGCCCGCAGGCCGAGCTCCTCGGCTTCGAGGCGGGCCTGGTCGATCCACGGGGCGTTGAGGCCGGAAGCAGCTCCTCCGCCGTCAGCTCGCACGCGTGCGCGGCGGCGCGCGCGGCCGTCGGGAAGTCCTGATCCGCCACGGCGCGCTCCGCCTCCTGCAGGGCGCTGCGCGCCTCCTCGATGTCGATCGCAGTGCCCTCGGGCAGCCGCAGGCGCACCGACTCGCGGCCCTCGACGCTGTCGGGCCCGAAGACCTGGCGCACCCCGGTCAGCAGTGCCCGGAGCGAGCTGTCGCGCGAGCGCGGCGCCGTGCCGCTGTTCCACAGGGCGTCCGCCAGCGCCTCCCGGCTGAGGGCCCGTTCCCGGTGCAGGACCAGCAGGGCGAAGAGCATGCGCGACTGGCGCGAGGGGAGCCGCTGGTCGACGCGCGTCCCGCCCTGCGTGACGGTCGGCCCGCCGCACAGGCGGATGGTCGTGGTGGGCCGGAGTCCAGGGTCCTGGGCCACGGCGCGATCGTATCCGGGAGCCGGCGGCGCGCCTAGGAGGCGTTCGCACGGTCGTCGGTCGCCTCGCACGCGGCCTCCACGAGGGCCACCAGCTCGAGCCAGCCGGCGAACGGGCGCACGGACGCCGGACCGTGATGCACGGCGCCGGCGATCGGCTTCGCCAACGGGTCGATCTCGATCCAGATGTGCTCGGCGGCGATGTCGGGCCGGAGGGTCACCGGGAGAGCGTCGCCGATGCGGTTGCGCCCCGCGACCGGAGACCACCCCGTTCTTTTCAGCGCAGGTCGACCGCGAGGCCGGACGCCTTCACGGAGTCGCGGGTCTGGTGAGGCCGCGCGCCCTCCGGATCACCAGCTCGTGCCGTCGCAGCCACCCTTGGTGGTACCGGAGCCAGTGGTGCAGGACCGCGCCGTCCCGGTGTTCGTCTTGGTCAGCGTGAAGGTGTTCCCGGATTGCGAGTAGGAGGTGAGCGTGTAGCCGCCGGCGGTGATCACCACGTTGACCTTGCCGGCCGTGGTCCCGACGTCCAAGCCGCTCCCGGTCAGGCAAGCGACGGTGTAGGTCTGCGTCGTACTGAAGCAGGACTCCATCTCGGACACGGCGTTGCGGACGAGGGACTTCGACGAGGCATCCTGCCCCTTGGCGCGCTGGCCCAGGAACGCCGGGAGGGCGATGGCAGCGAGGATGCCGATGATGAGGATCACGACGAGGAGCTCGATGAGGGTGAAGCCCCTCTCCGAGGAAGTGCGCTCGCGAAGCCTGGTGAGCATGAGGGTGAAGTCTCCTGGGGTTAGACGGCGGCCTCCTTGTTGTCGGCTCCTGGACGGAGTCGAGACATGGGTGGAAATCCCCATCGTCGCCTGGACTCCGCCGTGTCCGCTCGGTGAGTCATGCTCTCGGTGCCTCAGCCAGCTAGGAAGGGAACATCGGCGTGCCGCTCCTCTGGCGCGTATTCGTCATCAACGCGGTGCTCTTCACCGCCGCCGCGGTGGCGCTCGTGGTGACGCCGGCGACGGTGAGTGCAGAGCTGCAGCCGCGGGAGGCGCTCGTGCTCGCCCTCGGGGTGCTGACCGTGCTGATCGCGGACTTCCTGCTCGTACGCCAGTCGATGATCCCACTGGAGCGCCTGGCGGGACTCATGCGCCGGGTCGACTTGCTCAGCCCCGGCAGCCGGATCCCGGCGACCGGCGGCGGGGCGGAGATCGACCAACTCGGGAGCACCTTCAACGAGATGCTGGATCGCATCGAGCGCGAGCGACGCGACAGCGCGCGCCGTGCCGTGGAAACCGAGGAGCAGGTCCGGCGCCGCATCGCCCTCGAGCTCCACGACGAGGTCGGCCAGCTCCTCACCGGGGTCGTCCTCGGGCTCGACCGCCTCGCCCACGAGATCCCTGCCGAACACCGCGATCGGGTCATCCGTCTGCAGGACATCGTCCGCGACGGCGCCGAGCAGGTTCGTGGCATCGCCCGCGGGCTGCGGCCACCGTCCCTGGAGGAGCTGGGCCTTCGAAGTGCGTTGATCGGGTTGATCACCATCACCGGCGACGTCGCCGGGATCGCAGTCTTCCCGCAGATCCAGACCAACCTCCCGGCCCTTCCGCCGGACGTCGAGCTCGCCGTCTTCCGCATCGCGCAGGAGAGCCTCACCAACGTCGTCCGGCACGCATCGGCAACCCGTGTCGATGTCGCCGTGACCGCGGGGGCGGGATGGCTGCAGCTCACTGTCCGCGACGACGGCCGGGGGTTCGAGCCGGACGCCGACGCGCTCGGCTACGGGATCCCCGGCATGCGGGAACGAGCGCTCATCGTCGGTGGCGACCTCGAAGTGAGGTCTGCCGGGGGGAGCGGGACTTCCATCCGCCTGAGCGTGCCGACGGGCGCGCAGGCCGCATGAGCGTCCCCGCCAAAGCCGGGGTGCTGATCGCCGACGATCACGGTCTCGTCCGTGATGGCCTGCGGCTGCTCATCGACAACGCTCCGGACCTGGAGGTGGTCGCGGTGGCGGAGGACGGGATCCGTGCCGTCGAGCTCGGATTGGACGAGCGGGTGGATCTCGCACTGCTCGACGTCGCTATGCCGGGCCGCACAGGTCTTCATGCGGCGCGCGAGCTGGCCCGGCAGCGTCCGCAACTGAAGATCCTGATGCTCTCGATGCACGACGTCCAGGAGTACTTCCTGGAGTCCGTGAGTGCCGGAGCCTCCGGCTACGTGCTCAAGACGGCGGCCGACCGCGACCTCATCCACGCCTGCCGGGCTGCGCTGCGCGGAGAGACGTTCCTCTATCCGGGAATGGTCCGCTCACTGCTGATCGCTCACCTGTCCGGGTCGAAGACCGAACCGGTCGCGAGCGAGCTCTCACCCCGCGAGCAGGAAGTGACCAAGTTGATCGCGGAAGGCCACACGACGCAGGAGATCGCCGACGAACTCGTCCTCAGCCCGCGGACCGTCGACCGGCACCGCGAGAACATCCTCAGCAAGCTCGGTCTCCGCAACCGCGTCGATCTCACGCGCTACGCCATCAAGCGGGGTCTGGTCGACCCATGAGGACCGGGAGGCCGTCGCCGGGGAACGGACCGGTCCCGTAGTCGGGCGGTCGCCGGTGGGGACGCGCTCGATCAGTGACGCGGCCGCCGAGCGGGCGCGCACGGGGAGAGGCGCGCTGGCGGTCACGGGCGCTTCCGTCATCATGCCCGAATGGCCAAGGCCGCCCACGTGCTCATCGACGCAGGCGGGCGCGAGCTGCGGGTCAGCAGCCCGGACCGGGTCATCTTCCCGGCGACGGCGGCCACGCCGGAGATCACCAAGCTGGCGGTGGTCGAGTACTACCTCGCGGTCGGCGACGGCATCCTGCGGGCGCTGCGCGACCGGCCGACGACGCTGGAGCGCTGGCCGAAGGGCTACCGCGAGGGCCTCGTCCTCTCCCAGCGCGGTGAGCGCGGCGGCGACGCCTTCTACCAGAAGCGCGTCCCCACCGGCGCCCCCGACTACCTGAAGACGGCGCGCATCCAGTTCCCCAGCGGGCGGCACGCCGACGAGGTCTGCCCGGACCACATCGCGGTCGTGGCTTGGTGCGCGCAGATGGGCGCGCTCACCTTCCATCCGTGGCCGGTTCGCGCCGGCGACGTCGACCATCCCGACGAGCTGCGCATCGACCTCGACCCCCAGCCCGGGACCGACTTCGCCGACGCCGTCCGCGTCGCCGGCACCGCGCGCGAGCTGCTCGCCGACCTCGGCTACACAGGCTTCCCGAAGACGTCGGGCGGTCGCGGCGTGCACATCTACGTGCGCATCGAGCCGCGCTGGAGCTTCACGGAGGTCCGGCACGCGGCGATCGCCTTCGGCCGCGAGCTCGAGCGGCGCCGGCCCGGGGAGGTGACGACGAAGTGGTGGAAGGAGGAGCGCGGCGAGCGCATCTTCGTCGACTACAACCAGAACGCCCGCGACCGCACCATCGCCTCCGCGTACAGCATCCGCCCGCGCCCGGGGGCGCCCGTCTCCGCCCCGCTGGACTGGGATGAGCTGGCCGCCGTCAGCCCGGCTGACTTCACCGTGGCGACGATGCCGGCGCGCTTCGCCGAGCACGGCGACCTCCACGCCGGCATCGACGCCGCGCCGCACGATTTGCGGCGGCTGCTCGACCTCTACGCCGAGGACGCCACCGACCTCCCCTATCCGCCCGAGTACCCGAAGATGCCGGGAGAGCCCAAGCGCGTGCAGCCGTCCCGCGACCGCGAGCGGCCCGGCTAGGGCATGTGGGGACGGCGGGTGGTCTGCCCCGCCTGCGGTCGCGGGGCGGTGCGGTTCGGGCCCGGTCCGGGCGGCACGCCCGGCCGCAGGTGCACGGGGTGCGGCAGCCTCGAGCGTCACCGGGCGTTCGCCGTGGCGGTGGCCGAGCGGCCGGCGCTGCTCGCAGGCGCGCGGCGGATCCTGCACGTCGCGCCCGAGCCCGCCGTCACCGCGGTGCTGCCTCTGGATGCGGTCGTGACGCGGGGCGACCTGGATCCGGGCGACGGTGAGGTGCGGGTCGACGTCACCGACCTGGGCGCGTTCGCCGACGGGGCGTTCGACGCGATTATCTGCTCCCACGTGCTCGAGCACGTGCCCGACGACCGGCGCGCGCTGAGCGAGCTGCGGCGCGTCCTGGCCATGACCGGGTGGGCGTGGATCCACGTGCCCGTCGTCGTCGCCGAGACGGTCGAGGATCCCGGCGAGGACGATCCCGAGGAGCGGCTGCGGCGCTTCGGCCAGCGCGACCACGTCCGCGCCTATGGTCCCGACGTCTACGACCGCATGCGCGACGCCGGCTTCCGGGTCGAGGTGGTCGCGTTCACCGACGAGGCGCAGATCGCGCGGCACGGTCTGCGGGCGCCGCTCGGCGTGGAGACGGTGACGCTCGCCTTCCCGGCGTAGCGGGTACGTGCTCGTCATGGAGAAGAAGACGACCGTGGCGCGCGCCGAGCGCCTCAAGCAGCTCCACGCCGATCACCAGCCGCTGGTGCTGCCGACGGTCTGGGACGTGTGGTCGGCGCGGACCGCGGCCGGCGCCGGGTTCGAGGCGCTGACCATCGGCAGCCACCCGCTCGCCGACTCGCGCGGCGCGTCCGACCACGAGGGCCAGACCTTCGAGGAGGTCCTCACCGCCGTCCGGCCGATCATCGCCGCCGTCGAGGTCCCGGTCTCCGTCGACCTCGAGGCCGGGTACGGCCAGGCGCCGGCCGACCTGATCGCCGGGCTCGTCGAGGTGGGCGGCGCGGGGCTCAACCTGGAGGACACGGTCCACTCGGAGGGCGGCCGGGTGCGCACCACGGAGGAGCACGCCGGCTACATCGGTGGCCTGCGGGCGGCGGCGGACGACGCGGGCGTGCCCGTCTTCGTCAACGGGCGCACCGACCTCTTCCTCCACGCCGACGACGCGGCCGCGGTCCTGGACGAGGCCATCGAGCGCCTGCGGGCGCTCGTCGCGGCGGGCGCCGACAGCGTCTACCCCGTCCGGATCCAGGAGGACGACGAGCTGATCGCGGCCGTGGTCGGCGCCGTCAGCGTGCCGGTCAACACCACGGCCCACCCGGTCAAGCACGACCTCGCCCGCTTCCGCAACCTCGGTGTCGGCCGCATCACCTACGGACCGCTGCTCCAGCTGGCGCTGACCGACGCCATGAACGAGATGATCAGCGCCTGGCGCTGAGGTCGGTTCCGTCCGCTGCGGATGCGAACATGCGTTCGTGTCCGTCTCCACCCTCCACGCCGACCTCGACGCCTTCTTCGCCTCCGTGGAGCAGCGGGACGATCCCTCGCTGCGGGGCAAGCCGGTCGCGGTCGGCGGCGGGGTGGTCATGGCGGCGAGCTACGAGGCGCGCGCGTTCGGTGTGCGCTCGGCGATGGGCGGCCGAGAGGCGCGGCGGCTCTGCCCCGGCCTGATCGTCGTCCCCGGGCGGTGGGAGGCGTACCGGAAGGCCAGCCTCGCCGTGCGGGGGGTGTTCGCGGAGACGCGGGCGAAGGTGTCGCAGGTCTCGGTCGACGAGGCCTTCCTGGACGTCCGGGACGTCGACGCCGATCCGCTCGAGGTGGCGGAGTGGATCCGGGGCGAGGTCCGCGCGCGGGTCGGGCTGCCGATCACGGTCGGGGTGGCGCGCACGCGGCTGCTGGCCAAGATGGCGGGGGCGGCGGCGAAGCCGGACGGCCTGCGGATGGTCGAGCCGGAGGACGAGGAGGCGTTCCTGCACCCGCTCGCCATCGAGAAGCTCTGGGGTCTCGGGCCGGCCAGCGCGCGCAAGCTGCACGGGCGTGGGCTGCGCACGATCGGGGACCTCGCCGAGCTGGAGGAGCACGAGCTCGTGGCGATCCTCGGGCGCGGTCCGGGCCGGCAGATCCACCACCTCGTGAGCCGCCGGGCGACGCGGCCGGTGGCTCGCCGGCGCTCGGGGCGAAGGTCGTTCGGCGCGCAGGCGGCGCTGGGCCGGCCGCGCCGCTCGCCGGAGGAGCTCGACGCGGCGCTCGCGCGCGTGTGCGACCGGGTGACGAGCCGGATGCGGGCACGGGGCCGCGTCGGCCGGACGGTGGTGCTGCGGCTGCGCTTCGGCGACTACAGCCGCGCGACGCGCTCGCACACGCTGCCGCGCGCGACGGCCGAGGGCCCGACGGTTCTGACCGCCCTGCGCGGGCTGCTCGCGGAGGCGATGCCGGAGGTGCGCCGCCAGGGCCTCACCCTTGTCGGCGTCACCGTCGGCAACCTCGACGATCCCGTCGACGACGGGCAGCTCACCCTGTCGCTCGACGGCATAGGCTCCGCGGCATGACCACCTACCTGGCGTCGGTGGACGGGGCGATCGCGTCCCCGGAGACGTCCGTGATCAGCGTGACGGACGAGGGGCTGCTGCGCGGTGACGGGGCCTTCGAGGTCGTGCGCCTCTACGGCGGCCAGCCGTTCGCGATGGAGGACCACCTGACCCGCCTGCGCCACTCGTGCGAGGGGCTGCGGCTGGAGACGGACATCGTCGCGCTCGAGCGCGAGATCGACGCGCTGCTGGACGAGGTCGGCGAGCTGGACGCGCTGCTGCGCATCGTGCTCACGCGCGGGGGCCGCCGCATCGCGATCGTGGAGCCGATGCCCACCCACCCCGCCACGGCGCGGGTGGCCACCGTCACGTTCGCGCCGGGCCGCATCCTGGACACGCTGAAGACGCTCTCGTACGGCGGCAACATGCTCGCCGGCCGTCTCGCGAAGGAGCAGGGCGCCGACGAGGCGCTGTTCGTCTCCCCCCACGGCCGTGTGCTCGAGGGACCGACGTGGACGTTCTTCTGGGTCGACGGCGACGGCCACCTGATCACCCCGCCGCTGAGCGAGCGCATCCTGGACTCGATCACCCGGGCGCACCTGATGCGGGTGACGGACGCCGAGGAGCGCATCACCACGGTGGACGATCTCGCCGGCGCCGAGGAAGCCTTCATCGCCTCCAGCGTGCGTGAGGTGCTGCCCATCAGCGCCATCGACGACCGCGACCTGCCGCACGCGCCGGGCCCGGTCACGAGCGCCGCGGCGCGAGCGTTCCGGGAGCACGTCGAGCACATGCTCGGCGGCTGAGGCTCGCCGCGGTTGCGGGTCCTCACGGTCATCGGGAACCGGCCGCAGTTCGTCAAGGCGGCCGCCGTCTCCGCGCGACTGCGCGAGCGCGCGTCGGAGGTGATGGTCCACACCGGCCAGCACTACGACGACGACATGTCGCGCGTGTTCTTCGACGAGCTGGGCCTGCCGCGCCCGGAGCACCGCCTCGACCTCGGCGGCGGGTCCAACACGACCCAGACCGCCCGCATGCTCGCTGCCGTCGGCGACCTGCTCCGCGCCGAGGCGCCGGACGCCGTGCTCGTCTACGGGGACACGAACTCGACGCTGGCCGGTGCGCTAGCCGCCGCCCAGGCGCGCATCCCCGTCGCGCACGTCGAGGCGGGCATGCGCTCGTTCGACCGCGCCATGCCCGAGGAGCTCAACCGCGTCCTCACCGACCACGCGTCGGACCTCCTGCTGTGCCCGTCGGAGGCGCCGGCCGCGAACCTGCGCGCGGAGCGCGTGGGCGGCCGCATCGAGGTCGTGGGCGACGTGATGGTCGACGTCGCCCAGCTCGTCACCGTCGAACCACGCTCGGGGAACTACGTCGCCGTCACCGCGCACCGTGCCGGCACCGTGGACGACCCGGCGCGCCTGCGGGCACTCTTCGACCTGCTGCTCGCCGTCCCCGGCCACGTCGTCTTCCCCGTCCACCCGCGCACCCGCGCGCGCCTGGCCGACGCCGGGCTGCTCGAGACCCTGGCCGCCCGCGTCGAGCTGCTCCCCCCGCTCGGCTACCTCGAGTTCACGGCGCTGATCCGCGGCGCGCGGGCCGTCCTCACCGACAGCGGCGGCGTCCAGAAGGAGGCCTATCTCGCCGGCGTCCGCTGCGTCACGCTGCGCTCGACGACGGAGTGGACGGAGACCGTCGACGCGGGCTGGAACACGCTGGTCGACCTCGATGCCGAGCGCGCGCTGGCCGCGCTGGAGCGGCCGCTCCCCGCCGAGCGGCCCGCCCTCTACGGGGACGGTCGCGCGGGCGAGCGCGTCGTGGACGCCCTCGTAGGATTGGCGCCGTGAGCGCCGAGCGTCTGGTCAGGGTCGCCGTCGCCGGGCTCGGCTACTGGGGCCCGAACCTGGCCCGCAACTTCGGCGCGCTGCCGGGCTGCGAGGTCGCCTGGCTGTGCGACGCCGACGCCGACGCGCTCGCCCGCGTGAGCGCGCAGCATCCCGCCGCGCGCCGGGCCTCGACGCTCGACGAGGTGCTCGCCGACGAGACCGTCGACGCCGTCGTCCTCGCCACCCCCGTCCCCAGCCACGCCGACCTCGCCGAGCGCGTGCTCGACGCCGGCAAGCACTGCTTCGTGGAGAAGCCGCTGGCCACCACCGTCGCCGACGCCGAGCGCGTCGTCGCCGCCGCGGCCCGCGCGAAGCGGCTGCTCATGGTCGGGCACCTGCTGGAGTACCACCCGGCGGTGGAGACGCTGAAGGAGATCGCCGACTCGGGCCAGCTCGGCGACCTGCACTACGTCTACTCGCATCGCCTCAACCTCGGCAAGCTGCGCGCCGACGAGAACGCGCTGTGGTCGCTCGGCGCCCACGACGTCTCGGTGATGCTGCACCTGCTGGGCGGCGAGGACCCGAGCGACGTCGTCGCGCGCGGGGAGAGCTACATGCGCCCACCCGTCGAGGACGTGGTCTTCTGCTTCATGCGCTTCGCGTCCGGCCGCGCCGCCCACATGCACCTCTCCTGGCTGGATCCGCACAAGGCGCGCCGCTTCACCGTCGTCGGCTCCAAGCGGATGGCGACCTTCGACGACATGGACCTCGATCGCAAGATCACCGTCTACGACAAGGGCTTCGACGAGTCCACGGAGGGCTACGGCGAGTACATCACCCGCTCGGGCGACGTCTGGAGTCCCCGCATCCCCAGCCGCGAGCCGCTGCGCATCGAGTGCGACCACTTCGTGCAGTGCGTCCGCTCGGGCGCCCAGCCGCGCTCGGACGGCGCCAGCGGCCTGCGCGTCGTGCGCGTCCTCGAGCAGGCGCAGGCGCAGCTCGACGCGTCGCGCCGGGTCCATGCGCGCGCCTAGCGCCGTCGTCTACGACGGCACCGTCCTCGGCGATGGCGTCGTCATCCAGGACGGCGCCATCCTCGGCAAGCCGTCCGTGAGAAAAAAGGGACAGTCCCCTCAGTCCCACCTCGTCATCGGCGACGGCGTCATCGTCGGCGCGCAGGCGATCCTGTTCGCCGGCGCCACCGTCGGTGCGGGCGCGACCATCGGCGACCAGGCCTACGTGCGCGAGCGTGCCGTCATCGGGGAGCGCACCCTGATCGGGCGGGGCTCGTGCGTGGACCCCGACGTGGTCATCGGTGCTCGGGTGAGCGTCCAGACCAACGTCTACGTCACCGCGTTCAGCGTCATCGAGGACGAGGTCTTCGTCGGCCCCGGCGTGACGATGACCAACGACGACACCATGGGCCGCCACGGCCTGGACTACCAGCTGCGCGGCGCGGTCCTGCGGCGCGGTTGCCGGGTCGGGGGCGGTGTCGTCCTGTGCCCGGGCGTCGAGGTGGGCGAGGACGCCTTCGTCGCCGCGGGTGCCGTCGTCACGCGAGACGTCCTCCCTGGCACCCGGGTGATGGGGGTTCCCGCCCGCCCCGTCCCCGCGCGCGGGGCGTGATGCGCGCGCCGACCAAGACGGAGATGCTCGGTGCGACCGCCGTCGGCCTGACCGGGACGGTGGTCGCCTCGGACTTCTGGCGCGTGTGGCGGCGCGGTCGCGCGCCGCTGCCGGCGGAGACCGACGACGTGCCGGCCGCGGCCGCCGAGGCGGCCAAGGAAACCGTCGAGGTCGCCGTCGCCGGCTACCGCGCCTCGCCGACGCGCGAGACCGCCGCGTTCAACCTGCTCGTCTCCTACGCGACCACGGCCGCCGTCGTCCGCGTGAGCACGCACACGATCCGCACCCGCGGCGCCTTCGGGCCGTTTCGCAACCGCCAGGTCGGGGGCCGCCATATCCACCACTTCATCCCGGGCATCGCGCTCGCCTTCCTCGCCGGCGGCGCGTCGGTGATCTCCCGCGACGAGTCCCTGGACCCGTGGTTCGCGGTCCCGTTCGGGGTCGGCACCGCGCTGACGCTGGACGAGGCCGCGCTGCTGATCGAGCTCGAGGACGTCTACTGGTCCGAGGAGGGCGTCCTCAGCGTCCAGGTCACCCTGGCCACGCTCGCCCTCCTCGGCGCCACCGCCCTCGGCGCGCGGGCCTTCGGCCGCGGCGAGGAGGAGGTCCTAGGCGGCGGCCACCTTCCAGATCTCGCTGGAGCGGCCTGACTCGGTCCAGATCGTCTGGTCGCGGCCCTGGCCGACGCCGACGAGCGCGATCGGCACGCCGATGAAGTCGGCGATGTAGTCGAGGTAGTCGCGGGCGGCCTGCGGGAGGTCGTCCATCGTCTCGGCCCCGCTGATGTCCTCGTCCCAGCCGGGGAGCGTCTCCGTCTCCCCGACGACGTGGTGCAGGACGGATTGGTGGTAGGGAAACTCGTCGAAGACGCGCTCGTTGCCGCGGTACTTCGTGCACACGGCGACGTCGCCGATGCCGCTGAGCACGTCGAGCTTGGTCACGGCCAGGTGGGTAAGCGAGTTCAGGCGGGTGGCGTAGCGCAGCGCGACGAGGTCCAGCCAGCCGACCCGCCGCCGGCGCCCGGTGGTGGTGCCGAACTCGTGGCCCTTCTGGGTGATCTCCTCGCCGATCTCGTCGTGCAGCTCCGTCGGGAACGGGCCCGCGCCCACGCGCGTGGTGTAGGCCTTGACGACGCCCCAGATCTCCTGCAGGTCGCGCGGGCCGACACCGGCGCCGGCGCAGGCCGCGCCCGCCACCGGGTTCGAGCTCGTGACGAACGGATAGGTGCCGTGGTCGATGTCCAGCAGCGTGCCCTGCGCGCCCTCGAAGAGCACGTTGAGGTCCTTGTCGAGCGCCTCCCAGACGATCTTCGGCGTGTCGGCGATGTACTGCTCGAGCGCGTGGCCGAAGCTCAGGTACTCCTCCGTCATGCGCTGGAGGTCGAGCTCGGGGTCGCGGGCGTAGGGGCGCAGGCTCAGGCGCTTGGGCTCCATCGCCGCGACGATCTTCTTCTTGAGGATCTTCTCGTCGAGCAGATCCTGGACGCGGATGCCCAGCCGCAGCGCCTTGTCGGCGTAGCACGGGCCGATGCCGCGCCGGGTGGTCCCGATCTGCGCCTTGCCCAGCCGCGTCTCCCCCGCCGTGTCCAGCAGCAGGTGGTAGGGCATGATCACGTGCGCGTTGGCGCTGATGCGCAGGCCCGAGAGGTCGACGCCGCGGGCGCGCAGGCCGTTGATCTCACCGGTGAGGACGACGGGGTCGATGACGACGCCGTTGCCGATCGCGCAGCGTTTGCCGGGGTAGAGGATCCCGCTCGGGATCAGGTGGAACTTCCACACGTCCTCGCCGCGGACGATGGTGTGGCCGGCGTTGTTGCCGCCCTGGAAGCGGATGACCACGTCGGCCTGCTCGGCGAGCAGGTCGGTGATCTTGCCCTTCCCCTCGTCGCCCCACTGGGCGCCGATGATGACGATGCCGGCCATGCGGTCTTCGAGTCTATGAAGGTGAGTGGCCGTAGCGCAGCGGCGCGCCGGGCGCGGGCAGCGTGATCTCGGTGCGGTGGTCGACCTCGTCGTGCAGCGGGAGGGCGTCTCCGCACATCTCGTGCAGGCGCGACACGGTCCGCTCGCCGAGTTGCTTCTCGAGCTCCGTCGGCTCCAGGTTGGAGGTGACGATGATGGCCTTCTCCTCCTCGTAGCGCGCGTTGACGATCGTGTAGAGCTGCTCGAGCACCCACTCGTTGGAGCGCTCGGCGCCGGCGTCGTCGAGGTGCATGAGGTCGACGGCGGCGAGCGCGTCGATGATGTCGTGGAAGGTGCCGCCGCTGTCGTCGCCGAAGGTGCGGCGCAGCTCGGAGAGCAGCTTCGGCGCGGAGTAGATGCCGACCGTGCGCCGGCGCTCGAGCGCGGCCTGGGCGACCACCATGGCCAGCGTCGTCTTCCCCGTCCCGACCGGGCCGAACAGCCACAGCCCCCGGCCGGCGTCGAGGTTCTCGTCGAGGTCGAGCACGTAGCGCTTCACGGCGGCGACCACGAACGGATCCATGTTCGTGACCGGCGAGCGGTCGAAGGACGCGCCGCGGTACTTCTTCGGGATCACCGAGTTCAGGCGGCGCGCGCGGCGGTCGGCGACCCGCTGGGGCCGGCACTTGCACGCCGTGGTGACGCGCGCCTCGGTGTCCACCACGAAGCCGGAGCCGTCGCAGATCCCGTACGGGCAGTCGTCGCTCATGCGTAGCGCTCCGCGTCGCGGATCCCGGGCATGAAGCGCGGGTACTCGTGCTGGAAGACGAGGTTCACGTTGCCCAAGCCGCCGTTGCGGTGCTTGGAGATCAGCAGCTCCGCCTCCCCCTGGTGCTCGGAGTCGTCCTCGTAGTACTCCTCGCGGTAGATGAACATGACCAGGTCGGCGTCCTGCTCGATCTGGCCCGACGAGCGCAGGTCGGAGAGCATCGGCCGCTTGTCGTGGCGCTGCTCGACGGCGCGGCTGAGCTGCGACAGCGCGAGCACCGGGACCTTGAGCTCGCGCGCGAGCGTCTTCAGGCCCTTCGAGATCTCGCCGATCTGCTCCACCACGCTGTCCGACCGGCTGTCGGAGCGCATCAGCTGCAGGTAGTCGACCACGATCAGGCCGAGGTCGCCGTCGATCTGCTGGGCCAGCCGGCGCGCCTTGGCGCGGATGTCGAGGACGGACAGGTCCGACGAGTCGTCGATCCACAGCGGCGCCGCCCCGAGTGTCTTCACCGCCTGCGTGACCTTCTGCCAGTCGACCTTGCCCTTGCGCAGCGCGTTGCCCTTCACGGAGCCCTGCGACGCGATGAACCGCTGCGCGAGCTCGGACTCGCCCATCTCCAGCGAGAACATCACGCCCGGCCGCCCGTACCGCACCGCCGCGTTCTCGAGGAAGTTGGCCGCAAGCGCCGACTTTCCCATCGACGGCCTTGCTGCCAACACGATCAGGTTGCCGGGCTGGAAGCCGCCGGTGATCTCGTCGAGGTCGGAGAAGCCGGACGGGGTGCCGGTGATCTCGGCGCCCGCGCGCGAGAGGGCGTCGAGCTTCTCGATCTCGGTTTCCAGGACGTCGAAGATGGGGCGGAAGTCCTTGCGGCGGTCGTCGGAGCCGATCTCGAGGATGGACCGCTCGGCGCGGTCGAGCAGCTCGACGGGGCTGCCGGCGTGCTCGGCCACCTCCTGCTGGATGAGCTGGGTGGCGGTGATGAGCCCGCGGACCAGCGCGGCGTCCTTGACGATCTTGCCGTACTGGCGCGCGTTGCCGACGACGGGCGGGGCGGCCGCCAGCGCCTCCACGCCGGCGGGGCCGCCGGCGGTCTCGAGCTGCCCGGTCTGCTTCAGGCGATCGGTGACGGTGAGCGTGTCGACCGGCTCGCCCTGCTCGTAGAGGTCGAGCATGGCGGCGAAGATCGCGCCGTGCGAGGGCCGGTAGAAGTCCTCCGGCTTGAGGTTGACCTCGATCGTCAGCGCGTAGAGCGTCTGCTCGGAGAGCAGCACGGCACCGAGCACGGACTGCTCGGCCTCGAGGTTCTGAGGCGGCAGGTAAGCGGCGGACGAACCGCTGCCGCCGCCGTTGGAATGCCCGTTCTGATCCTCGCTGATCGCCATCGGCCGAAGGACCCTAGATCGATACCAGCCGGGTCGGACGGCCTCGCCGAGAAGGGCCACGCTCTCAGCGCACTTTTGTCACCTCCGCCGCCGATTCGGCGCGGACCTGGTCGCCTGCCGGTTGCGCCCCCGCTCGGCGTGGGCCATCATTTGTGGCGATGCTCGTTCGCGCGGAGCGGGTCGTTCTGATCGCCGCCATGGCGCTGGCGACGCTGAACGTGTTCACCGGCGCGCCGCTGCTCGGTGTCTGGGTCGGCGCCCACGTGGTCGGCGACGACGGCCAGATCACCATGCTCGCCGTGCTGTGCGTGACGGTGGTGATGTTCGCGGCCGCCTACGGGATGATCGTGCTGCTCGGTTGGCTGGGCGCGCAGGACGACCGCATCAGCGGGCGGTCGGCGACGGTGCGCCGGCACACGCCGTGGCTGCGGAGCATGAGCGGCGAGCGCCCGGCGAACATGCCCGGCACGAGGGCGCAGCTCAACGCGCTCGAGTACGTCCTCGTGGGCGGGGTCGTCCTCGCTGTGCTGGCGTTCGAGTGGTGGTTCTTCTTCTTCAAGGCCGGATCGCCCCTCGACGGGCGGTCCGGACGGAGCTGAACGCGGCTACTTCTGCTCGGTGACGATGGTCTTGACCGTGGCGGTGACGCCCGGTGCGACCTCGACGGTGACCTGGTGCGTGCCGATGGCCTTGATCGGCTCGTCGAGCTGGATGTGGCGGCGATCGATGCGCAGGCCGCGGGCGTCGCGGATCGCGTTCGAGATGTCCTCCGTCGTGACGGACCCGAACAGGCGCCCGTCGTCACCGGCCTGGTGGCTGATGGTGAGCACGGTCTTGTTGAGCACCGCGGCGTTGTCGGACGCCTTCTGCTCGGCCTCGGCGACCGCGCGGTCGGCGGCGGCCTGGCGCTGCCGCGCGGCGACGATCGAGCCCTTGGTGGCGGGCTCGGCGAGCTTGCGCGGGATCAGGAAGTTGCGCAGGTAGCCCTTGGAGACGTCGACGACGGCGCCCTTGCCACCGACGTTCTCGACGTCCTGAAGCAGGATGGCCTGCGGCATCGCTAGCGGTCCCGGTCGCGGTCGCTGCGACCGCGGCGGCCGTCCTCGCGGTCCCCACCGGCCGACTCGGCCACGTAGGGGAGCAGCGCCAGCTCCCGCGCCCGCTTGACGGCGGTCGCGATCTGGTTCTGGTGCCGGCGGCACGCGCCCGAGATGCGGCGCGACCGGATCTTGCCGCGATCGGAGATGAACTTGCGCAGCGTGGTGATGTCCTTGTAGTCGACGAACTCGACCTTGTCCCGGCAGAAGGGGCACGGCTTGCGCCGACCGGAGCCACCTCTGGAGATCTTCTCGCGCCGACGCGTCGTCGGCTTGCTGCGCTGCTTTGCCACGTTGGAACCCTTCGAAGTCGTCACGAGGGCCGGACGCGGCGCGAGAAGGCGCGCCGAGCGACCGGCTCGGAACGCGCCAGTCTAGCGACCGCCGCCTGGCCTGCTACCGCAGGCCTCGGCACCCTTCGGGGCGGGCGTGGGACATTGGCAACGAGGGAGGGAGCGGGCGCGCCGGCCAACACGACCCTTCCTTCAGTGCGGCAGTCCGCGCCGCCGCGACGGCCGCGACCTTGGCCCTAGAACGGGATGTCGTCGTCGGCCGGCGCGGGGGTGTGGCCGTTGCTGGGACCGCCGACCGCGGCGGGGGTGCGCTCGAAGTCGGAGACGTCGGCGGGGACGTCGCTGGACTGCGGGGCGTAGGACTGGTACCCGCCGCCGCCCTGGCCGCCGCCGCCACCCTCGCCGCTGCTGAGGAACTGCACGGAGTCGGCGATGACGTCGATGGCCTGGCGCTTGTTGCCGTTCTGGTCCTGCCACTCGCGCCACTCCAGCCGGCCGTCGACCGCGATCGGGCGGCCCTTGCTGAGGAAGCGCTGGCAGTTCTCGCCCTGCGCGCCCCAGACGGTGATGTCGAAGTAGTTGGGCTTGTCGACCCACTGGCCGGAGGCGTTGTCCTTGCGGCGGGTGTTGACCGCCAACCGCATGGAGGTGACGGTGGTGGATCCGGCGGCGCGCGTCTCGGGATCACGCGTGAGGTTGCCGGTCAGGATGACGCGGTTGATGTTGCTGGCAGCCATCGAAGGCTCCTTTCTAGGGACGGACGGAAGCTTTGTCCGGCAACTCTAGATCTGGGGTCGGCGGCGAGCCCCCCGAGGTCACGAAGTTGTCGCACTCTCCGTACTTAGTCGTGACGGAGGGTGCGGTTCTGACGCGGAACTAGTCCTCGTCGGACGCTTCGCCGGCGGCAGCGCCGGCGGCGGCCGCACGGAGATCCGGCGGCTCGGGCGTCCCGGGGCGCAGCTTGATCACGCGGAAGCGGTTGACGCCGTCGGTGATCTTGAGCGTGTGGTCCAGCGCCGAGAGCACGTCGTGCGTGGCGTAGAACTGGATCAGGTGGTAGTCCGCGCTGTCGGTCTTGCGTACCTCGTACGCGGTCTGACGGACGCCCCAGTCGTGCCGCCCCACCAGCGAGCCGCCGTGCTTGTCGATCAGCGTCTCGACGTCGACGATGATCTTCGTGCGGCGCTCGTCGTCCGACTCGGGATCGAGCAGGAGCGTGAGGTCGTAGATGGGAGCTTCGCGGGTCATGCGGCGGATCACTGTAGCCACCGTGAGCCGAATCGACGCGCCGGGACCTAGGACAGACATGCTCTCACGCGTGCGCTGGACCAACGTCGCGGCCGCCCTCGGGGTGGCCGGAATCCTCGGCCTGGTGGTCGGCTGGCCGCTGCTGGAACCGAAGCCGGTGAAGGTGCCGCCGCCCGTGGCTGTGGTGCAGACCGCTGCGCCGGTGACGACCACCACGCCCGCGGCGCGACCGGCCCGGACGGTCCGGCCGAAGCGACGGCGGGTCGCGGCCGCTCCGAAGGTGCAACGGCACCGGGTGAGGAGGAGGAAGGCGCCGGCCGTGGTGACGACTCCGCCGCCGGTGGTGGCGCCGCCGGTGGTGGCGCCACCACCGGCGCGGGACTTCGGGGGGATCGAGGGCTGAACCGCCACGTCTTCGAACCCTCAGAGGGACCGAAGACGTGGCGCTCAGTCGTGCTCGCCGGCGACGGGCGCCGCGGCGACCTGCCCGGCGTCCTCGCCGCGCGCCTTGCGGCGGATGTCGCGCACCTGCTCGTCGATCCAGTCGCCCGGGTCGCGCGACACCAGCACCTCCTTCAAAGAGGAGGCCCGCCGGGCGCGCTCCTGCGCCGGCATCTTCAGCGCCGCGTGGATCGAGTCCGCCAGCTCCTGCACGTCGAACGGGTTGACGGTCAGCGCGAACTCGCCCAGCTCCTCGTGCGCACCCGTGTTCTCGCTCAGAATCGACACCCCGTCGCGCGAGTTGACCAGCGCCGCCTCCTTGGCCACCAGGTTCATCCCGTCGAACATGGCGTTGACCATGATCACGTCGTAGTGCTTGTAGGACGCGACCGCCTCCTCGAGGTCGTCGCGCAGCTTCAGGTCGATCGGCATCCAGTCCGTCGTCCCGTGGCGGTGGTTGACGACCGCGACCAGCGCCTCGATGCGCTCGAGGTACTCCGCGTACTCGGCCACGTCCGTCCGCGACGGCATCAGCTGCGCGGTGAAGGTGATCCGCTCCAGGTACTCCGGATGCTGCTCGAGGAAGATGTCGAACCCGGTGAACCCGCGCAGGATGTTCTTGGAGAGGTCGGCGCGATCGACGCGCAGGATGGAGAAGTCGCGCCGCCGCGCCAGCAGCTTCGTCTCGAACTCGTGCACCCGGTCGCGCTCCGCCAGCGCGCGGGTGGCCTCGTAGTCGATCGGCAGCGGGTAGGCGCGCACCCACACCTCACGGTCGTCGACGAACACGACGCCCCGGTCCATGTCCACCTGCAGCCCCATCAGGTCGACGCAGCACTGCAGGAAGTTGCGCCGGTAGGACTTGGTGTGGAAGCCGATGATGTCGTTGGCCAGCAGGCCCGTGAAGATCTCCTCGCGGATCCCGGCCGGCAGCACCTTCCACGCGTCCGACTGCGTCCACGGAATGTGGATGAAGTGGTGCAGGAAGACGTCCGGGCGCGCGCGCCGCACCATCGCCGGCAACGTGTAGAGGTGGTAGTCGTGGACCATCACCACCGGCTCCTCGACGCCGTCGATCTCGTCGAGGACCGCCGTCGCCAGATCCTCGTTGACGACGTTGTACCCGAACTCGAACGCCTCGACCTCGTGCCTGCGGATGTCCGGCGCGTTGGACTGGTCCCACAGGTAGTGCTGGATGAACCACAGCATCGGGTTCGCGAAGATGTTGTAGAAGCGGTCGTAGGCGTTGGGATCGGACTCGACCAGGCGCACGTTGAACGTCCCGCCGTCAGGCGCGGCGATGGAGAACGCGCGCCCGTCCTCGGCCCGCGCCTTCTCGGCGTCCTGCTCGGTCATCGTCGAGGCGATCCAGGTCGCCTCCCGGTGCGACGCCAGCCCCGTCAGAGCGGTGACCAGCCCGCCGCCGCCGCGCTTGACCGACCCGTCTTCCTGATAGGTGACCGGCCCGCGATTGGAGACCAGGACGAGGGGCGGTGCACTCACGACAACCAACCTACCCCGCGTCGTCGGGACGCTTGGCCAACTTCACCTGAACGGTGCGCTTCTTGCCGCCCCGGTAGACGACGACGGGCACGGTCTCCCCGGGGGAGAGCCGCGCGACGACCCCGGCGAGCGCGGTGGGCTCGGACACGTCGCGCCCCGCGATGCGGACGATCACGTCCCCGCCGGGGATGACGGACTGGGCCTGGAAGCGCTCCTCGTCGGCCTCGGACCCGGCCTTGAGCCCGGCGGCCTGCGCGGGACCGTCGTCGGTCACCGTCTGCACCCAGGCGCCCTTCTTGACCGCAAGGTCGAACTTCTCGGCCAGCTGCGGGTAGACGTCGACGGTGGAGACGCCGAGGTAGGCGTAGTCCACGTGCCCCTGCTCGCGCAGCTGGGCGATGGAGCGCTTGGCCAGGTCGATGGGGACCGCGAAGCCGACGCCGGCGCTCGTGCCGCTCTCGGACTCGATCTGCTGGTTGAGGCCGAGGACGCGGCCGCGCGCGTCGACCAGCGGTCCGCCCGAGTTGCCCGGGTTGATCGCGGCGTCGGTCTGGATCGCGCCCGCGATGCGGAACTTGGTCAGGGACTGCACGTCGCGATCGGTGGCCGACACGATCCCGACCGACATCGACTGGCGCTCGCCGAACGGCGAGCCGATGGCCGCCACGGACGCGCCGACGCGCACCTTGTCGCTGTCGCCCAGCGGGAGCGGATGGAGGTCGAGGCCGGTGGGGTCGACCTTGATCAGCGCCACGTCGGCGTCCGGGTCGAAGCCCTTGATCCTGGCGGAGACGCGGTTGCCGTCGGCGAACTCGACGTAGACCTCGTCGACGACCTTCGGGTCCCGCTCGCCCTCCGTGACCACGTGCGCGTTGGTGGCGATCTCCCCGCGGCCGTTGAGAACGAACCCGGACCCCAAGCCACCGCTCTCGCCGTCCTTGCCCGCGGTGAAGACGGTGACCACGCCGGGGGCCTCGCGGGCGTAGATGCCCTCCGCGTCGAGCCCGGCCGCGGTGCCTTGGGACTGGACGACCTTGGTGGTCTGCACGGTGGTCGTCTTGGGGGACGAGGACCCGCCCCCGCCGCACCCGGCCACGGCGACCACCGCCCCGAACGCGAGCAGGCGCCTCACGCCGGCAGCACCAGGGTGAAGGTGGTCGCCCCGGGGCGCGACTTCGCGTCCAGCGACCCCTGCATGCGCTCGGCCAGCTCGGAGGCGATCGCCAGCCCGAGGCCGGCGCCACGCGTGCCGTCGTCGGCGGCGGTGAAGAAGGGTTCGAAGATGTGGGGCATGGTCTTGCGCTTGATGCCGAGTCCGGTGTCGGTCACCTCGAGATGCGCTTCCCCGTCTACGCGGGCGGCACTCACCCGGATCGCCGTCCCCGGCGGGGTGTGGACCACCGCGTTGTCCATCAGGATGCGCAGGACCTGGGCTACCCGCTCCGGGTCGCATTCCACCTCGACCCCGCCGTTCTCGGTCACGGTGACGGCCGAATCGTGCTCGGCCAGGGCCGGCGTGAACTCCGCGGCGACCTCGCGGGCGAGCTGGGAGAGGTCGGTGGGCTCGGGCCGCATGACGACCGCGCCCGACCCCAGGCGGGAGAGATCGAGCAGCTCCGTGGTGAGCTTGGTCAGCCGCTCGACCTGCCCGCGGATCTGCGCGATGAACGAGCGCCGGGTGTCCTCGTCGAGCTCCTCGTCGGCGAGCAGCTCGAGGAAGCCGCCGAGGGAGAAGATCGGCGTGCGCAGCTCGTGCGACGCGGTGGCGATGAACTGCTCACGCGCGGTCTGCAGCTCGCTCAGCTGGCGCTGCATCTTGTCGAACGCGGCCGCCAGCCGGCCCAGCTCGTCGTCTGAATCGACCTTGATCCGCGTCGAGAAGTCCCCCGCGGCGACCTGGTCGGCGGCCCGCTCGAGCCGCCGCACGCGGGCCGTCAGCGCGCGGGCGACCAGGTAGCCGGCGCCCACCGCCAGCACCAGCGCCGTCAACCCGCCGAGCAGGATCCGCCGCCGGATGAAGGCGACGTTGCGCTCCACCGCCTCGAGGTCGTCGGAGAAGACCGCCACCTTGACCACGGTGCGATCGAGCGACAGCGGGATCGCCACCTCGGCGACGCGGCCGCGTCCCGTCGGCTCGGTCCCCTTCACCGTGTTGCCCGAGCGCGCCGCCTGGTCGGCCAGCACCATGCGGCTGTCCGTCGGCGCCTGCGCCTGCGAGCCCAGCCCGTACGTCAGGCCGCGCCCCTGCGTCCCGCTGGCCACGTCGAGCAGCGTCACCCGCGCGCCCGATCGCGACGCCGCCGTGTCGACGCGCTCCTGCACGACCTGCGTCGAGAGCCGCGTCCCCACCGTCCCCCGCAGCGGCTCAACGTGGATCTTGGCCGACTCCGCCAGCGACTCCACCTTCTGGTCGCGCAGCTGCCCGGCCAGGGGCGGGACCACGGTCAGGTAGGAGATGAGGAAGGCGCCGACCGTGATCAGGCCGAAGAGCAGCCCGAGGCGGTTGCGGAGGCTACGCAACGTCGCGGAAGCGGTAGCCGACGCCCCGCACCGTGAACAGGTACTCCGGCTCCTTCGCGTCGACCTCGAGCTTCTCGCGCAGGTGACGGATGTGGACGTCGATGGTGCGGGGATCGCGGTAGGCGGAGTCCCCCCACACGCGCGTGAGCAGCATGTCGCGGGTGAAGACCCGGCCCGGGTTGCGGGCCAGCGCGCCGAGGATCTCGAACTCCACGAAGGTGATCGGGACCGCGCCGCCGCGAACCTCGACGGTGCGCTTGGCGGGGTCGATGGCCAGGTCGAGGGTGACGATCGGCGCCTCGTCCGCGGGGTCCGTGCGGGCCAGCGCCGCGCGCCGCAGCGCCGCCTTCACGCGCGAGCGGAACTCGCGCACGGAGAACGGCTTGGTGATGTAGTCGTCGGCGCCGAGCTCGAGCCCGAGCACCTTGTCGATCTCCTCCGAGCGCGCCGTGAGCATGATGATCGGGACCGTCTTGCCGTTGCCGGCCTGCGCGCGCAGGCGCCGGCACACCTCGAGCCCGTCCATCTTGGGCAGCATCAGGTCGAGGACGACGAGGTCGAAGTGCGACTCGGAGAAGCGGGTCAGCGCGTCGCGCCCGTCGGCGACCGTCACCACGTCGTAGCCGTCGCGTTGCAGCGGGAACGAGAGCAGCGTCTGAATGGGCTGTTCGTCGTCGACGAGCAGTATGCGGGGGGAGCGGTCTGGCACCTCTTCTTCCCCTGCGAGGATAGGGACGCCGTGCTCGACCACCGTGTCTACCGCGCCGCGTTCCTGCCCGCTCTGGTGGCGGTGTTCGTCCTGGCGTTCTCGCTGACCGATCCGCCCAAGGCGAAGACGACGCGCCTGGCCCCGCTCGCCTTCGACGGCCCGCGCGCGTTCAAGACGATGGAGGACCTGGCCCAGCGCTTCCCCCACCGCCGCCCCGGCGGCACGGACGACGCCGGGCTGGCCGACCACGTCGCCGCCGAGTTCGCGCGCACCGGCTTCGCCAAGTCCAGCGGCGTGGATCGCGTGTCCCACGACGCGCGCACGATCGACGGGACGGCCACGCTGGAGACGGTGTCGGCCACGCGCGAGGGCCTGTCCGACCACACCATCGTGATCGTCGCGCACCGCGACGCGGCCGGGTCGCCGGCGACCGCGGAGCTCAGCGGGACCGTGGCGCTGCTCGAGCTGGCGCGGCTGTTCGCCGACCGTGACCTGGCCAAGACGATCGTGCTGGCCTCCGTGAGCGGCGGCAGCGGGGGGTTCGCGGGTGCGCGCGACGCCGTCGACGCCGTCTCCGGTCCCGTCGACGCCGTCTTCGTGCTGGGGGACCTGGCCTCGACGCGGCTGCGGCGGCCGTTCGTGGTGCCGTGGCGGACGGGTCCGGGCCCGGAGCCGCTGGCGCTCGAGCGCACCGCCCAGTCCTCGCTGCGCACGGAGATCGACACCGATCCCGGAAGCAACCGCGCCGTGGTCCAGGTGCTGCGCCGGGCGCTTCCCCTGAGCCTCTCCGAGCAGGGCCCGCTCGGCGGGGCGGTGCTGATCTCCGCGAGCTCGGAGCGCCGGCCCGCGGCTGACGCCGCCGTCAGCCCCAGTCGCGTGCGCCGCTTCGGGCGCGGGGTCCTGCGCACCCTGTACGCGACGCTCGACGCCGGCGGGCGCGACCCGTTCCCGCGGACGGACGGCATCGTGGTCGCCAAGCGGCTGATCCCGACCTGGTCGATCCGCCTGCTGGTGCTCGCCCTGCTCGCTCCCGCGCTGCTGACCGCGTTCGACGGGTTCTTCCGCGCGCGCCGCCGTGGCGCGTCGATGGGGACGTGGACGCTGTGGGCGATCGGGTTCGCGGTCCCAGTCCTGCTCGCCTGGGGCTGGGCGCGGCTGCTGGGGGTGATCGGTGCCGTCGAGGTGGTCGGCGCGCCGGACGTGGTGGGCGTGGGCGACGTCGGCGCGGCGGCGTGGGCGTGCGTCGCCTCCACCGTTCTCGTGGCCGCCGCCGCAGCGATCTGGCTGCGGCCGCGGCTGACCGCGATGCGCGGCGCGAAGCTGGCCGGCGGAGGCGCCGCGGCCGCCGCGGGGCTGATGCTGGCCGTGCTGGTCCTGATCGTCTGGACCGTCAATCCATACGCTGCAGCTGTGCTGTTGCCGGCCGCCCACGCCTGGCTGCTGATCGCCTCGCCCGGGGAGCGCCTGCGTCGGCGCGCCGCGACCGTCGCGCTGCTGGCCGGGCTCGCCGTGCCCGCGCTGCTCGTCCTCTACTACCTGACCGCCTGGGGCGTGTCCCCGCTCGGCGCGGTGTGGACGGCGTTCGGCCTGGCCGCGGGCGGCGTGCTCGGCCTCGGGGCGGCGCTGACGGTGGCCGGGTACCTGGCCGCGCTCGGCGCGACGGTCGCCATCCTCCGGGTCCGGCGCGGACTTGCCGATACCTCGGAGGGTGACGCCGATCGCCTGGTCACGCGCGGCCCGCGCAGTTACGCCGGGCCGGGATCGCTGGGTGGGACCGAATCGGCGCTGAGACGATGAGCACGCTCCAGGAACGCATGACGCCGCGGCCGCGGCAGGACCCACCGCCCAAGCGCCGGCGGCGCGGCGGGCTGCTGCACGCGCTGTCGACGGTCCTGATCGTCTCCGGCGTGCTGCTGCTGGCCGACGCCGGCCTGACCGTCGTCTGGCAGGAGCCGCTGTCGGCGGTCTACAACCACTTCGAGCAGTCCAAGCTCTCCGGTCAGCTGAAGGACGACACCACCAAGCTCGCCCCGACGCTGATCGAGAAGCGCGCGCTGAAGACGCTGCCGGACGCCAAGAGCCGCATCGCCTTCGCCGCGCGCGCGCTGGACCGCAAGATCAAGCTGGGCCAGCCCATCGGCCGCATCCGCATCAAGAAGATCGGGCTCGACAAGGTGGTCGTCCAGGGGACGACGCACGACATCCTCCCCAAGGGGCCGGGGCACTACCCGGCGCAGCCCCTGCCCGGCGCGCCCGGGACCGTCGCCTTCGCCGGGCACCGCACGACCTACGGCGCGCCGTTCCGCAAGGTCGACAAGCTCCGCAAGGGCGACCTGATCACGCTGGAGATGCCCTACGCGAAGGTCACCTACGCCGTCGAGCGGCTGCGCATCGTCCTACCGACGGACACCTGGGTGACCGCCCGCCGCAGCTACAACCGCCTCGTCCTGACCGCCTGCCACCCGCTCTACTCGGCGGCGCGGCGCATCGTCGTCTTCGCCCGGCAGGTCAAGGCCGTGCCGGCCCGCTCCCTGTCTTAGCCGAGCAGCCCGAGCTGGCGCAGGATGGAGACCGAGTCCGAGTAGACGTCCTTGCGCGCCACCCGGCCGTCGGTGAACGGGATGACGTCCATGCCGTCCCAGCTGATCGTCCGGCCCGTCGGCTCCGCGACCAGGTCGCCGCGGCGCATGACGTTCGCGTGCGTCGCGGTCGCGGTCCACTCCTGGACGACCAGGTCCTCGCGCACATAGAGGCGCCGGGTCGCGAACGCGATGTCGGGCCAGGTCGCGAAGATCGCCCCGATGTGATCGCGCACCTCGGCGCCGGTGGCCGACTCCCCGGCCGTGTGGTTGTGGAAGACCATGTCCGGCGCGTGCAGGGCCATGATCGCGTCGAGGTCGTGGGCGTTCCAGGCCGCGTTGTACGCGCCGATGGTCGCCTCGAGATCGGCGCTCACGCCCACGCCATCGGCTCGTAGCCACTCGTCCGCGGCGCCGACACGATCAGCACGGTGGCCGCGTCGTCGCCGTCGTTGCGCACCGTCCGGCGTGGCGCCGGATCCAGCCGCGCGAACGTACCCGCCGGGGCGGGGTGGTCGGTCCCGTCGATCACGAGCGTGGGCGCCCCGGAGACGACGAAGAAGATCTCCTCCTGGTCGCGATCGGTCTCGTCGTGCTCGGGGATCTGGCTCCCCGGTGCGATCTCGACGAGGTTGATCCCGAAGGAGCGGCAGCCCAGCGTGCGCCGGACGAGGGCCCAGTCTCCTGTGCGTTCCAGGTCGTCACGGTGGGCGATGGTGAAGGGCGCGTTGTCAGCCATCTGACCTCTCGGGCGGGACGCTACCAGGGGCGGCGGGCAGCGTCCATTCCCGACGTGCCGAGGGTGCAAACGGGGTGTTGCCCCGATCGGCTATCGGTCGATCCGGACCGATCAGCATCATGTGACCATCAGCACCCGTCGATATCACCAGCAACGCAGGACCCGGGCCACTCGCCCTGGCAGGGGGACGAGAGATCGGTCCAAGACCATCAAGGGAACCCCTATGGGAGAGATCACCGTGAACAACTACGTCGTGAATCCGGACGCCGTCGCCGACGCGATCGTCAAGCGCCTGCTGGCGGGCAACCGCAAGTAGGTCACAACGTGTGCTCGTGGCCGCGCCAGTCCGCGCCGCCGCCACGGAGCTCGAGGTCGGCCGCGCCCTCCGTGACCGAGCCGATCCAGGTGAGCAGGTGGTCGACCCCGGCACAGCGCTCGGGGGGGACACAGGCGAGCAGCTCGTAGTCCTCCCCGCCCGTGGCGGCCTGCTCGAGCGTGGCGCCGTCGGCGACCGGGAGCCGGTCCGCCTCGATCACCAGCCGGACGCCGGACGCGTCCGCCACGTGCCGGGCGTCCGTGGCCAGCCCGTCGGAGAGGTCGATCAGCGCCGTCGCGCAGCGCAGCGCGAGCCCCTCGCGCAGCCGCGGTCGCGGACGCATCAGCGGGCCGTCGCCGCGGGCCAGGCTGGCCGCCGAGGCGCCCAGCGCACCGGTGACGCCGATGCGGTCGCCGGGCCGGGCGCCGTCGCGCCCCACGACGGCGTCAGCCGACGGCGCCCAGCCGACCACGGTCACCGCCACCGTCAGCACGGGGCCGGCGGCGAGGTCGCCGCCGGCGATGGTGACGCCGCACTCCCCGGCCAGCGCCTGCGCCCCGCGGTGCAGCGCCACCAGGTCCGTGTCCGCAGGGGCGACGACGGCGAGGTAGGCCTCGCCCGCCTCGGCGCCCATCGCGGCGACGTCTGACAGGGCGCCGGCGAGGGCCCGCCAGCCGACGTCCTCCGGCGTGGTGCGGGCGAGCAGGAAGTGCGTGCCGTCCACCATCACGTCGACGGAGGTGACCGCCACGCCGTCCGCGCGCACCACCGCGCAGTCGTCGCCCAGCCAGCGCACGACGCGCGAGTCCGCCGGCCGCTCGAGCACGCCGGCGATGGCGGCGATCAGCGCGCGCTCGCTCACGTCATCGCGCAGCGGGCGGACGCGGCGCGCCGCGCGTCACGGCGACGGTTCGGGCTGCGGCGTGGACTCGTAGAGGTCCGGGTCGTACGCGTTGCTGCCGCCCGTGCCGTTGTCGGTCTTGCCGGTGTCCGGCGTGGTGGGCGTGGTCGGCGCCGTGGTGGCCTCGGGGCCGACGGTCGCGTACGGGTTGGTCGGGTCGTAGGTCCCCGAGCGCGACGGCGCGCCGCCGCCGGAGGCGTACTTGCCGTAGAACCGCGTGAAGGTGGCCGGATGCGTGGGCGGCGGGAAGGCGCCGCAGAAGCCGCCCATGGCCTGCTTGGTGTAGTCGCCCCAGATCTCCGCGGGGAAGGTCGGGCCCGACACGGCGCTGCCGTGGTACTCGGACAGCATGTGCACGCTCGAGTCCGGATACCCGACCCAGACGGCGGTGGACAGGCGCGGGGTGAAGCCGACGAACCAGCCGTCGGTGAAGTCGGACGTCGTGCCGGTCTTGCCCGCCGCCGGGCAGCCCGTCGCGGCGTGCGTGCCCGTGCCCTCCTTGATGTTGTCCTCGAGGATCTTGGTGGCCTCGGAGGTGACGCCGTCCGAGAAGCGCCGCTCGGAGCGGGGGCGCAGCTTGCGCGGCAGCTGGTCGCCGGTCAGGACGCGGCCGTCGCGCGTCTTGATCTTCCTGATGGCGACCGCCTTGTGCCACACGCCGCCGGACGCGATCGTCGCGTACGCGTCCGCCATCTCGAGCGGGGAGACGCCGATGGTGAGCCCGCCCAGCGCCTCGGCCGGGTACGCGTCCAGGTGGGTCGTGATGCCCATCTTGTAGGCGGTGTCCCTGACGTTCTCGGGACCGAGGTCGAGCGCCATCTGCATGTAGACGGTGTTGTCGGACTCGATCGTCGCGTGATGGATGTTCATCGAGCAGTTGCAGCTCGTGTTCTCGAAGGTGTGCGTCTCGATGTGCCCGTAGGTCGGGTCGTCGATGTTGAGCGTGTGCGACGTGTAGTAGGTCGTGTCCGGGTCCACGCCGCGGTCGAGCGCGGTCATGAGCACCATCGTCTTGAAGGAGGAGCCCGGCTGCCGGTGCCCCTGGGCGGCCAGGTTGAACTTCGACTTCCCGTAGTCGCCCGACGACGCCATCGTGAGGATCTGGCCGTTGCTCGGGTCGATGGTCACGATCGCCGACGACGGCCCGACTCCGGCCAGGTGGCTGGCGATCGCCGACCGCGCCTCCTCCTGCTTCTTGGGATCGATCGTCGTGTACACGCGCAGCCCGCCGCGGCGGACCTCACGCTGCGGGAACGCCTCGAAGAGCTGGTCCTTGACGTAGTCGAAGAAGTAGTCCTCGCGCCGGGCCTGGAAGTACCGCGACATGCTCAGGTTCAGGTGCGACGCCTTGGCCTCCTCGGCCTGGACGCGGGTGATCATGCCGTGCTTGGCCATCGCGTCGAGGACCTCGTTGCGGCGCGTCTTGGCCGCGGCCGCGTCACGCACGGGCGAGTACAGCGTCGGCGCCTGCGGCAGGCCGGCCAGCATCGCCGCCTGGGCGAGCGACAGGTTCCGCGGCGACGTGTTGAAGTAGGTCTTGGCCGCCGCCCACACGCCCAGCGCGCTCTGGCCGCCGTAGGTCCCGTAGTTGACCGTGTTGAGGTACTTGGTCAGGATCCAGCTCTTGGAGTGCTCGTCCTCGAGCTCCTCGGCGAGCTTGGCCTCGCGGATCTTGCGCTTGTAGGTCTTCTGCGTCGAGCCGTAGAGCGTGCGGACCAGCTGCATGGTCAGCGTCGAGCCGCCCTGCAGCTTCTGGCCCGAGCTGACGTTCTTGAACGCCGCGCGGATCAGGCCCACGTAGTCGACGCCCTTGTGCTTGTAGAAGCGGGCGTCCTCGATGGCCACCGTGGCGTCCTTGAGGCTCTGCGGGATCTGCTCGCTGGGGATCTCCTTGCGCAGGTCGCGCGCCTGGATGACGCCCAGCTTGTGCCCGTTGCGGTCCAGGACGAGCGAGAAGCCGCCGGGGTCGCGCGGCTTCAGCGAATCCAGCGGCGGCGCGGAGGACGCGATGGAGACGATGTAGCCGACCGCGGACAGCCCGGCGATGCCGGCCACCGCCAGCAGGACGCCGACCCCGAGCAGGATCTTGTTGCGCGGCTTGGTGCGGCGGGCGCGCGCCCGGCGGGTACGTTGCGAGCGGCTCATGCGACTGACCCAGGGTAGTTCAGGATCGGGGCAGCGATCCCTGCTCGTGCAAGGCTGCGAGCGCCCTCGCGCGCAGGTCGTTCGAGCGTGCGGCGCGCTCGCCGACGGGGGCCAGACCGTCACGCACGACGAGCCGGATGCCCTCCGGCGTGGCCTCGACCGCGGCGGCGTCCGCGAACAGCGCGAGCGCCGCGGCGACGTCGGCGTCCGGCGCGATCCACACGTCCGCCTCCACCGCCAGCCGGTCCTCGCCGAGCGTGTCGTTGCGCAGGACGCCGGCGGCCAGCTTCTCGTTGGGGATGGCGATGCGCTCGCCGCCGATGCCGCGCACGAACGTGTAGGAGAGCGAGACGTCCTCGACCGTGCCGACGATCTCGTCGAACACGATGCGGTCGCCGAGGCGCAGCGGCTGGGTGACGGCCAGCATCAGCCCGGCGACGACGTTGGCGAGCGTCTGGCGCGCGGCGAAGCCGACCACGGCGGCGGCGATCGCGCTCGAGGTCAGCAGCGCGCGGCTGACGGAGCGGACCGCGTCGAACTTCGACAGCGCGATGGCGATGCCGACCGTCAGGACGAGCGCGTAGGCGAAGCGCTCGACCAGCCGCAGCCGCGTCTCGGCCTCCGGCGGCAGGCCGACGTGGCGGCGGGCGAAGGCGAAGCGCAGGACGGCGACGATCGCCACGGCGACGCCGATGGCGACGGCCGCACCGACCCAGCTGTCAGTGTCAGCGCTCATTCCCGCCGCCGAACCTAGAGCCCTTCTCCTCGATTGCCTCGGGACGCTCGTGCAGCTCGAGCCGCCGGCGCCGCGCCTGGCCGCCGCACTCGGCATCTCCCCCGACGACGCCGACCGCCGCATGCGCGACGAGATCGCCTTCTACCGCGCCCACATGCACACGGCCGTTGACGCGGCCTCGCTGGCGGCGCTGCGGCAGCACTGCGCCGCGCTGGTCGGGTGCGACGTCCCCACGCTGCTGGACGCGCTCGTCTTCACCCCCTACCCGGACGTCGTGCCGGCGCTCACGCGCTGGCGCGGGCGGGGAATCCGGCTCGTCGTCGTCTCCAACTGGGACGTGTCCCTGCACGAGGTGCTCGAGCGCACCGGCCTGGCGCCGCTCCTCGACGGGGCGGTCAGCTCGGCCGAGGCCGGCGCCGCCAAGCCGGACCCGGAGCCGCTGCGGCGCGCGCTGGCGCTGGCCGGCACGGACGAGGCGTGGCTGGTCGGCGACGACCTCGCGGCCGACGCGGGCGCCGCCCGCGCGGCCGGCCTCCCGTTCGTCCACGTCGACCGGCCGCGAACGGACCTCTCCGCCGTCCTACCTTGAGTAAGCGATGAGCGTGCCGCCCCCTTCGACGGCGCCCACAGCGCCGCGCGGCTTCGAATGGTGGTCTCCGTTCGTCGCACTGCTGAGCGCCTACGGGGCCGCGATCGTCTTCGTCGCCATCCTGGCCGGGGCGACCGGCAACACGAACGGCGACCTCCCGCCCGCCATCACCCTGATCGCCACCTTCGTCCAGGACGCGCTGCTGGTCGCGGCGACGATCGCGTTCGCGCGCCTCTCGGGGATCCGGGTCACGCCGGGGACGTTCGGCCTGCGCCGCGTCGACCCGAAGCGCGTCACGCTGATGGCCGGTGGCGCGTTCGTGGTCTTCTACGTCTTTCTGATCGCGTGGGCGCAGATCCAGCCCGACGCCAAGGATGACCTGCTCGACGACCTCGGCGCCAAGACGTCGACGGTCGCGGCGATCGCCGTCGCGGTGCTGGTCTGCGTGGTCGCGCCGATCGTCGAAGAGCTGTTCTTCCGCGGCTTCCTGTTCCCGGCGCTGCAGCGCATCATGGGCTGGATCCCGGCGGCGCTGCTGGCGGGCGCGATCTTCGGCGGCGTCCATGCCGGCGGCACGCCTGCCATCTTCCTCGTCCCGCTCGCCGTCCTCGGCGTCCTGCTCTGCACGCTCTACCGGCGCACCGGCTCGCTGCTGCCCGGGATGGGGGTGCACGCCTTCAACAACGCGCTGACGCTCGGCGTCGGGTTGTCGTGGAGCGTCGCCGGCGTGCTGGCCGCGCTGGTCGTCGCCCCGCTGATCGTGCTCGCCATCGTCGCCCCCCTGTCCGAATGACCCGCCGGCCGTCAGCGCTGCTCCCCGCCCCGTACGCACGGCTGGCCGGGTACGCGCTGCTGGCCACGCTGGGCTCGCTGCAGTGGGTGCGCTTCGTCGACGGCGCGTCGATGGTGCGGGCGATCGCCTGGGCGCTGGCCGGCACGGTGACCGGCGCGCTGGTGCTGCTCGCGCGCCGCCGCCCGCTCCCGCTGGCGGGCGCGGTCCTGTTCGGCGCGGCCCTGGCGCTGGCCGCCTCCGGACTGGACCTCCGCTACCTCGAGCCCAAGCACCTCGACGAGCTCGGCGACGGCCTCGGGCGCGGCATCGACGCGCTCAACACGGTCCGGCTCCCCTATCTGGGCAAGGAGCCGTGGGTGCTGACCACGGTGCAGCTCAGCGGCGCCGCGTTCTGCTGGGCGGCGGCGCTGCTGACCGCCTGGCCGACGGAAAACCGCCCACCCGCACGCATCGGCGCGCTGCTGCTGCTGCTGACGATGGCGGCGTCCCCGATCGTCTCCATCGGCACCACCCGGCCCGCGCTGCTCGGCATCGCCCTCGCCGTGCTGACCGCGGCCTTCCTGTGGCTGGAGCGCCTGGCCCGCCGCCCCGGCGTCGGCGCGATCGTCCTGGCCGCCGCGGTCCTGCTCGCCGCCGTCCCCCTCGGGGCCGCCGCCGACCGCGAGGAGCCGTGGTTCGACTACAAGGCGTTCAGCGAGAAGCTGTCGGGCGGCACCCCCATCACCTACTCGTGGGACCACGACTACGGGCCGATCGACTGGCCGCGCGACGGCGTCGAGCTGTTCCGGGTCAAGTCCGACCGCCCGTACTACTGGAAGGCGGACGTCCTCTCGCGCTTCGTCGACGACCGCTGGCAGGACGGGTCCGCCAGCACCGGCGTGAACGAGGAGCTGCCCGAGGGTGGCGGCCACGACGAGTGGCTGACGACCTTCTCCGTCGCCCTGCGGCGGCTGCGGACGGACACCGTGGTCGGCGCCGGCACCGTGCTCGACGTCACCGACTCGAGCCGCCCGGTCGAGCCGGACTTCATCCCCGGCCTGTGGTCGACCGAAGGCGACCGGGACCTGTCCAAGGGGGACTCCTACCGGGTGCGCAGCTACGTCCCGCGCCCGACTGGCGAGCAGCTGGCCGCCGCCACCGTCGGGCGCGATCCTGACCACGCGCAGGCGCTCCGGGTCCAGGTCGGCATCCGGCCCGGCAAGCAGGGCGAGACGCCGTCCATCGCCGCCCCCGTCTCCGGCGACGCCCTTCATCCGAACGCGGCCGCGATCCAGTTCGCCCCGTTCGAGAGCGGTCGCGCGCCCGCGGCCGACTACGTGCAGTTCGGCCTGACGGGGTCGGGCCGCAAGGCACTGGCGATCAGCACCTACCCGCGCACGTGGCGGCTCGCCTCCCGGCTGCGACGGGCCGCCGGCTCGCCCTACGACTACCTGCTGCGCGTCAACGACTACCTGCGCTCGGACGGCTTCGTCTACTCGGAGGTGCCCCCCAAGCCCAAGCCCGGCGTCCCCGCCCTCGAGTCCTTCCTGTTCGATTCCAAGCGCGGCTACTGCCAGCAGTTCTCGGGCTCCATGGCGCTGCTGCTGCGCATGGGGGGCGTCCCCGCCCGGGTGGTCACCGGGTTCTCGCCCGGCGGCTTCCGCGCCTCCAGCGGCGAGTGGGTCGTGCGCGACACGGACGCGCACTCGTGGGTTGAGGCCTGGTTCGACGGTCTCGGCTGGGTGACGTTCGACCCGACGCCGCCGGAGACGCCCGCGCGCTCGCAGGTCGCCGCCATCAAGCCGGACGCCGCCGGCGGCTTCGGCGCCACCACGGGCCAGGACTCCGGCTCGGCGCGCCTGCGCAACCGCCAGCCCGGGGGCGCCCAGCGCGACACCCCCGTGGCCTCCCGCGGCGGCGGAGGGTCGTCCGACGACGGCTCGCCGTGGCCGTGGCTCGGCCTCGGCGCGCTGCTGGCGGCGGCGATCGCCGCGGGCGCCTTCGTGATCTCCAACCGGGGCGGGAGCGATCCGCTGGTCGAGCTCGAGCGGGCGCTGCGCCGGTCCGGCCGCGCCGTCCCCACCGGCGTCACCCTGACCGAGCTCGAGCGCCGCCTGGGCACGTCGGGCTACCTGCACGCGCTGCGCACCGCCCGCTACCGCGACGACGCGTCCGGGACGGCCGGGCCGACGTCGGAGCAGCGCGCCGCCTTCCGTCGCGAACTGGCGGCCGGGCTCGGGTGGAGCGGGTGGCTGCGCGCCTACTACGCGCTGCCGCCGCGCCGGCGACCGTGACCCCGCCGCGTAGATTTGACCGCTGCGCCCCGGTAGCTCAGCTGGATAGAGCGGTCGCCTCCTAAGCGACAGGCCGCGCGTTCGAATCGCGCCCGGGGCACCTTGTACATCGGGCCTAGACATGCATTTGCGGGGTGCGCCATGCTTAAGCACAACATCAAGGCGGGCCGCCTCCGGAAGATCCCGGGTCAGGCGTTTCCGCAGAGTCCTATGAGGAGGACGTCCCCATAACCGCAGGATTCACACGCGGAGCGCACTCCGCGTGACCACCGGTGCAGTCGATCTCCTCCAAGGAGGTGAAGGACCAGCCGTCCCCTCGACCGAGGGGGATCGCGAAGAGATCGCGGCGCGTTCGCCGCTGAACCTCTTCTGGCGCCGCCTGCGCCGCGACAAGGTCGCGATGACGGCGCTCACCTTCATCGTCTTCCTGATCCTGGTGGCCATCCTGGCGCCGCTGGTCGTCAAGCTCTTCGGCGCGCCGGGCTACAAGACGCCCGACCGCTCCACGCTGGACGACTTCGGCCTGCCGTCGGCGAAGCTCGGCGGCGGCGCCTTCGCCAGCGGCCATCCCTTCGGCGTCGACCAGATCGGCCGCGACGTCTTCAGCCGCACCGTCTATGGCGCCCGCGTGTCGCTGGCGATCGCCTTCATCTCCACCGCCATCAGCGTCGCGGTCGGGACGACGCTGGGCATGATCGCCGGCTACTACCGCGGCTGGATCGACACCATCCTCTCCCGCATCATGGACATCCAGCTCGCCTTCCCGGTGCTGCTGCTGGCCATCGGCCTGGGCGCGGCCTGCTCGATCGGCAACGGGTGCCTGGGCGGCCTCCTCAAGCCCGGCTTCTGGGTCGTGGTCAACGTCATCTGGGTCTCCCAGTGGCCGTACATGGCGCGCATCATCCGCGGCCAGACGCTCTCGTTGAGAGAGAAGGAGTTCGTCGAGGCGGCCGAGTCGCTCGGGGCGTCTCACATGCGGATCATCTTCCGCGAGATCCTGCCCAACTTGGTCGCGCCGATCATCGTCTACTCGACGGTCCTGATCCCGACCAACATCCTCTTCGAGGCGGCGCTCAGCTTCCTCGGCGTCGGCGTCCAGCCGCCCACCCCGTCATGGGGCGCGATGATCTCCGACGCCACCAACATCTTCGACATCGCATGGTGGTTCATGCTCTTCCCGGGCCTCGCGCTGCTCCTCACGGTGCTCGCGTTCAACCTCATCGGTGACGGTCTGCAGGACGCCCTCAACCCACGAGGACGGGGGAAGAAGTGAGACGTCGTTCAGAGGCCGAAGGCCGGCCGAACGAAATCAATATGAAAGGGACATTCATGAGGAGAGTCATCCCGCTGGCACTGTTGCTGGCCGCGATGGTGCTCGTCGGCACGGGCTGCGGCTCGAGCGACGACAGCAGCTCGTCGAGCAGCAGCAGCAGCAGCTCGGACAACGGCAACGCCGTTCCGAGCGGAGGCAAGATCGGCGAGGGCAAGAAGGGCGGCGACGTCACCTTCCTGGCCGCCGGCGACATCGACTTCCTGGACCCCGGTCAGGATTACTACACGTTCGGCTTCATGGTCCAGCTGGCCGTCAACCGCACGCTGTACGCGTTCAAGCCCGACAACGCCGAGAAGCCCGTGCCGGACCTCGCCGACGGCGAGCCCGAGATCTCCTCGGACAACAAGACGATCACGATCAAGATCAAGAAGGGCGTCAAGTACGCCCCGCCGGTCAACCGCGAGGTCAAGTCGGCCGACATCAAGTACGCCATCGAGCGCGCGTTCACCACGAGCGTCCCGTCCGGCTACGCGACGTCCTACTTCGGGGAGATCGAGGGTGCGCCCCAGGGTGCGCCGATCAAGATCGCCGACCTCAAGCCGTTCGCCGGCCTGCAGACGCCGGACGACAACACGCTCGTCATCAAGCTCACCAAGCCGGTCGCCCAGCGCGTCGCGGCGGCGCTCGTCCTGCCGATCACCGTGCCGGTGCCGGAGGAGTACGCGGCCAAGTTCGACAAGAAGGCGCCGACGGATTACAACCAGTACGTCGCCTTCACCGGCCCGTACATGGTCAAGAACGACCCCAAGACGGGTGAGACCACCGGATTCGTCCAGGGCAAGCGCATCTCGCTGGTCCGCAACCCCAACTGGGACGCCAAGACGGACTTCCGCCCGGCGTTCCTGAACTCGATCACGATCGAGGAGGGCAACGACGACGCCAACGTGAGCAACCGGCGCACGCTGCAGGGCACGAAGCTGCTCTGCTGCGACTCCGGTCAGCCGCCGCCGGCGATCCTCTCGCGCGCGCTGCGCATGAACAAGGACCAGCTCGGCATCGTCCCGTCCGGCGGCACGCGCTGGGTGGCGATGAACACCAAGCTGGCGCCGTTCAACAACCTCAACCTCCGCAAGGCGGTCATCGCCTCCACGGACCGCACCGCGCTGCAGAAGACGCGTGGCGGCTCGGCGGTCGGCCCGATCGCGCAGAGCTTCATCCCGCCGGGCATCCCCGGCTTCGAGGAGTCCGGCGGCGAGAAGGGCTTCCCCGAGTTCGACTGGATGCAGAAGCCCGGTGGCGACGCGGCCCTGGCCAAGAAGTACATGCTGGCCGCCAAGAAGGACGGCCTGCCGATCAGCGCCGCCGGCAAGTACACGGGCCCGAAGATCAAGCTCGTGGGCGACAACGTCAACCCGGGCCTGGACACGGCCACGGTGACGCAGACGGAGCTCGGGAAGCTGGGCTTCGACATCCAGTTCACCAAGGTCCCGCGCGACACCATGTACACGAAGTTCTGCGGCGTGCCGAAGGCGCAGCCGCAGCTGTGCCCGACGGTGGGCTGGTTCAAGGACTTCAACGATCCGGAGTCCATGCTCGAGCCGACGTTCGACGGCAAGGCGATCAAGCCCGCCGGCAACGTCAACTGGTCGCAGCTCGACGATCCCAAGGTCGACGCCGCGATGGCCAAGGCGGCGCTGCTCTCGGGTGACGAGCGCAACAAGGCGTGGGCCGGCGTGAACAAGCTGATCGTCGCCGACGCGCCCGCCATCCCGTTCATCTGGGACCGCAGCTACCAGCTGGAGTCCAAGGACATGAACGCCGTCATGAGCAGCTACACGACCACGTGGGACCTGTCCTTCACGTCGATCAAGTAGCCGAGTAACGAAACCGCCGACACGACTCGAACGACATGCTGACTTACATCCTCCGCCGCATCGGCTGGTCGATATTGCTGTTGTTCGTCGTGTCGGCGGTGACGTTCCTGATCTTCTACGAGCTGCCCTCGGCGAACCCGGCGGTCATCCGCGCGGGCCGCAACCCGGATCCGGACCTCGTCCGGGCGATCACCAAGCAGTACGGCCTCGACAAGCCGTGGCCCGTTCAGTTCCTGAAGTACATGAAGGGCATCCTGTTCCACTTCGACTTCGGCCACAGCTACCAGAACAACGTCGACGTCCGCCAGGAGATCTTCAGCCGCATGCCCGCCACGATCTCGCTGGCCGTCGGTGGCGCGTTCATCTGGCTGATCACCGGCATCCCGATCGGCATCCTCAGCGCCGTCAAGCAGGGCAAGTTGGTCGAGCGGCTCACTATGGGCCTCGCGCTGGTCGGCATCTCCGCCCCCGTCTACTGGCTCGGTCTCGTCTCCACCTACCTGTTCTCCAAGGACATCGGCGTGGTCCACATCTTCAACGCCACGGGCAACTACGTCGACCCGTGGGACAACTTCGGGCAGTGGTTCAGCTCGCTGCTGTTGCCCTGGATGGTGCTGGCGGTGTCCTTCGCGGCCATCTACGCGCGCTTCATGCGCTCCAACCTCATCGACGTGCTCGACGAGGACTACATCCGCACGGCGCGCGCCAAGGGGCTCACCGAGCGGCGGGTCATCTTCCGCCACGGCATCCGCTCGGCGATCACGCCGATCGTGACCATCTTCGGCCTCGACCTGGGCATCCTCTTCGGCGGCGCGATCCTCACGGAGACCGTCTTCAACATCCCGGGCATCGGCCGCGTCGCCTTCGAGGCGATCCAGAAGTCCGACATCCCCATCGTCCAGGGCACCGTCCTCATCGGCGCGCTCGCGATCATCGTCTTCAACCTGGTGGTCGACATCCTGTACGCCTTCCTCGACCCAAGGGTTCGGTACTAGTGCTCCTCGAGATCAAGGACCTCACGGTTCACTTTGACACCGATGACGGCCTCGTCAAGGCGGTCGACGGCATCTCCTACTCCGTCGAGAGCGGCCAGACGCTGGGCATCGTCGGCGAGTCCGGGTCGGGCAAGTCCGTCTCGTCGATGACGCTGATGGGCCTCACGCGCGCGTCCAACGCGAGCATCTCCGGCGAGATCCTCTTCGACGGCGAGAACCTGCTCGAGAAGTCCGACGCCGAGCTGCGCCAGATCCGCGGCAACGACATCGCGATGATCTTCCAGGACCCGCTCAGCTCGCTGCACCCGTTCTACCGGGTCGGCAAGCAGATCGCCGAGGCGGTCCGCGTCCACAACAAGGTCTCCAAGACGGCGGCGTGGGACCGGGCGGTGGAGATGCTCTCGCTGGTCGGCATTCCCGAGCCGCGCAAGCGGGCGGACTCCTATCCGCACGAGTTCTCGGGCGGCATGCGCCAGCGCGCGATGATCGCCATGGCGCTGGCCAACAACCCCAAGCTGCTGATCGCCGACGAGCCCACGACGGCGCTCGACGTGACCGTCCAGGCCCAGATCCTCGAGCTCATCGAGCGCCTGCAGGCCGAGTTCGACGCCGCCGTGGTCATCATCACCCACGACCTGGGTGTCGTTGCCGAGGTCGCCGACGAGATCGCCGTCATGTACGCGGGCCGGATCGTCGAGCGCGCGAAGACCGACACCATCTTCCACGCGCCGGAGCACCCGTACACCTGGGGACTGCTCGGCTCCATCCCGCGGTTGGACACCGCCCGCGACGAGGAGCTGATCCCGATCGCCGGCCGCCCGCCGTCGCTGATCAACCTGCCCGGCGGCTGCTCGTTCCACCCGCGCTGCCCGTACGTGCGCGAGGCGCACCGGCGCACGGAGCCCGTGCTCACGCCGATCCCGGCGGACGAGTCACACCAGGTCGCGTGCCTGCTCGACGCCGGGACGCGCAAGAAGCTGTGGCACGACCTCGAGGCCGGCGCCGCGCCGCTGGAGGCGCGCAAGCAGGAGATCAAGGAGGCGGTGCCGCCGGACCTCGACGTCGACCCCGCCGTCGACAACGTCCTGCCCGCCGACAGCGTCCTCACCCAGGAAGCACCCGAGGAGACCGCGAGCTGATGGCCGAGGCGAACCTGCTGCTCGAGGTCCGGGACCTCGTCAAGCACTTCCCGATCACCTCGGGCGTGATCCTCACCCGCCAGGTCGGGGCGGTGCAGGCCGTCGACGGCATCGACCTCGACGTCCGCGAGGGCGAGACGCTCGGCATCGTCGGCGAGTCCGGCTGCGGCAAGTCGACCACCGCCCGCCTGCTGATGCGGCTGCTGGAGCCCACCAGCGGGTCGATCAAGTTCGAGGGCCGCGAGATCGCCGGCATCAAGGGCGCCGAGCTCAAGGCGCTGCGCCGCGAGGTGCAGATGATCTTCCAGGACCCGTACTCGTCGCTGAACCCGCGCAAGACGATCGGCTCGATCATCGGTGAGCCCTACATCATCCACGGGATGCACACGGGGGAGGGCGAGCGCAAGAAGGCCGTCACCGAGATCATGGACATCGTCGGGCTCAACCCCGAGCACTACAACCGCTACCCGCACGAGTTCTCGGGCGGCCAGCGCCAGCGCATCGGCGTCGCCCGCGCGCTCGCGCTGCGGCCGAAGATGATCATCGCCGACGAGCCGGTGTCCGCCCTCGACGTCTCGATCCAGGCGCAGATCCTCAACCTGCTGCGCGACCTGCAGCGTGAGCTCGGCCTCACGCTCGTCTTCATCGCCCACGACCTGTCGGTGGTCCGCCACATGTGCGACCGGATCGCGGTCATGTACCTGGGCAAGGTCGTCGAGCTGGCCTCCTCCGAGGAGCTGTACTCGCATCCGCGCCACCCGTACACCGGCGCGCTGATGTCGGCGGTGCCGGTGGCCGACCCGCGCCTGGCTGCGCGCAAGAAGCGCCAGATCCTCGGCGGCGACGTCCCCTCTCCCACGAACCCCCCGCAGGCGTGCCGCTTCCACACGCGCTGCCCGAAGGCGCAGGAGGGGACCTGCGACACCGACGTGCCGCTGCTCGAGACCAAGGACGGCGGCAACCTCGCCGCCTGCCACTTCCCACTGACCGATCAAGAAGTCGCCGAGCGCGTTCCGACGGCACGCATCACCATCTAGGACACCACGAAGGGGATCACAGACACATGCTCAGACACAGAATCGCGATCGGGCTGTGCGCAGTCCTGGTGGCAGGAGTCGCCGGCTGCGGCAGCGACTCCAGCTCGAGTTCCAGCAAGAACGACTCCGGCGGCGCCAAGGTCGGCGGATCGTCGAAGACCGAGATCCCCACCGACGCCAAGAAGGGCGGGTCGCTGTCGCTGCTCGCCGCGGGCGACATCGACTGGGCCGACCCGGGCCAGACCTACTACCAGTTCGGCTACCAGATCCACGACGCGGTCAGCCGGCGCCTGTACGCCTACAAGCCCGACAGCTTCGACAAGCCGGTGCCCGACCTCGCCGAGGGCGAGCCGCAGGTCTCCGACGACCAGAAGACGATCACGATCAAGATCCGCAAGGGCGTGAAGTTCGCCCCGCCGGTCAACCGCGAGATCACGTCGAAGGACATCAAGTACGCCCTGGAGCGCACGTTCACGACGAACGTCCCCAACGGCTATTCGAGCGTCTACTTCTCGTCCATCGAGGGCGCGCCCAAGGCGGCCGTCAAGATGTCCGACCTCAAGCCGTTCGCCGGTCTGCAGACGCCGGACGACAACACGCTCGTCATCAAGCTCACCGAGCCCAAGGCCGCGCTCGTCGAGGGCGCGCTGGTGCTGCCCGCGACCGCGCCGGTGCCGGAGGAGTACGCCAAGAAGTACGACGCCAAGTCGCCGACCGACTACGACCAGTACGCGGTCGCCTCCGGTCCCTACATGATCAAGAACAACGCCCAGGGCAAGCTCATCGGGCGTGACCCGGGCAAGAAGATCGAGCTCGTGCGCAACCCGAACTGGGACGCCAAGACCGACTTCCGGCCCGCCTACCTCGACAAGATCACCGTCGAGGAGGGCAACTCGGACGAGGTCGTCTCCGCCCGCCGCACGCTGTCGGGCAAGGACCTCATCTGCTGCGACTCGTCCAAGCCGCCGGCGCAGATCCTCGCCCGCGTGCTGCGCAACAACCTCGACCAGGTCGGCCGCGCGCCGAGCGGTGGCGCCCATTGGGACCCGTTCAACACCCAGAAGAAGCCGTTCGACAACATCAACATCCGCAAGGCCGTCATCGCCAACGCCGACCGCTTCGCGATCCGCAAGGTCAACGGCGGCGTCGCCATCGGGCCGATCCAGCAGTCCTACATCCCGCCGGGCATCCCGGGCCACGAGGAGTCCGGCGGCGACGCCGGCTTCAAGGACCTGGACTTCATGCAGTGCGCCGACGGCGGCTGCCCCGACGTGGCCAAGAAGTACATGGACCTCGCCGAGAAGGACGGAGCCGACGTCAAGGACGGCAAGTACGTCGGTCCGCCGATCACGCTCGTCGTGAACAACACGCCGGACGGCAAGACGGAGGCCGAGGTCACGGCCAACGGCATGGAGAAGCTCGGCTTCAAGGTCAAGATCCGCCAGGTCGAGCAGGGCACGCTCTACACGAAGTTCCTCGGCGTGCCCAAGCAGCAGCCGGAGTTCGCGGTCGGCGTCGGCTGGGTGAAGGACTTCCAGGACGCCCAGACGCTGCTGTCGCCGATCTTCCCGTCGGACACGATCCGGCCGGCGGGCAACGTCAACTGGTCGCAGCTGAAGGACCCGGCCGTGGACAAGGCGATCGCCGACGCGGAGACCAAGCCGGCCGGTCCGGAGCGCAACAAGGCGTTCGCGGCGGCCAACAAGGCCGTGGTCGAGGCGGCGCCGGCGCTGCCCACCGTGTGGGACGACAACATCCAGCTGCAGTCCAAGGACGTCCAGGGCGTCATGAACCTGTTCAACGGCAGCTGGGACTTCAACTACTCCAGCCTCAAGTAAACGCATTTCGTCCGGCCGGCCTTCGGCCTCTGGACGACGTCACTCCTCGTACAGGGACTCGCGCGCCAGTTCGCTGCCGCGCGAGTCCCAGAGGTGGATCTCGATGAAGTCGCCCTTGTAGTTGTCGGGGGCGATCAGCGTGAAGCGGTTGTCGACGAGCCGGCACTGGTCGGTGGTCAGGCCGGTCAGCTCGGCCGTGACGATCGCGCCGCCGCCGGTGATGGCCGTCCCCCACACCAGGGTCATCGCGGCGATCTTGCCGTGCTCGCCGCGCCAGCCGCCGATGATCTCGTCGCAGAGGTCGAGCTTCCAGTCCGGGTTGGCCTCGGCGGTCTCGTCGGTGAAGTCGGCCGCGGCGAAGAAGTCGGTCGGCTCGCGGTGGTCGTCGGACTCGGGGTCGGCGGGCGTGTAGGAGACGTAGCCGAAGACGTCGAGGCCGGTGCTCGTGCGCGCGGTGATCGGCACGAAGGTGCGTCCGGCCCAGGTGCGGTCCGGGTGGTAGTTGAGGTCGCCGACCTCGCCCAGCTCCTCGCCCTCTTCCACGGTGTCGGCGAGCGCCAAGCAGGCGGCCAGGAACTCGGCTTGCAGCGTGTCCGCCCAGCGGCCGCTGGGCAGCATCTCCTGCGGGGGCTCGGCGGCGAAGCGGCAGACGAAGCGTTCCTCGGGCGGCATGGCCGCGAGGGTACCGTTCAGGTCAGACCTCCAGGAGCAGCGTCACCGGGCCGTCGTTGACCAGTGCGACGTGCATGTGCGCGCCGAAGACGCCGCGCGGCGCGCCGAGGCGGTCGGCGAACCGCTCGTACAGGGGTTCGGCGTGCTCGGGCCGGGCGGCGTCCACGTACGACGGGCGGTTGCCCTTTCGGGCGTCGCCGTAGAGCGTGAACTGGGAGACGACGAGGACCTCGCGGTCGCCCAGCGACTCGTTCATGCGCCCGTCGGCGCCGGCGAAGACGCGCAGCGCGCGGACCTTGTCGGCGAGCCGGTCGGCGCCCGCCGCGTCGTCCTCGTGGGTCACGCCCAGGAGGACGAGCAGGCCGGGGCCGATGGCGGCCACGCGTGCGTCGCCGACGGTCACCGACGCCTGACTGACCCGTTGCACGAGGGCCCTCACGGTGCGACCGCCCTTCGGGCGGTGCTTTCCTGATGCTTCGCGATCATGTCACCGCAGTCAACACGACGGCGGCGAGGACGACGATGGTCGTCCCGTAGGCGGCGGCGCTGGCCTGGAGGCCGACGTCGAGCCCGTAGGCGTGAGCGACGACGAGGCCGTTGACGCCCGTCGGCATGGCCGCGACGAGCAGGTAGGCGTCGGGCAGGTCGATGAACGGCGCCGTCACCGCGATCAGCAGCGCCGGCGCCAGCAGCAGCCGCAGGCCGAGGGCGACGGCGAGCGTCCGCGTCCAGCCGACCGACTCGCCGTCCAAGGTGATGCCGACGGCGAAGAAGCCGAGCGGCAGCAAGGCGTAGACGAGCACGCGGGAGGCGTCGACGAGCACGTCGGGCGCGAGCGCCGCCGGCGCCAGGAGGCCGGCCACCCCGGCCCACAGCGGCGGGTTGCGCGACACGAAGCGCCACAGCCGCGCGCGCAGGCCGGCGTCCCCGATCGTCCCGAACGCGGCGCCGACGCCGAACACGCCGAGCAGCAGCGTGGGGACGGCGACGAGCGTGTCGTAGGCGACGGCGCGGTCCAGCGAGCCCGTCCCCAGCGCGGCCGCGCAGATGGGCAGGCCGAGGTAGCCCGTGTTGGGGTGCAGCGTCGTGTTGATGAGCGTCCCGGCGGTCGGGCGCTCCAGGTGCAGCAGTCGCGTCCCGACCAGGTAGGCCATCGTCCCGGCGATGACGACCGCCACCCAGGCGAGGGCGATGCCGCCACCGACGTCGGCGTCGAAGTGCAGCCGGGCCAGGTTGAAGAAGACGACCGGCGGATACAGCGCGTAGAGCATCACGGCGAGGATGCGCTGCGACAGGTGCGCGGCCCGCGCCTCGTAGCGGCGGTGCGTGGCGATGCCGGCCGCGACCGCGGCGGCGATCGCCACGGCGATGAGGATCACGCGCGCAGCTGGGCCGCCCAGGTCTCCGGGGCGAGGGCGCAGGTGGGCACGCCGCTGCCGCGGCCCAGCGGATCGTCGACGGGGACGGTGGGCAGGATGTCGATCCGCCAGCAGTAGTGCTCGGCGCCCGAGACCGCCGTGCGCACCCAGGCCTCGAAGCCGGGCCCGAGGCGCTCGAGCGTCTGCGCGAGCAGTGCGTCCCCGGTCCCCGCGTCGGTCTCCCAGGACGGGGCGGCCGTGCGCGGTGCGAGGAGCAGCTGCCGCTCGCTCCGGGAGGCGTAGGGCGCGAAGACGACCGCCTCGGCGTCGTAGGCGACCAGGCGCTCGCGGCGGCGGACCTCCGCCTGCACGAGATCGGCGAGCAGGTTGCCGCCCATCGTGCGGGTGGCGTAGGCGCGGAAGCGCTCGCGTTCGCGCGCGACCGCAGCGGGCACGAACGGCAGCGCGAAGACCGTCGCGGTGTCGCTGTCCTCGGCCCGCACCAGCCCGCACGCCGCGCCGAGCTCGCGCATCCGCTCTCGCCAGGCGGGCGGGCCACCGTCGACGCGCTCCTCGGTGCGCTCGTCGGGGAACGACGTGTAGAGGTCGTCGTGGGTCTCGACGTGGTCGCCGGCCACGAGCGCGCGCAACCCCGTGAGGGGGTCGACGCGCAGCTCAGGCACGGAGATAGCGCTTGATGTCGGCCTTCAGCGCCGCGTAGCTCTTGTACTGCCCTGAGTGGGTGTAGGCGGGCTTGCCGTCGGCGCCGATGAACAGCGTGATCGGGTAGTACGCCGGGATCTCGTAGGCGCGGGCGATGACCTCGTGGTCGTCGCTATACGACGGGAACGGGACCGGGAACTCGCGCAGGAACGTGCGCCCCGCGTCGAGGTTGTCGTTGCCGTCGACGCCGAGGAAGGCGACGCGCTTGCCGTAGTCGGTGGCCGCCTGCTGGAAGAAGCGGAACTCCTGGCGGCACGGGGTGCACCACGAGGCCCACTTGTTGACTACGACGGGATGGCCCCTGAGGCCGGCCACGCGGGCACGGAACGCCTTCCTGCCACCGTTGAGGAGCCTGCTCTGCTGGGCGTGGAGGGCGGCCAGCGGCGCCGGCGAGCCGTCGAGCCTGCCGAGCGCGGCGGTGATGTCGTAGCGGCCGAGCGTGGTCTTGGGCCCGCCGCCGGAGGCCTGGGTGAGGCCGATGACGACGATCGCCACCACGGCGACCGCGAGCAGGACCGGGGCGGCACGGCGCATCTGCATGCAGGGTAGGCCGAGCGATCTGCTTCAATGGGGGTGCGCAACGTTCGTGCCCGGCTCCTGGAGCCCACGACCGCGCATCCTCGGCGTCCCCCGTTTCTGCGGTGCCGCCGTCAACGTTCGACTCAAGACAAGCCTTTGGCTGACGTAACAGCAGTGGCCGACACGGCCGCGTTCCTGCCGCCTTCGGGCGACCTCGAACGGGTGCAGAAGTTCACCCGTGAACCCTTCGTGCTCGAAGGGGAGGACATCGCGTCCGCGCTCGGGCCGCACTCGTCGCGCCGTCCCGCCTTCGACGCCGCCCTGAAGGAGATCGAGGCCGGCCACGCCCACCCGTCGGCCGAGTGGCGGCGCACGTACTCGCTGCTGATCGGCCTGGAGCGCCTGCTCGACGAGGAGGAGCCCAAGCTGGTCGACGGCACCGTCCTCTCCGCCCACCAGGTCGACGCGCTGTCGGGCACGCTCACCGCGCTGCTCGCCGACGCCGCCGGCGGGCCCGCCGTCATCACCGACGCGCCGCCGCTGCCCGAGCTCGAACCGGACCTCGAGCCCGATCTCGACGGCGAGATCGAGGAGGAAGAGGAAGGGGAAGAGGCGCCGTCGCTGCTCGACGAAGGTGACATCGAGGAAGCGCCGGACGATCCCAACGCCGGCAAGCGCTTCTGGTTCGAGCACGCCACAGGCGCCGGCAAGACGGTCGCCGCGCTGGGCTTCGTGGAGGCGTCGCGCACCGGCGGCGTCCTCATCCTCACCCACCGCCGCAACCTCGTCGACCAGTTCCTCGGCGAGCTGCGCGACCGCGGCTACCGCGACCGCATCCACGCGCCCCTGCTGCGCGGGCAGGACTGGGTGGGTGGGGTGGGTGGCCCGGTCACCGTCGAGACCTACCAGTGGTACGTCCGCCACGCCGGCGACGTCTCCGACGCCTACACGATCGTCATCTGCGACGAGGCGCACACCGCGCTGGGCGAGAAGACGTCCGCCGCGATCCGCCGGTGGGCCGAGCCCGTCTTCGTCGGCATGACCGCGACCGGCGCGCTGATCGCTCGGCACGTCACCGACCTCTTCCCGACCCAGACGTCGCGCTTCGACCTCGCCCAGGCGGCCCGCCGCGGCGTCATCTCGCCGCTGCGCTGCGTGCGCATCCCGCCGGGCCAGAACGTCCGCAACATCGCCAAGGTGCCGTTGCGCAAGGGCGAGGTCGACGTCGAGTTCGACCAGGAGATGCTGGCCGAGATGCTCGACATCGAGCCCTTCAACCTGGCCATCGCCGACCTCTACCAGACCCGCTTCAACGGGGTCCCCGGCGTCGTCTACGCCGCGGGCGTCCGGCACGCGATGAACGTCGCCGCGGCCTTCCGCGAGGTCGGCCTGAAGGCGCAGGGCGTGTCCGGCGAGACACCCAAGCGCGAGCTGGCCGAGATCCTGGCCGCCTACGAGCGCGGCGACGTCGACGTCCTGGTCAACGCACAGCTGCTCGCGGAGGGCTGGAACTCGCCGCGCGCGACGGTCTGCATGCACCTCGCGCCGACGGCGTCGCGGCGCATCTACCAGCAGCGCGTCGGCCGCGTCACGCGCCGCAACCCGGGCAAGGAGGCCGGCATCGTCGTCGACTTCGTCGCCCCCGGCACCAAGCACGACGACCCGGTCGTCACCCTGCACTCGCTGCTGGACCGCGACGTCTACCGCGGCGGCGCCATCGTCGTCGGCCCGGTCCGCCGCGGCCGGGGACGGCGCCTGCGCGTCGAGCGCCGCGTGCTGCCGGTGACGGCGGACGAGAACCGCCGCATCGAGGTCTTCGAGCGTGAGCTGTGGCGCATCGCCGTCGAGCACCTCGACTACGGCGAGCAGATCCAGTGGGCCGCGCTGGCCGGCGCCCGCGTCGCCCCGACGGGCTGGCGCCGCGCCCGGGCGATGCTGCACTTCGACCAGCAGGGCGAGCTCAAGCGCACGTTCCTGCTCACCGCGCTGCACCGCAACAAGAACCCGCAGCTGCGCGTGCGTGCGCTGCAGGAGATCGCCGCCGCCAAGGACGACGAGGCCTTCGACGTCGCCGTCGAGACCATCGGCGGCTGGCCGCGCGACGAGAAGCGCGAGGGCGTGAAGGTGCTGCTGCTGGCGCTGGCCGAGCGCAAGCTGGGCCGCCGCGACCAGGCCAACAACTGGATCTGGCGCTGCGCGGAGTACACGCGTGAGCTGCACGAGGAGTACGCCGTGCAGCGCTGGCCGGAGACCAAGCGGCTGCTCGGGCTGCTGGTCAACTCCTCGGGGGGCGCCCACGCGCGGAACGCCCGGCGGCTCGTGCAGGCGGCCCGCCAGCAGGATCGGCGGTTGGCAGCGGCGCTGCTGGCTGCGGCACTGCCGCACACCGCCGAGGCCGGCGAGGTCATCAACGGCGCGCGCATGCGCATGTCCCGCAAGCCGGGCGCGCTCGCTCGCGAGCTGCTGCGCAACCTGCCCAAGGGCGGGAAGTCCAAGCGCCGCCGCTCCAAGCGCCGCAAGGGTGCGGCGGAGGGGACGGCGCCGGTGGAGGAGGGCGCGACGGTCGCCGTCGACCTCGATCCCGACCGCGAGGCACCGGGGACCGACGTCGACGATGACGTGCAGGCCTACTCCGCCGAGGTCACCGCCGCCGACCACGACAAGTCGACCAAGACCAAGCGCCCCCCGCGCAAGCGGGCGCCGCGCAAGCGCGCACCCAAGCCCGCTCCAGAGCTTCCGGAAAGCGGAAGCGGCGCGGCCGACTTGAAGCCGGCGGCGAAGAAGCGCCCGGCTCGCAAGCGCGCGCCGAAGGCCGCGCCGGAGAGCATCGCCGCTGCCGCCGAGGCCGTCGCCGAGGTGGCGACGAAGCCCAAGCGGGCCCCGCGCAAGCGCGCGCCGAAGCCCCCGGCCGCCGAAGCCGCCTAGTCCTCGACGACGATCAGGCCACGCTCGGAGAGCGCGGCGCACAGCGCGGCGAGGTCGCCGCGGACGCGCTCGATCGGGGTGTCGAGCTCGCGCGCGGTGCGGCGCGCGGTCTCCTCGGCGTCCCCGGTCTCCCCGAGCAGGGCGACCATGTAGCCGCCGGTCGGGTTGAGGCCGTGGTAGTGGCCGGTGGCGAGGTTGAGGAGGACCTTGTCGTCGCCGAACTGGCGGCGGACGACGCCGTCCGGGATGGTGATGCGGCCCGCGGGGAGGTCCACGGCCGTCACCCTAGATGGACCTCGCCGGAGTCGAGGCGGTGGTCGCCGACGATCAGCCGGCCGGCGTCGTCGATGCCGCCGGCGACGCCGGTCCCGCCCGACCAGCGCACGGTCTGCCCGCGCAGCGCGTCGCGCGCCCGCAGCCCGGCGATGGTGCCCGGCGCGGGTTCGCCGAGTCGGGCGTCGAGGGCGGCGAGCAGCTCGGTCAGGAACGGCTCGCGGTCGCTCCGGTCGCGGCCGAGCGTCCCCGCCGTGTGGTGCAGCTCGGCGGGCAAGTCGGCGAGGTCGAGCGCGACGTTGACGCCGATGCCCAGCACCGCCCAGCCTTCCTGCGGCCGGCCCTCGACGAGCACGCCCGCCACCTTGCGCCCGCCGACGAGGACGTCGTTGGGCCACTTCACCAGCGCCCGCCCAGAGGCGACGTCGGCGACCGCGAGGCCCGCCCGCAGCGACAGCAGCGCGTCGTGCTCGCGCAGGACCAGCGACAGCAGCAGCGCGCTCCCGGCCGGCGCCGACCACGTCCGCCCCTGCCGGCCCCGTCCGGCGGTCTGCTCGTCGGCGGTCACCAGCGTGCCGTGGGGCGCGCCGCCCTCGGCCAGCTCCCGCGCCCGGGCGTTGGTGGACGCGCATGCCCGCAGGTGCAGACGGGGGCGGCCTAGCACCGCAGCGCGATCTCGTCGCCCGGCGCCAGCTCCAGCTCGGCCCGAGCGTCGCCGCCGTTGACGGCCAGCGACAGCCGCCGGCTGGGGTCCTCGTAGAGCAGCAGCTCCCCGGGCGTGACGTCGGCGAAGGTGCGGGCGAAGGTGGCCTCGCGCCCCCCGGCCCACACCGGCCGCCCGAGGCGGAAGGCGTCCCGCGCGAGGTCGTGGGTGACGTCGAGCAGGACGTTGCCGAAGCCGTCGACGGCGAGGACGTGCGCGGTGACGACACCCTCGGCGACCGTCGCCTGCGGGAGGTCCAGGCCGACGAGGTCGTCGACCTCCATCGGCTCGCCCGCGTCGGCCAGCGCCTCCCCGGCGGCCAGCCGCGCGGCGACCGGGGCGAACACGTCGCGACCGTGGAACGTCGCCGACACCGGCTCGAGCCGCCACGGCGACCGCGCGATCTCGACCACCTCCACGACCCCGCCGAACCGCTCCGCGGCCGCCATGAGCAACCCGTTGTCAGGCCCGACCAGCAGGCGCTCCTCCTCCGCTGTCCGCAGCGCCACCGCCCGCCGCCGCGCGCCGACCTCGGGGTCCACCACCGCGAGGTGCACGCCCGCCGGGGTGAACGGCAGCGCCCGCTCGAGCGCCAGCGCACCGGCCAGCGTGTCGTGGCGAGGGATGCCGTGGGTGAGGTCGATCACCCGCGCGTCGGGCGCGAGCCGGGCGATCACGCCGTGGACGACGCCGACGAACTCGTCGGCCAATCCGTAGTCGCTGAGGAAGGTGATCGGGCGCGTCACGGACGCGCAGTATCCACCAGCGCGGCGACGAGGCCGTCGGGCGTGTGCGGGTCGGCTTCGAGGTCGGGCTCGCGGCCGTGCTCGCGCAGCGCATCGGACGTGGCGGGGCCGATGGAGGCCAGCCGCGCGCCCTCGGGCAGCGTGCCGCCGCAGGCCTCGGCCAGGAAGCGGACGGTGGAGGCGGACGTGAAGGTGATCCAGTCGGCCGCGGAGACCGCCCCCATCCGCCCCGGATCCAACGGTTCGGCGAGCGTCTCGTAGACGGCGAGGACGGCGACCTGGGCACCGCGCTCGCGGAGCGCGTCGGGAAGGACGTCGCGGCCCTCGCGGGCGCGGACGAGCAGCGCACTGCCGACCGGGACGTCGCGCAGCGCCTCAACCATCCCCTCGGCGACGGCGCGGTCGGGGACGACGTCGGCGATGACGCCGTGCTCGCGCAGCGCACGGGCGGTGCCCGGACCCATGGCGGCGATGCGGTGGCCGGCCAGCGCGCGCGCGTCGCGGCCCTCGCGCTCGAGCGCGGCGAACAGCTCGCGGACGCCGGTGGGCGAGGAGACGACGATCAGATCGTGGCCGGCCAGGATCGGCAGCTTCGCCTCCAGGGAGCGCGTGCGGATGGCCGGCGCCTCGATGACCTCCGCGCCGAGCTCGCGCAGACGGGCCGCGAGGGGGGAGGCCTGGGCGCGGGCGCGGGTGACCGCGATCGACTGCCCGTGCAGCGGGCGCCGGGTCAGCCACTCGAGCTCCTCGCCGAGCGCGGCGACCGGTCCGACCACCGCGATGGCGGGTGCCGTCACGCCGACGGCCTCGGCCCGCTCGGCGAGGGTGGCCAGCGTGGCGTGGGTGGTCCGCTGCGTCGTCATCGTGCCGCGCTCGACGATCGCCGCCGGCTCGCCGGCGCTGCGCCCGCCCTCGATCAGGCCGCTGCTGATGCGCGGCAGCGCACGCACGCCCATGTAGAAGACGAGCGTGCCCGGGAAGCGGGCCAGCGCCTCCCAGTCGAGCTCGGCCCCGTCGCGGGCCTGGTGGCCGGTGACGAAGGCCACGCCGGCGGCGACATTGCGGTGGGTGACGGGGATGCCGCCGTAGGCGGGGGCGGCGATGCCGGCGGTGATGCCGGGGACGACCTCGAAGTCGAGGCCCGCCTCGCGCAGGACCTGGGCCTCCTCGCTGCCGCGGCCGAACACGAACGGGTCGCCGCCCTTGAGCCGGACCACGGTCCTGCCGGTGGCGGCGTGCTCGACCAGCTGCCGGTTGGTCTCCGACTGCGGGACCTGCGGGCCGCCGCCCCGCTTGCCGACGAAGATGAGCTTGGCGTCCTCGCGCGCACCGGCCAGGATCTCGGGCCCGATGAGCAGGTCGTAGAGGATGACGTCGGCGCGGGCGATCAGCGCCTGCGCGCGCACGGTGAGCAGGCCGGGGTCGCCGGGGCCGGCGCCGACCAGGTACGCGGTCACGCCGCCTCGAGGAGGTCGCCGGCGCCTGCGGCGAGCATGCGCCGCGCGAGGGCGGTGCCGTCGAGGCCGTCCATCTCGTCGAGGACGTACGCGGAGCCGTCGGGGGCGCCGACGAAGCCGCGCATGCGGCGGCCGTCGGCGTGGATGCCGATCGGCGTCTGGCAGGAGGCGCCGAGCACCCAGGTGGCCGCGCGCTCGGCGAGCAGGCAGGCCAGCGCCTTCGCGTCGGCCACGGGCGCCACCGCCGCGCGCACCCGCCCGTCCCCGCTGCGGGCCTGCAGCGCCAGCGCGCCCTGCCCGGCCGCGGGGACGAAGACCGGCGCGTCGAGCACGGTGCTGTCCTCAACGCGACCCAGGCGCTTGAGGCCCGCGCGCGCGAGCACGATCGCCTCCGCCTCCCCGTCGCGCAGCTTGCGCAGCCGCGTGTCGACGTTGCCGCGCAGGTCGACCACCTCGAGGTCCTCGCGCCACGCCAGCAGCTGTGCCGCACGGCGCAACGACGCCGTCCCGACGCGGGCGGGTGGGGTTGCAATCGACCCGATGAGCACGTCATGGGGGTCCTCGCGCGGCGGCACCGCCACGATCTCCGTCCCCTCGGCGAGGTCAGCCGGGACGTCCTTGGCCGAGTGCACCGCCAGGTCGATCTCGCCCGCGACGAGCGCCGCCTCGATGGTGTCCACCCAGCGCGACTTGTCGGCCACGCCGCCGCCCGCCGCGCCCGCGTCCCCCGAGGTGCGCAGCACGACCAACTCGCCCCCGACGCGCTCGGCGACCCAGCCCGCCTGCGCGAGCGCCAGCGCGCTCCCGCGCGTCCCGATCCTCACGAAGATAAAGGGGTCGGGTCTCCACTTCCCACATCGTGTGGGATGTGGAGACCTGACCCCTCTAGGTTGGGCTCGTCGTCGATCAACCCGAACAGCTCGCGGAGGACGTGCATGCGGGCGTGGCGGGTGCCGCCCGTGGCCGACTTGACCTTCAGCGTCGGCTCGTGCAGCAGCCGCTGGGCCACGGTGCGGGCGACGGCGGCGACGCGCTCGCGGTCCGCTTCGCACAGCTCGTGGAAGCGCGGCTCGTTCTCCTCCAGCACGCCGGCCACGATCGCGTCGGCGTGGCGGCGCAGCGCGGCGATCGTCGGCATCACCTCGAGCGACCCCAGCCAGGACGCGAACTCGGCGATCTCCTCCTCGACGATGGCCTCGGCGCCGGCGGCCTCCGTCTCCCGCACGCCGGCGTGGCGACGGACGACGGCGCGCAGGTCGTCGACGTTGGCCAGCGTGACGCCGGGCAGCCCGCCGCAGGCGGCGTCGATGTCCCGCGGGACGGCGAGGTCGATCAGCAGCAGCGGCCGGCCCTCGCGCGCCGCCACGACCTCGTCCAGTACCTCCGCCTCGAGCAGCGCGTGCGGGGACGAGGTGGACGCCACCACGATGTCCGCGCGCAGCAGCGCGGTCGGCAGCTCGTCGAAGGAGAGCGTCGCGCCCGCGAAGCGGTGGGCGAGGATCTCGGCGCGCTCGCGGCGGCGGTTGGCCACGAACAGGGTCGCGACGCCCTTCTCGGCGAGCGCCTGCGCGGTCAGCTCGGCCGTCTCGCCCGCACCGACGATGAGCACGTTGCGGTCGGTGAGGTCGCCGAGCGTGTCGGTGGCCAGGTCGACGGCGACGCTCGCCACCGACTGGCGCCCGGCGCCGATCAGCGTCTCCGTGCGCACGCGCTTGCCCGTGGCCAGCGCGGCCTGGAACAACCGGTTGGTGAGCGTTCCCGTGGTCCCGGCGGCCAGCGCGGTCTCGTAGGCGCGCTTGACCTGCCCCTGGACCTCGGCCTCGCCGACGACCATCGACTCCAGTCCGGAGGCGACGCGGTACAGGTGGCGGGCCGCGTCGCAGTTGCGCTCGGCGTAGACGCCCTCGAGCAGCAGCGTCGGGGGCAGGCCGGCGCGGCGGGCGAGCTGGGCGACGACGGCGCTCTCGGCCTCGACCGGATCGCCGACCACGAGGTAGAGCTCCGTGCGGTTGCAGGTCGACAGGACCACGGCCTCCTGCACGTCCTCGATCGAGCGCACCTCGGCCAGCAGCGTCTCCACGCCGGTCGAGGTCAGGGCGAGGCGCTCGCGGATCGCCAGCGGCGCCGTCTTGTGCGACGTCCCCAGCAGCAGCAGCTCGCTCATACGGACGCCGTCTCCCGCTCGCACTCCTGCTGGCGGTCCATCAGCTCGGCCAGCTCCTCGACGTCCTTCTGCACGGTGGCCAGGCGGATGGCCATGATCGCCACGTAGACGAGGATCAGCGCCAGGAAGATCAGGTAGGCAGCGGCGACGTACTTGCCGGCCTCGTCGAGGGGAAGCGCCGGCATCAGACCTCCCGCGGCGCCGCGGAGCGGGGCGGCCGGGATCCCATCAGGGTGTCCTCGCCGGCCAGCCGGCGCTTGAGCGCCTTGACCCGCATGCGCGTGGACTTGTGGGCCAGCTCGTACTTGCACAGCGTCACGAACAGGAGCCCCATCGCCACGATCGCCAGCACGAAGGTCAGCGCCACCGGGCCGGGCAGGCCGTCGGCGTGGGACAGCGTGCGTGGGTGGATGTCCTGCGTCGCCGACCGCACGGCGGCGAAGTTCAGCGGCACGAAGACCCCGCCGACCACGCTGAAGACGGCCGCGTAGCGCGACTGGCGCTCGGGGTCCTCGATCGAGAAGCGCAGCGGCTGGTAGCACGCGTAGAGCAGGAAGACGATCAGGAACGAGACCAGCGTCGGCTCGTCCCACAGCCACCAGTGTCCCCACGACGCGCGCGCCCAGACCGACCCGGTGAGCAGCGCGCCGACACCGAAGATGAGCGCCATGTGGATGGCCACGTAGGAGCGCAGGTCGTCGGCGCGGTCACCCGAGCGCAGGTACTTGATCCCGTAGATCCCGCCGGCCACGAAGCCGATCAGCGCGATGATCGCGATCGGGACGTGGAGGTAGAAGATCTTCTGGATGAAGCCCTGGTCGGCGTCGATGGGCGCGTAGAAGAAGACGAGCGCGAACGCCGTCACGAGGAGGACGGTTGATGCGATGGCGTAGAGCTTGAGGCCGCGACCGAACATGGCTAGTCCTCCAGGAGGTAGTCGAACACCGCGTATGCGATCAGTCCGAACACCACATCGTAGAGACTGAGTATGACCAGCCAGTGCCCGTCGAGCGGCTCTGCGCCGCCGCGGAGCAAGAGCGGCGCGGTGGCGTTCGCACCGGCGATCAGGACGGGCAGGCTGAGCGGGAGCGCGAGCAGGGGGACGAGCAGGTCGCGCGCGCGGGTCTGGACCGCGAGCGCGCCCACCAGCGTCCCGATCACGGCCAGGCCGACGTCGGCCAGCAGCAGCGTGAGCGGCAGCTCGGGAAACGCCTGCCCGATCCCCGGTCCCAGCAGCAGGACGGCGAACGCGGCCAGCGCGACGATCTCGACCACGACCAGGAACCCGAACAGCAGCAGCGCCTTCGCGACGAACATCGCGGTCCGGTCGACGGGGGCGAGCAGGAACGCGTCGAAGCCGCCCTGCTCGCGCTCGGTCACGAACAGCCGGTTCATGCCCAGCACCGCCGTCAGCAGCAGCGTCACCCACAGTACGCCGGAGGCGAGGTCGCCGCCGAGCGTGTCGCGGTCGAGCCCGAAGTGGAAGAGGACGAACGCGCTGACGACGAACATCAGCATCGCCGGGACGGCCTCGAACGAGCGCAGCTCGGCCTGCAGGTCCTTGCGGATGAGTGCGCCGACGGTTCGCCTCACGAGAGCCGCAGCACCTCGTCGGCCTCCGCGATCGCCGCGTCCACGTCGTGGGAGACGAGCACGCGCGTGGGCGCGCTGAGGACCGCGGCGACGAGCTCCGTCGCCTGCGGGTCGAGGTTGGCGTAGGGCTCGTCGAGCAGCAGGAGCTCCGGCTCGTGCAGCACGGCGCGGCAGACCGCGATGCGCTGGACCATGCCGCGGGAGAGCAGGCGCAGCGGCTCGTCTGCGCGCAGCGACATGCCCACGCGCTCGAGCAGCACGTCGATGCGGCTGCGCGCGACGTCGTGCAGCCGCGCGTGGAACGTCAGGTTCTCGCGCGCGGTCAGGTCGCGGTAGAGCAGCGGCTCGTGGGCGAGCAGGCCGAGCCGGCCGCGGACCAGGTCGCCCCGCCGCGGGACCTCCTCGCCGAACACCCGCACCGTCCCCGCGTGCGGGCGCAGCAAGGTGGCCAGCATCCGCAGCAACGTCGTCTTGCCGGCGCCGTTGGCGCCGAGGACGGCGAGCGTCCGCCCCTCCTCGACGGTGAAGGAGAGGTCCCGGAACACGACGCGGTCGCCGTAGGCGCGTCCCGCGCCGGCGACCTCAATGGCGGGAGTCACCGCGCATCGTCCGCACGGCGTGGGCGAGCACCGGCTCGAGCACGCCGAAGCACTCCTCGACGGCCTTCGGCGAGCCGGGGAAGTTGACGATCAGCGTGACGCCGCTGATGCCCGCGACGGCGCGGCTGAGGATCGCGTGCGGGGTGTGCTTGAGGCTCTCGGCGCGCATCGCCTCGACGATGCCGGGCGCGATCCGCTGGACGACCGCGCGGGTGGCCTCCGGAGTGATGTCGTCGGGGGTGAAGCCGGTGCCGCCGGTGGTGAAGACGAAGTCCACGCCGGCGTCGACGTAGTGGTGCAGCCGGTCCTCGATCAGGCTGAAGTCGTCCGGGACGACCTCCATGGCGACGACCTCGCAGCCGGCGTCCTCGGCCAGGCCGGCCAGGCGCGGGCCGCTCACGTCCTCCGCACGGCGCGCGGAGACGGAGGTGGAGACGGTGAGGACGGCGGCCCGCATCGGGATTAGGAGGCGGGGGCCCCGCCTCGGACGGCCAGGGCGCGATCGATGGTCCTCCGCACCCCCGAGAGGTTATGCGGGGACGGCAGCGGTGCGAGCCGCGTCGATCAGCGCGAGCACGCCGTCCTCGTCGCCGGCGCGCAGCAGCGCGACCGGGTCCGGCTCCCCGTTGACGATCCCCTCGAAGAACGCCTTGCGGTCCTGGTAGGTCGGCAGCGTGCCCTTGGCCCAGCCGCGCGCGTCGTTGAGCAGCTCGGCCAGGCGGGCGTGCTCGGGCCCGTACTTCTCCGCGATCTCGCGCTTGATGCGCTTGGCCAGCGCGGGCGACGCGCCGGCCGTGGAGATGGCGATGGCCAGCGGCCCGGTGCGGACGATGGCGGGCAGGATGAAGTTGCACAGCGGCGGGACGTCGACGACGTTGACGAGCATGGCCAGGCGCTCGGCGTCGTTGTAGACGGCGATGTTGACGTCCGTGTCGTTGGTCGCGGCGATGACGATGAAGGTCGCCTCGAGGTCGGCGGGCTCGTACTCGCGCGGGATCCATTCGATCGAGCCCTCGGCGGCGAGGTCCTGCAGCGGGTCGATGGCCTCCGGCGCGATCAGGACGACGCGGCCGTTGCAGGCCAGCAGGCCCTCGACCTTCTCCAGCCCGATGTCCCCGCCGCCGACGACCACGCAGCGGCGGTTCGTCAGCCGCAGGCAGGCGATGTAGAACGGCGTGTCGAGCATGTCGCGCACGCAGGTCTGGTCGCAGATCCCGCGCCGGAACTGGCAGACGCACTCCTTGCCCGCATAGGCCTGAGCTGGCATGAACTCCAGCGTACTCTCGGTCCGTAGAACAGCTGTGCCACCTTCCGGCTACTTCACCGACGACTCCATGCTGCGCCGCATCAACCGGGAGACGGTGGTCGGCCTCGCGGGCATGCGCTCGCTGCTGATGCAGGCCGCCCATCCCGTCGCCTTCGCCGGCTTCTTCGAGGCGACGACGATGCTCTCGGAGCCCTACCCGCGCCTAGAGCGCACCGCGCGCGTCCTCACCGCGATCGGCTTCGGGTCCAGGGCGGAGGCCGACGCGGCCACCGCGCCCGTGCGCCGTATCCACGCCAAGGTCCACGGCACCCTCAAGACGCCGGCGGGCCGCTATCCGGCCGGGACCCCGTGGCGCGCCGACGACCCCGAGCTGCTGCTGTGGATCATCGCCACGCTGGTCGACTCCAACCTGCTCGTCTACCAGCGCTACGTCCGTCCGTTGAGCCGCGACGAGCAGGAGGCCTACTGGCAGGACTTCCGGCTCATGGGCAAGCTGTTCGGCCTGCCCTACGAGGACACGCCGGAGGACATCGACGCGTTCGAGGCCTACATGGTCGCGATGCACGCCTCCGGGGATCTCGACGTCGGCGACAAGGCCCGCGACCTGGCCATCGACATCGTCATGCAGCCCCCCGTCCCGCTGCGCCTGCGCCCGCTGCTCGAGCTGGCCAACCAGATCACCATCGGGCTGCTGCCGGCCGACATCCGCCGCATGTACGGCTTCCGCTGGGACCCCGTCCGCGGGCTCGCCGTGCGGGCGAACGCCGAGTACCTCAAGCGCTTCGTGATCCCGGTGCTGCCCGAGCGGCTGCGCATCGCGCCGTCGGTTCGCGCCGCCGCGTAGAGCTAGGACCGCCGCGTCTCGCGGAGCGTGCGCGCGGCGGCGCGGAGGAACGCCGGACCGCCGGAGCGGACGGTGGCCAGGCGCTCGGACTCGCGCCCGTAGAGCACCCGCGCGGCGGTCTCCGCGGCGCGCACCAGCGTGGGGTCGTGGGGCAGCCAGCGGGCGTAGCGCAGGCGGACGGAGCGCGAGGCGAGCTGGCGCACACCGGTGTGCCGGGCGATCCGGACCGGCGCCGCGACGGCCGCGTCGCCGTGCTCGTTGACCCAGGTCAGGTCGACGTCGAGGACGCGGGCGATGCGCTCGCCGGTGTCGAGGTCGCGCGCCCACACCGACACGGCGGGGGCACCGGCGCACAGCGCGATGGCCGTCTCCGCGTCGGCGGCCTCGACGACGGAGAGGACGGGCCCGGTGGAATCGGCGGGCGGGTCGCCGCGGACCATCGTGGGCTCGGCTGGGGCTGCGATCTCGGTGGCCGGGTCGCGCGGGTCGCCGACCGCGATCGCACGCACGGCGTCCTCGAGTCCCCGCAGCAGCGGCTCCGTGGTTCCCGGCGCGGTGACGACCCGTCCGACGGACGCGACGCCATGGCCGCCGCGCGCGAACGCGGCCCACAGCGCCCCGGCGACGACGCGGTCCAGCGGGGCGCCGTCGAAGACGACCATCGTGGCCTTCGGGCCGACCATCCCGGCCTCGACGACGCGGTCGCAGCCCTCCAGGTCGTCGCTCACGCAGACGAGCTCGTCCGGAAGCCCGGCCCGGCCGAGCGCGGCGGCGAAGCGGCTCGCCAGGGTCGGGTAGGCGCCCGCCAGCACGACGCCGTTGCCGGCCAGCAGCGCGGCGGCCGCCTCCAGGACCGGCTCCGCCCACGGCGACCCGTCCCCGCCGCGGACGCCGACGACGCCCACCGGCGCGTAAAAGAGCAGCGAGCGCCGCAGGGGCGCGCGGCCGAGCCGCCGGTCCCCCAGCGCCGAGGGACCCGCGTCGGCCAGCTCGTGCAGCCCGGCGACGCTGGGCAGCAGCTCGGCCACCAGCGCCTCCGTGCGGGGGACGCGGGCCTCAGCGGCCAGCGCGTCGGCCAGGCTCTCCAGCTCGTCCAGCACCGCCTGCGCGGCCCGGCGCAGGTAGCGCGCCCGCGCACCCGGCGGGACGGAGGCCCACAGCGGCTGGGGTCCCCGAGCACGGTCGGCCGCGGTCATCGCCACGGCACGCTACGCGAGTGGCACAAAAGGGACAGTCCCCAGAGTCCCAAGTCTTCTGAACACCTGCTCCCTCAGTCGCGTTCAGGCGACGCGGCGGGTGCGGGGACGGGCGCGGGTGGCGAGGGCGCCGACGAGCAGCTCGCCGAGGCCGTCGGTCAGGCGCTCGTCGACGATCAGGGTGTCGACCTCGGCCGACGGGAGGTGATCGATGGCGGCGATGCCGACCAGCCGCTCCAGGCCGTCGACGGGTGCCACGGCGGCGATGACGCTGCGCTCGGCGGGGTCGAAGCGCAGCAGCCGGCGCACGCCGAGGTCGAACGGCTCCGAGTCGCGCTGGCGGAGCAGGCGGATGACCCCCGCGCGGTCGCTGGGCCGAGCCAGGCGTAGGCGCACGCTCGGGCCGGCCGGCAGTGCGTGGGTGCGGGTGAAGACGAAGTCGCTCACTCCCTCCCAGTACGACACCGATCCCTCAACGGCGCGTGAACGTCCGGCCACCGTGGCGGATGTCACACATCGCGCCCGCGGGCGCGGCGGGCGGCGATGTGGCGCTCCCGGGCGGCGGGCTCGGCGTCGTCGGGCGCGTAGAAGCGCGCGTCGCCGACGCTCTCCGGCAAGTGATCTTGCGTGTTGACGTGGCCGGGATGGCTGTGCGGGTAGTCGTAGCCGATGCCGCGGCCGAGCTTGCGGGCGGCCGGGTAGGCGGCGGTGCGCATGGGGGACGGCGGATCGGGCGCGCCGTGCTCGCGGACGTAGGCGCGGGCCGCGTTGAGCGCCTGGCCGGCGGCGTTGGACTTCGGCGCCAGCGCCAGGTAGACGGCGCACTGGGCCAGCGCGTAGTGGGCCTCGGGCATGCCGACGTGCTCGACGGCCGCCGCCGCGGCGGTGGCCACGACGAGCGCCTGCGGGTCCGCCATGCCGACGTCCTCGCTGGCCAGGATCACCATGCGCCGGACGATGAAGCGCGGGTCCTCGCCGCCCTCCAGCATCACCGCGAGGTAGTAGAGCGACGCGTCGACGTCCGACCCGCGCGTGGACTTGATCCAGGCCGAGATGAAGTCGTAGTGCTTGTCCCCGCCGCGGTCGTAGAGGACCGCCTTGCGCTGCAGCGCGTCTTCCGCCGCGGCGATGTCGAGCGTCGCGTGGGTGTCCTTGGCCACCTCGAGCGCGTTCAGCGCCGTGCGCGCGTCGCCGCCGGAGCGCGCGGCCAGGAACGCGGCCACGTCGTCGGCGATGTCCGGCTCGGCGCGCCGCAGCAGCGTGATCAGGTCATCGTCGCTGAGCGCCTGCAGCTCGTAGATCCGCGCCCGGGAGATCAGCGCGGAGTTGACCTCGAAGTACGGGTTCTCCGTCGTCGCCCCGATCAGCACCACGGTCCCGTCCTCGACCGCCGGCAGCAGCGCGTCCTGCTGGGCCTTGTTGAAGCGGTGGATCTCGTCGAGGAAGAAGACCGTGCCGCGGCCCTCCGTGCGCCGCCGGTCGGCCGCGCGGGCCATGACCTCGCGCACCTCGGCCCGCCCGGCCTGGACGGCGGACAGCTCCTCGAAGGCGTGGTCGGCCTCCCGCGCGACCAGCCGCGCGATCGTCGTCTTCCCCGTCCCGGGCGGCCCGAACAGCAGCATGGAATGCGGCGTCCCCTGCTCGATGGCGGTCCGCAGCGCGGTCCCCGGCGCGAGCAGGTGCTCCTGGCCGACGACCTCGTCGAGCGTCTCGGGCCGCATGCGGGCCGCCAGCGGGGCCGCGTCGGACACCGGTGGCGGCCCGCGGTCGGGCTCCGGGAGGTTGAAGAGCTGGTCGGTCACCCCGACCAGTGTGACTCAGCCGATGCGCTCGCGCTTGACGCGGGTGATGCTCAGCGTCCAGCGGATGCGGGTCGTCCACTGCGCCTCGCCGTCGCTGCCGCGGTCGACGCCCGTGGCGAGCAGGATGTTCTTGCCCTGCTCGAACAGGTCGGCGTAGGGCAGTTCCTGGTCGACGGGCTTGCCGTGCACGTCGGCGAGCAGGTACGGGTAGCTGCCTCCGAACACGGGGCAGCTCCCGAAGTCGGGGACGACGGCGGCGTTGTCCTGCTCGAGGTGGATGCGGGCCTTGCCGGACTCGTAGGTCGGCTCGACCATGATCCCGCTGAGCGCGCGCGTCCCGCAGTCGGGCGCCTCCGGCGTGCCGTCGCCGGTCCCGTCCGCGCAGTCGTCCGCTCCGGAGGCAGGCCCGCTGGTGATCGCGCCCTGCCGGGCGACGGTGCCGCGCAGGCGCAGCTTGGACCCCATGCCGTCCTTGGAGACGAAGGGCGGCTCTTTGAAGCCGTCGTAGGAGACGACCTTGCCGGCCCTCCCGTGGAAGCGGATCGTCTCGCTGCCGGAACCGCTCTGGCTGGCATCGCAGTCCCCGGCCGCCTCGTGCTCGAAGGTCCACGTGGTGGTCTGCTTGCCCTCCAGCTCGAACGTGTAGGTGAACGTGTGCTTGGGCTTCGGCGCCGCGTGGGCGACGGGAGCGGCGGTGGCCAGGACGGCGGCGCCGAGGAGGAGAGGGAGGATGCGGGTGGAGGTCATGGCCGCAGCCTGTGCCACGGCGCTAGGCGAACGCTTGGCGTCGGCTAGGCGCAGGTAGGGTGGACCGCGTGGAGGATCTCCAGCAGGAGGCCGCTGACGTCCTGGGCGAGCTGATCCGCTTCAACACGGTCAACCCGCCCGGGAACGAGCGCGCCGCGGCCGAGTGGCTGGCGCGCTACCTGTCCGACGCGGGCCTGGAGACGGAGCTCGCGGGCGCCGAGCCCGAGCGTCCCAACCTGGTCGCCACGCTCGGCGACGCGGACAGCGGGCCGGTACTCGGCTACCTCGGCCACACGGACACGGTGCTGGCCGATCCCGACGCGTGGAGCCGCGATCCCTGGGGCGGCGAGCTGCACGGCGGCCACGTCTGGGGGCGCGGGGCGATCGACATGAAGTCCCAGGTCGCGGCGGAGGCGGTCGCCGCCGCCCACCTCGCCCGCAGCGGGTGGCGCCCGGAGAACGGCGCCCTCAAGGTCTTCGCCGTGGTCGACGAGGAGACGGGCGGCGCGCTGGGCGCCCAGTGGCTCACCCAGACCCGGCCCGACCTGGCCCGCTGCGACTACCTGCTCAACGAGGGTGCCGGCATGGTCATGCCCTACGGCGACCGCCGTCTCTACGGCGTCTGCTGCGCGGAGAAGGGGACGTTCCGCTTCGCGCTGACCGCCCGTGGGCGCGCCGGGCACGCCTCCGTCCCCGCCCTGGCCGACAACGCACTGCTGAAGCTGATGCCGGTGCTCGAGCGCCTCGCGCACGCCGACCTCCCCTTCGACCTGACCGACGAGACGCGCGGGCTGCTCGAAGGGCTCGGCGAGGATCCCGCCGACCCCGCGGCGGCGATGGCCGCCATCGCGGAGACCGAGCCGCGCATCGCCGCCATCGTGCGCGCCAACCTCGGCCTCACCGTCGCCCCCACGATGATCGCCGCGTCGGGCAAGATCAACGTCGTCCCCAACGCCGCCGAGCTGCGCGTCGACTGCCGGGCCCCCGCCGGCATGGACGGGGAGACGGTCAGCGAGCGCCTCGCGCCCACGCTCGGCGACGAGCTCGAGTTCAGCTGGCTCGAGCAGGTCGTCGGCAACCGCTCGCCCGTCGAATCGACGCTCATGGACGCGATCCGCGACTGGGTGGGGGAGAGCGACCCCGGCGCCGAGGCCGTCCCGACCGTCCTGCCCGCCTTCACCGACAGCCGCTGGTGGCGCCACGCGTTCCCGGACTGCGTCGCCTACGGCTTCTTCCCGCAGCGCCACCAGACGCTCTACGACGGCTGGCCGCTCATCCACGGCGCCGACGAGCGCATCGACGTCCGCGACCTCGGCGTCGCCGCCGGCTTCTACGTCCACCTCGCCCAAAGGCTCCTCCAGTGACCACCCCCAAGCACAAACTGCGGCTCGGCGGGATGGCCCTGGCCAACGGCCTGCTCGTCCACGGCCCCACCCACTGGGCGGCCGCGATCCGCGCCAAGGACGGGACCATCCAGGCCGCGTCGGGCCCCAAGCCGCGCCTGCGCGGCGTGGAGGGCGTCCCCGGCATCCGCGGCGTCGCCCGCCTGGCCGAGGCGATGGCGGTCATCCCGCTGGTCAAGCGCGGCCTGCCCCAGGCGCGGCTGCCCTTCCAGCACGCCTCCGTGCTCGCCGTCAGCGCCGGCGCGACGCTCGGCGCCAACGCCCTGCGCCGCCGCGGCACAGGCGGGGAGATCGGCGCCGCCGTCCTCTCCGTCGCCCCCGCCCTCTTCACCCTGCGCGCGGGCGAGGTCGCCCAGTACCACGGGGTCGAGCACAAGTCGATCTCCGCCTACGAGCAGGACACGGACGCGGCCGAGCCCGACAAGGAGCACGAGCGCTGCGGCTCGCATCTGGTCGCGCCGATGCTGGCGTCCAACCTGGCCGGGACGCTGGTGCTCAAGCGCGTCCTCGAGCGCCCCAACGCCCTGGCCGGTGGCGCCGTCGCCCTCGCCTCCACCGCGATCGCCGTGGAGGCGTTCGCCTGGGCCGAGCGCCACGAGGGCACCGCGCTGAGCCGGGCGTTCCGCTCGCCGGGCTTTGCGATCCAGCGCGCGATCGGGACCCGCGAGCCCGACGCGCGCCAACTCGAGGTCGGCCGCGCCGCCCTGGAAGAAATTCTTCGCGCTGAAGGAAGCCCACCCGCTTGAGGGGGACGAGGCCTCTGAGGGCCAGAACCCCATATGGGGTCGGCACCCCAAAGCGGTTAAACCAGCCTGAAATCCCTTGCTTGACGGGTACTGACAATGATGTAGTCAGCGTTCCAACGCTTGGACTCGGATCCGGATGACCTCACTCACGGCAGCCACAGCCCCCATCGACGTGCCGCACTGGTACGACTGGGACAACATGCAGGACTGGATCATCACCTGGGCGCCGATCCTGTTCATGGGCCTGCTCGTCTTCTTCCTGTGGCGGACGATGAAGCTGATGCCCAAGACCAAGCCGCAGGAGATCAAGCCCGACTCCAAGAGCGCGATCGGCTGGGACGACGTCGCCGGCGCCGACGAGGCGAAGTCCGAGCTGCAGGAGGTCGTCGAGTTCCTCCGGGACCCCGAGCGGTTCGCCAAGCTGGGCGCCAAGGTCCCCTCCGGCATCATCCTCCACGGCCCGCCCGGGACCGGCAAGACGCTGCTGGCCAAGGCCGTCGCCCGTGAGGCGGGCGCGGAGTTCTTCGCCCAGTCCGCGGCGAGCTTCGTGGAGATGTTCGCTGGCCTCGGCGCCGCCCGCATCCGGCGCCTGTTCGCCGAGGCGCGCAAGGGCGCCCCCAGCATCATCTTCATCGACGAGATCGACGCCGTCGGCAAGTCGCGCGGCTCGGACAACAACTCCGAGCGCGAGCAGACCCTCAACCAGCTGCTGGTCGAGATGGACGGCATGGGGACGACCGGCAACGTCGTCGTCATCGCCGCCTCCAACCTGCTCGACACGCTCGACACCGCGCTGCTGCGCCCCGGCCGCTTCGACCGCCAGATCTTCGTCTCGCCCCCCGGTGTCAGCGGCCGCGAGGAGATCCTCCACGTCCACTGCCGCAACAAGCCGCTGGGGAACGACGTCGACCTCAACATCATCGCCCGTCAGACCGCCGGCCTGGCCGGTGCCGACCTGGCCAACGTCTGCAACGAGGCCGCGATCTTCGCCGCCCGCTCCTTCCGGACGCAGATCGAGCAGAAGGACTTCGACGACGCCCTCGAGCGCGTCGTGGCCGGCATGCAGTCGCGCCGCACGCTGACCGACCACGAGCGCCGCGTCGTCGCCTTCCACGAGGCCGGCCACGCGCTGTGCGCCGAGATGCTCTCCGGCGTCAACAAGGTCCACAAGATCTCCATCGTCCCCCGCGGCAAGGCGCTCGGCTACACGCTCAACCTGCCCGAGGAGGACCGCTACCTCAAGACGCGCGACGAGCTCATCAACCACATGGTCGTCCTGCTCGGCGGCCGGGCGGCGGAGGAGATCGTCTTCGGCGCGGTGACCACCGGCGCGTCCGACGACCTCAAGCGCGTCGCCGACGTCTCGCGCTCGATGGTCCACGACTACGCGATGGGCACGTCGCTGACCTCCCTGCAGGTGAGCGCGGAGGGCGGCGCCGTCTCCGACCGCACCCGTCATCTGCGCGACGAGGAGCAGCAGCACCTCGCCGACCAGGCCATGCGCGAGGCGATGAAGATCGTCCGCGGCCGGCGGGACAAGCTGGACGCGCTGGCCTTCGCGCTGCTGCGTAACGAGGTGCTCGAACGCGCCGAGATCGACCGGATCATGGCCGACGTCGAGCGCCCCAGCATCGCGGCGGGCAGCGATCTGCGCGTCGTCGCGGCCGAGTAACCGTCCGCTCGGGCGCGAAACGCCTGCGTTTCGTCAAGGTCGAGACGCGCTCAGCCGATGACGACGCCGTGGGGATGGCGTCGTCGATCCGCAGTGCCCCCGCCGCGACCCTGCGGCGGCTGGCTCACCTGCAGCGGCTGCTGGAGCCGGGCGCGATCCAGCCCGTCTACCAGCCGATCGTGCGCACGACCGACCTCGAGCCGATCGGCTACGAGGGCCTCGCCCGCTTCCCGTACGCCGACGGCCTGAGCAACATGCCGCCGGACGTGACGCTGGCGGCGGCCGCCGAGATCGGGCTGCGCGAGGACCTCGAGGTCGCCTGCTGGTCCGCGATGGCCGCGGCCGGGTCCCCGCCCGGCGGAGGCCTGCTGTTCATCAACATCTCGCCGGACGCGCTGCGCCATCCCGGCCTGTTCATGCTCGCCGACCAGCTGCCGAGCCGTCTCGTCATCGAGATCACCGAGCAGACCGACATCGCCGACTACGCGGAGCTGCGCGAGCGGCTCGCACCCTGGATCGCGCGCGGCGCCCAGATCGCCATCGACGACACGGGGGCCGGCTACGCCTCCCTCGAGCACGTCGTCGAGCTGCGCCCGGACTTCCTCAAGCTGACCCGCGGCCTCGTCGCCGACATCGACAAGGACGCCAACCGCCAGGCGCTGCTGCGCGCGCTGGGCGCCTTCGCGCGCGAGGTCGGCGCGGTGATCGTCGCCGAGGGCGTCGAGCGGGCGGAGGAGCTGGCCGTGCTGCGCGAGTGCCAGATCGACTACGCGCAGGGCTGGCTGTTCGGCCGCCCCGGCCCGCCGTGGCCCGCGGTGGCGGTCGTCGAGCAGACGCCGACCGGGCCCTCCCTGACCGACTCGACCGTCCGGCGCATGTCCGAGCTCGAGGCGGCGATGCTCCTGGCCGGGACGCCCGCGGCGGCCTGCGCGGTGGTCGCCGAGCACCTCGAGAAGCACGACGTCCTCCCGTCCGTCTATGTCCAGCAGGGCGAGCGGCTGCGCTGCCTCGCCTCCCGCGGCTACTACGCGCTCTACGACGGCATCTCGTCGGAGGCGGGCCTGGTCGGGCGCTGCTACCGGACCGGCGAGGTGGTCGCCGAGGCCGACGTCGCCACCGCGGAGAGCTTCCTGCGCTCGGTCACCACCGCAAAGACGGCGCGCTGCGTGCCGATCCGGCTGGGCAACCGGGTCGTCGGCGTGCTGAGCGTCGAGTCCCCCGCGCCGATCAGCGCCGAGGCCGCCGCCGACGCCGACCGTTGCGCCGAGCTGCTCGGCCGCCGGCTGGCCGAGCTCGGCCACCTCGATCCGGCCTCGCCCGGTCAGCGCCTGGCCCGTGCCGCCGCCCGCACGGCGGGCATGGAGGACGCGGACGCCGTCGTCCGCGAGGTCGCCGCCGCGGCCATGCAGGTCGCGGGCATGGAGTCGGTCTGCGTCGCGCTGCGCGACGCCGACGGCCGCGTCCATCCCCAGCACGCCGCGGGTCCGCTCGCCGAGGCCCTGACCACCCTCAGCCGCGGCGAGCTGGCCGCCATGGCCCGCTGGGTCGAGCCGGGGACGACGATGCTCTCCATGGCCGACGCCAGCGGCAAGGGCGACGCCGTCGCCGAGACCCTGCGCCAGGCCGGCGCGGGGGCGCTGCTGGTGGTCCCCCTTGCCGTCGGCCGCGCCCGCCTCGGCTTCCTGGCGCTGGCCGACCGCTCCACCCTCGCGCCGGACACGGAGCGCACCGAGTTGATCGAGCTGCTCGGCGTGCAGGCCGCCGCCCAGCTGCGCGGCCTCGCCGCCGTCGTCGAGCTGCGCGACCGCGCCGCCCGCGACCCGCTCACCGGCCTCGGCCACGAGCGCGCGTTCCAGGCCAAGCTGGCCAAGCGCCGCAAGGCGGCCGTCGCGTCCGGGCAGAAGACGGCGGTCGTCCTCGCCGAGCTCGACTCGGCCAGCGACGAGCTCCTGCGCGGGATGGCCACGCTGCTCGCCGAGCTCGGCCCGGACGGCGCCAGCGCCTACCGGCTCGGCGGCGACGAGTTCGCGCTGCTGGTGGACACCACGGACCGCGGCGCGGCCCAGGAGGTCGCCTGGCTGCTGCAGGCCAAGGCCCGCGAGCGCCTCGGGGTGACGCTGTCGATCGGCGTGGCCGTCGCTGACCAGGCCGAGTCCGACGCCGAGCTGCTCGAGCGCGCCGACGCGGCCGTCAACGAGGTGCGCCGGCGCGGCCGCGACGGCGTCGCGCTGGCGACGCAGCCGGTTCGCTAGCCGGCGCCGGCTTCCCGATGAAGTACCCCTGGGCGTGGTCGACGCCCAGCTCGCGCAGCAGCTCGAGCGTCTCCCCGTCCTCGACGAACTCGGCCACCGTCTGCTTGCCGAGGCTGCGGGCGACGTCCACGATCGCGCGCACCGTCACCTGGTCGGCGTGGCTCTCGCGCATCCCGCGCACGAACTGGCCGTCGATCTTGATGATCTCCAGCGGCAGGTGCTTGAGGTAGGCGAACGAGCCGAAGCCGGCACCGAAGTCGTCCAGCGCGAACCCGCAGCCGAGGTCGGTGAGCCGCTGCGCGAGGTCGCGTGCCTGCGTGAGGTTGCCGATCGTCGAGGTCTCCGTCACCTCGAAGATGAGCGCCGACGCGTCGATGGTGGCGTTCTGAACCTGTGCCACGATGCCGTCGATCACGCTCGCGTCGGAGATCGATTCCCCGGACAGGTTGACCTCGAGCCGGCGCCGGTCGCCGGCGGCCTGGCGCACGGCGAGCAGCTCGATCGCCCGGCCGACCACCCAGCGGTCGATCGCGTGGATCTGCCCGAAGCGCTCGGCGACGTCGAGGAGGCCGGCCGGCGCGATCACCTGGCCGTCGGCCTCGACGAGCCGCAGCAGCAGCTCGCTGCGGTCCACGACGCCGTCGGCGAGGCGCAGGATCGGCTGCTCCCAGAGGACGAAGCGGTCACCGTCGTTCTCTTCCAGCGCGTCGCGGATGCGCTCGGACCAGCGGAACCGCGCGCGAAGCACGTCCCGCCCGCCCGGCTGGGCGTCCCCGGGCCGCACGACCACGAGCCGGTCGCGGCCGCGCTCCTTGGCGTCGTACATGGCCATGTCGGCTTCGGAGAGCAGCGTGCCGCCGTCCTGGGTGTCCCCGGCCTCGAGCGCGCGCAGGCCGGCGGAGACGGTCAGCCGCACCGTGCGGTCGCCGACGGGCACGCGCAGGTCGCGCAGGGTCTGGAGCAGCTCGCGCCCGGCCTCCTGCGCCCCGGCGGCGTCCGTGCGCCGGAGGATGACGCCGAACTCGTCGCCCCCGAGGCGCCCGATCTGGTCCGTGATCCGCAGCCGCTGCCGCAGCGCGGTCGCCGCCGAGCGCAGGACGTCGTCGCCGGCGGCGTGCCCGTAGGTGTCGTTGACGTGCTTGAAGTTGTCGACGTCGAGCGTCATGACCGCGGCACGGTCGCCGTGGCGGCGCACGTCGGCCAGCGCGCTCTCCAGCGCCGCCTCGAAGCTGCGCCGGTTGAGGACACCGGTGAGCGTGTCGTGGCTGGCCAGGTGCTCGAGCTCGGCCCGGGAGCGCTTGTGCTCCGTGATGTCCTGGATCTGGGAGACGTAGGTGCCGTCGCCCAGCGGCGCGCTGCGGATGTACACCCAGCGCACCTCGCCGTTCGGCCGCACCAGCCGCTTCTCCGCGGAGGCCTCCTCGAGCTCTGCGGTCCGCAGCGAGCCCAACCGGCGCGCCTCGTCGTCGCGGTCGTCGGGATGGGTGAAGTCGGTGGCCGGGCGGCCGGTGAGCACGTCCAGCGGATGGCCGCTGATCGCCACCATCGCCGCGTTGGCCTCGACGAAGCGCGCCACGCCATCCGCGTCCAGGCGCGTGATCACGATGCCGATCGGCGCGTGGTCGAAGGCGGCGCGGAACCGCCCCTCGGCCTGGCGCCGGGCGTCCTCGAGGCGGGCGGCGCGGATGGCTTGGCCGGCCAGGTCGCCGATCGCCGTGAAGAGCTCGACGTCGCGCTGGCCGAAGCGGCGCCCGTCCACCTGGGTGGAGACGCACAGGACGCCGACCAGCTCTCCGCGCGCCGACAGCGGGACGACGATCAACGAGCCGGCGCCGAGTCGGGTGAGCCGCTCGCGGGTGCGCGCGGACAGACCCGGAGCGCCGACGTCCGCCACCAGCACCGGCGCCCCGGCCCGCACGCTCTCGTCGAGCAGGCTGCCGGGGAGCGCGTCGGCCAGGGTGTCCGGCAGCATGTCCACCGCTGGTGCCGCGATACCCGCCTCCGTGGTGGTCACCGTCGCCACCGACAGCGCGCCGTCCGGGCCGGCCAGGGCCAGCAGCAGGTTGTCCGACCACTCCGGGACGACGACCTTCGCGAGCGCCGCCAGCGTCTCGTCGAGGCCCTTCGGCGTGCCGAGCGACTCGGCGGCCCGGGCGATGGCACGGGCGCGGGCGGTCCGGAAGCGCTGCTCGCGATGGGCGTCGAGGCCCTGGGACACGAACACCGTCCCGTGCTCGGACTGCGTCACGTCCACCCTCACCTCGACCGTCTCGCCCCGGCGCGTCCGGCGCGTGGTCACGTAGCTGAACGACCGCCCGGCCAGCGCCGCGCGGATGCCGTCCTCCTCGGCCGGCGCGGCGCCGAGCTCCGCCGCGACGTCGAGCAGCGCCCGGCCGACGATCGCGTCCCGGTCGTAGCCGTTCAGCCGCGCCATGGCGAGGTTGCATTCCACGATGCGACCGGACTCGTCGACCACGAGCACCGCATCCCCGGCGGCGTCGAGCGCCGCCCTCAGGCGTTTGGGTTCCTCCACCACTCTCCGGGCTGCCCGGTCGGATGGCTCATTGAACCGGCGGGCGGGACGGTGCGACCAGCCGGAAGGCGCCGTGCGTGACGGTGAAGCGGACCTCGGGACCGGCCTCGACGAGTTCGCCGTCGACGTTGAAGGGGGTGCGGGCGGGCACGTCGAGGGTGAGCTCTGCCACCCGCCGGTGCAGCACCTGCGGGTCCGCGGCGAGATCGCCGCGGCGCATCCGCAGCGCGCGGGCCACCAGGATCAGCCGTGGACCGCCGGGGACGATGAGCAGGTCGAGGCGGCCGTCTCCGGGGTCGGTGGCGTCGATCTCCGCGCCGCCGCCGAACGCGCCCGAGCAGGCGACGATGACCTGCCAGGCCTCGCCGACGTAGAACTCCCCGGCCTGGCCGCGAACCGGCTCGTCGAGCAGGCCGGCGAGGACGGCGGCGGCCGGGTAGGCGAGCGGGCCGAGGAGGCGCTTGAGCGGCTGGGCGCGGCGGGCGGCGGCCGGGGCCAGGCCGGCGGCGGCGACGTTGACGAATGCGCGGCCGTCCATGAAGCCGAGCTCGCGGGCGGGGCCGGGAGCGCCCGTCACCGCCAGCTCGGCGGCCGCCTCGATGTCGCGCGGCAGGCCGGTGGTGCGGGCGAAGTCGTTGGCGGTGCCGGTGGGGATGACCGCCAGCGGCACGCCGCGCGTCGCGGCCAGCTCGGCCCCCTGCGCGATGGTCCCGTCACCGCCCGAGACGACGACGCGCTCGGCCTCCTCGGCACCGGTCATCGTCGCCCCGTGGCGCTCGAGCCGCGCGGTGATGTCCCCGCGGTCCGTCGTGCCGCCCGAGGCGGGATTGCAGTAGAGGTGGATACGCACAGCCGTAGACTCGCAGCCATGTTCGGCCGCATCGATCACGTGGGCGTCGCGGTCACCGACCTCGACGCCGCGCTCGCCCTCTACGAGTCTGCCTACGGCATGGCGCTCGTCCATCGCGAGACCGTGGACGAGCAGGGCGTCGAGGCGGTCCTGCTCGACGTCGGGGAGAACCACGTCGAGCTGCTGGCGCCGCTCGGCGACGATACCCCCGTCGGCAAGTTCCTGGCCAAGAAGGGCCCGGGCCTGCACCACGTCGCCTACCAGGTGACCGACATCGACGCCACGCTGTCGTCACTGCGCGACGCCGGCCTGCGGCTGATCGACGAGACGCCGCGGACCGGGATCCGCGCCTCGCGCGTCGCCTTCCTGCACCCCGCCGCCACCGGCGGGGTCCTCACCGAGATCGTCCAACCCGCGGAGCACTAAGAGCCATGACTGACCGTCCGAAGCGCATCGCCCTCGGCTTCCACGCCGGCGGGGCCCTGTCCCTGCGCATCAACGAAGGCCCGTTGGCCGAGCTCCAAAAGGCGCTCACGAACAACGAGACGATCTTCCGCGAGATCGAGACCGCCGACGGCCCCGTGCTCGTCAACCTCGGCCAGGTCATCTACCTGCGCGTCGAGTCGGACGAGCAGCGCATTGGGTTCTGACGCCGGCGTCGTCGAACCCCTCCACGAGGCGGAACGGCGCGGCGGTGCGCGCGCCTGGCTCAACGCGCTCGACCTGTCCGTGTACCGGGCGTTCCGGTCGCTCGCCCGCGACGAGCGCCGCGTCGCCCTCGTGCGGCGCTTCTCCGCGCTCGGCGAGCACGGCCTGGTCTGGCTCGGCTTCGGCGGCCTCATGTCCTTCGCGGACCGCCGGCGGGCGGCGCGCTGGCGCTTCGCCACCGTCACCGTCGGCCTGACCTACCTGACCTCGTCGTCGATCAAGGCGGCGATCGGCCGCCCGCGCCCGGCCGTGCCCGACCTCCCGCAGCTGATGCAGACGCCCACCGGCCTGTCCTTCCCGTCCTCGCACTCCTCCTCGTCGTTCGCGGCGGCGCAGGCGTACTCGGGGCTCGCGCCCGCCGGGCCGCTGTACGCGGTGGCCGTCCCCATGGCGCTCTCGCGGCTCTTCCTGGGCGTCCACTACCCGAGCGACATCCTCGCCGGCGCCGCGCTCGGCACCGTCCTCGGAAGGCTGGGGAGGGGATGAAAGTCGGGATCGTCGGACTGCCCAACGCGGGCAAGTCCTCGCTCTTCAACGCGCTCTCACGGGCGGGCGCCGAGGCGGCCAACTACCCGTTCACCACGATCGAGCCCAACGTCGCCGTCCTGCCCGTGCCCGACCCGCGCCTGGAGGAGGTCGCGCGGACGGTCGGCGCCTCCAACGTCGTCCACGACTCGATCCAGGTCCACGACATCGCCGGCCTGGTCCGCGGCGCCCACGAGGGCGAGGGGCTCGGCAACCAGTTCCTGGGTAACATCCGGGAGACGGACGCGATCCTGCACGTCGTCCGCGCCCACACCGACGGCAACGTCATCCACCCGGAGGGCGACGTCGACCCCGCGCGGGACATCGACACGATCGAGACCGAGCTCATCTACGCCGACCTCGAGCAGGCCGAGCGTCGCCACGCGCGCGTCGTCCGCGACGCCCGCGGCGGCGACCGCACCGCGATCGCCGAGGAGGGCTGGCTGGCGGCGGTCATCGCCGCGCTGCAGGCGGGCAAGCCGGCCCGCACCGTGCCCGTCCCCGCCGACGCGCCGCACGCCATGCGCGACCTGTCGCCGCTGAGCGGCAAGCCCGTCCTGTTCGTGGCCAACGTCGACGAGGGCTCGGACCAGGTGCCGGCCGCGGTGGCCGAGCACGCCGCCGCCCACGGCGCCACCGCCGTGGCGGTCTCCAGCCGCATCGAGGCCGAGTTGTCCGAGCTCGACGAGGCGGAGGCGGCCCTGATGCGCGAGGAGATGGGCGTCGGCGAGTCCGGTCTCATCCGCGTCGTCCGCGGCGCCTTCGCGCTGCTGGACCTGATGGCCTTCTTCACCGCCGGCGAGGCCAAGCCCGCCCAGTCCTGGCACCTGCGCCGCGGCCTGACGGCCTGGCACGCCGCCGGGGAGATCCACTCCGACATCCAGAAGGGCTTCGTCCGCGCGGAGGTCATCGCCTGGGACCGCCTCGTCGAGGCGGGCGGCTACTCAGGCGCGCGCGACAAGGGCACCCTGCGCCTCGAGGGCCGCGACTATGCGATGGCCGACGGCGACGTCATCACCATCAAGCACACCTAGCGGTAGAGGGGCGTCCGCGAGAACATCTGCTTGGCGACGAAGAAGGCCGGCTTGGGCTTCCCGTCGTAGTGCAGCAGCCCCTTGTTGTGGAGGGAGTCGCGCTGCGCGGAGGGGATGTGCGCGCCGCCGTCCCAGTGGGGCTTGACGTAGAACTCGCGCGCCGTCCAGTAGATCGCGCCGGCCAGCCACGACTCGGAGGCGGCGATGTCCAGCGTGCGGCGCACGTAGTTGGACTGGAACTGGTAGGTCTGCTTCTCGGTCCGCGGGCCGTTCTCGGTGGACTCGGCACCGAACTCGGTGATGATCTGCGCCTGTCGCGGATAGAGGCGGCGCTGGCGGTCCAGGAACGGCTTCAGCGAGCCCAACGAGGCCGTGGACTGAGCGCCCGGCTTGCCGTCGTACCAGCCGTAGTAGGAGTTCAGGCCGAGCAGGCCGAAGGCGTCGTAGACGTTCTGGCGCGGAAGGTTGGGGTAGGTGAGGAGGTCCAGCGCGGCCGGGACGGTGTCGTCGAGGTCGCGGGTCACCTTGACCGCGCGCAGCAGGAAGTTGCGCGTGCCGGGCATCGTGTCGGCGACGGGCGACAGCTCGTTGGCGACGGAGTGGGTGAGCACGGACGGGTGGTTGCGATCCTCGAGCACGGTGGTGCGGACCTTGTCGAGGGCGTCGCGGCGGCCGGCCTCCGTCTTGAGCGCCACGTCGTCGTGGTAGACGGGCGCCTGCGACCAGACCAGGATGCCCTTCTCGTCGAGCGCCTCCAGGACGCGCTCGTCGAGCGGGTACTGGGCACGGGTCACGTTCGCGCCGAGGCGCACGAGGTCGTCGACGATCGTGGTGACGTCCTCGTCGCGCAGCGCCGGCCCGCGGCCGGGCAGGTCCTCCTGGATGGACGCGCCGCGCAGGTCCAGCAGGTGGCCGTTGAGGTAGAGCCTGCCGTCGCGCACCCGCACGAAGCGCAGGCCGATGCGGCTGTCGGCGACCATCGTCGGGTCGTCCCCGACGGTGACGGTGGAGCGCGCCGCGTACAGGTTCGGGTGCACGGGCGACCACAGCTGCGGCGTCCCGTTGATGTCGATGGGGAAGCCGACGCGGCGCCGCTCGCCCGGTTTGAGGGCCGTCACGTTCGCCGTCGCGACGGACTCCGTCCCGTCCGGCGCGGTCAGCGCCACGCGCAGCGTCGCGTCGGTCGTCGCGCCGGTGTGGTTGACGACCCAGCCGTCGGCGCGGGCGATCGGCCGGCAGTCCTTGCCGTTGGTGCACCTGACGTCGGAGAGGATGCCGAGGTCGTCCCACATGACCCGGCCGATCGGCTCCATCTCGACCGGGCGCGTGAGGCCGCCCCAGTTCCACCACCCCTCGCGCAGCTCGGGGGAGCGCCGGCTGGAGACGCGGACGACGACCTCGTTGTCCTCCCCGGCGGGGCGCAGCTTGGGCAGCGGGACGGTGAACGGCTCGTAGGCCTTCTGGCTGCCGCCGATCCGGACCCCGTTGAGGTAGACGGTGGCCTTGCGGCGGACGCCCTCGAAGCGCAGCGCCCAGGTGAAGCCGGCCGGGGTGACCGGGGTCGGCAGCTTGAGGCGGTACCAACCGATCGTCCCCAGGAACTGGCTGTCGATCGGCTTCGCGTTGAAGACGTGCGGGACGGTGACGTCCCGCCACTTCTGGTCGAGGCGCCCCGTCTGGAAGTGCTGCTTGATGCCGACGTTGGCGGGGTCGTACTTGACCTGCCAGCCCGTGACCAGGTTGGCCGCGGGCGGCGGGACGGCCGACAGTTGCGCCCGCGAGGCGGGGGCGGCCATCGCGAGGAACGCGAGCAGGGTGATGACGGCGAGACGGCGGGGGGACATCGGCGGGACTGCTTGGGGGGGTTCAGAATCTAGAGCGCCCGAAGGCGCTCGGCCAGACGGCGCATGCCCAGCGCCTCGGCGGCGGTCGCGCCGCCGTCTTTCTCGATGGGCGTGTCCGGGGGCCGCTCCAGCCCTGTTCGCCGCAGGGTGGCGACGTCCTTGAACATCCGCAGCTCGTCGGCCTGGCCGATCAGCGCCTTGCGCACGCCCGGCTTCTCCTTGATCGCCTTCTCGATCGCCGTCTCCAGCGAGCCGTGGCGCTTGAGCAGGTCCGCGGCGGTCTTCTCGCCGATCCCCTTGGCCCCGGGCAGGCCGTCGCTGGGGTCGCCGCGCAGCGCGATGAAGTCCGGCACCTGCTCGGGGGAGACCCCGTAGCGCTTGCGCACGCCGTCGGGGGTCAGCTCCTCCGGGCCCTCGCGCCCGCGCTGCTGGAGCAGGACGTGGACGGACTCGGTCACGCACTGGAACATGTCGCGGTCGCCCGAGAGGATCAGCGCGGTGCCGCCGGCCTCCTCCTCCAGCGCCACCAGCGTTCCCATCATGTCGTCGGCCTCCAGCTCCGCCGAGTCGACCACGAGCCAGCCCAGCGCCCGGTAGAGGTCGGGCGCGAGCGCCCATTGGTGGGCGAGGTCGTCGGGCATCTCGGGGCGGTGGGCGTGGTAGGGCGGATAGGCCTCCGTGCGGTATTCGGCGGCCTCGGCGCCGAAGCACATGACCACCGCGCGGGGCGTGAAGCGCTCCACGCACCAGAGCGTCTGGTTGACCGAGCCCAGCAGCGCGTTGACCGGCCGGCCGTCGGCGCCGGTGATCGAATCGGGCAGCCCGAAGAACGCTCGATAGAGCAGGTGAGGGGCGTCGGTCACGAGCAGCGGGCCAGGCATAGGCTGCCCAGTATGCGCGAGATCAACGGAATGGATGAGCTGAAGGCGGCCAAGGGCGAGGACCTCGGGTACTCCGACTGGCACGAGATCGACCAGGACGCCGTCAACGCGTTCGCCGACGTGACCGGCGACCACCAGTGGATCCACATCGACACCGAGCGCGCCAAGGACACCCCCTTCGGCGGCACCATCGTCCACGGGTACTTCACGCTCGCGCTGGCCCCCGTGGTCGGCGCCGAGATCGTCTCGTTCGCCGGGTTCAACTTCGTCCTCAACTACGGCCTGGACAAGGTCCGCTTCCCCGCGCCGGTGCCCGTCGGCTCGAAGGTCCGCGCGAAGGCGACCATCTCGGAGGTCAGCGACGTCTCCGGCGGCGTCCAGGTCACTCAGGTGCTGACCTTCGAGGTCGAGGGCGGCGAGAAGCCGGTCTGCGTCGCCGAGACGCTGGCGCGCTTCTACAGCTGAGGCCGGCGGTCCGCCCACGGATGGGCGGCCTCCAGCTGGGCGGCGAGCCGGAGCAGCAGCGCCTCGCCGCGCAGCGGGGCGACGAACTGGACGCCGAGCGGGAGGCCGGCCGGCGTCCAGTGCAGCGGGACGCTCATGGCCGGGCGGCCGGTGAAGTTGGCCAGCTGCGTGTAGGGCACCCAGCCGAGGTTGTCGTCGATCATCTTGTCGACGACGCCCAGCGGCGTGAGCAGGCGGGCCGCGCGGGCGCGCAGCAGGAGCTCGCCGGCCCTCCGCAGCGGGGCCGGCGTGTCGAAGGCGCCGATCGGCGGCGGGGCGGCGGCCAGCGTCGGCGTCAGCAGCAGGTCGTAGGTCTCGTGGAAGGCGGCCAGGCGCAGGAGGTGCTCCTGGCGGCGGTCGAGCGCACCGAACAGCTCGAGGCTCGTGTGCGCCCGGCCGATCGCGGCCATGATCAGCGTGTCCAGCTCGAAGCCCTCGTCGCCGCTGCCCGTCGCAGCTTTGATGCGGTCGACCAGATGGGCGGCGTTGACGAACCAGGCGGTAAGGAAATCCTTGGCGAGCGCCTTGTGCTCGTAGGGGGCGGGCACCTGGTCGACGTCGTGACCGAGCCCCTCCAGCGCGGCCACGGCGCCCGCCATCGCCTCCCGCTCGTCGGCGCCGGTGACCGCGACGGCGCCGATCCGCAGCCGGGTGGGCGGGGTCGAATCAGCACCGACCTCCTCCGCGAAGGGGCGATCGGGCGGGGCGGGCGCGTAGGGGGACTCGGGGGCGCCCCCGGCGAGGACGTCCAGCATGGCCGCGGTGTCGCGCACAGAACGGGAGATGACCCCGTGGAGCGACGAGCCGAGCAGGGCCTCGCCGACGATCGGCCCGGCCGGAATCAGCCCGCGGCCGGCCTTGAGGCCGAACAGCCCGCAGCACGCCGCCGGGATGCGGATCGAGCCGCCGCCGTCGCTGGCCGCCGCGCAGGGGACGATGCCGGCGGCCACCGCGGCTGCCGCGCCGCCCGACGAGCCGCCCGGCGTGTGGTCGAGGTTCCACGGGTTGCGGGCCGGGCCGAAGAGCTCGGGCTCCGTGACGGCCTTGGCCCCGAACTCGGGCGTATTGGTCTTCCCGAACACCTGCAGCCCGGCGTCCAGCCAGCGCTGCACGACGGTGGTCGTCTGCGGCGCGCGGACGTTCGCCATCGATCGGCTGCCGACGGATGTGATCTCGCCGGCCATGTCGTGGAAGAGGTCCTTGAGCAGGAAGGGGACGCCCGCGAAGGGCGCCGGTGTGGGATGTGGAGACCCGACCCCTTTCGGTTCGAGGAAGCGGACGATGGCGTTGACGCGCGGATTGACGGCGTCGGCGCGGGCGCGGGCGGCGTCGAGCAGCTCGGCCGCCGTCACCTCCTCCGAGTGCACCAGCTCGGCGAGCCCGACCGCGTCGTAGCGGCCGTACTCGTTCATCGCACGCGGACGACCGGGCCGACGTCGGCCAGGTAGCGGACGCGGAAGCGGCCCGCGCGCTGCGTGTCGAACGCGTAGCGACCGTCGGCGTCCGTCGACGTCTCGCCCACCGTGCGCCAGCGCCCCGAGGCGCCGCGGCGCTGCACGAACACGACGCCGCCGGTCGCGGCGGGATGGACCTCGCCACTCAGGCGGTGCGTCGAGGTGGGCGCGCGGTCGGCGGGGTCGAGGCCGGCCATCCGCCGGTCCTCGGGCGCCTTGGGCGCCGCGCCGGTGGTGATGGAGGTGAAGTAGGCCCAGGTGTCGTAGAGCCCGAGACGCGCGCGCAGCGTGCCGCCGGACACCGTCGTCTTCCCGCCCGTCCCGACCACGGACGCGGTGACGATGCGCGGCGAGTCCCCGCGGCGGATCACGTCGATGCCCTTGAACGTCCCCTTGACCAGGCCCGACAGCTTGCTCGCCGTCGCGCTCATCGACCACCGGTACGGGCCCCATCGGTGCTTGGGCGAGACGTCGTCGTAGGGGTCCTTGACGCTCTTGAGCCAGGCCAGCGGCTCGTTGCCGAGCACGGAGTTCTCGACGCTCTCGGTCTGGCCCCCGGAGGTGGAGAAGAAGTAGGTGGTGACCGGCGTGCCGTTGTAGGTGACGACCTGGCCGGCGGTGTCGCGGACGGCGGCGTCGGTGGCCGGCGTCTCCGCCGCCACGCCGCCGTAGACCTGCGAGCGCGTGTCGGGGTACTGGTCGAAGCCGCTGCCGTTCTTGGACGTCGTCAGCGCGTAGGTGCGCGCGGCCACGGCCTGCGCCTTCAGTGTCTCGGCCGGCCACGACGCCGGCGACTCGCGGCTGACAACGCCGCGCACGTAGTTCTCCATGTCCAGCGCGTTGACCGCCTGGACGCCGAACACGCCCGACGCCCGGTACTCGAGCGCGCCGCGGTAGGTCCCGACGCCGCCGAGGCGCAGCTTGGACCCCTTCACGCTGAGCACGCCGGTGACCCGCTTGAGGACCCTGCCGCTGGGTGAGGAGAGCACGACCTGGCCGGCGCCGGTGCCGTGCTTGACGGTGTTCGTCGTCCCGGCCTTCAGCCGCCGG
>CAXTBB010000007.1:0-127297 GCA_964242305.1 uncultured Solirubrobacteraceae bacterium
TGCTGGCCTTCCCGGCCGGTGCGCTGGCGCACGCCCAGCTCGAGACGACGTCGCCCGCGCGGGCGACGGCTGATGCCTTTGACGTTCGACGGGGCGGTCGGTGAGCCAGGTCCTCGCGACGCTTGCCACCTTCGCGCCTGCGGTGCTCCTGGTGCTGGCGCTGGCCTCCGGCTGCCGACCGGCCGAGGCGGTGGTCATGCGGCTGCTCCGGCGCCACCGCGGGCGTGCGCGCCGGCGGTGCGTCGTTCGGGTCTCGGCACTGCCGCTGGTGCGCCGGTCGCCCGGCTGCGAGCTGGCCGGGACCACGGTCACGAGACCACCTCCGAACGGGCGAGGGACCTCGACCACGGCGCTCGCCGCCGTTCCCGTGACCGTTCACACCAACAAGGAGCATTCGATGTCAGCCACATCCCTAGGAGCGCGCGCCGCCGCCCTCGCCGTCTGCGGTCTGTCTCTGGCCGCCGTCCCGTCCGCCCACGCAGCCGCCAAGCGCCAAGCCGTCGACCTGCGTTTCGCGGCCGTCGACGGCACCGCGCCGGTGTCGTGCTCGACGCCCATCACAGGGCTGGGCACGACAGGGGCGACCGCGCAGCTCGAGGACCTGCGCTTCTACGTGTCCGACGTCCGCCTGATCCGCAAGGACGGGAAGGCCGTCCCCGTCAAACTCGCCAAGAACTCGACGTGGCGCTACTCGAAGGGCAAGCAGGGCGTCACCCTGATCGACCTCGAGGACGGTACCGGCGGCTGCACGGAGGGCACGCCCGGCATGAACACGTCTGTGAAGGGCACGGTGCCCCGCGGCACCTACGCCGGGGTGAGCTGGACCACCGACGTGCCGTTCAAGATGAACCACACCGACACCGCCACTGCGCCGGCGCCGCTCAACAACCCTGGCCTGGCCTGGTCCTGGCAGAGCGGACGCAAGTTCATGAAGATCGAGCTCGGTCAGCCCGACGGCGCCACCTGGTCGACGCCGGCGTTCCTCGTGCACATCGGTTCCACCGGGTGCGAGGGCAATCCCGCGAACGGCAGCACGGTGAAGTGCAGCTCGCCCAATCAGGCCAAGGTCGTCCTGTCGAAGTTCGCGCCCAAGCGCCAGAAGATCGCCCTCGACGTGCGCAACCTCGTGGCCGGCAACGACGTCACTGCCAACGGAGGAGACGCGCCCGGCTGCATGTCCGGCCCGGCCGACCCCGAGTGCAGGAACGTCTTCAGCGCGCTCGGTCTCAAGCTAGGCCCGGCGACGGGTGGCGACGGCATGGACATGAGCACGCCGATGCCCGGCATGCGGGCCTACTCCGCCACGGCATCGCACCAGACGGTGTTCCGGGCGATCAACCGATGACACGAGCGCGGGATCGCCGGGAGCCTCGGCGCGCGGCGATCCCGCGCCGTCGCTGGCTGCCCATTGCAGTGATGACATGGTTCCTCGGCGGCAGCCTCTTCGGATTCCTGGCTGTGTCCGGAGGCGCCGGAGCGAACACGACCGGCTACGTCGGGAAGCTTCCCCACGGCTTCCCGACGCCGCGGGTGCCGGCGTCGAATCCCATGACGCTCGCCAAGGCCGAGGTGGGGAGGCGCCTCTTCTACGACACCCGCCTCTCCGGCAACGGGACGCAGTCCTGCTCGAGCTGTCATCAGCAGGACAGGGCGTTCACCGACGGCCGCCCGCAGGCGATCGGGTCGACCGGCGACGTGCATCCGCGCAACGCCCAGTCGCTGGTCAATGTGGCCTACATGCAGACGCTGACCTGGGCGAACCCGTCGCTTGTGACCCTCGAGCAGCAGGTCGAGGTGCCGCTGTTCAACGAGCACCCCGTCGAGATGGGCGTCAGCGACGCAAACCGCCACCGCATCCTCAAGCGCATCCAGCGCGACCCCTGGTACCGGCGGCATTTTCCCCTCGCGTTCCCGAAGGCCACGTCCGCCGTGTCGTGGGCGTCCATCACCAGGTCCATCACCACCTTCGAGCGCACCATCGTCTCCGCCGACTCGCGCTATGACCGCTATCTCCGTCACAAAGCGAGCCTCACCGCGGCCCAGACCCGCGGCATGAACCTGTTCATGGGTGAGGGGGGCGAGTGCCACCACTGCCACGGCAGCTTCATCTTCAACGACCAAGCCACCTACGCGGGCGCACCCGCCATCCGCCCCGACTTCCACAACACGGGCCTGTTCAACATCGGCGGTACCGGCGCGTTCCCCGCTCCCAACCGCGGCCTCTTCGAGATCACGGGACGACCGCAGGACATGGGGCGCTTCCGCGCGCCCTCGCTGCGCAACGTCGCCCTCACTGCCCCCTACATGCACGACGGCTCGATCAAGACCCTGCGTCAGGTCGTTGACTTCTACGCCGACGGCGGCCGCATCATCACCGACGGCCCCAACGCCGGCGACGGTCGCAAGAGTCCCTTCAAAGATCCCGAAACATCCGGCATCAAGCTCACCGAACGCGATCGCCGGGACCTTGTCGCCTTCCTGCGCACGCTGACGGACCGCAGCGTCACCCGCGATCCGAAGCTCTCCGATCCGTTTCACCATCGCGACGGGCGGCGAGCACCGGATCGATGACGCGGCGGGAGCGACCGGTGACCGCCGGCATGTTCCTCGTCGGATTGCCGTGTCTTACATCTCAGACGGTGATCTGCCGCCGCCCTGGCGGCGGCCGCGGCCGCGATCTTCAATGGCTGTGTGGCCGCACCACCCGCATCTGTGACCGTCGGCACCGGGTCCCTCCTCCCCGGTGATGTCGCGCGGGTGGCGCGAGATGGTGCCCGTGTCCGGATCGATCCCGCTGCGCTTCGCGAGATGGCCCGGACACGGGACGTCATCGACGTCCACGCGAGCGAGCCCGTCCCGAGCTACGGGGTATCCACCGGCTTCGGCGCGCTGGCCACCCGGCACATCCCGCCGGCCCGGCGCGTGGAGCTCCAGCGGTCCCTCATCCGCAGTCATGCAGCCGGGTCCGGCCGCGAGGTGGAACGGGAGGTCGTCCGTGCCCTCATGCTGTTGCGACTTTCGACGCTCGCCACCGGCCGGACCGGAGTGCGTCCTGAGGTCGCCGAGGCGTACGCCGCAGTGCTCTCGGCCGGCATCACCCCCGTCGTTCTCGAACACGGTTCGCTCGGCTGTTCCGGCGACCTCGCGCCCCTCGCCCACTGCGCTCTGGCCGTGATGGGGGAGGGCCAGGTCCGGGACGCCGGGGGGACGCTGTGCGACGCGGCGTCCGCGCTCGCCGAAGCCGACCTGGTGCCGGTCGTGCTGCGTGAGAAGGAGGGCTTGGCTCTGATCAACGGCACGGACGGGATGCTCGGCATGCTCGTCCTGGCCCTCGCCGATCTTCGGCATCTGCTGGTCGTGGCCGACATCACCGCGGCCATGAGCGTCGAGGCGCTGCTGGGCACGGATCGGGTCTTCGCGGAGGACCTCCAGAGGCTGCGGCCTCATCCGGGCCAGGCGGTGTCGGCGGCGAACATGCGGGCAGTGCTGGCGGGAAGCGCGATCGTGGCGAGCCACCGCGGACCGGAGGACACCCGCGTGCAGGATGCCTACTCGTTGCGGTGCGCGCCGCAGGTGTGCGGCGCCGCTCGTGACACGGTGGCGCACGCCGCGCTGGTCGCGGAGCGTGAGCTCGCCGCGGCGATCGACAACCCCGTCGTGACCGTTGACGGGCGGGTGGAATCCAACGGAAACTTCCACGGCGCGCCCGTCGCCTACGCGCTCGACTTCCTGGCCATCGTGGCCGCGGACGTCGCGTCCATCGCCGAACGTCGGACCGATCGCCTCCTCGATGCCGCGCGCAGCCACGGCCTGCCGCCGTTCCTCGCGCACGACCCTGGAGTGGACTCCGGACTCATGATCGCCCAGTACACCCAGGCCGCGATCGTGTCCGAGCTCAAGCGGCTCGCCGCGCCTGCCAGCGTCGACTCGATCCCCAGCTCCGCCATGCAGGAGGACCACGTATCGATGGGTTGGTCGGCCGGCCGCAAGCTGCGCCAGGCGGTCGACGGGCTCACGCGGGTACTGGCCATCGAGGCGCTCACCGCCGCCCGGGGGCTTGAGCTGCGCGCGCCGCTCGAGCCTTCCGCAGCGACTCACGCCGTCGTCACGGACCTGCGCCGCCACGTCGACGGCCCCGGCCCGGATCGCTACCTGGCGCCGGACATCGAGGCCGCGGTCGCCGCCGTTCGCGGGGGGCGGATCCGTGCTGCCGCCGAGACCATCACCGGACCCCTGACCGAGGAGCACGCATGACCCCATCGACCCGCGGCCCGGTGCGTGCCTCCCGGGGCCTGGAGCTGACGTGCAAGGGCTGGCCACAGGAGGCCGCCCTGCGGATGCTGATGAACAACCTCGACCCGGAGGTGGCCGAGCGGCCGGAGGACCTCATCGTCTACGGCGGCACAGGCCGCGCGGCGCGCTCGTGGGAGGCGTTCGACGCGATCGTGCGCACGCTGCGAGACCTCGAGTCCGACGAGACGCTGCTCGTGCAGTCGGGCAAGCCCGTCGGTGTGCTGCGCACCCATGAGTGGGCGCCGCGTGTGCTGATCGCCAACTCCAACCTGGTGCCAGAGTGGGCGACCTGGGATGAGTTCCGCCGGCTCGAGGAGCTGGGTCTGACGATGTACGGGCAGATGACGGCGGGGTCATGGATCTACATCGGCACTCAGGGCATCCTGCAGGGGACCTACGAGTGTTTCGCGGAGATCGCGCGCCGCAAGCACGGCGGCTCGTTGCGCGGCACGATCACGCTGACGGCGGGCCTCGGCGGGATGGGCGGCGCGCAGCCGCTCGCCGTCACGCTCAACGGCGGTGTCGCCCTGTGCGTCGATGTCGACCGGCAACGCGTTGAGCGCCGGATCCGTGACCGTTACCTGGACGAGCAGGCGGACACGCTGGACGCCGCCGTGGCGCGCTGCCGCGAGGCCGCCGCCGGCGGCGAGGCCGTCAGCGTCGGGCTGCAGGGCAACGCCGCCGAGGTCTTCCCCGCGCTGCTCGACATGGGGTTCGAGGCCGACATCGTCACGGACCAGACCAGCGCCCACGATCCGCTCGGCGGCTACGTCCCCGACCGGGTCGAGGACCCCGACGACCTCCGCGCCCACGACCCGGACGAGTACATCCGTCGCTCGCGCGCGTCGATGGCCGCGCACTGCCACGCGATGGTCGGCTTCCAGGATGCGGGAGCGGAGGTGTTTGACTACGGCAACTCGCTGCGGGCCGAAGCCAAGCTGGGTGGCTACGAGCGCGCCTTCGACTACCCCGGCTTCGTTCCGGCGTACGTGCGGCCGCTGTTCTGCGAGGGCAAGGGCCCGTTCCGCTGGGTCGCGCTCTCGGGTGACCCAGCTGACATCGCCGCGACGGACCGCGCCGTCCTGGAGGAGTTCCCGGACGACGAGCCGCTGGCGCGCTGGATCGAGGCCGCGGGCGAACGCGTCAGCTTCCAGGGCCTGCCGGCCCGCATCTGCTGGCTCGGCTACGGCGAGCGCCACCGCCTCGCGCTGCGCTTCAACGCCATGGTCGCCGCGGGCGCGGTCTCGGCGCCGATCGTCATCGGCCGCGACCACCTGGACGCCGGTTCTGTCGCCTCCCCGTATCGCGAGACGGAGGCGATGCGCGACGGATCGGACGCGATCGCCGACTGGCCGCTGCTCAACGCGCTCGTGGCGGCCGGCTCCGGCGCGTCGTGGGTCAGCTTGCACCACGGCGGCGGTGTCGGGATCGGGCGTTCCATCCATTCCGGCATCGTGTGCGTCGCCGACGGCAGCGAGCTTGCCGGGCGCAAACTCGCGCGCGCGTTGACCAACGACCCCGCCATGGGCGTTCTGCGTCACGCCGACGCCGGATACGAACGTGCGTTGACGGTCGCCCGGGAGCGTGGCGTTCGCGTGCCGATGCTCGAGCGATGAGCATCCTTCCCATCGGCGAGCACCATCCGCGTTCCCCCTACAAGCCGCCCATTTCCCTGACCGTGATCGTCAACCCTCAGCTGGAGGCCGTGGGCGAGGACACGATCGCCATCAACCGGACGGGCACGCCGCACGAGCGGATCTACGCCGGTCTGAGCGCCACGGCTCAGCACAAGATCGACCACCTCGACGGGATCCTGTTGCTCGACCGCGTCACCGACACGCGGACCCTGAGCACCTGGCGTCAGTTCGACGCGCATCACCGGGAGGCGTTCGAGCGCCGAGCGGCAGACATCGTGGAGCGCCACGGGTCGTGACCCCGGGCTACTGGTGCGAGCAGGCGAGCCTTCCTGCGGGCCTCCGCGCGGGCGTGCGCCTGACGATTGCGGATGGGCGCCTCGCCGAGGTGACTCCCGGCGCCGATCCCGAACCAGCCGACGAGGTGCTGCACGGCCTGACCATCCCCGGGCTCGCCAACGCGCACTCCCATTCCTTCCAGCGTGCCCTGCGCGGCCACACTCAGCGCGACCGGGGATCGTTCTGGACGTGGCGCGATCAGATGTATGCCCTCGCCGCGTCGGTCGATCCCGAGCAGATCCACGGGATCGCCCGCGCGGCTTTCGCCGAGATGGCCCTCGCCGGCATCACGGTGGTGGGCGAGTTCCACTACATCCATCACCAGCCCGACGGCACCCCCTACGCCGATCCCAACGAGACCGGGCGAGCGATCATCGCCGCGGCGGCTGAGGTGGGCGTGCGTCTCACGCTCCTCGACGCGTGCTACCTCGAGGGCGGGACGGATCGCTTCCGCGATCGCGATGTGAGCGCGTGGGCGGATCGGGTCGGCGCGCTCCACGACACGGACACGGTGCGCATCGGTGCGGCGATCCACTCCATCCGTGCCGTCGACCCGGGTTCCGCCGCGGAGGTCGCCGAGTGGGCGGGGCGCCGGCCGCTGCACGCCCACGTCTCCGAGCAGCCGCTCGAGAATGAGCAGGCGCAACGGCGCTACGGGGCGACGCCCACCACGCTGATGCCCGTGGGGGAGACCTTCACCGCCGTGCACGCCACGCACCTGACCGACGACGACGTCCGGCGCCTAGGGGCGGCCAGCGTCTGCCTGTGCCCGACCACGGAGCGCGACCTCGCGGACGGCGTCGGGCCCGCCGCTCGCCTGCGCGACGCCGGGGCCCGTCTCGCCGTCGGCAGCGACTCGCAGGCCGTCATCGACCTCTTCGAGGAGGCCCGGGCCATCGAGCTCGACGAGCGTCTCGTCACCGGTGTCCGTGGTCATCACGCTGCCGGCGCGCTGCTTGACGCCGCCAGCGCAGGGGGGTACGAGTGCCTCGGCTGGTCCGACGGGGGGCGCCTGCAGGCCGGCGCGCTCGCCGACTTCGCCACCGTCGGCCTGCGCTCGGTCCGCACCGCCGGAACGCCCGCGGACGCGCTCGTGTTCAGCGCCGGCGCCGCGGACGTCACCGACGTCGTGGTCGCGGGCATGCGGATCGTGCGCGACGGTGCGCACCACGGCGTCGACGTCGCCGCCGAACTGGCCCGTTCGATGCCGTGAGCCACGTCGTCCCGAGGATCACGCCGACGACGCCGACGCTACGTGGAGCTGGTATGCGGCCTCATCTCGAATGCGAGACGGTGTGACGTCGGCGTTCTTGTTCTCCCGGTCGGCGAGGGCGACACTCATGAGATGGCTGCGCCGGATCTGAACGTTGGTGTGAAGCCGGGTGCGTTCTCGGAAGCCGCAACGCGTGGCTACTTGAACACCGCGAGTGTCGGATTGCCCCCAGATGCAGCGGTTGCGGCCGGCCGCGCTGCGCTTGCCCGATGGCAAGTCGATCCGGACTGGCTCGCCTGGGAAGCGATCGGAGAGGAATGCCGAGCGGCGTTCGCCCAGCTCGTCGGCGTCGAGTCATCGGACGTGGCTCTCGTCGGAGCCGCGCACGTGGCAGCCGGCGTCACCGCCTCGGCGTTGCCCACCGCGCCGTCCAGCGGCGCGAACGTCGTCGCGCTGCGCGACGAGCATCAATCGGCGCTGTGGCCGTTCCTTTCGCTCGAGCGGCGCGGCTACGAGGTCCGGCTGGTCGACCGCGCGGAGCTCGCGTCCGCGGTAGACGACCGCACGGCGCTTGTCGCGCTGTCGTTGGTCCAGTCCTCGGACGGAGCGCTCATCGATTTGGCGGCGATATCCGGCCATGACGCGCTCGTCTACGTGGACGGAACGCAAGCCGTCGGCACTGTGCCGCTGCCCCTGCACCAGATCGACGTGCTCGCCGTCTCCGCCTACAAGTGGCTGCACTGCCCGCGCGGCATCGCGTTCATGGTCGTCGGTCCGCGGCAGCGTCACAGCCTCGACCCCGTGCTCGCGTCCTGGAAGGCGTCCCCGGAGCCCTGGGGCGATCCCTACGGCCCGCCGCGCACGCTCACCGCTGACGCGCGGCGCTTCGACCTGTCGCTTCCGTGGCTCCTGGCGCCACCCGCTCTGGCCTCGTTGAACCTGCTCGCGGACATAGGCCTCGAGCGAGTCGCAGCACATTGCCGCGGGCTGGCGACCGAATGCGCCGAGCGGCTCGGCCAGCAACCAACCGGCACGAGCATCTTGGCCGTTCGCGGAGCGGACGCAAAGCGCGTACGAGCCGCGGGGCTCCGTTGCTCGGTTCGCAACGGGAACGTGCGCTTCGCGTTCGCGCTCTACAACGACCTCGAGGACGTCGAGGCCGCCGTTGCCAGCGTCCGCTGACCCGGGCGCCGTGTACCAGAGCATCTCCCTGGCTCGCGGCGTGCCGTCCACTGATCTGCTCGCCGTAGCGGCGCTGGCGGACGCTGCGCGCGAAGCGGTCCTGGCCGACCCGGGTCTCGCGCTCGGCTACGGCGCCCCGACCGGTCACCCTGCTCTCAGCGCGTGGTTCGGCGAACTCCTCAGCGTCGACCCAGAGCGCGTGGTGCTGACGAACGGCTCTCTGCAGGCGCTGGTCTTCCTTTCGAACGAGCTCGCTGGACCTGGCGACTGGATCGCGATGGAGCAGCCGACCTACGACTTCTCCCTGCGCCAGCTCGTCTCCACCGGTGCACGCGTGGTTGGGTTGGCGGTCGACCGCGATGGTCTCGACGTCCTGGCGCTCGAGCGCGAGATCGAGTCGAACGGACCGCCCGCGTTCTGTTACACGATCCCGACCTTTCAGAACCCGACGGGAACGACGATGTCGACGGCCAAGCGCATCGCGCTCGTCGCGCTCGCGCGGACGCACTCGTTCCGGCTGATCGAGGACGACCCCTACGGCATGCTGCGGTTCGAGGGCGCACCACCACCCACGCTCTTCGCCCTCGACCCGGATCGCGTGATCCACCTGACGTCCCTGACGAAGACCGTCGCTCCCGGGCTGCGCTGCGGCGCTTGCGTGCTGCCGCCGGAACTCGTGGGACGCATCGCCGACGTCGCGCGCCACACGTACATCGCACCGGGGCACCTCGCCCAGGCGACGGCCGCGCACTTCGTGCGCACCGCTGCCTTCCCAGCCGGGATCGCCCACACCGTCGAGCAGCTGCGGCTTCGCCGCGATCGGTTGCTCGCAGGCCTTCACCGCCTCGGTCTCGCCTGCGAACCGCCGTCCGGTGGGTACTTCGCTTGGCTGAAGCTCGTCGACGTCTCCGCGACCGAGCTGGCGCGGACCGCGAACGGGTTTGGACTCGAAGTCGTGCCCGGCACGCGCTTCTTCATGGACGGTGGCGGCGACGATCGCCTGCGCCTGACGTGGGCGGCAGCCCGCGTCGAGGCGATCGACGAAGCAGTCCTGCGGCTCGGCCGGGCGCTTGACGCCCCCCGTCAACACGCCGTCCGCTGACATGACCCCCGAACCAGGAGAGACGATGAAAGACAAGCGCGCCGTCGCGCCCACCAACGCCCCCGACCCCTACAGCGGCGGTCACTACTCGCCCGGCATCGTTGCCGGAGGCTTCGTGTTCACGTCGGGACAAGGCCCGATCGTGCCGGGCAGCAACGTCGTGTCGAAGGGGACGATCGCTCAGCAGACCCAGCTGACGATCGACAACCTCGAGAGCGTGTTGCAGGGCGCCGGCGCGACGCTCGAGCGCGTCGTCAAGGCGACGGTCTACCTCGCAGATCTCACCGATTGGGCGGCATTCAATGAGATCTGGCAGGAGCGCTTCGGCGACGTCCCGCCGGCGCGGACGACCGTGCGTGCCGACCTGCTCGAAGGCATGCGCGTGGAAGTCGACGCAATCGCCATTCTCTAGCCGCTCGGAGATCACCCGAGCACGAGCTGCCCGAGCGCGTCGGCAAGGTCGCCAGGGCAGGCTACGGCTGGTGAGTGTCCGCAATCGAGGACGATCGGCTCCACCCCGAGCCGGGTTCGCGCGGCACGCACCTGCCACTGCGGACCGATGACGCGGTCGCGACTGCACGCGATCGCGGCGCGCGGAGTGTCCGGCCACACCTCCAACGGGGTTACTTCGACGAGCGTCCTGCTGGTCTGCGGTCGCATCCGCGCCGCGGCCGCGCGCGCGACTTCCGCCGGGCAGTCGTGGAAGAAGTACTCGAGGGCGACGGCTTCGGACAGCCCGAGCAGCCCGTCGTCGCGCTCGAGCCAGCTGAAGCCCGGGGGCGCCATGTCGGGCTCCGCGAGGAACTGGTCGTCGAGGCTCACGCCGGGCTTCGGCAGCACGGCGGCGATGAAGATGAGCTGAGCGACGGGGCGCTCCGAAGCGACGATCGGGATCGTCAGTCCCCCGGCGGAATGCCCGACCAGGATCGCGGAGTCGTCGATCTCGGCCATGGCGTCGATCACCGCTCTCGCGTTCGCAGCAGCACCAGCGGCGAGCTGGTCACTCGGAAGGTCGGGGGCAAGCGTCTGGTGTCCGCGACCGTCGAGAATCTCGCGCACGCGATCGAAGGCCCAGCCTCCATGCCAGTGCCCGTGGACGAAGACGAAGGACGACATGGGCCGCACCATAAGACGCAGGCACGGTCGAACCGACGGTCTGTCTCCCATGCAAGACACTTCGCGCGGAAGGGGCTGTCGGAGGCCCCGGGCCGCCGACATAGTGCTCCCGACGGAGGTTCCGCTCCGCCAGGGGCGGCGACCACGAAAGCGAAGAACAAGGAGTGGCTATGCGATCAGCACGCAACGGACGTCGTGGAAGCCGGGCCTTCGCCGCATGGGCGTGCGTCGCCACCGTCGTAGGGGCCCTTTCGGCGTGCGGGAACGCCGACAAGCCCGCAGCGTCGGCCAAAGGCCCGAAGGGGCACGGTCCAGCGTCGCTTGTCCCGGCGGACGTTCGTGCCTCGGGCAAGATCGTCGTAGGCACGAACATCCCGTTCAAGCCGATGGAGTACTTCGGAGCGGACGGCAAATCCTTCACCGGCGCCGACATCGACCTCATCAGAGCCATCGCCAAGGGGCTCGGACTCAAGGCCGAGATCAAGAACATGGCCTATGACGGGCTCATCCCCGCCGTCGCCAGCAGCCGTCTCAACGTGCTCATGTCCGGGACGGGTGACTTCACCGATCGACAGAAGAAGATCGACTTCGTCGACTACTTGAACGCCAGCGTCCGAGTCGTCATGACCAAGCAGTACGCGTCCGCGCAGTCCGACCTCGTCCTCTGCGGCCTGACCATGGCCGTACAGGCCGGAACCGTCCAGGTCACCGCGGCGAAGCAGGGGTCCAAGCGCTGCACGGCAGCCGGGAAGCCCGCCATCAAGATCAAGACGTTCCCCGAGGACGCGCAGGCTGCCCTGGCGCTGAAGAGCGGACGGGTGCAAGCGCACTCCACCGACGGTCCGATCGCCGCGCTGGAAGCGAAGAGCATCGGGGGCGTGGCCAAGTTCCCCGACTTCCTGAAGACGCCGATTTTGTACGGGATCGGCATCGACAAGACCAAGCCCGGCCTGACGCGTGCGATCGCGGCTCAGCTCAACGTCCTGATCAAGAACGGGACCTACAAGCAGATCCTGCGTCGCTACGACCTCCAGGATCTGGCGCTGAGCAACGCGACGGTCAACGGCGCGAAGGTGTCATCCTCCGCGATCTCGTGAGCGGAGCAGGGGCAGGCCATTCCGAGCAGGCCGCTCGATCGGATGGCGTAGCGGCGGGCGAGCTCATCAGAGCTTCGCCCGCGCGCTACCCGGGCCGGTGGGTCGTCGGGGCGATCGCCCTTCTCATCGCGGCGCTCCTCGTCCGTGCCGTCGTCCTGTCACCGAACGTCGACTGGCACGTGGTCGGTCACTACCTCACGTACCACACCATCCTCTTGGGGCTGAGGTTGACGCTGTGGCTCACCTTCGTCTCGATGGCGATAGGGATCGTGGGCGGGGTCCTGCTGGCAGTGATGCGCCTCTCCGCCAACCCGGTGCTCAGGGTCATCAGCTGGATCTACGTGTGGTTCTTCCGGGGCACTCCGCTCCTGATCCAGATCATCTTCTGGTTCAACATCAGCCTGCTGTTCCCGGTTGTCCGGCTCAAGATCCCGGGCACTGGCTTTGGCTTTGCCGAGTACACCAACACGCTCATCAGCGCGACGAGTGCGGCGATCCTCGCGCTCGGCCTCAACGAGGCCGCGTACATGGCGGAGATCGTCAGGGGCGGGATCGCGTCGGTCGATCCAGGGCAGCAAGAAGCCGCGTCGTCAATAGGACTGAGCCGCCGGCAGACGTATCGGATGATCATCCTGCCGCAGGCCATCCGCTCGATCATCCCGCCGACCGGCAACCAGTTCATCACCATGCTCAAGGGCACGTCGCTCGTCAGCGCGATCGGTGCCCGCGAGCTGCTCACCGCCAGCCAGCAGATCTACTCCCAGAACTTCGAGACCATCGCCCTGCTGATCGTCGCGTCGCTGTGGTACCTGCTGCTCACGAGCATTCAGACTGTCCTCCAGGGCGTCCTCGAGCGACGTTTCGACGTGTCGCTCCGGACACGCACGGAGAGCATCCCGCGCAGAGCGTGGAACTGGCTGCAAGCCCGCCGCAATCCGATCTCCAACGTGAGTGAGTGGTAGGACCAGGATGCCCAACGCAGTGGAGATCCGACACGTCTACAAGCGATTCGGGGCGACGGTCGTCCTGAGAGACGTCAGCTTGGACGTCGCTGAGGGCGAGGTGGTCTGCCTGCTCGGACCGTCGGGGTCGGGCAAGACAACGCTCCTGAGGAGCATCAACCACCTCGAACGCGTCGACGCCGGCGAGATCCGGGTCGGCGGCAAGCTCGTGGGCTACGAGCACCACAACGGCAGGTTGCGCGAGCTCAAGGAAAAGGCCATCGCACTCGACCGCCGCCGCACGACCATGGTCTTCCAGCACTTCAACCTCTTCCCGAACCTGACGGCACTGGACAACGTCGCCATCGGCCCGTGGAAGGTTGGAAAGACGCCGAAGGCTCAGGCTCGTACCGAGGCGCGTGACCTCCTCGCCCAAGTCGGCCTCGCAGAGCGCGCGGACGCCTATCCCAAGCAGATGTCCGGGGGGCAACAGCAGCGGGTCGCGATCGCTCGCGCCCTGGCCATGCGCCCGGACGTGATCTTGTTCGACGAGCCGACGTCGGCCCTCGACCCCGAGCTCGTCGGGGAGGTTCTGAAGGTCGTCCGAGACCTGGCCGACCGCGGCATGACCATGATCGTCGTCACGCACGAGATCGGCTTTGCACGAGATCTCGCGGATCGGGTGGTCGTCATGATGGACGGCACGGTCGTCGAGCAGGGCGGCCCGAAACAGGTGCTGGACGCGCCGGCCGACGCTCGAACCGCCAAGTTCCTCGGCACGGTCCAGGCGGCATGACGTCGCGTTCGACCGCGTCTGGGCGGCCCAGACGGCCAGACGTCCTGGTCATCGGGGGCGGGGTGGCCGGGGTGACCACCGCCTACGAGCTGGCCCAGCGGGGTGCCTCCGTGTCGCTCATCGAACGCGGGACCGAACTGGCGTGGGCGTGCTCGTCTGGCAATGCCGGTTACGTGACCTGGACCCACGCCGTGCCGATCGCGAATCCCACCGCCCTCAAGCAGGGCCTGAAATGGATGTGGCAACCCGAGTCGCCGTTCTACGTGCGACCCCGGCTCGCCATCCTGCCGTGGCTCTCGCGGTTTGCCGCCGCATCCTCTCCCGCTCGCGCCGCCGCCGGCGCCGAGACCTTCGCAGAGCTGTCGCGAGCGGGGGTCGCCAAGCACGCGGAATTCAGTGAGCTCGGCCTCGACACAGGCTACGAGCGTCGGGGCATTCTCGAGGTCTACGACGAGCCCGCTTCTCTCGAAGCCGGCCGCGCCGAGATCGCGCTGCGCGCGAAATTCGGCCAAGGCGGTGAGTTGCTCGACGGTCGTGGCGTCCGCGACATCGAGCCTTCGTTGGCAGCAGGCTTCCTCGGCGGAGCCTTCTATCCCGAAGAGGCTCACTGCGACCCCTTGAAGTTCGTCACCGCGGTGGGCGCCGCCGCCGCCGACCTCGGAGTGGCGATTCACTGTCGGACCGAAGCCCTCGCCATCGCGTCGCAACACGGACGCGTTTCCGAAGTCACCACGAACGACGGGACCTGGCACCCAGACGAGCTGGTGCTCGCCACCGGGGCATGGTCACCGCTTCTGGCGCGCGACCTCGGGCTGAACCTGCCGGTCGAGGGAGCCAAGGGCTATCACGTCGAGTTCCCGTCTTCTGACCTCACACCGCAACTGCCCGTCTTCCTCTACGACTCGAAGGTCGCGGTGACGCCTTACCCAGGTCGCGTGCGGTTCTCGGGCACGCTCGAACTCGACGGGTTGGACCTGCGGATCGATCCGCGGCGGGTCGACGCCATCGCCGCAGCCGGCGTGCGCGCGTTTCCGGGCGTCGGTGGAACGCCGCGAACCCGTACGTGGCGCGGCCTGCGCCCGGCCTCCCCGGACGGACTGCCGATCGTGGGACGAGTCAAACAGCTCGCCAACGCCACGCTGGTGACCGGCCATGGCCAAGCGGGCATCACGGTCGCTCCCGCGACCGCGCAGTTGGCGGCGGAGATCATCGGCGGCACCTCGCCCTCGTTCGACCCGCACCCCTTCGATCCACACCGGTTCGGTCTCACTGCCCAGGCTCGAGCCCTGCGATCGTGGCGAGGCGCACCCGTCTGAGAGACGCCTGCCGTGACGTGAATTATGCGACGAGGTCCGGGACGCTGTGCAGGCGGTTCCGCGGTCCCAACAATTCCGTGAGACGACCGGCAGCCTCGCAAACGTGCCCGGCCACCATCTCGATCTGTGCGTCCGTGTGCTGGCCGGCGACGAACGTCACCCCGACGCCGGCGAGGGGATAGCCGTCCGCGGTGCGAGCGGCGGCGGCGAGACATGCGATCCCGCTGGTCGTGAGCCCGACCTCGTAGGCGTAACCCCGGGTGCGGACGGCGGCCAGTTCGCGCACCAAAGTGCCGACCGTCACGGGGCCACGGGTCGTCCGGCGAACCAGGGGCGGCTTGGCGTAGACCGCACGCAGTTGCGGGGACGAGAGGTGGGCGAGCATGGACCTGCCGACCGCGGTCAGGTGGGCGGGCAGTCGCACGCCGACGTCACTAACGAGACGGACGTGACCGGTTGGCGACTCCTCCTTCTCGAGGTACATGACATCTTGGCCATGCAGGACCGCGAGATGGCTCGTCATCTCCGTGGCCGCAGACAGCTGCTCGAGCAGGGGACGACCGAGACGCTGCAGGGGCGCCGAGCGCAGGTACGCCGACCCCGCCTCGAACGCCGCCGACCCGAGGCCCCACGCGTGGTCGGCCTCGTAGTAGATGACCCAGCCGCGGTCCTTCATGACATTCAGGAGGTGATGCGCGGAGCTCTTCGGGATCTCGCACACGCGCGCGATCGTCATGGTCGGCACGGGCCGTAGATGCGCGGCCAGCAGGGACAGGACGTCAAGGGTGCGCTCAGCGGACTTCACCGTGCTGCTCGTCATCGCTCGGTGATCGTACGGGCGCGGAGGCCTCGCACGCAAGCCATGGTCTTGGCATGCGTCTGCCTGCCCAGACGCCAGTCTGAGCGCCCACGTCGCCGTGAGTCCGCGCGACGGAGCAACGCGGAGTGCACGGCGCGCAAGCTGCAACGCACCCGGCGACGATCTCCTCAGATCGCCTCAGGCAGGGAGATGGTGAACAGGGCGCCCGCTCCGGGGGTGCTCGTGACGACGACCTCGCCGCCCATCGCGGTCGTGAGCTCGCGGACAAGCGCGAGGCCCAGGCCGGTCCCGTCGCTGCGATCGGTTCCGTAGCGATCGTGCAAGTAGAAGCGCTCGAAGGCGCGCGGGAGGTCTTCGGGGGCGATTCCCGGTCCGTCGTCGCGGACCGTGATGGCCGCTTCCGCCGCAGCCACGTGGACAGTGCCGCCGGCCGGCGTCACGCGCAGTGCGTTCTCCACGAGGTTGCCGACCACCTGCAGCAGGCGGCCCCCATCGGCAGTGGCCGCGCCCGCCCCCGGGTCGGCGTGCAGGACAACGCCGAGTTCCCGTGCGCGGGGGGCCTGGCGCTCGACGACCTGCGCGACGACGGCGGCGAGATCCACCGGCGCCGGTACGACGGCGAACTCGCTCCGCTCCAGGCGGGCGAGCTCGAGCAGGTCTCCGACCAGGCGCTCGAGCCGTGCCGCCTCCGCACCGATCACGGTGGCGGCCTCGAGCGGTTCGACGGCCCCGTCGGCGAGGCCCTCGGCCCAACCGCGAACGGCGGTCACGGGGCTCTTGAGCTCGTGTGACACGGACATGAGGAAGGCCCGGTCGGCCTCCCGGGCCGCCGAGAGATCCGCCGCCATGCGGTTGAAGGATGCCGAGAGGTCGGCGATCTCGCGCGGGCCCCCGACCGGGACACGGGCGTCCCCTGCTCCGCTCGCAACGGCCGTGGTCGCGGCCGAGAGGCGCGCCACCGGCGCGGCGAGACGGCGCGACAGCAGCAGCGCGAGCAGGGCGGCGACGCCCGCGCCACCGGCACCGGCGAGCAGAAGGCTGGTGAGGAACGGTCGCCAGTCGCTGGCGGCGAGCCCGGCTTCGCGCACCAGGACCACGGAGCCCTCCGGAGTCTGGCGCGCGGAGTACAGCAACGAGCCGAACCGGCCGTTGCCCTCGGCCGCGTGGGAGGCGAAGAAGCGCCGGATCGCGACCGCGAAGCCGGGCGGCGACGGTGTCACCGTGCCTTCGTTCTGGAGGAAGAGTCGCACGAACGGCGGTGGGCCGCCCGCGAGCGGTCCGCGGCGTTGTGAGGACGCAGCCTGGAGCGCGTCGGCCTGGCGGGCGAGGGTCGTGCGGACCTGGTCCTCGACCCGGTGGCGGACCAGGATGCCGGCGACGACGACCGTGAGGACGGTCGCGGTCACCGAAGCGAGTGCAAGCCAAGCCAATAGGTGCGTGCGCAGGCTGCGCGTCACGGGACCAGCTTGTATCCCGCGCCGCGCACCGTCTGGATCAGGCCGGGAGCGGCAAGCTTCTTACGCAACTGCGCCATGTGGGTGTCGACCGTCCGCGTCTCGCCGGGCGCGACGAACCCCCAGACGCATTCGAGCAACAGGTCGCGTGAGACGACCGTCCCGGCGTGCTCGAGCAGGAACGCGAGCAAGTCGAACTCGCGCGCGGTGAGATCGAGCTCGGTGCCGTCGAGGCGCGCCTCGCGGGCGGCGCGCGACACGGTGAGCCTCCCCGCCGAGAGGACATCGTCGCGGTGCCGGTCGGAGCGGCGCAGCACCGCCTTGACGCGGGCGACGAGCTCGCGGGGGGAGAACGGCTTGGCGATGTAATCGTCGGCTCCGAGCTCGAGGCCTGCGACCCGGTCAGCCTCCCCGTCGCGAGCGGTGAGCATGATCACCGGCACCGCCCCGCCGATCCGGCGGCAGACCTCCAGGCCGTCCATGTCCGGAAGCCCGATGTCGAGCACGACGAGGCTGACCGCGTGGCGCGGCAGCTCGGCTAGCGCCGCCTCACCCGACCGGACCCAGACGACGCCGTAGCCATCACGGCGCAGATAGGTCTGCACGAGCGCGCCGATGCTGGCCTCGTCCTCCACCAGCAGCACCGTCGAGGGCATCGCGCCAGCCTACGCAGCCCCGACCCGCCCGCCGAACTTCTCACACAACCCTGACATTCAGCTTGCCCTCACCGAACACGGCTGGCGCACATTGACCAGCATGAAGACCCTTCCGGATCGTTGGCCCCTCGTCCTCGGGGCCGCTGCCCTTCTCGGCACCGGCGCCGCCGGAGAAGCACTGATCGGCGGCGAGGGCACTGCCCACGCCGCGTCGAAGGCCGCCGCCGCCAAGGCCAAGGACTGCCAGGGATGGGGCGGCCACGGCTGGGGCGGCTGGCACGGCCCCGGCACCGCGGGCACCAGCGCCGACGCCCAGAAGTGGCTCGCGCTGTTCACGAAGGTGCGCAAGGCGGTCGCGGCCGCCGACGACACCGGCGCAGCCCGCCGCGCGGCGGCCAAGCCGATCCTCGACGATGCGGTCACGGACGGGCTCATCACCCAGGCCATGGAGGACTCGATCCTCGATCGCATCGAGAACGGCGCGTCCTTCGGGCCCGGATTCGGGCCCGGATTCGGACCCGGATTTGGGCCGGGGCACGGCTTCCGCCCGTGACGAGCGTCAGCCAGCGGTGGCTGTTCAAGACAAAGCTCTTCGCCGGGCTGGTCGCGGCGGGATCGCTCGCACTCGCCGGCACTGGCAGCGCAGAGAGCCGTCACCAACAGACCCTGAGGTTCGACTCCATCCCCAAGTCCGCGAAGGCGTGGGGCCATCACACCCTCGTCACGTCCGGAATCGACAAGACGGCCGCGAAGGTGATCGGCACCAATTCGACCTCGCTCGTCTACCACGCTTCCTCCAAGACCGTGACCGGCGACGTCTCGATGGCGTTCGAATCCGGTGCGGTTTACGCGCACATCACGGCGACCGAGAGCGGTGCTGTCAGCGGCACGATCACCGGGGGGACCCGCGGCTACAGAGGGGTCACGGGCACCATGACCGCAACCGGCTTGATTCCGGCCACCGCGGACGCGAAGACGACGCACTTCACGCTCAAGCTGACGTTGCCGTGACGGCCGTCCTTTGCGCGAGCGCGATCGCGCGGGTAGATCGCGGGACCTTCGCGGACCTCGCGCACGAAGGCTTGGACGCCACGACGAGGGGGGATCACCCCGCGGGGACAGCAGCGCATCGATCGGCGGCGACCGCAGGCTGTGCGGAGCTAGCGACCGACATTCGCAAGGCCGCCCGGTACGGCTTCTGAGGGCTCGCAGTCGGAAACGCATTCCGGCTCAACGCGTCTGGCGCGGCGGTCAGAGCCTCGAGCATGACGTGCGGCTCGGCAGCGACGCTCCGCACCTGCGCAAAGGGGAAGCCCTCGTGCGCCTCCATCGCGAACCGCCACTCGCTCGTCGCGACCGTCAGCCGTCGCTCCTTCACGAACGCGATGACCTCATGCAGCCGGTCGATGCCGGGGCTCGAAGCGCTCTTGGAGTGCGCCTCTGTCCGACCCGTTGGCAACAGCCGCTCGTCTGTCGCGAGGCGCCGGCGGTCGGGCAGCACGATCGTCGGGCCGCCAGGCCGCTCGGCTCGCAGGTAGATCCGGTATCCGAAGCAGACCGGGACGCGTTGGTCGCTGGTTGCCTCGACCTCGGTGATGATCTGCATGCTGGCTCCGGTCAGCTCGACACGCAGCCGGAGCAGATGCGGGAAGGGGAACAGCTCGAGCTGTTCGCTGCGGTCGAACCGAAGCGTTGCCTCGAGCCATGCAGTCCCGGCCGCCGCGCCGTAATCGTCCAGCCTCCACGCGGCACCGCACGAGTGCACGCCGTTCACCGGGAGGCCGAAGCGGTCGGTGTGCAGCAGCCGTGAGACCGGCAAGCGGACGGATGTGCCACACGCGGTGTAGCGCCAGTTCGCGAGCCGGTTGGCCCACGGGTGCATTGGCGACATGCCCATCGTGATGCCACAACTGGCGTAGGCAGCCAGGCCGTAGCGCTCGCTCAGCAGCTCGGCGCCCTTGTAGCGCAATGAGCAGCACGTCATCGCGATCTCTGGAATGAAGGTCGCCTCGAGACCGTCGGACGAGCCCATCCGCACGGCACCGACGCCGCCCGGCGCACGCTCGGTGACGACGCGTGGGTGGTCTGCTTCTGGGCCTATCGGCAGCGCGTCGCTGGGGGAGACGGTGCGCTCGGGCAGGACGAGGAGAGACGTGATGGCTCCCGCGTCAGTCGAGTTCGTCGAGCGCGCGGTGGACCTGCCGCCAGAGCTCGTCGTTCGGACTCGCGAGATGAAGCGGCCCTTGCTTGTCATGCAGGAGCTGAAGTGCCAGCGCGACTCCGCGCGGACGCACCCGGCGGGGATCGCGCAACCGGTCGGTGAGGCGCTGGATATCGCGGCGCGCGACCTCGAGCTCCTCGAGACAGATGTGGGACAGGGCGCCCTTCCGCGGGCGACGGGCGCCGATCAAGATGCTGTCGAAGGCGTTCGCGAGCCGCTCGCACTGGTGCGGCCGCGTGATCTGCCACGCGCGTGCGCTGAGCTCTTGGTCGGTGGTCACATCGGCGCCCTCGGCGATCCGCACGTCCAAGACCTTGTGGTGGAGGACTGCGAGCGCCCGGGCGCCCTTCGGCGGCCGGCACCCGGAGGACGCCGAAGGGGTATGGAGGTACGGCGCGGCGAACAACGTTCGAAACACCTCGTATCGAGTCGAATGCAGGAGTAACACCCTGCGTCCGCCGGCATCAAGAAGGTGTGCAGATCCGCGCGTGTGGAGAAAAGATTTTGTAAAGGCGCCCGATCGCTGAGGCAATGGCCCAGCGGGCTCCCGACCTGCGTGTCGCGCTCGCCTGATCGGGGGCGCTCGCCTAGAATCGAGCCCGGTGAGCCGGGAAGCCTGGTCGGCGCCACTTCGCCATGCCCTCTTCCAGGTTGCCCAGGTATCTCGCCCTCAGCGGCACGCTCGGTGCCGAATGGCGTCGTGAAGCCCTGCGGACGAACCTCTGGTTCGTGCCGGCGATCGAGGTTGTCGGTGCGGTCGTCCTGTTCGTTGCGACGCACGTGATCGACCGCGCGGTCTACCGCGGCGACATCGTGCTTCCCCCGTGGGTCATCAGCGGGCAGGCCGACGCGGCCCGCCAGATCCTCACAACTCTTGCCGCCGCGGTGATCACTGTCGTCGGCCTGGTTTTCTCGATCATGATCGTGACCCTCACACTTGCTTCGACGCAGTTCGGGCCCCGGATGCTGCGGAACTTCATCCGTGACCGCGGGACCCAACTGACCCTCGGGACGTTCGTCGCCACGTTCGTCTACGCGATTCTGGCGCTGGCGTCGATTAGTCCCGGACCGCACGGCGACTTCGTTCCCCATGTCTCGATCACCGTGACGCTTGGGCTCGTCGTGGTCGATCTTGGCGTGCTCATCTATTTCATTCACAACATCGCGACCTCGATCCAGCTTCCCCACGTGATCGCCGGCATCGCCGGAGACCTAGCGAAAGCCATCGAGGCCGAGGGCAGCGAGCGCGGCGCGAGCCCCACAGCCCGGAGGGGGCAGTCTCTCTCCGAGATCGCGAGGCGCACGGAAGAGGATGGGGGCATCGTCTCCGCCCCGGCCAGCGGCTATCTGCAATTCATCCGTCACGACACGCTTGTCCGCATCGCAACCTCAGCCGGCGCCGTGGTTCGCCTGCATCACCGGCCTGGGCACTTCATCGTCCGCGGGCACGCGATGGCAACCGTCTGGCCGGCACGGTCGGCGCCCGAGGTAGAGCTGGGGCTGAAGCGGACTCACGTCGCCGGTCCCAGCCGGACTCCCAGCCAGGACGTGGCCTTCGGCGTGGACCAGCTCGTCGAGATCGCGATCCGCGCGCTGTCGCCCGCGGTCAACGACACGTTCACCGCGCTGACCTGTATCGATTGGCTCAGCGAGAGTCTGTGCCGGATCCCGAGCGATTGGGAACCGCTTCGCCGGCACCGAGACCCGCACGGCTTCGTGCGGGTCGTGACGGTCCATGTCGCTTACGACAGGCTGGTGGCGCGCGCCTTCGAGAAGATCCGGCAAGCCGGGCGCGGCATGCCGGCCGTGATGATTCGCCAACTCGACGCCCTCACGGTCATCATGGAGCACGCGACGACCAACGAACGACGCGAGGTGCTCCTCCGGCAAGCGGACATGATCAGGGGAGCCGCGGTCGAGTCGGTTCCCGAAGCGCACGATCGCGCCGCAGTCGATCAAGCGTACGATCTGCTCGTAGCCGCTCAGGTTCGCGCGTCCGGTTCGGAGTTAGGCTGACCGTCGTGCCGCGGCGCCTTGATCCGATCCTGCTTCGCCGCCGTCGACCGCGCCTGCTCCTGGGCGTCGGGATCGCCCTGGGGAGCATCGGTATCGCCACCGGGGCGATCTTCGCACTCAAGTCCGTCGCGCCGGTGCTCTCGCTGAGCGTGGTGTATCTGGTCGCTGTCCTGGTCGTGTCGACGTACTGGGGGGCGGGCCTGGGTGTGGCCACCTCCATAGCCAGCGCCCTGGCGTTCAACTTCTTCTTCCTGGAGCCGGTAGGGCGCTTCACGATCGCCGACAGCCGGAACTGGGTGGCGCTGCTGGCGTTCCTCGTGGTCGCGCTCGTGACGAGCCGGATGGCGGAGACGGCACGCGCGAGAGCGGTCGAAGCCGAAGAGCGCCGGCGGGAGGCCGACCTGGCCGCGGAGATGGCGCACATCCTCCTCGGAGGCCCGGGACTGTCGGAGTCGCTACCGCTCACCTCGCGGCGCCTGGCTGAAGTGCTGTCGGCTTCGTCGATCTCCATCGAGCTCTCCGATCTCCCTGACGACAGCAGGCGTTCGCTGGTTCCCCTGACGTCTGCAGGCGAGCAGATCGGGACGCTCGTCCTTCCCTTCGACCTAGCGGCGGGCCAGCAAGCGCGCGTCCGGGAGCGCGTGGTGCCCGCACTGGAGTCGCTGCTCGCTGCAGCCCTCGCCAGCGAGCGCCTCCAGGCCGAGGTCGTCGAGACGGCGTCCCTCCGTCGCAGCGACGAGATGAAGACCGCCCTCCTGCGGTCGGTGTCCCACGATCTGCGCACACCGGTGACGACGGTCCTGGCCGGGATACGCGCGTTGCGGTCGACGTCGGTCAGCGACCCGGACCGCGAGCAGGTGGAAGCCGACATCGCAGAGGCGGCGACGCGTCTGTCGCTCCTCATCGACAAGCTGCTTGACCTCGCACGGCTGCAGGCCGGGAATGCCGAGCCGCGGCAGACCTGGTGCTCCATCGAGGAGGTGGTCCGCGATGCGGCGGACCAGATCGACCCGGAGGGAAATCGGCTCCGATTCTCGATCGCAGCGGATCTGCCGCTCGTGCGTGCGGATGCGGTCCAGCTGGAGCGGGCGTTCGCAAACCTTCTCGAGAATGCGATGCGCTACGGGGGCGGCCGGCCCGTGTCGGTGCGCGCACGAACCCGCGACGAGCGCGTCATAGTGCGCATCGTCGATCAGGGCCCCGGAATCTCGCGCCACGATCAGGAGCGCATCTTCGCTCCGTTCTATCGGGCCGAGACTGCGGCGCGAACTGCCAGCGGGTCTGGCCTGGGGCTGGCGATCGCCAAGGGATTCGTCGAGGCCAACGAGGGCCGCATCCGGGTTGATTCGATCCCGGGGCAAGGCGCGGCCTTCGTCATCGAGTTCCCGGTGAAGCCGGTCGACGACACGGCAGCGATCCCAACGGGCGATGCCGCGATCGCGTGAGCTCGCCCACCCGCGTACTGGTCTGCGACGACGACCCGCAAATCCTGCGGGCTCTCCGCGTCGTGCTGCGCGACGCTGGTTACGAGGTCATCCCGGCTGAAACCGGCGAGGAGGCGCTGGATCGGGCGGCCGTGCAGCCTCCCGGAGCCGCGATCGTGGATCTGATGCTTCCCGGCATCGACGGCGTCGAGGTCTGTCGACGGCTGCGCGAGTGGAGCGACATGCCGGTCATCGTGCTCTCAGCGGTCCACGAAGGAACGGAGAAGGTGCGCGCGCTGAGGATGGGTGCCGACGACTACGTCACGAAGCCCTTTGAACCCGCCGAGCTGGTCGCGCGCCTGGAGGCGGCGCTGCGGCGGGCCAACCGCCTGCCGGACGATCCGGTGCTGCAGGCCGGCGACCTGGCCCTGGATCTTTCGGCTCACCGTGTGACCCTCAGGGAGACCGAGGTCCGCCTTACGCCGATCGAGTTCTCGCTGCTGCGGATCCTCATGCTCAACCGGGGGCGCCTGCTGACTCACCACGCGTTGCTTGTCGAGGTCTGGGGACCGGAGTACGCGGACGCGACCAGCGTCCTGCGCACCCACATCGCAAATCTGCGCGGCAAGATCGAGGGGCCGGACCGGACCCGGCGCTTGATCCGCACGGACTCAGGAATCGGCTACCGGTTCACCGGTTGACCCGATTCCGCGCGCCAGTGCGCTCGGTCTTGACAACATCTTCACGGGGGAGCCCCGATCCTGAACACCATCTTGACGGCGCGCGTGTAACCGTGGTGTCGTGCTCATACGTCGCTCTGGCCGTCTCCGATGACGGTGCGCGCCGTGCTGCAGATCGCGCTGTTCATCGTGGTCCTCACGGCGCTGGCCGTCCCGCTCGGAGCCTACCTCCAGCGGGTCTTCACCGGACGCCGGATCGTGTTGACGCGGGTCCTGGGACCCGTCGAACGAGGGGCGTACCGGTGTCTACGAACCGACCCGGCCGACGATCAGCCGTGGACCGCATACGCGAGGAGCGTGCTGGGCTTCAGCGCCGTCTGCCTGGTGTCGGCCTACGTGCTGCTGAGGATGCAGTCGGTGTTGCCGCTCAACGCGCGTGGCTTTCACGCGATGCCGTGGGACGTCTCCTTCAACACCGCCGTGTCGTTCGTGACCAACACGAGCTGGCAGTTCTATGCGGGCGAGACGAGCCTGTCCTTCTTCTCGCAGATGGCGGTGATCGCCCTGCAGTCGTTCCTGTCGGCAGCGGTAGGCCTTGCGGTCGGAATCGCGGTAATCCGCGGCTTCGTCAGGCGCGACGGTGGGGCAGGCCTCGGGAACTTCTGGGCGGACCTCGTGCGCGGGCTGTTGTACGTGATCCTTCCGATCTGCACGCTGGCATCGCTGTTCTTCCTCGCGCAAGGCGTTCCGCAGGGCATCGGGCCCGGTGGCGTCGGCCCGGTGGCGACGTGGGAGCCGATCAAGACGCTGGGCTCGGTAGGGGGCGGCTTCTTCAACGTCAACTCGGCGATGCCCTACGAGAATCCCACACCCCTGTCGAGCTTCGCGCAGGCGGTGCTGATCGTGCTCGGGCCGGCCGCGCTGCTGTTCACCTTCGGGCGGCTGGCCGGCCATAGGCGGCAGGGCTGGGCGCTGTATGGCGTCACGGTCGTCCTGTTCTCGGCGGGCGCGCTCGCGCTCGCGGCCGCCGAGCACCGCACGACGCCTGCACAGGCCGCCGCCGGCATCCGCGGGACAGCGAACCTGGAGGGCAAGGAAGTCCGATTCGGTGCGGCCGGCACCGCGCTGTACGCAGAGGCGACGACGGCCGGATCGAGCGGGGCGGTCAACGGGGCGATGGAATCGTTGACGTCGGGAGGCGCCGCGGTCGGTCTCGTGAACATGCTCACGGGCGAGACCATCTTCGGCGGGATCGGCACCGGATTGTGCGGGCTGCTGCTGCTCGCGTTGCTGGCCGTCTTCCTGGCGGGGCTGATGGTGGGGAGGACCCCGGAGTTCCTCGGCAAGCGCATCGAAGCCCGCGACGTGAAGCTGCTCAGCATCGGGACGCTCGTCCCGCCGATGGTCGTGCTCGTCTTCACCGTGCTGGCCGCGGCGACTGCATACGGGGCGGCGTCGCGCTTCGCGTCCGACACGGGGCAGGCGTTCACGGAACACCTGTGGGCTTACACGTCCCAGACGATGAACAACGGCTCGGCGTTCGCTGGCTACACCGGCTTCGTCCAGCCGAACGGACCGGGCAACGCCGGCGCTTACGGCATCACGTTCGCCAATCTCCTCGGGTCGCTCGCCATGGTGCTCGGACGCTACGTGCCCATCCTCGCGGCGCTGGCGGTGGCCGGCGCCCTCGCTCCCCGCCGCGTGGCGTCCCCTGGCGCCGGCACACTGCGCACCGACACCGTCACGTTCGGCGCCGTGCTGGCGTTCGTGATCGTCGTCGTCGTCGTGCTGAGCTTCCTGCCGGCGCTCGCGGTCGGGCCGCTCGCCGGCGAACTGCGCTGACCCAGCGCCGCCTTGACGAAATCTTTGTACCCGCGACGGCGATCTGAATGAATGCTTGACACGCGCGGGCGCAAGATGGCTGCATGGATGTTCTCGCCATCGCCCTCGCCCTCGGGGTCTTCGCAGTCCTCGCTCTTCTGATCGAAGGGCTTGACCGCGTATGACTCTCGCCACCGCCATCGGCCTAATCGTCGCGGTGCTCGTCTCCTTGTACCTCGTCTACGCGCTTCTGCGCGGCGAACGGCTGTAGCCCCATGGCGCAAGGCTTTCTTCAGATCGCGATCTTCTGCGCGCTCATCGTCGCCGTCGTCCCGTTCCTGGGCGGGTACATGGCGCGCGTCTTCTCAGGGGAGCGCACGTTCCTCGACCCCGTGGTCGGGCCGGTTGAGCGGCTCACATACAAAGCCCTGCGCATCGACCCCGAGCGCGGGCAGAACTGGAAAGGCTACGCGAAGAGCCTGATCTGCTTCTCGCTGATCGGCTGGCTGGCGCTCTATCTCATCCTGCGCACCCAGACCCTGCACCCCTTCTCCACCAGCGGCTATCACTCGGGCACCTGGGACCTGTCCTTCAACACCGCGTCCTCCTTCGTCACCAACACGAACTGGCAGTTCTACGGCGGCGAGACGACGCTGACCTACTTCAGCCAGATGGCCGGACTGGCTGTGCAGAACTTCATGTCTGCCGCCGTTGGCATCACCGTCGCGATCGCTCTCATCCGGGGGATCATCGCCCGCCGCGAAAAGAGCGGCGTGCTGGGCAACTTCTGGAAGGACCTCATCCGCGCCACCTTCTACGTGCTCGTGCCGCTCTCGATCATCGGTGCCGTGGTGCTCGTCTCCCAGGGCGTCATCCAGACGCTCGCAGGACCCGCACACGGACTGTTCCGCGGCCCCGTCGCCTCCCAGGAGTCGATCAAGGAACTGGGCACCAACGGCGGCGGCTACTTCAACGTCAACTCGGCGATGCCCTTCGAGAACCCGACTGGCTTCTCGAACCTCTTCGAGTTGTTCCTCATCCTCTGCATCCCCGCGTCTCTGACGGCGACCTACGGCCGCATGGTCGGCAACCGGCGTCAGGGCTGGGCGGTCTTCGCCGCGATGTCGGTGCTCTTCGTCGTCAGCGTGGTGGTCGTCTACGCCGCCGAGCAACACGGGACGCCGGCCCAGCACGCCGCGGGCATCAACACCGGGCATCTGACCGGTTCGACCGGTGGCAACCTCGAGGGCAAGGAGCAGCGGTTCGGGATTGCGAACTCCGCGCTCTGGACCGCGGTGACCACCGTCACCTCGTGTGGCGCCGTCAACGCCGCCTTCGAGTCGCTGACCGGGATCGGCGGGCTCGTGCCCTTCGCGAACCTGGGCTACGGCGAGGCTGTCTTCGGCGGCGTCGGGACAGGCCTCTACACGATGCTCCTCTACGTCTTGCTCGCGGTGTTCATAGGCGGCCTGATGGTCGGCCGCACGCCGGAGTTCCTAGGCAAGAAGATCGAGGCGCGGGAGATCAAGCTCGTGACCCTCGGAGTGCTCGTCACGCCGCTGGCGGTGCTCATCTCGACCACGGTCGCACTGGCGACCAAGTACGGGAAGCCGTCCATCTACGCGTCTGCGAAGCCGCAGGCGTTCAGTGAGTCGCTGTACGCCTACATGTCGCAGGCCAACAACAACGGGTCGGCGTTCGCGGGCTACACGGGCTACTACCAACCGGAGGCCGGGAACATCGGGGCGCACGGCATCAGCTTCGCGGATCTGCTCGGCGGGGTGACGATGCTCGGCGCCCGCTTCCTCCCGATACTGCTCGTGCTCGCGGTGGCCGGGACCCTGGCCTCCAAGCGGATCTCGCCGATCGGCGCCGGGACGCTGCGCACCGACACGCCGACCTTCGTCGGGCTGCTGATCGGCGTCGTGGTGCTGATCGGCGCCCTGACCTTCTTCCCTGCGTTCCTGCTCGGCCCGGTCGTGCAGGGACTCACCAACCAGCTCTTCTAGGAGGCAGGACACATGAAACTCGGTAAGGACCTCCAGACCGCGGTCATCGCGATCGTGCTCCTCACGCTGGTGCTCGGCATCGCGTACCCACTCGTGATCACGGGGATCTCCCAGGTCGCCTTTCCGAACAAGGCCGACGGTTCGCTGGTCAGAGTCGACGGGAAAGTCGTCGGGTCGCGCCTGATCGGGACCTCGAACACGCTCGATACCGGCAAGAAGGACAGCGACGGCAACGCGATCACCACGCCCGATCCGAAGTACTTCCAGCCGCGGCCGTCGGCTACCGGCTACAGCCCGACTGCGACGTACTTCTCCAACCGCGGGCCGAACGCCAAGTCGGCGAAGGCGTTCTACACCGACGCGCTCGCGGGGTATGTGGATCTCAACGGGAAGTACGACCCCGGCCTCACGCCGTCGGCGGTTCCCGTGGACGCGGTGACAACCTCGGCGTCCGGCGTGGATCCACACATCTCCGAAGCCAACGCCCGGATCCAGGCACGCCGCATCGCCTCGGTGCGCAAGCTGCCCCTCGATCGCGTCGCCCAGCTCGTCAAGGAAAACACCGACGGCCGGTTCCTCGGCGTGATCGGCGAGCCGGGGGTCAACGTCCTCGAACTCAACATCGCTCTCGACAAGGAAGCACCCACCCGATGAATCCGCAGTCCTCCTCATCGCTGTTCACCGCCGATCTCCTGCGTCCGGCGATCGTCGAGTCCTTCAAGAAGCTCGACCCACGTATCCAGCTGCGCAATCCCGTGATGTTCGTCGTCGAGGTCGGCGCGCTGCTAACGACGATCGCGTTGATCTCGCAGATCATCACCGGCGACACGTTCGGCGGCGGAAACGAGACGGTGGCCTTCACGCTCACCGTCACGGTCTGGCTGTGGCTCACCGTCGTGTTCGCCAACCTGGCCGAGGCGCTGGCGGAGGGCCGCGGCCGGGCCCAGGCCGACACGCTGCGCGCCATGCGCTCCGAGACGGTCGCCACCATGCGCGACGGCTCGACGCGCGCAGCTGCCGAACTGCATCGCGGCGACGTCGTGGTCGTGGAAGCCGGCGAGGCGATTCCGGGCGACGGCTCGGTGATCGAGGGGATCGCGTCCGTCGACGAGTCCGCGATCACCGGCGAGTCGGCTCCGGTCATCCGGGAGTCCGGCGGCGACCGCAGTGCCGTCACCGGCGGCACGCGCGTGCTGTCGGACCGCATCGTCGTCGAGATCACGCAGGAGCCGGGGCAGTCCTTCCTGGACCGGATGATCGCGCTCGTCGAGGGCGCGGAGCGGCGCAAGACGCCCAACGAGATCGCGCTCGGCATCCTGCTCGCCGGTCTGACGCTGATCTTCGTGATCGTCATCGTCGCGCTGCAACCGTTCGCCAAGTTCGCGGACACCGAGATCTCGCTGACCACCCTGATCGCCTTGCTCGTGGCCCTGATCCCGACGACGATCGGCGCGCTGCTGAGCGCGATCGGCATCGCCGGTATGGACCGGCTTGTGCGCCGCAACGTGCTGGCGCTCTCGGGCCGCGCGGTCGAGGCCTCCGGCGACGTCGACGTGCTCCTGCTCGACAAGACCGGCACGATCACGCTCGGCAACCGCGAGGCGTCGGAGTTCATCCCGATGCCGGGCGTCGAGGAGGCGCAGCTCGCCCAGGCGGCGCAGCTGTCCTCGCTCGCCGACGAGACGCCCGAGGGGCGCTCGATCGTCGTGCTCGCCAAGCAGTACGGCATCCGCGAGCGGGAGATGGCACCACACGACGCGCACTTCGTGCCCTTCACCGCGCAGACCCGCATGTCAGGCGTGGACTTCGACGGCACGATGCTGCGCAAGGGCGCCGCCGACGCCGTGGCCGACTGGGTGCGCGGCGAGGGCGGCACTCCCCCGGGCGAGCTCGCTGGCGCCGTGGAGCGCATCGCCCGGGAGGGTGGCACCCCGCTGGTCGTCGCGCGCGACAGCAACGTTCTCGGGGTCATCTACCTCAAGGACACCGTCAAGGAGGGCATGGCGGCCCGCTTCGACCGGTTGCGCGCGATGGGCATTCGCACCGTGATGGTCACGGGCGACAACCGCCTGACCGCGGCGAAGATCGCCGAGGAGGCCGGGGTCGACGACTTCCTGGCCGAGGCGACCCCGGAGCGCAAGATGGAGCTCATCCGCGCCGAGCAGGCCGAGGGCCGCCTGGTCGCGATGACCGGCGACGGCACCAACGACGCCCCCGCCCTCGCGCAGGCCGACGTGGGCGTGGCCATGAACACCGGCACCCAGGCGGCGCGGGAGGCGGGGAACATGGTCGACCTCGACTCCAATCCGACGAAGCTCATCGAGATCGTCGAGGTCGGCAAGCAGCTGCTGATCACCCGCGGTGCGCTGACGACGTTCTCGATCGCCAACGACGTCGCGAAGTACTTCGCGATCCTGCCGGCGATCTTCGCGTCCACCTACGCAGCGGCCGGGCACACCCGCGGACCGCTGGACGCGCTGAACGTCATGAGCCTCGGCACCCCGTCCTCGGCCATCATCTCCGCGATCATCTTCAACGCCGTCATCATCCCGATGCTCGTCCCGCTCGCCCTGCGCGGCGTGCAGTACCGGCCGGTCGGAGCCTCGGCGCTCCTGCGTCGGAACCTGGTCATCTACGGCATCGGCGGGCTGATCGCCCCGTTCATCGGGATCAAGCTGATCGACCTCGTCGTCCACAACCTCCTCGGAGCCTGATGGCTGTCCATGTCAACGCCGGTCGCAGTGGCTTTGGACGTAGTCGGGCGTGGGGGAGGCGACGGCGCTCGATCATCCTGCGCCTGGGTCGTGCCCGGGCGGCGCGAGTCCGGAGACGGTACGCGGAGGGACTCGAGGGCGCCGTCGAGCGGGCCGGCAAGCCGAGGACCGCGTTTACCTCTGCCATACCGGTATCACGGGAGGCGACCGGCGACGCCCGGGGTGTCCTGCTCGACCTCGCGGAGCGGCTGCGTCAGCCCCGACCGGTGCGTTCCGAGGGCCTCGCAATGGTGAAGCTCCTGCTCTGCGACGGCGCCGGCCCGCTGTTTTGCGGCGAGCCAGGCGAGCTCCGCCGCGAGGCCGAGCTCGCGCTGCTGGCTCTCGATGTCGATGTCAGCGCTCCCTAGCCGTACCGGCGATGCACTGCCCCAAAGGGGTTACTACACGATCTTCCTCGGGATGGCGGCCGGCGTGGGCAAGACCTACCGCATGCTGCAGGAGGGCCAAGCGCAGCTGGAGGCAGGCCGCGACGTTGTGATCGGGCTGCTCGAAACGCATGACCGGGCCGAGACGGCAGCGATCGCCACCGGGCTGCCGATCATCCCCCGCCGACGGGTCAACTACAAGGACCACCCGATGGAGGAGATGGATCTGCCCGCCATCATCGCTCGCCGTCCGGAGGTCTGCCTGGTCGACGAACTCGCGCACACCAATGCCCCCGGCGTCGAGCACCGCAAGCGACACGAGGACATCGAGGACCTGCTGAGCCTCGGCGTCGACGTCCTCTCGACGCTCAACGTCCAGCACCTCGAGTCCCTCAACGATCAGGTCGCTGAGCTCAGCGGCGTTCGCGTGCGCGAGACGGTGCCCGACTCGATCCTCAAGACCGCCGATGAGGTCGTGCTCATCGACCTCAGCCCGGAGACGCTCCTCAACCGCCTCCGGGCCGGCAAGATCTACCCGGAAGCGCGCATCGAGGCATCGCTCAACGGCTTCTTCCGCATCGAGAACCTCGGCGCGCTGCGCGAGGTCGCGCTCCGCCAGGTCGCCGAGGAGGTCGAATCCAAGCGGCTGGTGACCGAGACGCTCGGCACCCGCGAGGACAGCATGGCATCGGAGAGCCCGAAGGCCGTGGGGGAGCGGCTGCTGGCGCTTGTCGAGCCGTATCCCGGTACCCAACGGCTCGTGCGCCGAGCGTGGCGGTCGGCCAAGCGCCTTGGCGCCGATCTGGACCTCGTCTGGATCGCGCCGCCCGGCCGCGAGCCCACCGCCGAGCAGGAGCGCCACCTCAACGCCCTCCGTCAGCTCGCCTCCGTCCTCGGGTGCGGATTCACCGTGGAACCGGGTGAGGACGTGGCCGCGACCGCCGCCCGGGTCGCACAGGAGCGAGGCACCACCTACATCCTCATCGGCCGGTCGCGCCCACCCCGGGGGCTGGCCCGTTTTAGACGACCACTGTCTGAGCGCCTGCTCGATCAGCTTCCCGGCGTCGATCTGCGCATCGTCGCCGATCGCTCCCGCCGGCACGAGAGCAACGGCTCGTGACCGCGCTCGCCGTCTTCGCCCTGCTGCTCGCGAGCGCCGCGGGTGGGGTTGGGGTGGGTTGGGGGGCACGTGCCCGTCGCAGCGCCCGGCCTGCCGGGGCTCCCGGTTCGCGCCGGATCCTGCTGCCGTTCACCGGGACCTCGATCTCCCGCCGCTCGCTCGAGGCCGCCATCCGTCTGGCCCACGCCGAGAACGCGACGATCATGCCCGCCTACCTCGCCCGCGTCCCCATGACGCTCCCGCTGGACGCCCCGCTGCCGCAGCAGTGCCTGAGCGCCATGCCGTTGCTCGAGGCAATCGAGCAGAAGGCCGCCGCCACCGGTCTCGTGGTCGATGCGCGCATCGGGCGTGGACGGACTTACCGCGACGCACTGCGGCATGTCCTGGAGGAGGAGCGGGTGGACCGCGTCATCGTGTCGGCAACGTCGAACCCGCGAACCGGCCTGGACGCGGGGGACCTCAGCTGGCTGTTGGAGCGAGTGCCGGCGGAGGTGCTCATCCTGCGACCGGGACCCGAGGACCGGCGCGCGGTCACCGCCGACGCCGTCGCCGGGCACTTCTGATGCCCCGAGCCGCTCCGGCTGCGCTGACGGTCGGTGCGCTCGGGGTCGTCTTCGGAGACATCGGCACGAGCCCGCTGTATGCGGTGCAGACTGTCTTCGCCTCTGACGCCGATCGACCAGTCGCCGTCACGCGTGCCGACGTGTACGGGGTGATCTCGCTCATCTTCTGGGCGTTGACGATCATCGTCACGGTCAAGTACGTCGTCCTGATCATGCGCGCCGACAACGACGGCGAGGGCGGGATCATGGCCTTGATCGCGCTGCTGCTCGGACGCCGGCGCCCGCACCGTCGCCGCGCGGTGGTGGCACTCGCCGCGCTGGGCATCTTCGGCGCATCGCTGTTCTTCGGGGACAGCATCATCACGCCGGCCATCTCGGTGCTGTCCGCGGTCGAGGGGCTCGAAGTGGTCTCGCCGTCGCTTCACTCGCTCGTCGTGCCGATCGCCGCCGGGATCCTGATCGGGTTGTTCCTGCTCCAACGCCGCGGAACGACGGTCGTTGGCCGTCTCTTCGGGCCGGTCATGGCACTCTGGTTCGCGACGCTGGCCGCGCTTGGCGTCAAAGGGATCGCTGCCCATCCGGATGTGCTCGGAGCGCTGTCTCCGACCTATGCGGTGCACTTCTTCCTCATTCGCGGGTTGACCGCCTTCCTCGCCCTGGGCGGCGTGGTGCTCGCGGTCACCGGGGCGGAGGCGCTCTACGCCGACATGGGCCACCTGGGACGCGCTCCGATCCGGCGCGCGTGGCTGCTGCTCGTCTTCCCTGCGCTGACGATCAACTACCTCGGCCAGGGAGCCTTGCTGGTGGCAGATCCTCACGGGGCGACGAACCCCTTCTATCTCCTGGTCCCCCATGCGCTGCGCGTTCCGGTGGTGGTGCTCGCAACGGTGGCGACCGTCATCGCGTCCCAGGCCGTGATCTCCGGCGCGTTCTCCGTGACGCGCCAGGCCATCCGGCTCGGATACCTGCCGCGGCTGCGGATCACGCACCCGTCCGACCGCGAAGGCCAGGTCTACGTGCCTTTCGTCAACTGGCTCCTGCTCGCCGCGGTGCTGGCTCTGGTGATCGCCTTCGGAGGCTCGGCGAAGCTCGCCTCGGCGTACGGCATCGCCGTCACCGGAACCATCACGATCACGACGCTGCTGTTCTTCGTGGTCGCCCGCACGCGTGGACTGTCCTTGCCGCTGGTGCTCGCCGGGGGCCTCGCCTTCGGGCTGGTCGACCTCAGTTTCCTCGGGGCAAACCTCGTGAAGGTCGCGAGCGGGGGCTGGCTTCCGCTGCTTGTCGCGGCGGCAGTCTTCGTCGTGCTCATGACCTGGCAGCAAGGCCGCACGACCGTCACCCGCAACCGCGAAGCCCTCGAAGGTCCACTCGAGGCGTTCGTGCGCGACATCCGGTCGCTGGACCCACCCCTGCACCGCGCGCCGGGAACGGCCGTGTTCCTCAACCGCGGGGACCGCACCACGCCGCTCGCCATGAGAGCGAGCGTCGAGCACCTCCACAGCCTCCGTGAGCACGTCGTCGTCGTCTCGATCGAGACCGCGTCGGTGCCGTACGTGCGCTCCGAAGATCGGCTGACGGTCAGCGATCTCGGATTCGACGACGACGGAATCAGCCACGTCACAGCGCGGTTCGGCTTCCATGAGACCCCCGACATACCCCGGATCCTGCGCAGCGCCGAGCAGCACGGGCTGGAACCGCCGCTGGAGGTGGACGACGCGCTCTACTACCTCTCGAGGATCGAGCTCCTGGCTCGGGAAGATCGCCGGGGCATGAGACCATGGCGCAAGGCCCTCTTTCGCGGGACCGCCAAGCTCGCGAGCGATCCCGTGGAGTACTTCGTCCTTCCTCGTGATCGCACGCTGGTCCTCAGCACACACGTTCCGTTTTGACCCTGCCCATCACCCGCCTGCTCACATGATCGTCGGACGCGCCCTGTACCGCGACGGACAGCGCGTCGCGGACTTCCACGACGTCGCCGAGATGGCCGCCGCGTGTCGCGGCGGCGATGCGATGGCCTGGATCGGCCTCGTCCGTCCGACCCGGGAGGAGTTTGCCGAGGTCACCCGCGAGTTCGACCTGCACGAACTCGCGATCGAAGACGCGGTGAACGCCCACCAGCGAGCCAAGCTGGAACGCTACGGCGACGCCCTGTTCTGCGTGCTTCGTCCCGCGCGCTACGTCGATGCGACCGAAACGGTGGAGTTCGGGGAGATCCACGTCTTCGCCGGACCGCGATTCGTGATCACGGTCCGGCACGGCGAGATGCCCGACCTCGCCTCGGTGCGTGAGGACCTCGAGCTCAGGCCGGACCTGCTTCGTCGCGGACCTGGCGCCGTGCTCCATGCGATCCTGGACCGCGTCGTCGACGACTACCTGCCCGTGGCTGCGGGCATCGAGAACGACGTCGACGAGATCGAGGACGAGGTGTTCACCGTCGGTGCCGGTGAAGGCGTGTCGCGCCGCATCTACGAGCTGACGCGCGAGGTCATCGCATTCCAGCGCGCGGCGAAGCCCCTCGTCGGAATGCTCGAGCGGCTCATGTCTGCCCCACACGTCGGTGACGACGAGCGCAGCTATCTCCGCGATGTCCAGGACCATGCGCTTCGGCTGCAAGACCAATCCGACGGCCTCCGCGAGCTGCTGAGAGACATCCTCAGCGTGAATCTCACACTCGAGACCAAGGCCTTGAGCGAGGTCTCCAACCGCCAGAACGAAGAGGTGAAGAAGATCTCCGGCTGGGCGGCGATCCTGTTCGCGCCGTCCATCATCGGGACGGTCTATGGCATGAACTTCGACCACATGCCCGAGCTACGCTGGCGGCTCGGTTACCCATTGGCTCTGCTGCTGATGGTGGGGGTCGGCGTCGCCCTGTACGTGTTCTTCAAGCGCCGTCGCTGGATCTGAGGACCGCGCTCGCTGGTTTCCGCACCGGTGCCGGAGCGTGTGGACAAAATCCTGATATCCGGCCGCCAGATCTCCACAGATTCTTTGAATCGCATGGGCAGACTCCGATCATGTCCCCCCTTTCGATGTTCTCCGCTGATGACGATGATCCCCGAAGACTGCAGGCTCGCACCGAGCGCGTCCGGCGCACGCTGACCCAGGTCCGTCGCGCGGAGGCTGCGGACCACCAGCGCTTCGAGCCTCGGCGTATGCGGACCGAGAGGGTGGCGCCGAAACACCGCGGCCGATAATCGCGGGAAGGAAGCCGTCTCACGTCGTTGCCGGGACCGCCGTCCGATCCGGTCCACGGCCTGCTGCGCCGCTCGGGCGGCCGTGACCGAGTTCGTCGGGACGAGCGACGAGCAGCCAGTAGGCGGCGACGGCCCCCAGACCACACGTGACGATGACGATCGCCATCGGAAGCGCGGTGCCCTTCCCCGCGACTCCGACGAGCGGGGCACTGACCGCCCCGACTGCGAACTGCGCGAGCCCCAGGAGTGCGGAGGCGCTGCCCGCCGTAGACGGGTGACCCTCGAGCGCGATGGCCGTTCCGCTCGGGAACACGATGCCGATGCTCGCCACCACCAGGAAGAGAGCGGGCAGGATGCCGATGAGGCCGATGTCGCCGAGTGCGACGACGAACAGAAGCAGGACGCCGCCGGCCGCGCCCGCGACGAGTCCGCTGCCGAGGACCGGATGCGGGCCGAACCGGGCGATCAGACGCGAGCTGACCTGCCCGGCCAGGACGAGGCCGACAGCGTTGCTTGCGAAGACGGCACTGAACTCGGCCGGCGAGAGGCCATAGATGTCCTGCAGGACAAATGGCGAGCCCGCGATGTAGGCGAACATGGCCGCGAAGGCCAGTCCGCTGGCGAGCGTGCAGCCGACGAAGGCTCGCTCGCGGAGCAACCCCCTGAAGACGCTCACGGTGTCGCGGAGTCCGCCCGTGCGGCGCCGTTCGACCGGGTGGGACTCCGGCACGAGGACCAGCGTGCCGGCAAGGATCGCGGTGCCGAGCACGGCAAGCACGACGAACAGGCCACGCCAGTCGGTGAGGTGCAGCAGCTGCCCACCGAGGATCGGGGCGACCACAGGTGCCAGGCCGTTGACGAGCAGCAGCCCGGCGAATAGGCGCGCCGCCGCGACACCCGAGCGCAGGTCGCGAACGACGGCGCGTGCGACGGCGATCCCGGCCGCGCCGGCCAACCCCTGGACGAAGCGCAGGCCGATCAGGGTCGGCATCGACGGCGCCAGCGCGCACGCGAGCGTCGCCACCACATAGGCGCTGACGCCGATGATCAACGGACGGCGCCGCCCGACGGCGTCGCTCCACGGTCCGCTGAGCAGCTGGCCCGCGGCAAGCCCGAGCAAGCACGCCGTGAGCGTCAGCTGCGCGGCGGATGCGCTTGCGTCGAGGCTGTCGGCCAGCCCGGGAAGGCCGGGAAGGTAGAGGTCCAGCGACAGCGGGCCGAAGGCGCTCAGGGCCCCAAGGACCACGATCGTGGAGGGCCGGACGCGTGTTTCAGGCGTCGTGTGAGCGCGGCCGGCGGGCGCCGGTGATGGCGTGGGCATTCGTCTCCAAATTGTGTTGACGGCGATTACAGTTCTGGGGGGAACCGTAGCAGAAGTGATTACGAATACGTCCAGGGTGCGCGGGAGCCGATGCGGCTCGCACGCGCCGCTTCAGGCAACCGTTCGCCTAGAGCTAGTCCCCGAACCGCTGGGTCCCGACAACCTCGAGGAGTCGCAACCGGTCGGCGTCCTCGGAGCGAGGCTCGGCGGTGAAGATGACCAGGCGTTCAAGCCCGTCCTCAGAGGTGAGGATCTGGCAGTCGAGGGTGAGCGGGCCGATGAGGGGATGGATGAGGCGCTTGCGCGAGCTGGCCCTATCGCCGACTTCGTGACGCTTCCAGAGGATCGCGAACTCGCCGCTCGCCTCCAGCAACGCGTCGACGAGCTGCTGGGCTTGGTCGGGTCGCCGCCCGTGTGCCGCGCGAAGGGTCGCCACGTAGCTGCGGGAGTGCAGGTCGTGATCGTCGGGATGCCAGCGGTCGCGCTCCTCGGGCTCGACGAACCAGCGGAAGAACACACTGCGCCGCAAGCCCACATACGCTGTCTGACGGCCCAGCAGCGCTTCGGAAAGTGGGTTCTGGCGTAGCGTCGCACCGAGATCGTCCACGACTGCCGCCGGAGTGTCGAGGCGTTCCAGAACGCGGACGAGTGCCGGGGAGACCTCGGCGCTGAATGCGCGCCGCAGCGGTGGGGCGTGCCCCGCGAGCTGATGCAGGTGATCGCGCTCGGGGAGGGTCAGGCGCAGCGCACGCCCGAGCGCGGCGACCGTCTCGGCCGACGGTCTCGAGCCTCGGCGTTGCTCCAGCCGCGCGTAGAAGTCAGTCGACATGTGCGCCAGGGCCGCAACCTCCTCACGGCGCAAGCCCGATGTTCGACGCCGCCGGGTCGTCGGGAGACCGACGTCGGCGGGCTGCAGCGCCTCGCGGCGCCGGCGTAGGAAGTCGGCGAGCCCGTCGCGATCCATGTCGCTCCATCATCGTGGTTCGCGAGGGCGCTAACCAGGGACAGGGAGTCCGTGGATGAGGCGGCCTCTGGTGCGACGGGCGTCTCGGGCACATGATCGGGCCATGTCCAACCCTCAGCGCATCGCCCTCGTCACGGGCGCCAATCGCGGTATCGGCCGCAGCACCGCCCTGCATCTCGGAGAGGACGGTGTCGACGTCGTCCTGACCTATCGCGAACACGCCGACCAGGCCGCGGGCGTCGTGGCCGAGCTCGAAGCGCTAGGCCGCCGCGCCACCGCCCTCCGACTCGATCTCATGGCCCCGGACTCCTTCGCGGCGTTTGCCCAGGCACTCTCCACAACGCTCAGCGGCTGGGGCCGGGACCGGTTCGACCACCTCGTCAACAACGGCGGCTTCTCGCGCGGCGGCCTGGTCGCTGACGTCACCGAGAGCGACGTCGACGCACTGTTCGCGGTGCACTTCAAGGGAACGTTGTTCCTCACCCAGGCGCTGCTGGGGCTGCTCGTCGACGGCGGCTCCATCGTCAACCTCTCCAGCGGGCTGGCGCGCTTCGCCTACCCCCAGCGCGCCGCGTACGGATCGATCAAAGGCGCCGTCGAGGTCCTCACGCGGTACATGGCCGTTGAGCTCGGTTCGCGCGGAATCACCGCGAACGTCGTCGCGCCCGGCGCGGTGGCCACCGACTTCAGCAACGGGATGCTCCGCGACAACCCGTCAGCGCAGGAGCACATAGCCGCCCAGACACCGCTCGGGCGGTACGCCGTCCCGGACGACATCGGTGCGGTCATCGCGAACCTCCTGCGGCCCGGCAACGGCTGGGTGACCGGCCAGCGCATCGAGGCCGCCGGCGGCATGCACATGTAGCGCGGCGCCGGTCAGGCGTGCAGCACCACGGCGAGGCCCTGGCCGACGCCGATGCAGATCGCCGCGAGGCCCCAGCCGCCGCCGCGGGCGCGCAGTCCGTGGGCGAGCGTCCCGACGATCCGGGTTCCGGAGGCGCCGAGCGGGTGGCCGATGGCGATGGCGCCACCGCGGACGTTGACGATGCCGGGGTCAAGCTCCCGCCAGTCCTGCAAGCAGGCGAGAGACTGGCCGGCGAAGGCCTCGTTGAGCTCCACCAGCGCGAGATCCCGCCAGCCGACGCCGGCGCGTGCTAGGGCTCGCTCCGCGGCCTGAACCGGCCCGATGCCGAACACGTCAGGGTCGACCGCGGCGACGCCGCGACCGGCGATCCGTGCCAGCGGGTCGAGCCCGAGGGTGGTGCCGGCGGCTTCGTCCCCGATCCACAGCGCACCGGCGCCATCGGTGAGCGGCGAGGCGTTGCCGGCGGTGACGGTCCCCCCGTCGGCGAACGCGGGCTCGAGCTTGGCGAGTGCCGCCAGGCTGGCGCTCGCACGGACGTTCTCGTCTCGCTCCAGCCCGGCCACAGGCAGGACCCAGGGATCATAGAAGCCGTCCTTCCACGCGGCGTGCGCGCGCTCGTGGCTCGTCAGTGCGAATGCGTCCTGCGCCTCGCGGGTGATGCCGTAGCGCTCGACCAGGCGCTCGGTCGCACCTCCGAGCGAGATGGTCCACCGTTCCGGCATGACGGGGTTCACCAGGCGCCAGCCGAGCGTCGTCGAGTGCAGCGTCTCCGCGCCGGCGGGGTAGGCCCGGGAGGGCTTGGAGAGGACCCACGGCGCGCGCGACATCGACTCGACGCCGCCCACACAGACAAGCGATGCGTCACCCGTCTCGATCGCGCGCGAAGCCTGCACCACGGCGTCAAGCGAGGATCCGCACAGGCGGTTGACGGTGGTGCCGGGCACCGAGGTCGGCAGGCCCGCGAGCAGCACGGCCATGCGGGCGACGTCGCGGTTGTCCTCGCCGGCTTGGTTGGCAGCGCCGTAGATGACGTCGTCGATCCGCGCCGGATCCAGGTTCGGGGCGCGATCGACCAGCGCCCGCAGCACGAGTGCGGCGAGGTCGTCGGGGCGCTCGCCGGCGAGCCCCTTGCCGAAGCGCCCGAACGGCGTGCGCACGGCGTCGTAGACGAACGCCCTGCTCATCGCGCGACCAGTGCCCACAGCGCCTCGAGCTCCGTCTCCGTCGGCCCAGGGGAGTCGACGATTTCGACGGCGACCCGCAGGTCCCATCCCGTCGCAGCGACCGCGGTCTCCACGGCGACGCCCGGGTGGACCGCGGTCAGCTCCAGCTCGCCGTCGGCGCCGGGCTCGAGGACGCCGAGGTCGGTGATGACCGCCGTGGTGCGCCCGCCGTCCGTGGTCTTGAAGTCGAGCGTGCGAACGAGCGTGCGCGGGGTGTGCGGGACGATCACCACGACCTGCGGGCAGCCGGTGGCGATCTCCGGGGCGCCTCCGGCCCCGGGCAGGCGCGTGCGCGGGTGGTCGTAGTCACCGATGACGGTCGAGTTGAGGTTCGCCCGCGAATCGACCTGCGCCGCGCCGAGGAAGCCGACCTCGATGCGCCCCGCGCCGATCCAGTAGTTGAACATCTCGGGGACGGACACGACGAGGTCTGCCGTCTCGGCGAGCTCGCCGTCGCCAATCGAAAGCGGGACGCGGCTCGGCTTGGCGCCGATCGTGCCGGACTCGTAGACCAGGACGAGGGCAGGATTGTGCACCTCCCGCGCAAGCAGCGCGGCGGTGCTCGGACGGCCGACGCCGATGAACACGGACCGCGCTCCCACCAGCCGTCGCGCCGCCGCGATCGTCTGCATCTCCTCTCCCGACGTCACGCCAGACCCCGCTCGCGCATCCACGCCTCGAACGTCGCGTCGTCGCGCGCGATGCGGTCCCACTCCCGGTAGGCGTCGTTCCGCCGGGTCGTGATGCCGTGGGCGTAGGAGGGCTGCGCGCCGCACGGCGCCTCCACCACGAAGTCGATGGTCCAGCCCGGAAGCATCACGCCGCCGGGGCGCGGCTCGATCGTGCCGACAATGCGCTCGACCGTGACGACGCTGCGCTTCGCAGCGAGGATGGCCTCCTTCTGAACGCCGGGAATGCCCCAGAGCTGGACGTTCCCCGCGCGGTCGGCCTCCTGGGCGTGGATGATGGCCACGTCCGGGTTCAGGGCCGGGACCACGACGAGCGTCTCGCCGGTGAACGGGCAGACAGTCTCCTTCACGCGCGTGCGCGCGAACAGGTCGGTGCCGAGGTAGCCGCGCATGATCGCGCACGGCATGCGCGCCGCACCCGCGGCGTAGCGGTTGGCCATGCCGGCGTGCGAGTGCTCTTCGATCTCGAGCGGCCGCGGGATGCCGTGCTCGATGGCCCTGCGGAAACGGTGTAGCGACCCGACGCCGGGGTTGCCCCCGTAGGAGAAGACGAGCTTGCGTGCGGCGCCGACGCCGATCATCTGGTCGTAGAGGACGTCCGGCGTCATCCGGATGAGCTCGAGGTCCCGGCGGCCCTGCCGGAGCACCTCGTGGCCCGCCGCGAAGGGAATGAGATGGGTGAAGCCTTCCAGCGCGACGGCGTCGCCGTCGCTCACGGTTGCCGCGATCGCGTGCGTCAGGGTCGCCAGCTCAGCCACGTGCCCCCGAGCGCCCGCCGTCGAGCGCGGTGAGCTGGTTGATGTGCCAGCGGCGCCGGAGCTCGGCGCTGGCCTCGCGATCCGGCTTGCCGTCGCTTGCGCGCAGCAGCTCGGCCAGCTCCTCGAAGTAGTGCTCGTGGCCTCCTGGGACGGAGGACTGGAAGAAGAGCTTCGCGGGCTCGTCGGTGGGGTTGCCGAAGGCGTGTGGGCAGTTCTCGGGCACGAACATGAACGTCCCCTGCCCGCCGCGCATCGGGCCGTCGCCTGAAGCTGACCGCCAGTCGTGCCAGTCGGGGACGTCGCGGTCGACCGGCTCGAACGCGAACATCTCCAGCTCTCCATCGACGACGTAGAAGATCTCCTCACCGAGCTCGTGCACGTGGGCACCCACGTCGTATCCCGGCGGGATGACCATCTCGAAGGTGGACATCAGCGAGGGAAATGCGGTCGTGACCTTCACCGTCGCGTCCAGTCCGCCGCCGACGATCCGCTCGCCCTGCGTGGGTCGGTGCATCACTCCGTCAGGCACGCTCTTCCTCCTCGTTATCGGTCGCTCTCAGCCGGCGTTGATCATGGCAGCTGGTTACGTAATGGTCAATTCGCTACGCATAGTGTAATGTGCTGTTCGAGGGTTCTGTTCAGCGACGGAGGAGCGAGGATGCCCGCAGGCACCTGGAGGAGGGCCGCAACCGCGGCCTGTGCAGTCACGGCCGTGGCACTGGCCGCGTGTGGTTCGAGCGGCTCGTCCGGCTCATCCGAGCCATCGTCGTCCGCCGCGTCGGCGAAGGTGTCTCCGGAGGCGTCGAAGGCGATCGACGCCTTCATCGGCAAGCCCGGGGCGTTTCCGATCACGGAACCGCTCAAGCGCGTGCCGAAGGGCGCGAACATGGTCTTCATGGACTGCGGGACGCCGACGTGCGCGCTCTTCTGGTCACTGCTGCAACCGGCTGCGAAGACCATGGGCGTGAACCTCTCCCGCGTGAAGGCTGGATCGCAGGCCAACACGGTGAGCGCGGCGTTCGACACGGTCGTGTCGCAGAAGCCAGACGCGGTGCTGGTCTCGGCGATCGACCCGGAGCTCTGGAAGAACCAGCTCAAGCAGCTGCAGGAGGAGAAGGTCACGGTCGTCACCAACGGCATCGTGCAGGCGGCCGACTACGGCATCGAGGCACCCGGGTACGCCCGCAACGAGACCGAGCGCGACGGAGCGCTGCTTGCCGACTACGTCGCCGCGAAGATGGGCGCGAGCTCCAAGGTCGCGATGTACGACGTCCCCGAGCTCCCCGTGGCCACAGGCATCTCGAAGTCCTTCACGGCTGAACTGGCCAAGGTGTGCCCAGGATGCAGCACGCGCACCGTGCACGTCCCGGTCGCGACGCTCGGCAACACCGCTCCGAGCCGCATCGTGAGCGACCTGCAGGCCAACCCGGACACGACGGTCGCCGTGTTCGCGGTCGACGAGATGTCGAGCGGCCTGCCCTCGGCGCTCAAGGCGGCGAGCATCGACGTCAAGACGCTTGGCAACGTCCCCACGCCGACGAACCTCCAGTACCTCAAGCAGGGGCAGGAGACGGCCAGCCTGGCCACGGACCTGCCGGTGATGATGTGGGGGATGATCGACAAGGCGGCCCGCGGGATCGTCGGTCAGAAGCCGGTCGGCGACCAGGCCAAGGGCCTTGTCGACGTGCAGTTCCTCACCCAGAGCGACATCAAGTTCGACCCGGCCAAGGGCTGGACCGGGTACCCGGACTTCCCGCAGCGCTTCGCGAAGCTCTGGGGGCTCGGTCAGTGACCTCGCTCCTGCTCGACGCCCGGGGACTGTCCAAGACGTTCCCCGGGCTGAAGGCCCTCGACGAGGTATCGCTCACCGTCGGGGCCGGCGAGATCGTCGCCCTGCTAGGACAGAACGGGTCGGGCAAGTCGACGCTCGTCAAGGTCCTCGCGGGCGTGCATCAGGCCGATCCGGGCGCGGAGATCATCCTCGCGCCCGGCGCCGAGTTGCACTTCATCCATCAGGATCTCGGGCTCGTCGAGAGCCTCTCGACCGTCGAGAACCTCGACCTCGGCCGGCGGCTGGGCCGCAGCGCGCTGCGGCCCGCCCCGCTGCGGCGCGAGCGGCGACGTGCTGTAGAGCTGATCGCCGGCTTCGGAGCGGACTTCGACGTCCGGTTGCCGATCCGCGACCTGACGGCGGCCGAGCGAGCGATCGTCGCCATCGCCCGTGCCATGGACGGCTGGACGCATGCGCAGAACGTGCTGGTCCTCGACGAGCCGACGGCGTCGCTGCACGGCGACGAGGTGGACACCCTGTTCCGAGCGGTGCGTGAGGTTGCCCGGCAGGGCGCCGGCATCATCTTCATCACGCACCGCCTCGACGAGGTCGCCCAGCTGGCCGACCGCGTCGTCGCGCTGCGCGATGGGTGCGTGATCGCCGACGCACCCGCGCGGGAATGTGACCATGACGCGCTCGTCCAGATGGTGGCCGGCGCGATCGCCGCCCCGATCGACCGGCGCACGCAGGTGAAGGCCTCACGACCCGTTCTGTCCGTGCGAGGTCTTCACGGACCCACCGTCCGGTCCCTCGATCTGTCCGTCGACGCCGGGGAGATCGTCGGGGTGAGCGGTGTCCTGGGTTCGGGCCGAGAGCAGGTCGCCGCGACGTTGTTCGGCGTCGGAGACGGCGGCGTCGACGCACTCCAAGTCGCCGGCGTCGACGTCCAGAACCCGACGCCGCGCCGGGCCATCCGCGCCGGCATGGCGTTCGTGCCCGGCGACCGCCACCGGCACGGTGGCGTCATGACGATGACGGCGCGGGAGAACCTCACCCTTCCGCAGTTGGGCACGCTGCGACGGCGTTTCGGCCGCCTCGACCGACGCGCCGAGCGCGATGAGACCGCCCGCTGGTTCGAGGACGTCGACGTGCGACCCAACGACCCCGCGCGCCCGCTGCGCCTGTTCAGCGGCGGAAACCAGCAGAAGGTGGTGCTCGCGAAGTGGCTGCGCACCGAACCGCGCGTGCTCCTGCTCGACGAGCCCAGCCAGGGCGTCGACGTCGGGGCCAAGGCCGGCATCTTCGCCCTCGTCGACCGGGCTGCCGAGCAAGGGGCCGGGGTGCTCGTCTGCTCGTCAGACGACAAGGAGCTCGCGTCCGCCTGCGATCGGGTGCTGGTGCTTCGAGACGGGGAGCTGGTGGCCGAGCTGCGGGGGCCCGAACTCACCGAGGCGCAGCTGATCCGGAGCGGTCATGGCCGATAGCGACGCCCCGGTCCTCCGGGCCACCCCGCACGTGAAGCTGCCCCTGCAACGGATCGCGGCCGCGCTCTCGTTCCGCAACATCAGCGCGCTCTACGTCTTCGCGGTCATCTTCGTCGTGTTCGCCCTGTGGGTGCCGGACACGTTCCTGCTGGGCAAGACGTGGACCGCGCTGCTCGACAGCCAGGCGGTCACCGCCATCCTGGCGGTCGGGCTCGTCGTGGCCCTTTCGTCGGGCACGTTCGACCTGGCCATCGGCGCCGAGCTCGGCTTCGGCTCGATCTTCGTCGCCTGGCTGCTGGCCAAGCAGGGCGTCGGCATGGTCCCGGCCATCGGGCTGACCGTGCTGGCCGGCGGATTGATCGGGGCGTTCAACGGGTTGCTCATCGTGCGGGCGCGCATCGACTCCTTCATCGCGACGCTCGGGATGAGCTCGGTACTGCTCGCCGCGATCGCCTGGGTGTCGGACAGCCAGCAGATCCTCGGTCTCAGCCAGGGCTTCCAGAACCTGGGCACGACCGAGATCCTCGGGCTCACGCTGCCCGTCTACCTGATGGTGGGGATCGCCCTGCTCGTCTGGTACGTGCTCGAACGCACCCCGCTCGGACGGCGCGTCTACGCCACCGGCGGCAATATCGAGGCGGCCCGACTCGCCGGAGTCCGGACGAGCCTCGTGCTGGTCGGCGCACTGGTCGTCTGCGGGGCGATCGCCGGCTTCGCCGGGCTGATCGTCAGCTCGAACCTGGGGACAGGCGACCCCACGATCGGGCCCGCCTACCTGCTGCCGGCCTTCTCAGCGGCGTTCCTCGGCTCGACGCAGTTCCGTGGCGGCCGGTTCAACGTCGCCGGCACCATCATCGCCGTCTATGTGCTCGCTGCCGGCGTCAAGGGCCTGCAGCTCGCCGGGGCGCCGGTCTGGATCCCCGACCTCTTCAACGGGGCGGCGCTGCTGCTGTCGGTCGGACTGGCTCGTTACCAAGGCACGGCGCGCCGTGCCGGGGCGATCCGCAGGGTCCTGCGCGTCCGAGGCTCCTCGACATGAGCGGCGGCAGGCCCCTGCCGCGACGCATCGGGCGCGTGCGGGTCGACGACGCCGCGGTCCTCGTCGGTGAGTACGACGGTCGGGTCGTGGCGCTCGGCGACGCCGCCGGCTCACCCATCGAACTGATCGAGCGGTGGGATGCGCTTGCTCCGCGGCTCGCGGACGACGGCCCCGTCCTGGATCCGGCGACGCTCGACTGGCTGCCCCCGCTGGTGCCGCGCAAGCTGCTTTGCGTCGGCTCCAACTACACCGATCACATCGAGGAGATGGAGCGGGTGGTGGGACCGATGAAGGCGACGCCGTTCCCCTTCAGCTTCCTCAAGCCCTCGAGCGCGCTGATCGGCAGCGGCCAGGCCGTGGCGCTGCCCGCGTACGGGCACAAACTCGACTGGGAGGCCGAGCTGGGCGTCGTCATCGGCCGCCCGGAGCTGGCGGCGACGGACCCGCTGGCGGCGGTGTTCGGGTACACCATCGTCAACGACCTCTCGCTGCGTGACTTCATCCCCTTCCCACATGCCCTCGGGCTCGACGCGATCATCTCCAAGGGCTTCGACGGCGCCGCCCCGATCGGTCCCTGGATCACCCGGGCCGAGCACGTTCCTGACCCGCACCGGCTCCGGATCGAGTTGCGCGTCAACGGGTGGGCGAGGCAGGACAGCTCGACGGAGCGGATGATCTTCTCCGTCGCCGAGCTGATCGCCTACTACGCCAAGGTGCTGACCCTGGAGGCGGGGGACGTGATCGCGACCGGGACGCCGGCCGGCGTCGGGGCTGGCATGCAACCGCAGGAGTTCCTGGCCGCGGACGACGCGATCGAGATCGAGATCGAAGGACTGGGCGTACAGCGCACGACGATCGCGGCCGCGGCGACCGAGCCGACCGCACTCCACATCCACTGATCCGAGCTGGCACCGGGCGGAGGCAGCCGGCCCGCCTTGCCCTGGCGAGCCGTCAGTCGCGTTGATCGCTGGCGAGCGCCTCGAGGAACCGCGCGACCACCGCTAATTCGGCGGCGTCGAAGCGCCGGCTCACCTTCGCGAGATGCAGCGCCTGGTGAGCGAAGTGTGGCGCGAGCTTACGGGACAGAAGCTCCTCGTCGAGGTTCACGAGCACGCGGCGGCGATCGGCGGTGTCGCGTTTGCGCCGGACGAAGCCTGATGCCTCGAGGCGGTCGACGAGTGCGGTGGTGCCGGCGCTGGCGAGCCCGACGGCGCCGCCGAGTTGCCCCGGCGTGAGCGGGCCTCGAAGTTGAAGCAGGTGGATCGCCTGCATATCGCGCGGGGAGAGGCCGATCTGTTCGGCCACCCGCACGTTGTGCACCACCACCTCGGCGATGACCTCACGCAGCAACGTCGCCACCAGATCCTCGGGTCGGTGTTCTCCCTGACGAGGTGTCACGCTATGGCGATAATCTCGTCATGACAAGATAATTGATGAAGGGAGAGAAAACGTGCGGCATGCTGATGCGGAGCCTACGCCGGTACCGGCGGAACAGCCGTCTGCGGTGCACCGCCGCATCGCCGCGGCGGTGCTCATGGTGGGTGCGATCGTCGACATGGTCGACATCTCGATCGTGAATGTGGCGTTGCCGACGATCCACGACCGTCTGGGCGCAAGCTCGACTGACCTGGAATGGGTCGTGTCTGCGTACCTGCTCGCGTTCGCCGCAGTGCTGGTCGTCGCGGGCCGTTGGGGCGATCGGTTAGGGCGCCGGCGCCTCTTCGTCGCCGGCAGCGCCGCCTTCGCCGTTGCAAGTCTCGCGGCAGGGATGGCGCAGACCCCCGGCCTGCTCGTCGGGGCACGCGCAGCCCAGGGCCTGGCGGCCGGGATCATGGCGCCGCAGGTGCTCGCGACGTTTCGAGTCATCTTCCCGCGACGTGAGCGAGGAGTTGCGTTTGGCATATACGGCGCGACGCTCGGGCTCGCGAGCGCGGTGGGCGTGATGCTTGGAGCTGTGCTCGTGTCGCCGTCGGCACTCGACCTCGGGTGGCGGTCGATCTTCCTGGTCAACGTGCCGATCTCCGTGTTCGCCGCTGTCGCGGCTCAGCGCGTCGTCCCGGAGACGCGTGAGGCTCGGACACCGCGCCCGTCGTCCGCCGACGCGCTCGCGCTGATGATCGGTCTGGTGGCGCTCGTCTTCGCTCTCTTGGAGGGCCGTAGCCTCGGTTGGCCAGCGTGGGATCTGGCCCTCGGCGCGGGCGGCCTCACGATCGTTGCGATCGTTGTGTCTCGATCGCTGCGCCAGCTGCGGCCGGAGTCGATCATTCCCGCTTCGCTCTTACGCCATCGTGCCGCCGTGGCGGGGCTTGCCGTGCAAGGAATGTTCTCCGCCGGTCTGCAGGGCTTGATGCTCAGCTTCACCCTCTTCCTTCAGCTCGATCGCAGGCTCTCCCCTCTGCAGGCCGGGCTCACGCTCCTGGCTTTCAGCGCGGGCGGGATGGTGACCGCGCCTCTGTCCGTGACGCTCGCGGAGCGCTATGGACGTCGCGTTCTTCAGACGGGCGCCGCGTTGCTGGCTGTCGGCACGATGATCCTGTTAGTGGGTGCCAGTGCGCTGGCGACGGGCGAGGCGCCGTGGCCGGTGCTGCCCGGCCTCTTCGTCGCGGGCGCGGGCTTGTGCCTGCTCGTGGTACCGCTGGTCAACGTCGTGCTCGCGGCGGTTCCAGCGGAGGACGCGGGCGGCGCCTCAGGTGTCTTCAGCACTGCGCAGCAGCTCGGTGGCGCGCTTGGCGTGGCCGTCCTCGGAACGGTGTTCTTCGCCGCGTCGGACGGACGACCGGGACTTCACGCCTTCACCGCCGTCGGGCTCCTAGTGGCTGGTGCCTTCGCGTTCTGCGGGGTGCTCGTGTACGCGTTACCTCCGCGTGCGCTTTCCGAGGGCGACGTCCTCGACTTCCCAGCGTGACGCCGAAGGCACCTCGGGCATCGCTCCGTGCCGTCGGGACCGAACACCGCGGGGGCGCCGGCGGGCGACGGTGTTCGCTCGCCCGAGGGCTTCTGGGAGGTCGCCGATCTTCAGACCTGCGCCATGCCGCCGTCAGCGAAGAGCTCTGTCCCGGTGATGAAGCTGGATGCGTCGCTGGCGAGGAAGACCGCGACGGTCGCGAGCTCTCGCGGCTGTGCCAGTCGGCCGATCGGGTTGCCGCTTCCCATCTTCTCGACTGCGGCGTCGACCTCGTTCTCGCCGGAGGCACCGGCCAGGGCGGATCGCAGCGACGGTGTGTCGATGGCTCCGGAGCACAGGACGTTGATGCGGATCCCGGATCCCTTGATGTCCTGGATCCATGCGCGCACCATGCTGCGCACCCCGGCCTTCGCGCCGCCGTAGACGCTCATCCCCGGCGGTGGGCTGACCGACGCAGTGGAGCCGATGAGAATGACGGAGCTACCGCTGGGCATCAGCGGGAGCGCCGGCTGAACGGTCCACAAGACGCCCTTCATGTTGGTGTCGATGATCGTGTCGAACTGGTTTTCGGTGATGGTCCCGAGCGGCCCGTTGTCGTTGGTGATGGCATTCGCGACGACGATGTCGACGTGACCGTGTCGTGACCCGACTGCTTCGTAGAGCGACTCCATGTCCGCGAGCACCGAGACGTCGGCTCGAAAGCCCCAGCAGCGGGAGTTGAGCCGGTCGAGAGCCTCGTCGATCGTGTCCTGATGACGGCCGGTGATGACGACCTCGGCGCCTTCCGCGGCCAACTCCTCGGCGATCGCGAACCCGAGGCCTCGGGTTCCCCCGGTGACGACGGCGACCTTTCCTTCGAGAGTGTTGCTCATTTCGACTGACGCCTCTTTCGCTCGCTGCGTTTTGCGGAGACATCTCCGCTTGTCGTCTGCAACTGTAGCGGAGATGTCTCCGCTTGCAGCCCGAAGCTCACGGACGCATGCCGGCGATGACGACGTCGAGGAGGCGGTCGCCACGGCGCCGCCAATCGGCGCTGGGTTCCATACGCCAGAGGAACCCGACCAGGAGCAGGACGTCGTAGGCCACGAGGTCTCGGCGTACGGAGCCTGATTGCTTGCAGGCGTCCAACAGCAGCTCGATGGCAGCGAGCACGGGGGCCTGGTGCTCATCTTCATTGGCAGCGGTCAGGGCGTCTCCGAGTCCTCGCTTGATCTGACCCGTCTCCGCCAGCTGGCCGCACCAGAGGCGGAAGGCCTCGATCGGCGGATGCGCCTCGAGCAACGCCGGCGCGGCGTCGACGATCGTCTCGACGTCCCGGTGGTACACGGCCAGCACCAGCGCCTCGCGCGTCGGGAAGTGGCGATAGAGCGTGCCCGCTCCGACGCCCGCTCGCTTCGTGATCGCGTTCAGCGACGCGTCGCCGGACGCGGTCAGCGCCGCTCGGGCCACCTCCAGGATCCGCTCGCGATTCTTCTGGGCGTCAGCGCGACGTGGTGCGGTGCGGGGGGTCGGCATCGGATCTCCTGGGGTGGGAACGGCACGAGGAGTTTATACGGAGACATCTCCGCTACTGTCGCTCAAGGCTTAGCGGACACATCTCCGCTTTTGAATACTAGATCGAAGGAGCACCTCGTGTCAGACATCGCAGGGAAGGTCGTCATCATCACCGGCGCCAGCAGCGGGATCGGCGAGGCCACCGCGCTGATGCTCGCCGAGCAGGGCGCGAGCGTCGTGCTGGGGGCACGCCGCCCGGAGCGTCTCCACGCGTTGGCGGAGCGGATCGCGGAGCGTGGCGGCAGCGCCGCGTACGCACCGACCGACGTGACCCGCGCCGCGGACCTCTCGGCCCTGGTGCACTTGTCCCAGGAGCGCTTCGGGCGCTTGGACGTGCTCATCAACAACGCCGGCATCGGGCCCAACGCGCCGATGGACGAGCTGCGCGTCGACGAGTGGGAGCAGATGATCGACATCAACGTCAAAGGTGTCCTCTACGGCATCGCGGCCGCGCTACCGGTCTTCCGCGAGCAGGAGTCCGGACACATCGTCACCACCGCGTCCACCGCGGGCTTCCAGACCAGGGCCAACATGACCGTCTACGCAGCCACCAAGGCGGCCGTTCGAGCCATCTCAGAGGGCCTGCGCCAAGAGGCCGGCGACACGCTGCGCGTCACCGTGGTCTCGCCCGGGTTCGTCAACACCGACTTCGTCGACGGGTCTGGGAACGAGGAGATGCGCGAGCAACTCACCGCCGCCCGCGACCGGATGGCGATGCCGCCGGAGGCGATCGCCGACGCCATCGTCTACGCGATCGGGCAACCCCCCAACGTCGACGTCGGGGAGATCGTCGTACGACCTACCGCCCAAGCCTGAGCGCGGTGCGTTCAGGAATGGGAACCGGCGGGCCTCAAGCCCGACGTGCGATGAAACGAGGCCCGTGGATCATCGACCCGGACTCGAGGATGGCGGTCAGCTTCGCACGCGCTGGGCGGAGCTCTTGACCAGCAAGGAGGTGAGCACCATGGAGCGCCAGGCGCGACTGGAAGCGAGGGGCAGTGCAGCGCCGAGCGTGCGTGGTGCGGCCGCCGAGTACGACTGGGCGGCCGGCCCGCGCGAGCCGGCGGGTGATCTCGGCCCAAGGCCTCGGTTAGCGCCGGTGATGACCGATCTTCGAGATCTTGACCGCGTCTTCGACGTCCGCTCAGGCGGGGGAGAAGCCGAGGTCGCGCGAGGCGCGGTCGGCGGTCTCGCGGAGCAGGCGTCCAAGCCGCTTGGCTTCCGAGGCGTTCATCATCTGCACCGGAGTGACGAGGCCGAGCACCGCCTCCAGCGCTCCGTCCGGTCCGAACACCGGAGCCGAGAGGGCGGCCAGCCCGACGATCATCTGATTGGCGGTGCGGCTGAAGCCTTCCTCGCGCACAGCCTGAGCGAGCGCCTCGATCTCGCGCGCCGTGGCGGCTTTGGTGGCCGCCTGTCTCTGCTGGGCGCGCAGGACGTCCGCCGTGGTAGGGCGGGGGAGGTAGGCGAGGAACACCAGCCCGACCGCCGAGTCGAGCAGGGGGAGCACGGAGCCGACCCGGACGACGATCGGAAGGGCGTGCGCGCCGGTGTCCCAGCGCACGAGCGCTGGCCCGGCGTCGCTCCAGACGGCCACGTTGACCGTATGGCCGGTCTCGTCGCGAAGACCGACAGCATGCGCGGAGACGACGCTCACGCTGTCGGTGCGGCGGAGCGCCTCGACGCCGAGCGCGCGCGCCGCGGGTCCGAGGTCGTAGAGGCCGGTGTCGACGGACTGTGAGGCGAGGCCGGCTCGCACGAGGCTGACCAGGTAGCGATGCACCTTGGCCGGATGCATGTCGCTGCCCTGGGCGACGTCGGTCAGCGTCATCGGGCCGCGGCCGTGCTCGAGTGCGTGCAGCACCCGTGCGCCGACCTCGACGGAGTTGATGCCCTGGTTTCGCGTCGGCGTCGCCACAGTGGCCGCCATCATGCCACCGTTCCCAGCCGCTCCTTCGACGTGCCCAGGGCATCGCGCAGGTCCGCGAGCAGCGCAGCGAGGCCGTGAGCGTCGGTGGCGGTCCCGTAGAGATACCAGTCCGGACGCACGACCACGGCCTCGCAGCCGTGGTCCGCGAACCAGGCGGTGTAGGTCCCGTCGACGTCGACGAGACCGTCGAGTGTCGCGACGTGCCCGCCGGCGCGCTCCCAGCCCGCTCGCTGGCTGGGGGTGAGCTCGGCGAGAGTCACCTCGGAGCGTGCGAGCACGACGGGTCCTGCGCCGACGACGTCGTCGAAGCGGCCCTCGGTGGTCTTGATGCGCACCATCCCCTGCGGGAAGAACGCGCCGGCGTGCGGGGTCTGGGTCAGCAGCCCGCCGACGAGGTCCGGGTAGCGCAGCTTCTCGGGCGCCTGATCCGCGCGGCGGCGGGCGAGGAGCCGCTCGTCGCGTTCGCGGGCCGCGACCGGATCGCGCAGGGTCTGGACCCGGCCGAGCTCGATCGCCTTCTCGGTGATGAAGCGCACGTGCGGCTCGCGCTCCGGCTGATACGAATCGAGGATGTCGGCGCTTGCCGCCCCCGACAGGACGAGATCGAGCTTCCACGCGAGGTTGTGGCTGTCGCGCATTCCGGAGCACATGCCCTGGGCCAGGAACGGTGGCATCTCGTGGGCGGCGTCCCCGGCGAGCAGGACGCGGCCCTGCCGCCAGCGATCGGCGATCCGGGAGCGGAAGACGTAGTTGGCCACACGAACGAGCTCGGCGTCTCGCGGTCGGAGATAGGCGGCGACGCGCTTCCACACGGCGTGCGGGTTCGTGGCCTGCTCGGCGCTCTCGTCGGAAGCCAGCGCGAACGAGAAGCGCTGGTGATTGGGTCCGATGCGCACGATGGAGATGGGCTGGGCGGGGTCGCAGACCTGGCGGAACGTCGGCACATCGGGCAGGTCCCGGCGCTTGTGGAAGTCGCAGACCAGCCAGTTCTCCTCGAAGCCATAGCTGGAGACGCCGACGCCCAGGGCCTCGCGGACGAACCCTGACCCGCCGTCGGCGCCGACGACGTAGCGAGCGTCGACGCTGACCCTCCCACCTGCGCCGTCCGTGGTCCTGAGGGTCACGCAGTCCTCGCGCTCCTGCAGCCCGTCGACGCAGACACCCTGGCGGATCTCCACGCTCGCGAGAGAGCGGCAGTGGCGGTCGAGCACCGTCTCGATGTGCGGCTGATACATCATGTAGAGCGCGGCCCAGCCACCCGCGGCGGGATCGTCGTAGCTGAGCTCGACGAGGGTCTCGCCGGCCGCGTTGACCCATTCGTAATCGGGCTGCGCCACGGCCCCGGGCATGATGTCGTCGACCAGACCGAGCTTCTGGAACAACCGCATGATCTCGTCGTCGAAGCACGCCGCCCGCGGCAGGTTGTAGAGGCCGGTGTAGCGCTCCAGCACGACGACGTTCCACCCCTGGGCGCCTGCGAGGGCGGCCAGGGTCATGCCGGTCGGGCCGTACCCGACGATGGCCAGGTCGAAGGTCCTCACGCCGCCACCTCGAGCACCGTGTGGCCGACCTGGGCATTGCGCGTGATCTCCTCATGGGCGGCTGCGGCCGATTCGAGCGGCAGCGCGTGGACGAGATCGGGCGACAGCCGGAAGCCGTCGGCGACGCGCTCCCAGAACTGCGCGGCGTGGCGGGGTGTCGCAGTGCGCACGCCCAGCAGCGAGAGGCTGCGGATATAGAGCGGAGCCGCCGGGACCTGGAGCACGGGGAGGCCGTCACTGCCGATGGCGCCGGAGAGGACCACCCGGCCCCCGAGTGCCAGCGCCGGGAAGTAGCGCGCGAAGGCCTGCGCGTCCGCGACGTTGTCGATCGCGACCTCGACCCCCTCGCCCGCCGTCTGCTCGAGCAGTGCGGCGGTGAGGTCCGGGTCGCCGGCATCGAGCCGACTCGCCAGCGGAACGGATGCCGGGATCTCCGCTGGCCGGCGGGACAGGCCGATGACCCGCGCTCCGAGGTCGCTCGCCAGGCCGATGACCATGCTCGCCAGCGCCCCGGTCGCGCCGGTCACGAGCAGCCAGGTGCCGGCGGTGACCCCGCCGGTGGCCAGCTGGGTGAAGGCGATCGGCCCGGTCGCCGCCATGGCCGCCGCTTGGACCATGGGCAGGGCGTCGGGGATCGCGTGCAGGTTCGCCACGGGGACGCAGACCAGGTCGGCGTAGGAGCCCCACCGGTGGATGCCGAGCATCCGCAGCTTCGCGCACTGCGCTTCGCGGCCGCTCCGGCAGGCGGCGCATTCACCGCAGGTGATGGTGCACGACGCGGCGACCCGGCGCCCGATCAGCTCCGTGTCGACATCGCGCCCGACGGCTTCGACGACCCCGGCGCAATCTCCGCCGAGGACGTGGGGCAACGCGACCTGGAGGGAGAAGGGATGCTTGCCCGTACGCGTCGCGACGTCGCGCGTGCGCGAGACGCCGACCGCCCCGACGCGCACGAGCGCCTCGCCCGGACCGGGCTCGGGCGGCGAGACGTCGGTGAGCTGCAGGACGTCGGCGCCGCCGAAGCTGCGCATCAGCATGGCGCGCACGTCAGTGGTCCATCATCTCGGGGCTGATCGGACCCCACTTGTTGGCGGCGATCATCGACGGCTCCCAGACCTTCGGCCCCTGCGGCCAGGTCTCGTGCCAGGGCCGCGGCTCGAAGTAGCCGGTCCGCTCGTCGGCGATGACGTCGACCTCGGTGAACAGCTCGACGTGGTTGCCGTCGGGGTCCCGGTGATAGGTGAAGATGTTGTGCCCGGCCCCGTGTCGCCCAGGGCCCCACTCGAGATGGAAGCCGCGCGTGGCGAGGTGGTCGAGCGCGTCCTTGATGTGCAGCATGTCGCGCATCTCGAACGCGACGTGGAAGAGCCCGCTGCGCTTGGCGCTCAGCATCAGGTTGATGGCGTGGTGGTCATGGTTGCAGCGCAGGAACGTGAAGAAGTCGCCGATCGTGTCCGACCAGCGGAAGCCGAGCGCGTCGACGTAGAACGCCTGGGCGGAGACAAGCTCTGGGACGTAAGAGGCGACGTGCCCGAGCTTGGTCGGCCGCAGCGTGATGGCGTTGGCCACGCCGCTGGATGCCTGTCCTTCGAACAGCGTCAGCGGGATGCCGCTCCAGGGCTCGCGCAGGATCAGGGCCTCGGCGACGCCCGGCTCGGGGTCGCTGCGCCGATCGGCGTCGATGCCCAGGTCGTCGAGCCGGGCGGCCGCGTCGTCGAGCGTGACGCCCAGCTCGAACCCGAGGCCGGCGCGACCATCGGGCTGATCGTCTCGCTCGAGCACGACGCAGTGGTGGTCGGCGCCCGTGGTGAGGTAGGCGGCGTCGTTAGACCGCTCCGTGACGACCAGGCCGAGGGCGTCGACGTAGTAGTCGACGAGTCGATCCAGGTCGGCGGTTCGTGTCCTGCAATAGGCGAGCTTCGTGACCATCGGTGCCCTCTTCTCCTCGAGTTGGCGGCATCCGGTACATTACATCATGCGTAGCGAATTGCCTATTACGTAATCGAGCGAGGGAGCAGGGATGCGTGGGAAGATCGCCTTTGAGGAGCACTTCGTCACCCCGGAGCTGAAGGACACGATCTTCGGCAGCATCGGCTGGGACCCCAGCGAGTGGACGGCGATGGCCGAGGCTCTGCAGGAGACCGACGCCGTGCGGCTGGCCGACATGGACGCGGCGGGAATCGCGGTCTCCGTGCTCTCGCTCGCCGCGCCGTGCATCCAGGACGAGGTGGACGCAGAGCAGGCGACGGCACGCGCCGTGGCCGCCAACGACGCGCTCGCCACCGTGGTCGGCACGCATCCGGATCGCTACGTCGGGCTCGCCGCGCTCCCGCTGCAGGACCCGACCGCCGCCGCCGACGAGCTCGAGCGCTGCGTCCGCGAGCATGGCTTCAAAGGCGCGCTGGCCAACGGGTACTCGAGCGTCGGTGACCTGAGCACCGCCCGGTACTACGACGAGCCTGCCTACGAGCCGTTCTGGGAACGGGTGGCTGCACTCGACGTCCCCTTCTATCTGCACCCCCGCAACCCGCTCCCGACCCAGCGCCGCATGTATGAGACCCGCGAGGTGCTGCTGGGGCCGACGTGGGCCTTCACGGTGGAGACCGCCACCCACGCGCTGCGGCTGATGGTCAGCGGGCTGTTCGACCGGCTGCCGTCGCTGACCATCATCCTCGGGCACATGGGGGAGCTGTTGCCGTTCGCCGTGCAGCGCACCGAGCAGCGCTTGTCGCACATCCCGGCAGCCACGCTCGACCGCCACCCCCAGCAGATCCTGCGCGAGAACTTCTATCTGACCACCAGCGGCAACTTCCACACGCCTTCACTCGTCGGCGCGATCTCCCAGGTCGGCGCAGACCGGCTCCTGTTCGCAGCCGACTATCCCTTCGAGCGGACGGCCGACGCGGCCGGCTGGTTCGACGTGGCGCCGATCAGCGAAGCCGACCGCCACAAGATCGGCCGCACCAACGCCGAGCGCCTGCTCTCGCTGTCATGACCGTCGATCAGACCTCACCGGCGCGGCCAGAGGACATCACCGACCAGGTGATCGCGAGCTTCGCCGCAACGCCCGACGTGCGCCTCGGCCGGATCATGGAGAGCCTGACCCGGCACATCCACGCCTTCGTCGCCGACGTGGAGCTGACCGAGGCCGAGTGGGCCGCCGGGATCCAGGTCCTCACTGCCACCGGTCACATCACCGACGAGAAGCGCCAGGAGTTCATCCTCTGGTCAGACACGCTCGGCGTCTCGATGCTCGTCGACGCGCTCTCCCACCGCACGCCGGCCGGAGCGACCGAGTCCACGGTCCTGGGTCCCTTCTACGTGCCGGGCGCGCCCGTGCGCGAAGCGGGAGCCGACATCGCCGAGCACGAGGCGGGCCTGCCCGCATTCGTCCACGGGCGCGTGGTCGGGTTGGACGGGGGACCCATCGCCGGCGCCGAACTCGACGTCTGGCAGAACGGGGCCAACCGCCTCTACGCGGTGCAGGACGACGATGCCCCCGACGACCATCTGCGGGGGCGCTTCCGTACCGACGAGCAGGGTCGCTTCTCGTTCCGCGCGGTACGACCCGTGCCCTACCCGATCCCCGATGACGGCCCCGTCGGGCGCATGCTCGCCGCGACGGGGCGCCACCCGTGGCGCCCGGCGCACATCCACATCGTCGTCCGCGCGCCGGACCACGCCGCTCTGACCACGCACATCTTCGACGCCGACAGCGACTACCTGGACCGCGACACCGTCTTCGCCGTCAAGCCGTCGCTGCTGCGGCGGTTCGAGCTTCGCGACCCCGACGATCCGGCCCGCCCTGACGGCGTCACCGGTCCCTGGGTGTCGCTCGACCTCGATCTCGTGCTCGCGCCGGGAGAGGACGAAGCCGACGTCGCCGATCACGGCCGGACGCACTGATGAGCGTCACCACACCGACCCGGCTGGAGTACGAGGCGCTGCCGTCCCGGGTCGTCTTCGGGGTGGGCTCGGTTGCTGGCGTAGGCGCAGAGCTCGAGCGCCTCGGCAGCCGGCGCGCACTCCTGATCGATGGTCTCGTCGACGCTGCCGTCGCGGCGTCTGTGGCCGCCTTGATCGGCTCGCGGCACGCCGGGACCCTCGGTGGTGTCCGCCAGCACGTTCCGGCCGACCTCGTGGCGTCGGCGCGCTCGACAGCGGCCACCCTGGAGGCGGACGCCCTGGTCGCGCTGGGGGGCGGATCGGCCATCGGGCTGGCCAAGGCGATCGCGCTGGACGCCCGGCTGCCGATCGTGGCGGTCCCCACCACGTACGCGGGGTCGGAGATGACGCCCATCTGGGGGATCACCACCGACGCTCGCAAGCAGACGGGCCGCGATCTCGTCGTCCTTCCCCGCGCCGTGGTGTACGACCCCGGCCTGACCGTCACCTTCCCGGCGGCTGCCAGCGCTGCGAGCGGGATGAACGCCATCGCGCACTGCGTCGAGGCCCTCTGGACCGCGCAGGCGAACCCGGTCACGGATGCGCTGGCCACCGAAGGGATCGCGGTTCTTGCCGCGGGCCTTTGCGGCGTGGTCCGCGACCCATCGGACCTCGAGGCCAGGAGTGTGGCCCTGCGGGGAGCATGGCTCGGCGGAACGGCGCTGGCCATCGGCGGCACAGCGCTGCATCACAAGATCTGCCATGTCCTGGGCGGGGCCTTCGACCTGCCGCACGCCGAGGTGCACGCGCACGTCCTGCCCGCGGTGGTCGAGCATTTTCGCACTGCTGCGCCCGCCGCACTCGAGCGTGTCGCGCGGGCCCTGGACGCCGAGGACGCCGTCAGCGGGCTGCGCGAGCTGGCGTCCGACCTCGGCCTCTCCGGAGGTCTCCGAGAGCTCGGTCTCGACGACGATCGCATCGAGCTCGCGTCGGAGCTCATCGCGTCGGCCGCTCCCAGCATTCCTGCCGCTGTCACGCGCGACGATGTCCGGGGGATCCTCCAGCAGGCGGCCGCCGCCTGAGACGTCGCCGATCGGCTTGGTGCTGACCCATTTCGCTATGAGGTGCCGTCAGCGCGTGGCGGTGGCGACCGCTGCGACCTGGTGATCGTGCCGCAGGCCCGGCCGGTTGGATCTTTCAGCGCGTGGAGTCCCGCGGCTGCGAGCGGCCCGGGCTTGGCCCAGGCGCCACCCCGCTTGAGGCTCTGGGTGCGAGCCGCCTCTATGAGATCCGTGGGCCCGACCAACAGCGATCCGACTGGTGGCCGCAGACCTTTGGAGAGGGTGAGCACGACGATTGTCGCGGGCGCGGCGAGTTCCTTTGCGGACGTCCCTGGGCGATGGCCGCGCTCAGCAGACGCGCGCCGTCGAGGTGCACGGGACGCCGAGGCCGGCCAGGTCGCCGAGAGCCTGCGCACTGCTGAGCACGGCACCGGCCGTCATCAGGGGATTCTCCGCGAAGATCGCCGACCTCCCGAGCGCCCCCGCCGCCGCGACGCTCGCCAGCGCTTTCGTCGCCGAGGGTCTGTGGACCTATATCTGCTGCGCGTCCGGGTCCGAGGTCACCGCCGCGCTGTGGATCGGGATCGGCGCCGTGCTCGCGGTCAGGCCGCCTCCGCCTCGATCGGGGTCTCCTGGCCAGCCGCCGGGGGACGCCGACGATCGAGCATCCTTCCGACGGCCGAACTGCGGCGCGAGGTTCGCTGGAACTTGGCCATGCCGACGGCAAGGAGCAGGGCGAGTCCGTTGAAGAGATCGGGAATCCAGACCGGCGCGCCCGCGAGCTGGAGCCCCTTGACGCCGGTCGCCAGGACGTAGACGGCGACCACCGTTCCCCAGACGTTGTACCGACCACCGCGGAACTGGGTGGAACCCAGGAACGCGGCTGCGTAGGCCGGCAACAGGTAGGCGGGACCGACCGTCGGGTCGCCGGTGGCGATGCGTGACGTGGCCAGCACCCCGGCAAGCGCCGTAAGGGCGCCCGAGGCGAGCAGTGCCAGCACGATGACGCGGGAGGTGCGGACTCCCGCGAGGCGGGCGGCTTCGAGGTTTCCGCCGGTGGCGCGCAAGCGCCGCCCGACGGGCGTCTTGTCGGTGACGTACCAGAGCGCGATCGCGATGACCAACATCATCCACACCGGATAGGTGATGCCGAGCAGCTGGTCCGTGGCGACGTCCTGAAACGACGGGCCCAGGTTGAGGATCTGCTGACTCTGGGAGACCCAGCTGATGCCAGCGAGAAGCACCGAGCTGACGCCGAGCGTTGCGATGAACGAGTCGATCTTGATCCATGTGATCAGGAACCCGCTGACGGCCCCGATCAGTGCCCCGGCTGCGACGGTGATCGCGATCGCAGGCCCGACCGCCACGCCCTGCTTGGCCAGCAGCCAGGCGACGAAGATCGCTCCGAAGCCGACCTCGGCGCCGATCGCGAGGTCGAAGGCTCCGGCGGCCAGGGGGAGGACGAGCGCCATGGCGACGATGGCCGTCAGCGCTCCCTGGTCGAGCACCGTGCGCCAGACGGCCTTAGTCAGGAACGTGTCCGGCACCCACAACGCGAACAGCACGAACAGCGCGACGAACAGGTAGAGCGCGCCGACGTTGCGCGGCGACAAAGTGCGGCGCAGGCGAGTGGCCACCTGCGACCGGGACGAGTCAGGCACGGTCTACCTCCTGGTTCTGTGGGACGGCATCGCCGCGGGCGCCGAGGCCTTCGAGCACGAGGTTCGGCTCGGTGAGCTCGCTCCCGGCGAGCTCGGACGCGATGACTCCGTCGCGCAGGACGACCACCCGATCGCAGATCGTCGCGAGCTCCTCCTCGTCCGCCGAGGACACGACGACGGCCGCACCGTCGGCGGCGGCTTTGTCGATCAGGGCGTAGATCGCCGCCTTGGCTCCGACGTCGACGCCCTGCGTGGGCTCGTCGAGCAGCAGCACCCGCGGTTCGGTGCGGAGCCATTTGGCCAGCACGACCTTCTGCTGGTTGCCGCCGCTGAACAGCTCGAGGGGACGATCCGGCTCGGCGGGGGAGAGCTCGACGCGCCTGGCCCAGTCGTCGGCTTCGGCACGTTCCGCCGAGCCTTTGATGGCGCCGAGGCCCGTGAGCAGCGTGCTGAGCCGCGGCAGGGTGAGGTTCTCCCGCGCAGTCATGGGCATCACCGCTCCGCGCGCGTGCCGATCGGCCGGCACGAAGGCGAGGCCGGCCCCGATGGCGCCGTGGGGACCGCGATCGGCGGACAGCTCCACGCCATCCACGATCACACGCCCGGCGCGCGACGGGGTGGCGCCGAAGGTGAGGCCGCACAGATGCTCCCGACCAGACCCGAGCAGACCGCTCATGCCGACGATCTCCCCGCGGCGGACCGCCAGGTCCACACCGAGCAGGGTCTCCCCGCACAACCCGCGAAGCTCGAGCGCCGCCTCCCGCGTGCCCTCGTCCGGCCCGGAGCCCACGCTGTGCCGCTCGTGGGTGGCGAGCGCGCGTCCGGCGATGATCCGGACGAGCGCATCGTGGTCGACCTCGGCCGCCGGCACGTCCGCCACGACCCGGCCGTCGCGGAGCGCGACGACGCGATCCGCCAGTTGGAGCACCTCGTCGAGCCGGTGGGAGATGAAGACGATCCCCGCGCCCAGTTCGGCCACGCGCCGCACCGCCTTGAGCAGCCGTTGCACCTCGTCTCCGTGGAGGGCAGTGGTCGGCTCGTCGAGGATGAGGACCCGCTCCGGCCGCTCCCAGCCGTCAAGGGCGCGAGCGATGGCGACCACCGCGCGTTCGGCCGCCGTGAGGCTGGCTACCGGAGCCGTCACGTCGATCGTGACACCGAAGGAGCGCATCAGGTCGTCGGCCCGGGCGCGCTCTGCGCGATCCCGGGTCGGACGCAGCCCGCGCCCCTTCAGCGCCACGCCCAGATCGAGGTTCTCGACGGTGCTGAGGGAGTCGATGAGGCCGAGGTCCTGGTGGATCACGCGTACGCGCGCCAGCGCCTCGGCCCCTTCGAACAGCGTGGCGTCGCTGTCGGCGGTCTCGATCGTCCCGCCAGGGTCTGCCTCGTGGACACCGGTGATCACCTTCACGAGCGTCGACTTGCCCGATCCGTTCTGGCCGACGAGCGCGACGATCTCGCCGGACTCCAGCTCCAGCGACACGTCATCGAGCGCTCGCAGACCCGGGAACGACTTGGAGACATGGCTCACACGCAGCAGAGGACCGGGCACGGCGCGGGGCTCAGTTGGTCGTCCAGAGCTTCGCGAAGCGCTGCGCGAAGTCCGGGTAACCGGTCCAGCCCTTGGAGATGTCGAAGGTCAGATCCTTCGCCGTGAGGAACTGCATCGGCCCGATCTGCTTCTTCTCGCCCTCCGTCAGCGGTGCCTTGAGGATCAGGCGCGCAAGCGCGTCGACCTGGGTCCACGCCATGACGGGCAGGTCGACACCGAGCCCGGCCGTGACGTCCCCGTTCTTGATGTCCTGCAGGTTTGCCGGGTTGGGCGCGAAGCCGACGGTATCGATCTTCAGGCCTGCGGTCTTCATTGCGGCCGGGAGTCCGGTCGAGGCCTCCTGCGTCGAGAAGACGGCGACGTTGGAGTCCGGATGCGCTTGCAGGTCGCTGACCACCAGGTTGGGGGCCGAGCTGCCGATCGACGCGATCGGCAGCTTCTCGAACCGCACTTCGCACGCGGCGCAGCGCGTCTTCATCTCGGCCTCGAAGCCGGCGCGCAGCGGCTCTCCGAAGCTGAGCTCCGGCGTCGTGTAGAAGACAGGCTTCGCCGCGCCGGCCTTGCGGGCGACGACCCAGTCGGCGAGCAGCTTTCCGGCGAGCTCCGCGTTCGGACGTCCCAGCATCTGGGCGCCGATGCCGTACTTCTCGCCGTCCATCACGCCGTTGGTCGACACGGGTATGCCGGTCTGCTTGGCCGTGGCCAGCTCGTTGGAGATCGCGTCGGGCTCGATTGCGGGCAGCAGGATGCCGTCGGGCTTGTTCTGCAGCGCGCTGGTGAAGGCCGACTGCTGCTGGTCCGCCGACGGCCCGGCTTTGGTCACGCTGAACGAGGCGCCGAGGATCTTCGTCGCCGGCGGGAAGATCGTCGCGAAGATGCCACAGATGGGGGACGCGCACTGCACGTAGGCAATCTTCGTGCCGGCCGGCAGCCGCCCGGGCAGAGGCTTGTCCACCGGGAAGGCAGTGGTCTTGCCGATGTATGGGGCGATGGCAGCCTTGGCGCCCGCCACGTCGGCCTTGGCCGAGTCACCGCCTCCCGATGAGCCGGAGCCGCCGCAGGCGGACAGCGAAAGACCGGCTATGAGCACTGCGGCGGCGACACGACCCCCGGGCCTACGCGTACTGAGATGCATCCTGTCTTCCCTTCGGTTGATGGTCCGCCGGCTAGCCGAGCGGCACGCGGAGATCGAGCGGCTCAGCCGGCTCGAACTCGCCGCGATAGGCCCGGGTGTGAAGCTCGTCCGCGCTCGCGCCTTGCGCCCTGGCCTCGGCCAGGCGCGCCGGGTCCACGCTGACGCCGATCGGGTTCTCGGCGAACCGCGGATCGCCGCTCATGAAGGCGGTGGACTGCGACCAGTCACCGAAGGTGTCCGCCTGCAGCTCGACGCTGTTCCCGTCCGGGTCGACGTAGTAGAACGACATCGTCATGCCGTGATCCAGGCAGGCGTGCGGCACGATGCCCAGCGGGGCGAGGCGCTCGTAGGTGTCGACGAGCTCGTCCATGGACGCGTACTCGAATGCCATGTGGTGCAGGCCGCTGTGCGCGAGTTTGTCCGGGTCCTCCTGCAGAGCGGGCGTGGTGAGCAGCGCGAGGCGGTGATTGGCCGAGTCGTTGGACAGCCACGCGCCGCCTTCGAATCTGTAGACGGGCCGCAGGCCGGCCACCTGCCCGTACCAGTCGATCATCTCCTGCAGCCGCGTGGTCTTGAGGTTGACGTGATGAAGAACCGGGGTGTGCATGTGGGCCGGAGTCATGCGCGGGTCGCGCTCACGACGGTGTTTCGCAGCGTCCCAACGCCGTCGATCTCGACCTCCACGACGTCGCCGGGATCCAGGAACAGCGGCGGCGTGCGGGACTGGCCGACGCCGGCCGGCGTGCCGGTGGCGATGATGTCGCCGACCTCCAGGGTCATGATCTGCGAGAGGAACGCGACGGTCCGGGCGACGTCGAAGATCATCGAGGCGGTGGTCCCGTCCTGCACCGTCCTCCCATTGACGCGCGTGCGCAGCGCGAGCGCTTGCAGATCCTCGATCTCGTCGAGCGTGACGAGGGCAGGCCCGCAGGGAGCGAACGTGTCGATGGCCTTCCCGCCGGTCCACAGGCTGTTGGCGAGCTGCAGGTCGCGTGCGCTGACGTCGTTGAGCGCCATCGCGCCGGCGACGTGGCCAAGGGCGTCGGTCTCCTGGATGTAGCGTCCGGGACGGCCGATGACAACGGCGAGTTCCGCCTCGTAGTCGACCTTCTCGGTGCTGGTCGGAGGCACGATGTCGCTGTACGGACCGGTCAGCGAGTTGGCGAACTTCGCGAAGAACATCGGTTCGGCGGGCGCGCTCAAACCGGCTTCCTCGGCGTGGTCTCTGTAGTTGAGCCCGAGGCAGACGATCTTCTGCGGGTCAGGGACGGGCGGCCCGAGCTCGATCGAGCCGGTCGACGCGGCCGTGCCGGTTGCCTCCCTGGCGGCGTCGAGGAGTCGCGAACGATCGTCCGCTCTGAGGGCCAGGACGTCGCGGACCGTCATGCGCCCGTTGGACCCAGCCCCGTCGAGGCCGGCTGCGCGCGCTGCCGCGCGCGCCTCCACGACAGCGTCGTCGAGCTCGATGCCGGCGACCAGCGGGTCCCCGGCGGCAGCCCGATACGAAACAAGCCTCAACGGTCCTCCCTCCAGACGAGTCGGCGACTGACCTGTGCGGTCACACCCTGCGGAGCCTAAGTGTCAACACTTTGGATGTCAAGCGTATTGACCTGGGAAGTAGTGTTCGACCCCTCGTGAGCGCGCGTGCGAGCCAATCCGCGTCAATCGGCCACCGTGTCGGGGTCCGCGAGAACACCCTGGTGATCCACGAGGCGATCCGCGAGGAGATCCTCACCGGCACGCTGGCTCCGGACACATGGATCTCGCAGGTCCAGCTGGCCAAGCGATTCGGCGTCAGTCGCGGGCCGGTGCGCGAGGCGTTGCGGCTGCTGGAGCGAGAGGGGCTCATCGAAGCGGCTGTGAACCAGCGCGCGCGCGTCACGGCGATCTCTGTGGCGGATCTCGAGCAGCTCTACGCGGCCCGCATCGTCCAGGAGGGCCTGGGCATCACAGCGACCGTCCCGCTGTTATCGCAGGCGGACATCGACGTCCTGCGCGCGTTGACGGCCGAGATGGACCGTCTGGCGGGGGCCGACCTGGCGGCATGGGAGTCGGTGCACCGCCGGTTCCACTACGAGCTCGTCAAGCACGCCGGCGCGCGCCTCAGGCGCATGCTCGAGCAGTTCTACGACCACTCTGAGCGCTACCGCCGGATCTACATCACGGGCGACCCGCGCGCGTGGTCGGTCGGCGCGGCCGAACATCGCGAGATCGTTGACGCGTGCGCGCGTCGGGACGGCCCGGCGGCGGCCGCGCTGCTCGGGCGCCACCTATCGCGGACCGCGCTCAGCGGGCTTGCGCTCATCGCACCCGAGCACGAGCCTGCGCTGGTGCGCGCCGCCGTCCGGCAGCTGGCCACGGATAAGTGTTGACACTTTAGCCACGGAAGGTCTACGCTTCGGGTGTGGCGTCAGCCAGGGGAGAGCGGCAGGCCGAGTACGACGTGGCCGTGGTCGGCTACGGCCCGATCGGAGAGATGGCCGCGATCATGTTGGGTCGTCGCGGCTTCCGGGTGGCGGTTTTCGATCGCTGGCCGAAGATCTACCCGCTGCCCCGCGCCGTGGTCTATGACGACGAGATCGCGCGCCTGTTCCAGCAGGAGGGTCTGCTCGATGACGTCCTGAAGATCACGGACCCCGTGCCCGACTCCTACGAGTGGCGCAACCGGGACGGGGACGCGCTGCTCAAGATCGATTGGTCGGTGGTCGGTCCGGCGGGACGACCCGTCGCGAACTTCTTCTCGCAGCCCGAACTCCAGGACGTGTTGGACAGCCGCGCGCGTGAGACGCCCGGTGTCGACGTCTTGCTCGGCTGGGAGGTCCACGAGCTGGTGGAGCACCAGGAGACCGTCGAGGTGGCAGCGCGATCGCAGGCCGGAGAGTCCGTCACCGTGTCCGCGCGCTTCGTGATCGGCGCCGATGGGGCCAACAGCCTCGTCCGCGGCCAGATCGGCGGTGGGTGGGAGGACCTGGGCTTCCAGTTCGACTGGCTGATCGTCGACGTGAAGCCCCACGAGCAGCGCACCTGGAGCCCGATGAACTGGCAGCTCTGCGACCCGGCGCGCCCGACGACCATCGTCTCTGGCGGCCCGGGGCGCCGGCGCTGGGAGTTCATGCGGCTCCCCGGAGAGAGCGTCGCCGAGCTCAACACCTCCGAGCGCGCGTGGGAGCTGCTGGCGCCGTGGGGGCGCACGCCGGAGAACACCACGCTCGAGCGGCACGCCGTCTACACGTTCCAGGCCAAGTGGGCGCAGCGCTGGCGCCGCGATCGGCTGCTCCTTGCCGGCGACGCCGCGCATCTCATGCCGCCGTTCGCGGGTCAGGGCATGTGCGCGGGCATGCGCGATCTGGCCAACCTGATGTGGAAGCTCGACCGGGTGCTGCGCCATCAGGCCCCCGCCGATCTCCTGGACACCTACGGCGCCGAGCGGGCGACGAACGTCCAGCACTTCATCCATCTGTCGATGGCGCTCGGTCGCGTCATCTGCGTGCTCGATGAGGATGCCGCCCAGGAGCGCGACCGCCGGATGATCTCGGGCGGCGCCGACCCGGCCAAGGTGCTGCCGGCAGGACCGCCCCCGCGCCTCGGGCCCGGCGTGCTCGCCGATCATCCGGCCGCCGGGCTGCCGATGCCACAGGGTCGGGTCCTCGCGAGTGGTGAGGGTGCTCCCGCGCTGATGGACGTGCTGGCCGGGCCGGGCTTCCTGCTGATCGGCGCCGACGCCGACGCCGTCGCCCGGCTCAGCGCCGACGACCGCGAGTTCTTCGCCGGCATCGGCGGGCGTGTCGAGCACTTCGGGGACGGGGGTTACGTGGACGTCGACGGGGTCTACGCCGACTGGTTCAACACGACGGAGGCGGTGGCGGTGCTGGTGCGTCCGGACGATTACGTCTTCGGTGCGGTGGCCGGTGCCGCGCAGACGGCAGAGTTGGTTCGCGACCTCCGCGCGGCGCTCGGGTCGCCTGTGGTGGGGGCGCGGGCATGAACGGCGACACGAGGGGAAGCCGCCTCGCCAGGGGGGTGCTCATCGCCCTCTTGAGCCTGGTCGCGCCGGCCGCCGCCGCCCCCGCCGATTCCAATGTCGTTCCGCGAGCGCAGTGCCAGGCCGGCGACCGTCCGGACACAGCGCTCCAGGGCCAGATCCCACTGGTGGACCGGGCGACCGGCCGCGCGACGTCGGGGTACACCTGCAACCTCACCCTCGTCGGCGGCTACCAGAGTCGGGGCTTTGCGAGCTTCGATACCTACAGGGAGTGCGCCTACGTCCCGGACACGAGCTTCGACCGGCTCATCTCCAACGAGGCCTACAGCGGTGGCGTCGTCGTCGTCGACGCGTCCGACGTGGTGCACCCGAAGGCGACGGCGCGCTTGACGACGACCGCTGCGCTCGAACCAACCGAGTCGATGCGCGTCAACGCACGCCGCGGGCTGCTGGTGATGGACAGCAACGGGCCGCTCGGCCAGTCCAACGACCGCGCCGGCCACTATCTCGACGTGTACGACATCGCGGCCGACTGCACCCACCCGAAGCTCCTCGCAAGCGTCGACATGGGCGAGGGCGCGGGCCACGAGGGGTGGTTCTCGCCCGACGGCACCGTCTACTACATGACCAGCCTTGGCATGGGGGTCTCCAACGTGTTCCCCGTCGACCTGGCTGATCCGGCCCATCCGAAGCTCATGGCCTCCTGGACCGGTAACTCGAAGGCCCACGGCGGCGCGGTGAGCGACGACGGCAATACCGCCTACGAGTGCCAGCAGGGATCGATCCCGACGCCCAGCCCTCCCGACGACGGCGTGCGGATCCTCGACGTGAGCGATGTGCAGGCGCATCGCGCGGACCCCAAGGCGAAGCTGATCAGCTTCCTGCCCCTCGCCGACAACCAGTGGTGCCAGGGCGTGTATCCCGTCACCTACGGCGGCCATCCGTTCCTGATCCAGTTCGGGGAGTTGACTCCGGGCCGGTCGTTCGCCACGCGCCCGCAGACGTGCGGCGTGAATCCGTCGAATTTCGCAGCGCCGCACATCGTCGACATCGCCGATCCGAGGAAGCCGTCCGTCGTCTCCACGCTGATGCTCGAGGTCGACGACCCGGCGAACTGCAACGCGGTGAACTTCGACGCCGATCCGAGCTCCACCGGGAGCACGGTCCCGGGCGTGAGCTATGACGTCCATCACTGCAGTCCCGACCGTCTCCACGATCCGACCATCCTCGCCTGCAACCAGATCCTCTCCGGGCTCGAGGTCTACGACATCCGCGATCCGTACCACCCGAAGGAACTCGCGTACTACCGGATGGGCACGCTCGGCACGCAGGCGATCATGCATCCGGACTGGAACGCCAACCCGGAGACCGTCGACGACGGGATCGCGCGACCGGTGGTCCGCGCCTCCCGCGGCGAGATCTGGTTCACATCCGACTACACCGGCTTCCACGTCGCGAAGTTCGAGAACGGCGTCTACCCGTTCGCCGGCTCCGTGAGCTGCGCGCGAGACGACGACTACTTCTTCGACCAGTACAACCCTGGGCGCTGTGGCGCAGCCCGTCCGCGCGTCTGCCGGAGGGTCGTGCGGCTCCGCGTTCACGGCGTGCGCGCCCGACGGGTGCGATCGCTGACGGTGTACGTCAACGGCAGGCGCCGCAAGGTCCGGCGCGGCCGGCACACGGTCGTGAGGGTCAAGCTGGTCGGCGGCCGGAACGCAAAGCTTCGCGTGAGGGTCGTGGCGCGGACCCGGAGCGGTCGACGCGTCAGCCATCGCCGCACCTATCGAGGGTGCAAGACATCGAGTGAAGGAGCGTCATGAACCGCCGCACCATCTCTGTCGACGCCAACGGTCGGCGCGTCGCGGGCATAGCGACCGATGCTCGCCACACGGACGGCCCGCTCGTCGTCGCGCTGCACGGCGGCAGCTACACCAGTCGCTACTTCGACATACCGGGTCACTCGCTGCTCGACGTCGCCGCCGCCAACGGGGTCGAGGTGATCGCCCTGGACCGTCCGGAGTACGGCGACAGCGATCCGCTCGCCGGAGAGGTGAGCTTCCAGGGCAACGCGGAGGTCCTCGACGCGGCGATCGGTCAGCTCTGGCGAGAGCACGGCGCCGATCATCCGGGCGTCGTCTTGATCGCGCATTCGATCGGGGCCGCCATCGCCGTCCATCTCGCTGCACGCCAGCCGGCCTGGCCGTTGATCGGGATCGCCATCTCGGGGATCCACGATCGCGCGCCGGAGCACGTGCGCAACGCCTGGGACTCGATGCCGGCCGGCGAACCGGTCGTGTTCGACCAGGAACAACGCCGGATGTTCTTCTATGGCCCCGACTGGACCATCGAGCCGGACATCGTCGCTCGCGCCGACGCGTCGGCGGCGCCGATCCCCCTGGCAGAGCTACTCGAGGTCGTGGGCGGCTGGACCGAGGCGGCGCCGCGACTCGCCGCGCAAGTCGGGGTGCCCGTCCAGTACGTGGCCTTCGAATTCGAGTCGCTCTGGACGATCGACCGGCAGTCCCTTGACGACTTCGCCGGGTACTTCGCCTCCGCCCCGGTCGTCGACGCCAGCCTCATGTTCGGCACGGGACACGACGCCGACCACCACCGCACCGGCCGGGCGTTCCAGCTGCGTCAACTGGCCTTCGCGCTTGAGTGCGCGGAGGGCGTCGCCCGACCGGCTGAGTAGGCGCCTCTGCGGCCTTTGGCGGGCAGCCACGCCCAGTCACTAAGCCGCCGCGGTGAGCACCTCTCGAAGCGTCCGCGGCGAACGGCCCGTCAGTCGCTCGACGACGTCGGTCTGCTGCTCGAGGTATCCCTCGCGGACAGCGCGCCCGAAGCTGGCGATCAGCGGCGCGACTGCGTCGGGCAGGCCATGCGCGACGAGCCCGGCGATGAACGCGTCGTCGTCGAGGGCCACTGGCTCGACGGGCCGGCCGGCGAGGTCGGCGTAGAGCGCTGCGCTGGCCTCGGCGTCAAGGAGCTCCGGGCCCGTGACGTCGTAGCTCTCGGCGACGTGTCCCGAGTCGGCGAGCACGGCGGCCGCGACCGCGGCGCAGTCCTCTCGGGACACCGGCGCGATGCGGCCGTGGCCCTGGTTGTGAGCGTGGGTGCCCGTGGCGGCCGCGGTGGCGAGCTCGTCCGCCCGGAACTCGGCGTAGAGGCTGTTGCGGAGGAAGGTCCAGTCGAGGCCGCTCTCGCGGAGGGCCTGCTCGGTCTCGCGGTGCTCTGCCGTGACGCCGGTCGGGTTGTCGGGCACTGGGTTCACGATCGATGTGTAGACGACGTGCGAGACACCGGCCGCGACGGCCGCTTCGATCGCCGCGCGGTGCTGGGGGACGCGGCGGCCGACATCGCTCGCGCTTATCAGCAGCATGCGGTCGCCGCCGGCGAAGGCGGCCTCGAGGGACGCCGGATCGTCGAAGTCGCCCCTGCGAACCTGCGCGCCGCGGGCGGTCGCCTCCAGCTTGTCCGGACTGCGGGTGACGAGCACGAGCCGATCGGCCAAGCCACGCTCGAGCAGGAGCTGCGTGACGTGCCCGGCAAGCTGCCCGGAGGCGCCGGTGATGATGAGAGTCATGTGATCCTTTTCGTAATCATGATGATTACGTAGAACCGTAGCAGCCCTGGTTGCAGACACGATCTACACTCTGAGCAGATGGCGGCTCCGACCAACACCCAGTTCGCCGTGGCGGTGCACGTGCTCACGCTCCTCGCGGCGGCGGACGGCAGTCAACGCAGCTCGGAGGCGCTGGCCAGCAGCGTCGCGGTCAGCCCGGTGCACATCCGCCGCGTCCTCGGCCCGCTGCGTCGCGCCGGCATGGTGCGGTCCCGGGCCGGCGTCAACGGCGGGTGGGTGATCACCGCCGACCCGTCAACGACGACCCTGGCCGACGTCTGGAGTGCCGTCAAGGGCGATGAGCAGGTGCTCGGACTCCACGTGCCGAGCCCCGATTGCGAAGCCGGCCAACGCATCCAGCTCGCGCTGACGGAGATCGATCGCGGCGCCGCGCGCGCGCTGATCGCCGAGCTGGGCGAGACCACGCTCGCCGAGCTCGCCGCGGACACCGCCGCACTTGTGACCTGACCTCCTAGGTGAGGGTCACGGCCAGCGAGCCGAGCCCCTCGATCGTCGAGACCACGCGGTCGCCAGCCTTCAGCCACGTGCGCTGGGCAGCAGGTTGTTGCTGGCCGAAGATCACGCCGGCGGGCGTGCCCGTGAAGAGAACGTCGCCCGGCCTAATCGTGAAGATGCCCGACACGTAGCTGATCAACTGCCGGCACCCGAAGATCATGCCGGTCGTGCTCGCGTCCTGCCGCCTGACGCCGTTGACGGTGGTCGTCAGCGCAAGGTCGTCTGGATCGCGCACCAGGTCGGCCGTGGTCAACCACGGACCGATCGGGGCGAACCCGTCCGACGTCTTGCCGGCGAGGAACTGGGTCGTCGCCGTTTGCAGATCCCGTGCGCTGAGGTCGTTCCCGACGGTGTAGCCGGCGACGTATGACAGCGCGTCCTGCTCGGGGACGTCGTGACAGGTGCGGCCGAAGACGATGACCAGCTCGGTTTCGAAGTCGAACTGCGTCGCGGCCGCGGTCGGCAGCTCGACGTAGCCGCCGTCAGCGTTGAGTGCGTTGTTGAACTTGCTGAAGAGCGCAGGCAGGCGGGGCGCGGGTATGTTCGTCTCCCGAGCGTGGGCGTGATAGTTGAAGCCGACGCAGATGATCTTCTCGGGGCGCGTGACGAGCGGCCCGAACGTCGCGACCTCCTGGCTGACGACGACGGCGTGACGCGGGTCGGCGGCGGCGCCGTCGACCACGGCGCGAACCTCGTCTCCGCGTCCGTTCTGGAGCAGTGCGTCGACGTCGCCGGGCGCGGGGAGCCCGAGCGCCGCGGCGGTGGCCGGGACATGGAGGACCCCGGAGTCGGTCTCGACCCCGAGCACGAGGTGGTCACCCTCGCGTAGGTTGCCAAGCCGGAGCCCCAGCGACGCGGTCGCCGCGTAGGCAGCGTCAGGGGCTACGGGTGCGCGCGCCGCGTCGCTGCGGGACGCCCACCTGCGGCCCGCGTCGGTGTCCTCGGCCGTCCACCAGCCGCCGGGCAGATGCGCGCTGCCGAGACGCTCCCACTCGCCCGATGCGACGCGAGCGAGCACGTCGCGTCGCGTCGCGCTCGCCTGACCGCGGTCGCCGTCGGCCACTGAGGGCACGTCTGGGTCGGACACCTGAAGGGGATGGTTGAACGCATCCCCGACGAGCGTCACGCGCGCCTCGGGCCCGGAGACCACGAACCCGCAGTGCCCCGGCGTATGGCCGGGCAGCGCGACGACGTCGATCACCTCGTCGAGCGGTCCGAGCTCGATCTGCTCCAGCCGTCCGGCCTGCTCCAGGGGCTGCAGCGACTGGACGACCCAGTCGGGCGCCGCGCCGGCATGGTTGGCTTCCCATTCGAGCCTGTGGACCAGGTAACGGGCGTGTGGAAAGGTGGCCCGGCGCGTCTCAACGTCGAGCGCCCAGCCGAGGTGGTCCTCGTGGACGTGGGTGAAGAGGACCGCATCGACATCCGCCAACTGCACACCGAGGCTGGCGAGCCGCAGCGGGAGCCCGCCGACCACGTGGAAGACTTCCGAGGCGAGCGTCTGTGAGGAGCCGATGCCCGTGTCTACGAGCATCGTCGCCTGAGGCGTGCGCACGAGGTAACAGATGACGGGCAGGCGCCAGCGGCCGTCCGCGCCGACGGTGCCGGGGTAGGTCTCCTTCGTTGCCGCCCAGCCGTCAGCGGGCGCCCCGGGGAAGCACTTCTCGAGTGGCTGCGGGTGATCGGCGACCGCGTCGGTGATCGCGGTCACCGAGATGCCACCACCGAGCTGCGCCGCGCTCGGGGTCGCGGCCGGGGCGTGGTCGGTGTTTCGTGCGGGGCTGCGATAACGGGCCATCAGCTCAAGCAGTCTCTCGTCGGTGTGGAGTTGGTCAGTTGCCGGTGGTGAGGACCATGCGGTACCGGGCCTCACCGGTGAGCATCCGGTCGTAAGCCGCCTGGACATCGTCCAGCGGGCGCGTCTCAACCAGGGGCCGGACGCCTGTCAGGTCGGCGAAGTGCAGGGTTTCCTCGACGTCGCGGGCGGTTCCGGACGGGTGCCCGTGCACGGTCTTGCTCGTCGACAGGATCTGAAACGGACTGACCTGGATGGGTGCGGCGTCGGCACCGACGACGATCAGCTCGCCGTTGTGGCGAAGCCCGTCGATCGTGGCGCTCATGGCCTCAGAGCTGCCGACAGTGGCGAGCACGACCTTCGCGCCGCCGAGGGCCTGCAGCCGGCCGGCCACGTCGCCCGCGTCGCTGTCGACGTAGTGGTGGGCGCCAAGCTGCTTCGCCTTCTCGGCCTTCTCGGGCCCGCGACTGATGGCAACCGTCTCGAAGCCGAGCTTGTTGGCGAACTGCACGCCGAGATGGCCGAGCCCGCCGATGCCGAGCACGGCGACCAGGTCGCCCGCCCTGGCCGAGCTGCGGCGCAGCGGGTTGTAGGTGGCCACGCCGGCGCAACCCATGGGGGCGGCCTCTGCGGCGGAGAATCCTTCGGGTATGCGCGCCAGGGCCGACGCCGGGACGACGACGGCCTCCGAATACCCGCCCGGATAGGCCCAGCTCGGGACCTGAATGCGGATGCAGTGGATGAAATCGCCCTCGCGACAGGGGATGCATGCGCCGCAGTGACCACCGAACCACCCGACGGCGACACGCTCGCCGCTGTTCCAGCCTTCGACGTCCTCGCCGATCGCGTCGATGCGTCCGGCGATCTCGTGCCCGCAGGTCAGCGGGAACATGACGCCGGGGAGGGCGGCGTTGACGAAGGCGGGGTCGGTTCCGCACACGCCGCACGCCTCGACGGCAAGGCGGACGTGACCGCGTCCTGGTTCGGGGAGCTCTTGCTCTACGAGGGAGAATCGGCCGCCGGCTTCGGCGATCTGCGCTTGCCTGATGGTGCTCATGACGTCCACGTTGATCCTGTTCCTCACCATCAGCCAGGGTCGCGTCTCGCCCTAGGTTCAGCAGACCCACCCAGCTCGGCGACCACTGCGCCACACTCTGTGGATGGACGGCAAGCGAACGGAGCTGTCGGAGTTCCTGCGGACCCGTCGCGCCCGGGTGCAACCCGAGGACGTTGGCATCGACGCCGAGGCCGCGGGGCCGCGGCGTGTGCCCGGGCTGCGGCGCGAGGAACTGGCTCAGCTCGCCGCGGTCAGCGTCGACTACTACGTGCGCCTGGAGCAGGGCCGCAGGGTCAACGCCTCCGACCAGGTGCTGGACGCCATCGCCCACGCGCTCGGACTGGACGAGACCGAACGCGCGCACCTGATCGACCTGGCCCGCCCCGCTCCGCCCCGCTCCTCGCCGGCGATCCTCAAGCAACGCGTCCGGCCGGGCACCCGCCTATTGCTTGACGGATTAGTCGGTCCGGGATTCGTCCTCGGGCCGCGACTCGAGATACTCGCGACCAACCACATGGCCCGGGCGCTGCTGTGCGACTTCGACTCCCGCCCGCTGCGCGACCGCAATCACGCGCGCTGGGTCTTCCTCGATTCCGCGACCCGTTCCCTGTACGCCGACTGGGACCGTGTGGCCCGCGACAACGTCGCCGTCCTGCGACTGGCCGCGGGCCGCTACCCCGACGATCCCGAACTCGCGGCGCTCATCGGCGAGCTGACCGTCAAGAGCCCCGAGTTCGCCCGCTGGTGGGCCGCGCACGACGTCCTGCGGCGCAGCCACGGGACCAAGCGCTTCCGCCACCCCGTGGTGGGCGAGCTCACGATCAGCTACGAGGCGCTCACGCTGCCCGACGACCCCGAGCAGACGCTCTTCATCTACTCAACCGAGCCCGGCAGCCCCTCCCGGCACGCACTCGACCTGCTGGCCAACTGGACGCTGGAGGCGCAATCCCGCCGCGACGGTGTGACTGGTCTTGAGACTGCGGAACCGTCCGAGTTCGGATAACCGGATCCCGTGTCGATGGAGGTGATGGGGCGGCTCTGTTCATGGGCAGTGCGCTGGCCCGCACGCGAACGTCTGGTGTGGTGCTCGGTGCCAGCTTCCTTTAGCTGGCTCGTCGTGGGGCCGATGCACATCTATGACTCTCATTCCGGAATTGCAGCGTCTCGCCCGCCGGAACTCGGACGACCCGGAGGTGGCGCTGGTGCAGGTGCTGCGGCTCCTCTGCGAACAGCTGGACATGAGCACTGCAGTGCTCGGCTCGGTTTCCGCGGGGGTCCACAGCGTCGACTTTGCCGTTAGTGCCGGGCTGGGTCGTGAGCATCGCATGGAGGTCTCCCGGCCTGTGGAGGAGTCGCTCTGCGGCTTTGTCGGAGAAGCGGCACCGCTCGTGGTGCGGGATGCCGCCAACGATCCGGAGTTCGCCGATCTCGTGGTCACGCGACAAATGGACGTCGGGTGTTATGCCGGGATCCCTCTGCGCAGGGACGACGGGACGCGGGCCGGGATCCTTGAACTGCTGGGACACGCTCCCCATTCACGACTCGACGACAGAGACGTCGCGGTGCTCGAGGGACTCGCCGCGGTCGTCACCGGCCTCTACGACTCGTTCCATAGCGGAGCGCCCGCCGGCCCAGTCGCGCCCGCAGACGCGACTGACAGCGACGGCCTGGCCGAGCCGAGTGAGAACCTTGTTGGGGATCTTGAGGGACTGACAAGGCCGCTGCTCGACGCCCTGCAGGAACTCAGTGGGATCGCGAGCACCTATCTCACGAAGATCGACGTAGCGGGCGATCGACAGCAGCTCTTGCTCTCCCACAATGCCAAGGCGGGCTTTGAGATGCCGGAGCAGGCTGTGATCCCGTGGGAGCACTCGATGTGCTGGCTCGCCATCGAGGAAAACACGCCGGCCGTCTCCGACCTTCCCGCACGCTGGCCGCAGGTGGAGGTCGCCGCACAACTCGGCATCGTGACGCACGTATCGGTTCCGATCTATCTCAGCGACGGCGCTCTGTGGGGCACCTTGTGCGCCTCCGACAACGTCGCGCATCCGCAGGCGGCCACCCAGCTCCCGACGCTGCGGCTGTTCGCACGGCTCATCGCCGCCGATGTCGAGCGCGCAGTGGGCGTGAGTGAGGAGCGCGCTTGGGCACGGGTTGCCGCACAGCAAGCGCAGGTTGATGCGCTGACGGGGTGCTCATCGCGGCGCATGGTGGAGCCCTGGCTCACGGCGGCGTTCACGACCGCCCGGCCGGATGAGCTCGTCGCGGTTGCGTTCGTCGACGTCGACCAATTCAAGGCGGTCAACGACCAAAATGGTCACGCCGTCGGCGATGAGGTCCTCGCTGCCCTCGGCGAGCGGCTCCGAGTAGCGACGCGGTCGGACGATCTCGTCGCTCGCTGGGGCGGCGACGAGTTCGTCGTCGGCGCGCGCCTGCCCCGGGTGACCATGGCCGACTTCGAGATGCGGATGCGTGACGCCGCCCACTTCCGGCTGCCGATCGGCGGGGCTGAGCTGACCGTGCGCTGCTCAACGGGATTTGCCACGTCGGACGCTGCCACGAACCCGTCCTCGTTGATCGACCTGGCGGATTCGGACATGTACCGAGACAAGAACCTTCTGCCCGGAGGCCGTTGACGTAGGGTTGGAATCCTCTGGCAGGGGTTTGCACCTGATGCTGGGACCGGGCTCAGAGTCCGCGGACTGGCCCGGCCACCGTCACCACTCAGGGGCGGTGCCTCAGCCGGTGATGGTGACGTTCAGCGAGGCGAGGCCGCGCAATGTCTGATTGATCGCACGAACCGGCTCGGCGATCTCGAACCGGTTGACTCGCTTGGCGAGCGCCTCGAGGATGATGCGCATCTCGAGGCGCGCCAGGTTCGAGCCGACGCAAGCGTGGGGACCGAAGCCGAAGGCCAGGTGCTCGGCTACGCGCGCGCGTCGGACATCGAAGCGCGTCGGGTCCTCCCAGCGGCGATCGTCGCGATTGGCTGCGCCGTAGAGCAGGATCACCCTCGAGTCCGCGGGGATGGTGACGCTGTCGACGATGTGCTCCTGGATGGTGTACCGCGAGAATCGCTGGATCGGCGACTCCAGGCGAAGCACCTCGTTCACCGCATTCGGGATCAAGGAGGGGTCCTCGCGCACCAGGGCCCACTGGTCGGGATGCTCGCCGAACAGCAGCATCGCATTGCTGATCCCGTTGATCGTGGTGTCCAGGCTCGGGGCCAGGTAGCCGGACATCATGCTCGGACACAGATCGCGCGCGATCTCCCCGCGATCGGCCGCGTCATAGACCATCTGTGCCCAGCCCCCGGGTTTGAGAGACGGCGGGACAGCCTCTTCGTTGCCGTAGTTGAACATCTCCATGGTCAGGGGCAGGGCGGCGCGCGTACGGTCGTTGTCCGGGCCCATGGCGTCGAAAGTCGCCGCGGCCCACTCGAGCATGCGCTCCCGACCTGACTCGGGGATCCCGACCAGACTCGAGATGATCGTCAGCGGCAGGTGCCGGGCAAGGTCGGTGACCGCGTCGAAGCTTCCGCGGGACACGAGCCCCTCGACCAGGTCCTCTGCCTCGGCCACCAGGGCCGGGCTGAGCTCGCGGACCGCGGCGGCCATCAGCGGGCGGCGCAGCACCCGGCGCATCTCATCGTGGCGCGGCGGGTCGGTGCAGATGGTCGCCACCCCGCCCGTGGCACCGTTGACGACGTCGTTGAGCATGACGCCGTGGGCCGAGGAGAACACCTCCCAGTTGCGGGCGGCCTCACGGGTCTCGGCATAGTGCACGAGGGCGAAGGCCTCGAGGCCGCGCAGCCAGACCACCGCGCCCATCTCGCGCAGCTCCTCATAGGCGGGGTAGGGATCGGCGAGCGCCTCTTCGCTGAACAGCTCGACGTCGGATTCTGGTGCCTGCAGCATGGTCGGTCGTCAGGCGCGGGTTGACATGAGCCGGTCGAGGGCCTCGTTGAATTGCTCCGCGGTCTCGCCCATATGGGGGAAGTGGTGTCCCGAGTCGATGGTGACCTTCTTGCCATCAAGCGCCCCGGCCAGCTCTTCGGTGATCGCCTCGAACCCGGGGCTCCAGCCGCCGGCCACGGTCATCGCCGGGATGCCTGCTTCGCGAACACGCCAAACGGCGGCGGTCTCGTCCCAGGTCGACGGATCACGCAAGGATCGCGCGCCCCTCCCCATCGCGCGCAGGTGCCTGAGCTTCGGGCGTGGTTCCTGAAGCCCGCGCGGTATGCCGGCCGCCTTCATGAACCGCTTGACGGCCAGCATCGGGATCTTGGTGTCCAGTGCGTCGGCGAGCGACTGCTTGAAGGCGATCGCCTCCGGGCGATGCCCCGCGATCCCGTAGAGCGGGGGCTCGACAAGGGTGAGGGAATGGACGGCCTCGGGACGGAGCCCGGCGACGCACATCGCGATCGCAGCGCCGTAGGAGTGCCCGACGAGGTGGGCGCCGTCGCCCAGCAGTTCCGCGACCCAGACCGCGTCGACCTCGAGGTCCTCGGGGCCGCGCGAGGGACTGAGGCCGTGGCCGGGCCGGCTTGGCAGGATCAGCCCCCAACCCAGGTCGGCGAGGGGCAGCTGGAAGCGCCAGTAGTCCTCCCCGCTCGACGGGCCGCCTTGCACACTGCCGTGGATCATCACAACCGTTGGGCCTTCGCCGCGCCGCGTGATCTGGATGCCGTCGGTCGTCATGTCGGGGATCTCTCGACGACTCGTCACGCGGCCGGGGACGGGAGCGGTGGCAGCAGGCGCCCAAGGCCTGGTGCTGGGTCCGGCGAAGCTTCCGCCCTTCCGCTTGTGCAGTCGACCGCGTTCTGGGTGGTCTCGTCGGTGCCGTCGAGGGACTCGAGGTGTGTCTGGAGCGTCCACCGGCCGCCGGTGCAGGCCGTGGACAAGATGTCGCCCTGGTCGCTGGTCACCTTCGCCTTGAACTCTGTGAGGTAGAGGGTGGCCTGCAGCGTGCCGACGAGTGAGTCGGCCGGGCAATCGGGCTTGGTCGTGGCAGTGGCGATCCTTGCCGTATCGCAGGTGCCGAAGCTGGCGAAGCCCGAGGTGAACTCGGGTGGGAGGAGCTGATCGAGCCTGACGGCTCCCGAGGTCGGATTGCCGTCGGCGCCGGCCTTGATGTCCTCCGTGTCGAAGGTGACCGTCTGCGCCTTAGGCGCCGCCAATAGCCCCCATTTCCGCGTGTTGTGCACGGCAGCTCCTCCCGCTGCTTGACATACGCACTTGTAAAGCAAAGAAAGATCATAGATGATCTACGAGGCAACGCAATTGAGGGGAGAGAGAGCATGATTCGTTTCCATCGTCTGCTGATGAGTGCCGTCGCCGCCGTGTTCGTCGCAGCGCTCATCGCCGGTGGTGCGCTGGCCTCGGGCGCTGACGCCAGCAAGAAGAAGAAGAGCTACACGTTCACCGAGCACTGCGTCGGCAAGCTCTCGGGCACCAATTCGTCGAGCGGCACGTGCACCGGCAAGTTCGGGAAGTCGACGTACAAGGTGACCATCACCCCGCCGACCGAGAAGCAGGTCGAGACGTTCTCGAACGGGAAGGTCTACTCGACCGGGACGGTCGAGATCAGCAACGGCAAGGCCGGCGGCCACTTCACGATCACCAGGGGCACCGGCCACTACAAGGGCGCCACCGGAAAGGGCACCTACTCGGTGACCAACAAGAAGAGCAACGTGATCACGGACATCAAGGGAAAGATCAAGTTCTAGGCGCCCGGACACCTGAGACCAAGAGGGGGACCGCATGCGCATAGGCACCGTCCGGGAGCCATCCGGTTTGCGGGCGGTCATCGTCGTCGGCGACATCGCCGTGGACTTGGGCGCAGCGGCTCGCGCGAGCGGCGCGATGCCCCACTCGCCCAACGGAACCAGCCGCGTGCGGCGCATGCTGGAGGCGCCGCTCGATGCCCGGGAAGCCGTCGCCTCGGCCGCGGCCGACCTGGTGCGGGCGGGGCCGACCGCGGCGATCGCCCTCGGCGACGTACGGCTCGGTCCGCCGGTACCGGATCCATCGAAGATCTTGTGTCTCGGATTGAACTACGCAGCGCACATCGCGGAATCGGGGCTCGAACGGCCGACGTTTCCAGAGTTCTTCGCGAAGTTCCCCAACGCACTGGTCGGTCCGGACGACGACGTGCTCATGCCGGCGGTGAGTGCGGACATCGACTACGAAGGCGAGCTGGCGCTGGTCATCGGCAGTCGGGCCAAGGAGGTGGCCGTCGACGACGCGCTCGACTACGTCGCGGGCTACATGGTCCTCAACGACGTCAGTGCTCGCGATCTGCAGATGCGCGGTTCGCAGTGGTTGCCCGGCAAGGTGCTCGACACGTTCGCACCCTGCGGGCCCCTTCTGGTCACGCCCGACGAGCTCGGGGATCCCCAGGATCTCTCCCTGCGCACGACGGTCAACGGGCGCACGGTGCAGGACTCGCGGACGAGCGCGATGGTGTTCTCGATCGCCGAGGGCATCAGCTACCTGTCGTCGCTCATGACGCTCGAGCCGGGCGACATCATCTCCACCGGCACGCCCTCCGGGGTCGCGTTCGGGATGGAGACGCCGGTGTGGCTGAAGGCCGGCGATGTCGTCGAGGTCGAGATCGAGACGCTCGGCAAGCTGTCGAACCGGTTCGTGGCCGCGACATGACCCTCACGCGGGTGGCCGCGCTCGCCCTCGCTGCGTCGTGCTCCTGGTTCGCCGCGTGCGGCGGCGGTGCAGCAACCTCTTCCAACACCGACGGCGCGACGACTTACGGCGGCCCGAAGGGCGGCAAGGTCACCGAGGCCGACGTGGCGGTGGCCCAGAAGTTCGTCGGCGGGACATCGGGCAAGGCGACGAAGTCGCCGATCTACGTCGGGCTCGTCAGCAACACGGCCGGCCCGATTCCGCCGCCGCCCGGCGGCCGCTTCCTCGTCGAGGGCGCGGTCCGGTTCTTCAACGAGAAGCTGGGCGGCGTCCAGGGGCACCCGATCGTCTTCAAGTCGTGCACCACGGGCGCCTCGGATGAGCAGGCTCAGGCGTGCGGGCAACAGTTCCGCAATGACCCGTCGATCAAGGCGGTCTTCAATCCCGGGCTGCCGAGCGGCGGGCTCGCTCTCCTCGGGGCCATCGGTGGCAAGAAGGTCGAGATCTGCGTCGTCCCCCTACAGGCCGACCTCTTCGGGTCCAACGTCTTCTGCCCGGGTGGCGGCACGATGGCCTCGAGCTCGGCGATCACGTACCTGACGTCGAAGCCGGATGTCAAGACGGTGGCTCAGCTCCTGCCCGACGCCGATCTGTTCCGCCAGATCGCCCAGGCGGGCCTGCATCAGATGAAGGTGCAGGGCCTGGAGCCCAAGCTCGGCCTGGTTCCCCAGAACAGTCCCGACGTGACGTCGGCGGTCATCGCCAGCGGTGCTCGCACCGCGGACGCCCTCGACGTGACGCTGGTCTCGCCTGGCCAGTGCATCGCAGTCGCCAAGGCGCTCAAGACGCTGAACGTCCCGGAGTCGGTGCCGGTCGTGTCGCTGTCGACGTGCATCAACCCAGCGGTCGTCAAGGCGCTGGGCGACCTTCCGCACTGGACGTACTTCGACCTGGGCGAGAGCCCGTACCTACCCCATCCGAGCCCCGCGATGAGGGCGATGCTGAATGCCAACGCGACGTACGGCAACGGCCAGACCGGCGCGTGGTCGGCGGCCGAGTTCGGAACCGCGCTGTGGATGGGGAAGCTCTTCAACGCGGTCGGACCCGACAACCTCACCACCGCCGCGCTCGCCGCGGAGGCCAGGAGGTTCCGCGGGCCGATGTTCCTCGGCGATCCGGACATCCAGTTCGGACGGACGCCGTGGCGGAACACCGGCACGCTCACCGGACGCTTCTACACCTACGAAGGCCACGGCAAGTGGGTCGACGCGACCGGTGGCAAGTACCTGCCCTCGCCCCCGCCGGCGAACTGAACGATCGAGAAGAGGAGAGATGACCCCGACGACCATCGTACGCCCGGTGCTGCACCACGTCACGTTCAAGACCAACCGCCTCGACGAGATGATCGCGTGGTACGGCACAGCGGTGGGCATGGAGCCCAACTTCACCTTCGACGGCGGCTGCTGGATGTCGAACGACGCGGCCAACCATCGCGTCGCCCTGCTCGCCGTTCCGGGCCTGGAGGAACCGCCGGACCGCGTCAGCGAGACCGGCATGCACCACTTGGCGTTCGAGTACGACTCGGTCCAGGACCTGCTGACGACGTACGAGCGACTGCGCGAGGTGGGCATCGAACCGCACGCCTGCCTCGATCATGGGATGACGACGTCCTTCTACTACGTCGATCCCGACGGCAACAGCGTCGAGCTCCAAGCGGACAACTTCGGCGACTGGGGGCAGTCGAGCGAATGGATGCGCACGGCACCCGAGTTCGCCGCCGACCCGATCGGCGTCAACCTCGACCCTGCCGCGATGCTCGAAGCGCTGCGATCCGGCGCCGACGCCACGGAGCTGCACCGCCGCGGCTACGTGGAGCGCGAGTTCGACCCCGGCACCCCCCTGGACCTGCGCCTTCCCTGAGCCATGAGCGAGGTTCACGTCACACGCGGGGACGGATGAAGGATTTCCTGCTCTTCAGCCTGCTCGGCCTCGGAGGCGGCGTGCTCATCGCTGGCCTGGCGCTCTCGATCGTCCTGACCTTCCGCGGCGCCGGTGTCATCAACCTCTCGGCCGGTGCCCTCGCGATGCTCGGCGCCTACGTCTTCTACGGACTGCAGACCAGCGGTGCGCTGTTCCTGCCGCCGATCCCGCTCGTCGGCGAGCAGTGGCAACTGGGCGGCCCGTGGAGCACGGCGCCTGCGTTCATCGTGGCGCTGCTGGTGTGCGCGCTGACCGGCGCGCTGCTGGACGGCATCGTCCTGCGGCGCCTGCGCGGCGCTTCTGCGCTGGCCAAGCTCGTCGCCTCGCTTGGACTGCTGCTCACCCTGCAGGCGATCATCATCCTGCGCTTCGGCGGCGACACGCAGTCGGCGCCTCCGGTGCTCTCCGAATCCCCTGTCGACGTCTTCGGCGTTCCGATCCCGGTCAACCGGTTCATCCTCGTCGCGATCATCGCGGCCGTCACTCTGGTGCTGGCGACCGTCTACAAGCGGACCCGGTTCGGGATCGCGACACGCGCGGCGCAGGAGAACGAGGAGGCGGCGAGGCTCACGGGCCTCTCGCCTGACCGGCTCTCGATGGCCAACACGGTGCTGGCGTCGATCCTCGCCGGAGCGCTCGGGATCCTGGTCGCGCCGATCTCGCAGCTCGATCCCCTCGTCCTCGCGTTCACGGTCATCCCGGCGCTGGCGGCAGCCCTGATCGCGGGGTTCACCTCGTTCACGGCCGCTGCCGTCGCCGGTGTCGGCATGGGGATCGTGCAGTCGCTGATCATCTGGATGCAGACGAAGCGCTGGTTCCCCAGCACCGCCGGAGGCCCGTTGCCGGGCGTGGCCGACCTGTTCTTCTTCGCGGTGATCATGGCCGTGCTCTTCGTGCGCGGAGGCTCACTGCCCGAACGGGGCGCCGTGGTCGAGAAGCGCCTCCCCCGCGTGCGGGCCGCGACCGCGCGCCTTCGCGTCGTCGGCCTCGCGAGCCTGGGGACGGTCGCTCTTGTCGCATTCCCGTTCGACTACCGGCAGGCGTTCATCAACTCCCTGATCGGCGCGCTGATGTGCCTGTCGTTCGTCGTGCTCACCGGGTTCGTAGGGCAGATGTCGCTCCTGCAGGCCGCCCTCGCCGGCGTCACCGCGTTGCTGGTCGCCAAGCTCGCCCACGGTGCCGGACTCGGGTTCCCGATCGCGCCGCTGCTCGGCGTGCTCGCAAGCCTCGGGGTGGGTCTTCTGTCTGCCGTTTCGGCGCTGCGCGTCCGCGGAGTCAGCCTCGCCATCGCCACCATGGCGGCGGCGCTGGCGATCGAGAACTTCTGGTTCGCCAACACGTCGTTCGGCATCAACGCGGCCCGCGACAGCGTGCCTGACCCATCGCTTCTCGGACTGGATCTGGGCACGCACGCGGACTTCCTGGGCACGTCGTCCCAGCCGAGCCCGGTGTTCGGATTCCTGTGCCTGGCCACGTTGCTCGTCGCAGCCCTGGTGGTCGTCGCCATTCGACGCGGAGAGCTGGGCCGGCGGATGCTCGCCGTGCGCTCGAACGAGCGCGCCGCCGCGGCGGCCGGCATCTCGGTGCGCGAGACGAAGCTGGCCGCCTACGCGGTGTCCTCCGTGCTCGCCGGAACGGCCGGCGCCCTGTATGCGTACGACTTCGGATCGGTGTCCGCGCCGCGCTTCGGGATCCCGATCGCGCTCTCGCTGGTGGCCTTCTCCTACCTCGGCGGGATCACTTCGGTCGCCGGAGCGCTGATCGGCGGGATGCTGGTGACCGAAGGCCTGTTCATCCACGCTGCGAACAAGCTGCTCGGCATCCCCGTGACCTACCAGCTCATCGTGGGCGGGCTTGCGCTGATCGTCAACGTCGTCCAGTTCCCCGAAGGCATCGCCGGGCTCGTGGCCGACCGGCGCGACGCGCGACGGCAGTCTACGGCGGCAGCGAAGGCCCCGACGGCTGCGTCCCTGCAGGGGGTGACGACGTCATGACCGCGTCGTTGGCGGCCAGTGGCCTGTCGGTCAGCTACGGGGGAGTCCAGGCCCTCGCCGACGTCGATCTCAAGGTGCGACGCGGCGAGATCGTCGGCCTGATCGGACCCAACGGCGCCGGCAAGACCACCTTCATCGACGCCGTGACCGGGTTCACGACGTGTCGGGGCACGGTGACGGTGGGCGGGAGCGATGTCTCGAGCCTGGCTCCGCACGAGCGTGCCCGCCGGGGCCTGGCGCGGACCTGGCAGGCGGCCGAGCTGTTCGACGATCTGACCGTTGCCGAGAACCTGGCGGTTGCCGGAACCGCCGATTCGGTCTGGGATCTGGCGCGCCGCACGCTCAGACGCGGGCCGGGTGCCGGGGATCGGACTCAGGAGGTGCTCGCTCGGCTGGGCATCGAGTCGCTGGCGGCGGAGCTCCCAGCGACCCTGAGCCAGGGGCAGCGCAAGCTCGTGGGGGTGGGACGCGCCCTCATGGGCGGCCCGTCGGTGGTGCTGCTGGATGAGCCGGCGGCGGGATTGGACAGCGAAGAGAGCGGGGAACTCGCCTCGCAGCTTCGGCTCATCGCCGAAACCGGTCCCGGCATCCTGCTCGTCGACCACGACATGGGCCTCGTGCTCTCGGTCTGTGACCGGGTCGCCGTGCTCGACTTCGGCCGGGTCATCGCGACCGGGCCACCGGAGGAGATCCGCTCCGATCCGGCGGTCATCACGGCGTACATCGGCGACGAAGCCGCGACCGTCCTCGAGGCGGAGCTCCCGTGAGCGACCGCGCGCGGCTGATGCTCGATGCGGTCACGGCGGGCTACGACGGCGCGCCGGCCGTTCGCGACCTCGATATCGAGGTTGGCGCTGGAGAGGTCGTCGCGGTGCTAGGAGCCAACGGTGCCGGCAAGACGACGTCGTTGAGGGTCGCGTCCGGCCTGCTCGGGCCGATGTCTGGCCGGGTCCTCTACGACGGGGACGACGTCGCCGGCGCTTCGCCTCAGGCGCTCGCCGAGCGCGGGATGGCACACGTGACCGAAGGGCGCAGCGTGTTCTCCGGACTCACGGTGGCCGAGCATCTGCGACTGGCCCCCCGCGGCGCCGTGGTCGACGCCGACCTTGCCTATGAGCTGTTTCCGGCGTTGGGCGAGCTCTCCGATCGTCGCGCCGGGCTGCTCTCGGGCGGCGAGCAGCAGATGCTCAGCTTGGCGCGGGCTCTCATCCGGCGCCCGTCGGTGCTGCTCGTCGACGAGCTCAGCCTCGGCCTGGCTCCCGTGATCGTCAAGCGGCTCCTGCCCGTCGTGCGGGACTTCGCGAAGGACACCGGCTGCGCCGTCGTGCTCGTCGAACAGCACGTCCAGCTCGCTCTGAGCATCGTCGACCGGGGATACGTCCTGTCCCACGGCGAACTGCAGCATCAGGGGAGCGCAAGCCAGCTTGGGGCGGACCGGCAGCTCCTCACGGCGAGCTACCTCGGGGAGGCGTGACGTGCTGTCGAATCATCCTCAAGCAGTCCTAGGATCGGCGAAGCCAATGGCGAGGACGCGAACGGGCGTGATGCCCATCAAGCAGGAGACCCAATCGCTCGTTGACAAGGTCACCCACGTGGTGCGCCAGTCGATCGTCGAAGGCCGGATGCGGCCGGGAGAGGCGTTGTCGATCAGTGATCTCGCAGTTGATCTCGGTGTCAGCCCCAGCCCCGTTCGTGAAGCGCTCCAGCGCCTGGCCGGGCAGGGATTGGTCGAGCTGCGGCCGGCGCGCACTGCGATCGTTGCGCCACTCGAGCTCGAAGACCTGCACGAGATCTACCGCTTGCGCCTGCTGATCGAGATCGACGCCGCGGCCCGGGCCTGTCCGCAGCTCACCGACCCCGACGTCATGGATCTCGAGGCCGTGTTCGAGGCGATGACGACGGCGCCGGCGGACTCCGATCAGTTCTGGGACAGCCACGACGCGTTTCACCGGATCCTCTGGCGTCCGGTCTTCACCGAGCGCCTGAGCCGACTCATCACCCAGCTCTGGCAGGCCTGCCAGCGCTATCTGCGCGTCGTCTACGGCGAGACCGATGCGTTGCGACAGCACAGCGCATACGAACGCCACCTTCCACTGCTCGAGGCGGCGCAGGCCCGCGACGGCGCGCTCATGCACGCCGTGCTCACAGAGCATCTCGCTTCGAACGAGGGAGAGCTTGCCTCCAAGCTCGAAGCCGTCCTCGGCCCCGACGCAGACTGAGCTGGGATGAACCGGGGGCCGCTGCCGACGTCGACGCAGGTGTTGATCGCCGGCGGGGGGCCCGTGGGTCTCGCGGCCGCGGTGGAGCTCGGCCGGCGCGGCATCGAGTGCACGGTCATCGAGCCCCGTCCGACCGTCTCGCATGCCCGGCCCAGGTGCAAGACGCTCAACGTTCGGACCATGGAGCACCTGCGCCGCTGGGGCATCGCCGACCGGCTGCGCGAGCAGGCTCCGCTCCCGGTGGCCTGGTCGAGCGACGCGGTCTTCTGCACGTCGCTGACCGGGCGCGAGCTTTCGCGGTTCAGCGGCGTCTTCGGGCTTCGGGCCGAGGGCGACCGGTTTCCCGAGCTTGGTCAACAGGCTCCGCAGTTCGCCCTCGAGGAGATGCTCCGCGAGGTCGTCTCCGAGCTGGACGCCTGCACGTTGGTAACGCCATCGAGCGTCTGCGGCGTCGACCAGGACCCGGACGGGGTCACGGTGACGGTCACCGACAACGAGGGTCGTCTCGCCACGGTCAGAGCCGAGTACGTGCTCGGCTGCGACGGTCCGCGCAGCGCCGTCCGTGACGCGATCGGGTCCGCCTATGTCGGCGAGCACGCGCTGCGACCCAACTTCGGGATGGTCTTCGACGCGCCCGGCCTCTTGGGCCAGGTCGCCCATGGGCCGGCCATCCATTACTGGACGGTCAACCCCGAGGCGCCGGCCCTGATGGGACCGCTCGATCTCGACGGCAGGTGGTGGATCATCGCCTTCGGCGTCGACCGTGATCGTGGGGAGCGCGACGGCCAGCAGATCATCGACGATGCCGCCGGCGTTCGGGTCGGCGCGAGGGTGCGCTCGACCGACCCGTGGACCGCCAGGATGCAACTGGTCGACCGAGCGCGCAGCGATCGCGTCCTGCTGGCCGGGGACGCCGCTCACCTCAATCCGCCCTTCGGGGGGCATGGGCTGAACACCGGTATCGGAGATGCCGTGGACATCGGCTGGAAACTCGCAGCAGTCCTCGAGGGGTGGGGCGGGCCGGGCCTGCTCGACAGCTACGAGACGGAGCGCCGCCCAGTCCAGACCCGGGTCATCGAAGCGGCGACGCAGAACATGAAGGTGCTCGCCGCCGAGCTGCTCGTCGACGACCTCGAGCGAGATGGCGCCGCCGGAGGCGCCGCGCGCCGCGCCGCGGCGAACGAGATCCAGCGAACCAAGCACGCGGAGTTCCACGCCCTCGATCTGGTCCTCGGGGTGAAGTACGAATCACCGATCGTGATCGGGGAGGGCGCGGGCGGGCGTCTGACGCACGTCTGGCTCGGGCCCGATGATTCGCTCTATGACAGGCTCGCGCCGGGCATGACCCTGCTGGTGCTCGGCGGTGACACCTCCAGCAGGTGCCAGGAGCTCGTCTCGGCGGCCAGGGCGTCGGCCGTCCCACTGACGGTCGTGGATCTTGTGGACCGAGAGTTGCGGTCGCGGTTCGAAGCCGACTTCGTCCTGGTGCGTCCGGATCAGCACGTCGCCTGGCGCGGCGATCGACATGAAGATCCTGCCTCGCTGCTCGAGCGGGCCAGCGGCCGAGTCGGTGCGGTGCGCGTTGCGTAACCGAGATCACGATGTTCTCGTGACCTGGGTACTGGCGATCCTGGTCGCCGCGCTGATGGTGGCGCCCGCCGCGCGGGCCGCCGACGTGCGCGTCGTCACGGAGCGGAACATCACCGATCGCGACGTCGAGCTGACGATCGCGACTCCCGCGTTCTCGACGCCGACGAAGGTCGAAGTGATCCTCCCGACGGGCTATGCCGCCGACGCCTCGCGCCGGTGGCCAGTGACCTACATCACGGCCGGGACGATGAACAACCAGGACACGTTCCGGACCTTCGTCGATGGCATCGGACTCGCGAAGGACTACCCGTCGATCATCGTGTCGCCCGACGGCAACAGCGGCTACTGGAGCGACTGGTACAACGCCGGGGCCTTCGGGCCGCCCATGTACGAGACGTTCGTCATCGACCAGCTGGTCCCGCTGATCGACGCTCGCTTCCGGACGCTCGCGGACCGCTCCCACCGCGCTGTCTTCGGGATCTCGATGGGCGGCTACGGGGCCGCGATGTTCGCCGCTCGCCACCCGGATCTGTTTGTCGCGGCGGCGTCGCTGTCGGGCGCGGTCGACTCCAATCTGCCGGCCAACGGCGCCGTCCTATCGGCGAGCTCGACGTTCGACAACGGGCCCGCCGACGCGATCTACGGTCCGCGCTCGGAGCAGGAGGTCCGCTGGCGCGGCCACAACCCCACCGACCTCGCGTCGAACCTACGCGACGTTGACCTCCAGGTCCGCACCGCCAACGGCATCCCCAACCCCGCGATCGGCGAAGCTCCGTTGTCGGCCGACACGGTTTCCTGCGTCGTCGAAGAGGGTGTGCACATGGCCAGTGTCGATTTCCATCAGACGCTCGACGCGCTCGAGATCCACCACCTCTGGAAGGACTACGGGCCCGGGTGTCACACGGCGGCGAACTTCAGGCGCGAGATCGCCGACACGCTGACGGCGTTCACCCCCGTGCTGGCCGATCCGCCGCCACCGCCGAAGCGCTTCGACTACCGCACGATCGATCCCGCCTTCGACGTCTGGGGCTGGCATGTCGCCACCGACCCCAAGCGCGCGCTGGAGTTCCTCCGCCTGCAAGCCGGCCGTCGAGGCGTCACGCTCCAGGGCTCCGGCAGCACGACTGTGACGACCCCGGCCTGGTACCGCGGGCTGAAGGCCGTCGACGTAGGTGGGACACCAACAGTCCCGGCCGCGGACGGCCGCCTGCGCTTCACCGTCGACCTCGGCGCGGCGCACACCGTCCAGCAGTACACACAGGGCGCGATGACGATGTTCACGCAGCGCAAGGTCGCGCTCGCTCCGCACGCGATTGTGCGCATCACGAAGCTCACTCGCGTCCGGCGCGGCGTCCGCGTCTGCGCCCGCGCACTGGGCGGGGCCGTGCCCCGCGCACGCGTCCGCGCGCGGCATCAGGTGAGGCGCATCCGCGTCGGCGCCAGGACGCGCTGTCACGTGCTCCGCGGACGCGGCACGGTCACGATCCGGGGGCGCGATCGTTTCGGACACCGGGTGATGGCGAAGCGAAGCCTCTGATCGGCTCGACACGAGCTCGCGCCCGGCCGATCAACGTGCCCGGGGGAAACCCTGGGCGGGCCCTTCGGGCACCGCCTCCGGCACTCCGATTGCGGCGTCGCCGAATCGGCCCGCTTTGAGCGGCGGGGCATCGTTGCCGAGGGCGGTGACCACCGTTGCGAGCTCGACGCGGTTTCGTCCTCCGGCCTTCGCCGCGTAGAGGGCGCGGTCCGCAATGCGCGATACGGTCGCGGCTTCATCGCCGTGGTCCGGCACCGTGGCGACGCCAATGCTGGTGGTGATCTCTCGCTTGACGGAGGGCACCCGGATCTTCTCGACGCCCGCCCGGAGCTTCTCAGCGACGTCGGCGGCGCCCTCGCGGCCGGTGTTCGGCAGCAGCACGACGAACTCCTCACCCCCGAAGCGGCCGCAGAAGTCCCCCTCGCGGAGGATCGAGCGCAAGGCGACCCCGACGGCTGCGAGGACGTTGTCTCCCTCGGCGTGCCCGAAGACGTCGTTGATCTGCTTGAAGCGGTCGAGATCCAGCAGCAGCACGGACAAGGGCAGCCGGGTCCGCGTGGCCTGGGCCGCCATTCGCTGCATGGTCTCGTGGCTCGCGCGCTGGTTGGGCAGCCCCGTCAGCGCGTCTGTTCCCGCCCTGAACTCGGCGAGCGCCAGATTTCGAAGGTTCGCCAGCAGCGGTGCTGCCTGGACCACCGAGGCGCGCATGGTCTCGGTCTCGATCTCGGTCAGGCCGTGGTCGCGGCGCGCCAGCACGGCCCCGATGACCTCGCCTCCGACCAGGAACGGCTGACACGCGCTCGTCGCGGCCTTTCCACAGATCGTGCATTCCAACAACCCGCCTCGTCCACTCGAACGGTGGGTCTGGCCGCTGCGTACTGCCAGGCAGTCCCGTGGCTGCGCCTCGTTCAGATGGCTGGCGATGAGATCGTCGGCGGCAAGCGGTGTGGTCGGCTCGAGTCGGTTCGCGCTGTTGTTGCGGCTGAGGACCGTCACGACACTGCCTGTGATCGACCGCTCGAGATGGAGTTTGAGCAGGTTGTGAGCCTCGTCCTCACTGCCGGTGAGCTGCATGGCCTCGGTGTACTCCGAACGCTGACGGTTCTGCATCTGCTCGGAGTCGCCATGCTCCATCATCCGGTTGAGCAGTCTGCCGAGTTCAGTGAGCTCGTCGTTTCCGCTGATGTGCACGCGTTCGCCGTAGCTGCCCTTGGCCACAGCTTTCGCGAACCGCGAATAGTGGCGGGTGCGACGCCCGATGCTGCGCGTGAGCGCGACCGCTATCCCGGTGCCGAGCAGGGCGGCGATCACCGCTGCGATGATGAGATGCTTCCTGGTTTGGTTCGCCTCATGGCTGGTCTCCTGGATCGCCGCGGTCAGCTCCTTCGCCTCCCTGCCGACGATGATGTCGGCGTCGGCGATGCTCTGCTCCAGAAGCGAACGGATCCGAAGCGCGGCGGCCCGCTCCCTGCCGGGGGTTGTAGACAGGAGGTACGGCTCGCTGTGCTCGAGATAGCGCTGCCAGCTCTTCTGGATCCGCGCAAGCCCGGCACGATCCGCAGGTTCGTCGGCGAGCGCCGCCGCGGTCGCGGACAGCGAAGCGGTGACCGCCGGGACCAGAGTCCCGGAGAGTTGGATTCGCAGTGCGTTGCGACGAGGGGCGTTCTCGACCAGCGCGTACTCCAGCGACGCGAGCTCGGTGTCCTTCATCGCGCGACGAAGCTGGTCCGTCACGGCTGCGTTGCCGAACGCGCTGTCGCGGAAGTGGGAGATACTGCGATCGATTCGACCGACCCCGAGCACCGCCATGCACGCCACGCTTGCGATGCCGAGGCCGAGCAGCCCCACGAGCAGCCCCAGCCGCCGGCCGATCGTCAGCCGTCCCGAGGCCGATTCAGGGCCGTGCTGGACCTGCGGTTCTAAGGCGATGCTCATGCATCGGTCGCTGAGCCCCAAAGCACGAGGGAGACGGCCGGCACCATCAGACGCGCAGCGTTGTGGGGCTTGCCGGTGTCAGCCCGCCGATGGCCCGTCGGTGTCGGCATCGAGTCCAGCCAGAGGGGCGCGCGGCTCGCCGACGTGCACTATGGCATCGATCTCGTCGAGTTTGAGGATCTGGGGTCACACGACCAAGTCCGCCGAGGGCGTTGTGCAACTGGCTGAGGAGGTTCAGCGCGCAGACGCGGGCGCACTCCTGGCCAGCCTCGCGATCGATCCCGTCACCGAGCCGGCCCGTGGTCGTGACTCGTCCCTGCGCGTCGAAGGGGAGCTGTCCGGACACGTAGATCGTGTCCCCGGCCTGCGTGAATGGGACGTAGACGGCGTTCGGGGCCAGCGCGGGCGGCAGGGCGTAGCCGAGCTCCGCCAGCCGGGCGAGGGGATCGTCGGTCGAGTCAGTCATAGCGATAGAAGAACTCCCTGATTTCGTGAGCGGATAGGCCAGCGCCAAGCGCGGCGATAAGCGCGATCCGGCGGCCGGACCCGAGAGCGTTCCCGCGCAGCTGATCTGGCTTGCGCGCAGATCGAGCGCCGGCAGCGTGCCGAGCCCGGGGGTGAGGATCTCGACCTTGGCGTCCAGCCGAACGGTGTCCAAACACGGACGGTCGTCAGGTCGCCAGTGCACGGTGACGCGCCCCTCCTCCACGAAGCCGATCGGACCGGTCTGCGGCGAGGTGAACCCGTCGGCGCTGCAGATCCTCGATGGCCTGAGCGGAGGGCCGGGCGGGGGTGCCGGCCATGGCGATCGTGCCACCGGCCAGGAGCAGCCGTACCGTCCGATCAGCGGTGGGCTCAGCGCCCATGGGCGAGCAAGCTGACGAAGCGCTCCACGGCGATGTTGCCGCCAGACATGATCACGCCGACGCGGAGGCCCTTGACGTCGATGAGCCCGGAAAGGACCGCGGCGACCGCGCTGGCTCCACTCGGCTCGGTCACGAGTTTCTGGCGCTCGAACAAGCGGAGCATCGCCGCCAGCAGCTGCTCGTCGGTCACGCCGACGACATCCTCCACCAAGGCCTTGGCCACCGCGAACGTCAGCCGTCCGGGAGCCGGTAGCTGCTGACCGTCGGCGATCGTCCGTCCAACCTCGACGAGGACCGGGTGGCCCTGGTCCAGCGAGGCCCTCCACTGCCCGACCGCGGCGGACTCGACGCCGACCACACGCGGCGGCTGGTCCACACCGACGGCCGCCACGGCTCCACCGGAGAGCTGACCACCCCCACCGGCGGGAATGATCACGAGGTCCAACGGCCCCGCCTGCTCGATGAGCTCTCGGGTCGACGTGCCCGCCCCGGCCATCACGCGAGGATCGTCGTAGGGGTGGACCGCGACGAGTCCGTCGCGGGCAACGAGGTCGTCCACGAGCTGCTCACGGTCGTCGAGATAGCGGTCGAACACCAGTACCCGCGCCCCGTAGCCCTCGGTCGCTGCGCGCTTGGAGGCCGGCGCGTCGGCCGGCATGAGGATCGTCGCCGTCGTCCCGACGATCGAGGCTGCGATGGCCAGCGCCTGAGCATGATTGCCGGAGGACGAGGCGACCACCCCGCGCGCCAGCTCCGCGGGAGATAGTGATGCCACCGTGTTGTACGCCCCACGGAACTTGAACGCGCCTGCGCGTTGGAACTGCTCCGCCTTGAGGAAGACCGTCGCGCCCAGGTCAGCATCGAGCTCGCGGCTGGTGAAGATCGGCGTGCGGTTGGCCACGCCTTGCAGACGATCCGCTGCCCGCGCGATGTCGTCCGGGTCGATGGCCCGGCGCTGTTGGCGTGCATCCATGTCCACTGGATGTTGGCCGTCACCGCACGTCACGCAAGATAATCATCTGTGCTGTCATCATCACGACAAGTGAATTTGCGCCAACTCGAATACCTCGATGCGGTCGGCGAGCTCGGCTCCTTCACCGCCGCCGCCCGTCGCCTCCATGTCGTGCAGTCCGCCGTCTCCCAGCAAGTGCGAAGGCTCGAGGCCGAACTCGGCGCCGACCTCGTCACACGCTCGGTGCCGGTCCGTCTCACGGCCCTCGGCGAACGCGTCGCTCGGCGGGCCCGTGCCGCGCTTGTCGAGATCGACGCGATACGGGCGGAGGCTCGCGATGCAGGGCCGGTTAGTGGCCACTTGGTGATCGGGACCATGCACTGGCTCGGGCCCATCGACGTGCCGGCGATCATGGCGAGCTTCACCGCACGCAATCCCGACGTGAGCGTCACTCTGGTAGAGCGAACGACACCCGAGATGCTCAAGGCCGTGCGGCTCAGCCAGCTCGATGCCACGTTCCTTTCGCTGCTCGATGACGAGTATCGACCGCGGGGCGTCACCCTCATGGACCTCGGATCCGAGGACATCGTGATCGCCGGCAGCCCCGAGATGCTGACGGCTCCCGGCGGGCTGCACCTGCGCTTCTTGCACGAGCGTCCCTTCATTGCCTTCTCCGAGGGATTGAGCCTTCGAGCCACCATCGACGCCGCCCTACAGCGCGACGACGTGCAGCCTCGACTCGTGATGCAGAGCAATGAGCCGCTGACCGTCCGCAACCTGGCTGCGCGCGGGCTCGGCTACGCCCTGCTGCCGCTCGGCGTCGCCACCGCCGCCGGTCCACCGATAGCCACGGCAGCGGTCCATCCACCCGGCCTCACGCGACGGCTCTGTCTGGCCTGGCGATCCGACCGCCGCCCCTCAGCGACAACTCAAGCGTTCCTCGCGGCTCTCCGCGATCACGCCACACCATGAGGTCGACACGCACGTCCGAACTGGCACGACCGCTGGGCCTGGTGAGAGTGACTGTGAGCGGTTCGTGCCGGCCAAGCTGGTCCTCATCTCAGACCCTCGCCATCCGCGCGGCGGTGGTCGGCCTCGCCCGGGGCGGGGAGGGCGACCTGTTTTCGCTGGCCTGGACGAGGCCGGAGGAGGCGCGGCATCGCGTCAGGTGACGCCGCCGCTACAGGTCACCGACGGAGCTGTCGATGCAGGGTGGGTAACCGATCGGTTCTGGGGTGATTGAAGTGAAGCAGTTTGCCTGTGGTGCAGTTGTGGCCGGATGCATGGCGACCTTTGAGGAGGAGACCGAGGGCGCTCTGCTCGAGCGTGTGGCCGCGCACGCCAGCGAGCAACACGGAATCACCGACGTCTCTCCCGCCCTCGTGGCGCAGGTCCGGGACAGCATCGTGACGGTCGGCTAGCTGCCGATCGCAGGCTTCACGGCGTCGGTGTCCGGCCTTCGTCCGGCGCCGCGCCAGGCCCGGCCAGGCGGCTGGCCGGCCGCCCTCGGACGCGTGCTCGCGGACCCGGACGTCGTGGAGACGGCGTTCCAGCCGATCGTCGACCTGCAACGCGGCGTGGTCGTGGGCTACGAAGCGCTTGCTCGCTTCCCGGGGCCCGACGCCGCGTCGCCGCCAGAGTGGTTCGGGGCCGCGCGCGACCTCGGCATCGGCGATCGCCTGGAGGCGGCCGTCCTGACCGGGCAGTTGCGCGCCGTGGGGCGGCTTCCTCCGAACACGTTCCTGTCGGTCAACGTCTCGCCGGACACCATCGGGGCGGAGGCCGTTCAGCACGCCCTCGCCTCGGCGCCCTCACTGGAGTCGACGGTCCTCGAGGTGACCGAGCAGGCACCCGTCCTGGACTACGACGATCTCGCGGCCGCCCTCGCGCCTGCGCGCGAGCGCGGAGCCACGGTCGCCGTCGACGACGCCGGCGCGGGCTACGCGAGCCTGAGCCATGTGATGCAGCTGCGTCCGGAGTTCGTCAAGCTCGACCGCTGGCTGATCACCGACTGCGACCTCGACCCGGCCAAGCTGGCCGCGCTCGAGATGCTGGGCGCCCTCGCCAGCCGCATCGACGCCTGGGTGATCGCCGAGGGCATCGAACGACCGGGCGAGCTCGAGGCGCTCTTGGACCTCGGCATCCCGCTGGCGCAGGGCTATCACCTGAGCCGTCCCGGCCCGGCAATGGGGGCCCTCCGGCCGGAGCTGTTCGCCTCGCTCATCGAGATGCAGCGCTGCCGGGAAGCGGGTGTCGGGGTGGCGGGGCTGATCGAGACCGTGCCGACGGCGCGCGCCGACCAGCCGAACACCCACGGAGAGGCGCTGCTCGCCGAACCTCGCGTCATGACCGTCGTCCTCGTCGACGAGCTCGACCGGCCCGTCGGCCTGGTTCGTCGCGACGGCTACGGAGGGCGCAACCGCCGGCCTGTCCTGGTCGTCGGCGTCGACGAGCCGCCCGCGGACCTCCTGCGGCGCGCGCTCGTGCGCGAGGCGTGGCTGCGCTTCGACCCGCTCGTCTGCCGTGACGGCCGCGGGCGATACATCGGCATCGTCGCGATCGAGCGTCTCATCAGCGGGCTGCTCCCACCGACGTAGCAGGCCCCGCGGAGCCGAGTTCCGATGTCAGCTCACCGCTTGGAACCGGCCTTGCCGCGCGACAGGATCGACTGCCCGGCCTTGAGGGCTGCGCCTCCGGCGAGCTTGCCGGCAGAGAGCGCCGTTCCCGCTGCCTGACTCGCCATGCCGCGGGCACGTGACGCGTCCTCGGACGCCTCGTTGCCGCGTCGTGTGGAGGCCGCCTTCGTCCCGGCCTCCTGCGACTTGGCCCTCGATTGATTGCGCTCCCTCGTCACTGCCGCCTTCTTGGCTGCTGCCTTGCGGTCTGCCTGCGCCTTCGCCATGAGATCTCCCTGTCGTTGTGCGGGTGCGCATGAGACTTACCCGCCAGCCCCGCCGGCAAGCCTCAGGCGAGCAGGGACGTCGCGCGCGCGAACCGCGAGACCAGGGGCGCAACGGCGCGGCGGAGCTATGCGCGCTGGTTGCGGTTGAACTCGATCCAGCCGACGCCGGTGCGGCCGTCCGGGACGCTGACGGTGCACATCGCGCGGGGGAAGTGGGTGACGCGGCCGTCGGGTGCGACGAGCCGCAGCGCGCCGAACGCGACTGGCTCGATCTCGGTGGTGAGGTCCTCGGAGGTGATGGTGGCGGACGCGATGAGCCCGTTGTCGGCGATGGTCTCGGCGGTGGTCGCGGTCTGGAGCTCGGTGAGGTCGTCGCCGCGCTGGATGTAGCCGACCGCGAGGCCGGGCATCTCGGGGACGGTGACGGTGTGGGTGTGCGTGCCGTCGTCGAGGTGCAGGGCGTTCCACATCCAGTCGTTGGCCCACCAGTCGCGCGCGCCCCACGAGTGGTCGCGCTGGCCGACGCCGGCGAAGGCGATCTCCTCGCCGTCGACGCGGACGGTGCCCGAGACGCGGCAGGGGATCTCGTAGCGCGTCGCGATCCGCCACTGGTAGGGGACACCGTCCGTCTCCCAGATCAGGTCGAGCTCGACGTCGGCAGGCGCGCCGGGCTCGTCGCGCAGCGGCGCCGACTCGTCGGCGTGTGCCGCGCCGACGGCGGCGAGCGTCACGCGGAAGCGCTGAAGCGGCGCCTCGCACGTCTGCGTGGCGCGCAGTCCGTCGCGGGAGATCGCCTGCGCGTCGTCGTCGAGCGCGGGCAGCGGCGCGGCGGCGTCGACGACCATCACCGCGGGGCGGCCGGGTCCGACCACGGCGGCGGTGTAGAGCGAGAGACCCTGGTTGGGGACGCGACCCAGCCGGACGTAGAGGCCGAGCGAGCCGTCGTCGCTGATCGCGTCGAAGTACCAGCTCTCGTTCCAGGCCGGCTCGGGGCCGGGGGCGTGGCGGCCCTCGTCCTCGGGCGCCGGGCGCAGCGGCTGCGGGCGGCTCCCCGACTCGGGCAGCAGCGCGAGCGCGTCGAGGTCGAGGACCTGCTGGGCGCTGCGCTCGAGGACCGCCATGAACATGTCGTCGCCGCGGTCGGTGCGCTGGACGACCATCGCGGCGACGATCGCCATGAGGACGTTGTGGAAGGTCTGGCGGCGGTACTCGTCCCAGCAGGCCTCTCGCGACAGGCCGGTCACGCCGAGCGCCTCCAGCTCGCCGAAGTACGTGTCGAAGAGCGCCTGCTCGTGCGCGCGGCGGTCCTCGATGACGAGGCCCCCGCCGATGAAGTACGCCGCGTCGAGCATCGCCGGACCCCAGGACACGGTCTGCCAGTCCACGACGGTGCACGTGTCGCCGGCGAAGAGGAGGTTGTCGAGGCGGTAGTCGCCGTGCACCAGCCCGAGCGGCTGCCGGCGGTCGGCCGCCCACCCGTCGACGGCGGCGGCGAAGCGCTCACACACCTCGACGTGCTCGGGCGCGATCCGGCCCTCGTAGCGCTCCAGGAAGCCGGGCAGGAGCATGCCCACCAGTGCCTGGTTGAGCGGGGACTCCTGGTTGAGCCACGGCGCCGTCCCGACGTGCAGGTTGCCCAGCACCGGCGCGTGCACCCGCGCGAGCGCGCGCATCGCCAGCTGTGCCTCCGCGACGGTGCAGCCAGCGATCTGATCGCCCTGGACACCCGCCTCGATGTCCTCGAGAACGAGCGTGAACCAGCCCTCGGCCTCGTCGTACTCCGCGAGATGGCATCCGGGCAGACCGTGCTGGATGCGACCGGCGAGCTCGCGGTAGAAGGCGACCTCGCGCGCGTACGCGCCCATGCCGACGCCGGTGGCGCGGCTGGTCGGATCCTCCGCGGCGAGCTTGACCACCACGCTCCCCCCGTCGGCGAAGGTGACGCGATGGCTCTGGCTCATCTGCCCGGTGCCGATCGCCGCCACCCCGGCGACCTCGAGGCCCGGGCGCTCGAGCACCTCGGCCAGCCAGTCGTCGGTGATGTCTTCGGGGGTGCGGACCAGCGTGGGCATCGGTTCTCCGATCAGGCGGCCAGGCCGCGGTAATAGGTCTGGGCAAGCGCGAGTCCCCGCGCGAGGATGTCATCATCGCCGTTCGGGTCGTCGCGGAAGGCGAGCTCGTGGATGCGGTCGACCGCCTCGGTCATCACCAGGACGTCGAGCTCGGTCACGCGCTCGGGGAACAGCCCACGGGCGACCGCGTACGCGCGCATGCCGGCCGCGACCCGGCGCGTGTGCTCGCGCACCCGGGCGACGGCCGTCGCGCCGACCCGTCCCTCGAACCAGAGGATGCCGTGGCTGCGATGCTCGCGGTAGTACGCGACGTACACGTCGTAGACCGTGCGCACGGCGTCCTCCACCGAGGGATCGTCGAGCGCGTCCAGCGCCCGCGTGGTCTGCGCGTCGAGCCGCTCGGTGTGGCGGATCATCAGCGCCGTCGCGATCTCGTCCTTGTCGGCGAACCAGCGGTAGATCGTCGACGCCGGCAGGCCGGCGCGGGCGGCGACCGCGGTGGTCGTGAAGGCGTCGTAGCCCTGCTCGCCGAGCAGTCGCTCGGCCGCGTCGAGGACCAGCGCGAGCTTGTCCCGGCTGCGTTGCTGCTGGGGCGCGCCACGCGAGGGAGCGACTCGACTGGAGGCGGCGGACATGCCTAAAATGGAAACATATTCCATTTCTGGTTCGATGACAAGACGACCGCCTCGTTGTCGTCGAGCGCGACGCGTGCCGAACCTCGAAGAGGTCGTCCGGCTGGCTCGCATCGACTTCTTCACGATCTGAGCCCCAGAGCAACCGGGGTACCTTGTCGGTCTGGGTCCGTTCAGACCATCGATGCGAACCGTCGCCCTCATCGCCGTCCTGGGGTGCTGGCTCGCGCCGAGCGTGGCCAGGGCCGGCGTCACCCTCGCCGAAGGGACGCCGACGCCCGGCTACGTCCACCTGGTGGCGACCGCGACGGCGGGGGACCTGCGGATCGCGGAGGAGGTCGACGGCGCCGACGTCGACGTGGCCGCCATGCCCGCGGCGGACGGCATCGAGGCGCGGTCGCCCTGGACGTGCCAGAGCAGCCGCACGTTCGTCGCGATCACAGGCGAGGAGCGCAGTGCGCCGATCACGGTGACGACGCCGCCCTGCGCGGAGCGCCTGACGGTGCGCGTCGCGGGGCACGTCGCGCTCGGCGGCACCCTGCGGGTGTCGCTGTTCGACGAGTGGCGCCGCGGCGACCTGGCCGCCGACGTCTGCGCCGTGCAACCGGACGGCGTGCGCAGCTGCCGCCACATTCAGACGCCGCCGTACCAGTTCATCGCCCACGCCGTGTTCCGGGCCTCGCATGCCGGCGAGTGGCGCGTCGAGGTCACCGATCCGACGCAGACCGTCCAGCGGGCGGTGATCGTCGTGCAGAAGCACTATCCGGCCGGAGAGCCGAAGGTGCTCTCGACGGGGGACTCGATGATGCTCAACCCGACGGTCGCGCTGCGGCACCGGCTGTCGGGCAAGGCGCGGATCATCGATGACGTCTACGCCGGCTCGGGCATCAGCCGGCCGTTCGTGATCGACTGGGCGACCCTGCCGGGCGAGCAGGTGCGCGCGTACCGGCCGGACGCGACGATCATCTCGCTCGGCATGGGGGACGGGCGCGACCTCGACTCGGCCACGTGCTGCGGCCCGGACTACGTCGCCGCCTACGCGACGCGGGTGCGGGCGATCATGCAGACCTACTCGCGCGGCGGCAAGGCCGCGGTCGTGTGGCTCAACGAGCCCTACCCGAGCAACCCGCTGCGGTGGCCCGCGGAGGCCGCGATCAACGCCGCCGTCGGTCTCGCCGCGCGCGACGTCCCGCGCGTGAAGGTGGTCGACCTTGCGGCGCTCATGACCCCGGGCGGCACCTACACGGCCTACCTTGACCGCGACGGGACCAACGTCCGGGTCCGGACCGCCGACGGCATCCACCTCAACCGGACGGGCGCCCGCATCGCTGCGCGGCTGGCGGGCGAGGCGCTGCGCCGGCTCGGCGTCCGCCTGCGCTGAGACCTGGGTCCCGGCCGCCGCTGCGACCAATGGACGAGTGCAATTGGGACCCGGGTGCGGGGACCATCCTGAGCATGATCAATCGACGCACCATCTCCGCACTCGCCCTCTCGGGCATCTTCGCGCTCGGCGCCGGCGGCGCCGCCCAGGCCAAGCACGGCGCCGACGACGGCCCCGCCCATCACGCTGGCGACGACCACGGGCAGCGCCACGGCGGCCACGGTGCCGACGACGGCAAGGCCAAGGCGGCGCGGCACGGCCGCCACCGCCACGGCGGCGACGACGGTCCCAACCACTCGTAGCGCATCCGTCCGGGGGCGCGTCGACGTCTCGACGGTTTTCCGGGGTGCTGGCCGTTGTTATGGGTAGATGAAGTCTCGGCAGCACCGATTCGCGCTCGTGACCCTGGCCGTGATCGCCGCCGCCTGGGCCGCGTGCGCGCCGGCCGGCGCGGCCCGGGTCGCGCGGGACCGCGTGCCGCATCAGGTCGTCGTCCGCTACGTGCCGGGTGCCACCGCGGCCGAGCGCGCGCAGGCGCGCGCGTCGGTCGCAGCGAAGCTCGGCCGGCGCCTCGGCCTGCCGAACGCCGAGCTGCTGACGCTGCACGGCGAGGACAACGTCCGCCGGGCGATCGCCGCCCTCACTGCGAACCCCGCCGTCAAGTACGCGGAAGCGAACGCCTATGCCAAGAGCGAGTCCCTGTGTCCGGGAACGCTCGTCAACGGCGCGCAGTGCATCCCCAACGATCCGCAGTTCGGCGTGCAGTACGGCGTCGACAACCACGCCCAGACCATCGCCGGCAACACCACGGGCACGGTGGCTGATGCCGACATCGACGCCGTGGAGGCGTGGAACATCAACCGGGGGTCCAACTCGGTGGTGGTGGCCGTCGTCGACTCCGGCATCGCCTACGACAACCCCGATCTGGCGCCCAACATGTGGTCGAACCCTGGCGAGATGGGGACGGACGCCCAGGGCGGCGACAAGCGCTCCAACGGCATCGACGACGACGGCAACGGCTATGTCGACGACTTCCGTGGGTGGGACGTCGTGGGCAAGAGCGTCATCGCGCCCGACGACGCCGACAACGACCCGCGCGACATCAGCGGCCACGGCACCCATGTCGCGGGGCTCATCGGCGCGGTCCCCAACAACGGCAAGGGTGTCGCCGGCGTCGACTGGAACGTCAAGCTCATGAACGTCCGCGTCCGCGCCGAGCGGTCCAACGAATCGAGCGCCGACATCGCCGACGCCTTCATCTACGCAGCTCGCAACGGCGCCCGGATCGTCAACGTCTCCCTGTCCGAGCGCGACTACTCCCAGTACCTGTTGGACGCCATCCGCGCCTATCCGAACGTCCTCTTCGTCGTGGCCGCGGGCAACGACGGGCTCAACCTCGATGCGCCCGGCAACGACCGCTGGCCCTGCGAGTACGACGCGGTCAACGTCATCTGCGTCGGCGCCACGGACCGGGCAGACCAGATGGCGACGTGGTCCAACCGCGGCCCGCAACACGTCGACGTGGCCGCCCCGGGCGCGCTGGTGATGAGCTCCCAGCCGGCCTACCAGCAGGTCGGCACCACCGACACCTTCGAGACCGATCCCTTCGCCGCTCCGGCGCGCTGGCTGAAGGGCGCGTCCGCGGGCGCCACCAACGACTGGGGGCTCTCGACCACCAATCGCCATTCCGGTGCGACCTCGCTCTCCAACCGGGTCGCCGGCCCGTCCCAGCCGGGCTCGGACACCTACGTGGAGACCGCGCAGCCCCTGAACCTGTCGGGGCGCACCGGCTGCGAGCTGCGCGGCTACATCTGGGTCGACACCGACGCCGGCTCCGGCCTCTACGTGCAGGCCCGCAAGGATCGCAACTTCATGGCGCCGTCGCGCACGCCCTCGCAGGACACGCCGACCCCCGACAACGACACGATGGGGTTCTTCAACTCCGACCGCGACAAGAGCAAGCTGCGCCTCAACGTGTCCGATCTGGACGGCCTGTCCCAGGTCTTCGTCCGCTTCGGCGTGCTCCAGTCCACGGACGCGAGCTCGGCGCCCCGCGCGTGGGTCGACGACTTCGTCCCCTACTGCATGACGACGTCCTACTCCGCCGACGGCGTGGCCGACACGGACTACCTGGCCGGCACCTCGATGTCCACGCCGCACGTCGCGGGCGTCGCCGCGCTCATGCTTTCCAAGGACCCCGGCCTCACGGTGGCGCAGCTGCGGGAGGGGCTCCTGCGGGCCGTCGACGTGCTGCCGAGCCTGAGCGGCAAGGTCGCCAACGGCGGCCGCATCAACGCCTACAAGGCGCTGGCCACCTCGAGTGTCCTCGTGAAGGACGGCACGTTGAAGGTCGTCGCGGGCGACGGTGAGACCAACCACTTCAAGATCACCCGCTCCGGTAACGCGCTGGACGTGCAGGACGCGTGGACGCCGCTCGGCCAGAGCCCCATGGGCGGCTCCCGCCTGCTGCCCGGCGCGGGCTGCACCGCCGCCGGGGACACGGAGGTCACGTGCCCGGCCGCGGGCGTCACCGCCGCGGCGGTCGAGACGGGCGACCTCGTCGACACCGTCGACGCCGGCGGCGCGGGCGTCCCCGTGACGGTCGACAGCCAGCCGCAGTTCCCCGGTGCGCGCACCGGCAGCGCCGGCGGCGTCACGCAGACTCAGGCGACGCTGGCGGGCACGGCCAACCCCGGCGGCCAGGCGACGTCCGTGCACTTCGAGTGGGGGACGAGTGCGCTGGATCGGGTCACCCCGGCGCAGGACATCGGGGCCGACTCCAGCGACCACCCGGTCTCCGCGCAGCTCGGGGACCTGCTGCCCGGCACCACCTACCGGTTCCAGCTCGTCGCGAAGAACGCGGCCGGCACCACGAGAGGAGAGGTCGTGAGCTTCACCACCCGACCGACCGGCTCCTCGTATTCGAGCACGATTCTCAACGACGCGCCGGTCGCGTTCTGGCACCTGGGGGAGACGGCCGGGACGACGGCCGGCGACCAGGTCAACGCCAACCCGGGGACCTACACCGGTTCGGTCGTGCTCGGCGCTCCGGGTGCCGTCGCCGGGGACACGGCCGCCCAGTTCACGGGCGCGACCGGCTCCTCCGTGACCGTGCCGGACTCCGCCTCGCTGCACACCGGCGACCAGTTCTCGTTCGAGGCGTGGGTCAAGCTCGGAAAGCTCGGCGCGCTGCAGCCCCTGGTCACCAAGGGCGCGCAGTTCTACATCTACCTGGACCAGCGCGGCCGCCCCGTCCTGCGCAAGCCGAACGCCGGGACGATCGTCACCGCCAAGACCGGCATCGCCGACACGACGCGCTTCCACCATGTCGTGGTCACGAAGGCCGGATCCGCCGTGCACGAGTACCTCGACGGTGCCGACGTCACGGGGAGCGTCGCCAACCGGACGCTCACCGACGACACGAACAGCCTCCTGCTCGCCATCAACGCGACGTCCCTGACCGGCGTGCTCGACGAGGTGGCGCTCTACAACCGGGCGCTGAGCGCCGCCGCCGTCTCGGCTCACCTCGCCGCCGCCACGGCCCCACCCGGGAACCCGACCGCTCGCACGGACGCCGCGACGGGGATCCTGCCGTCCGCGGCGACGCTCAACGGCACCCTGAACCCCCAGGGCCAGCCCGTGAGCTCCCACTTCGAATGGGGGCTCGACACCACGTACGGGCACGAGACGGCGAGCGCCGTCGGCGGCTCGGACACGGCCGATCACGCCGTCAGCGCCACGCTCTCCGCGCTCGCGCCCGCGACCACCTACCACTACCGGCTCGTCGTCTCCACGTCCGCGACGTCGATCACGGGCGCCGACCGCCAGTTCACGACGCCCGACACGCCGGCGCCGGCGCCCCCCGCGGTCACGACCGGCGACGCGTCGTCGGTCTCGGGGACGAGCGCGGGATTGACCGGGGTGGTCAATCCGCACGGGCAGGCGACGACGTACGTCTTCGAGTGGGGCACCGACACGACCTACGGCCAGACCACGACCCGGACCGATGCCGGCGCCGGCACCACCGATCAGACGGTGGCCGCGAGCCTCGGCACCCTGCAGCCGGGAACGACGTACCACTACCGCCTGACGGCCAGCAACGGCGCCGGTCCGGCCACCGGCGCGGACCGCACCTTCACCACCACGCCGCCGGCCAGCCCGTGGTACGCAGCGGCCGTGTCCGCCGACACGCCGGTCTCGTACTGGCGTTTCGGGGAGGCATCGGGCACCGTCGCCGTCGACCAGCGCGGCGCCAACCCTGGCAAGTACGCCGGCGCCACGCTCGGGAGCCCGGGCGCGATCCCGGGGGACACCGCCGTGCGTCTGAACGGCACCTCCTCGTCGTCCATCACGGTCCCCGACTCGCCGTCGCTGCACACGGGCGATAGCTTCAGCGTCGAGGCGTGGGTCCGGCTGCAGCGCACCGGTGTGACCCAGACCGTCGCCGGCAAGCCGGGCGGGTACCTCGTGCTCATCGACACGGCGGGCCGCCTCGTCCTGCGCAAGCCCAACGCCGCCGCCATCGTGACCGCGAAGACCGGCATCAAGGACACCACGAGCTTCCATCACGTCGTCGTGACCAAGTCGGGCGCGGCGGTGAAGCTGTACCTCGACGGCGCGGACGTGACCGGACCGGTTGCGAACCGGGTGATCGCCAGCTCCAGCTCCGCGCTCACGTTCGGTGCAGGCGGCGGCGCGCTGAACGCCGTCCTGGACGAGGCCGCGGTGTATCCCCGCGCGCTCTCCGCCTCCGCCGTGAGCGCGCACTTCGCGGCCGCCGCCGGTACCTGAGCTTCAGGCGAAGGGGGTAGGTTGCGGCCGCGCCCGTGCGCGCCGACCCCGCCATGGAGACCGACGCCGCCGACCCCATCGAGAAGCCCCGCGGCTGGATGCGCCGCCATCCCGTCGCGGTGACGGTGATCGGCAGCCTGATCGTGGCCGCGGCGCTGGTCGTCGGGCTCTGGAACAAGCGCCACGACTTCGTCGACGCCTTCGGCAGCGCGTCGGCATCGACGCTGATCTTCGCCGTCGTCACCCAGGTGATCTGGCTGCTCGCCCGCAGCGAGGCCTGGCACGTGTGCGTCGAGGCCGCCGGCGGCCAGGTCGACCGCCCGCGCCTGTACCGGGCCGCCGCGCTCGGCTACGTCGGCAACCTGTTCAACTCGAGCGTGGGACTGGGTCTGCGCATCGCCGCCCTGCGCCGCTCCGCGCCCGACCACAGCCCGCTGCCGTCCGTGCTGGTGGCCGCCGAGCTCCCGATCGTCGTCATCGAGATCGCGCTCGCCGCGATCCTCTCGTTCACCCTGATCGCGCCGCTGGGCATGCCGTGGTGGGCGGCGGTGCTGATCGTCGCCGGCGCCACGGGCGCGATCGCCGGGATGGGCCGGTTCGTCCGCCACCGCCGCGACGGCTTCTGGCAGGGCCTCGAGGTGCTGCGGGGCTTGCAGAGCCGCAACGTGATCATCGCCCTCGTCATGTTCGCGACGGGCGCGCAGGTCGTCCGCAACCTCATCGTCCTCCACGGCCTCGGCGTCGACATCTCCGTCTTCGACGCGATCGCGCTGTTGATCGCCGCCGCGGCCGTCGGCCTGTTGCCGGTGGGGCCGACGCTCGGTGCGGCGACCGCCGTCCTCATCCTCGGCTCCAACGGCGTCGCGGTCGTCGCGGCGGCCGGCGCGCTGCTCACCGCCACCGGCGCGCTCGGGACGCTCCTCTTCGCCGGCTGGGCGGTCCTCGACGGGATCCGGGTGCGGCGCTCAGGCGGCGGCCAGGCGCCGGACGATGGTGGAGGCCTCGGCGGCGAGCTCGGGCGGATCGAGGACCTCCATCTCGACGTCCATCAGCGCCATCCAGACCAGGAACTCCCGTGACCATTTGCCCGTCGTGGTGACGACGGAGTGGTCGGGACCGTCCGGGGCGACCGTCGCGTAGCGAGCCGGGACGCGCGGGCCGAGCAGGCTCGCGGGCGCGGACATGCGCACGCGCCCGGGGACCGCGTCGCGCGTCTCCGGCGCGCGGATGGACCGCTTGACGTAGGCCGCCGCGTCCCCGCCGGGGGCCTCGCGGCGCTGTCCGCGGCCGCCGAGTGCCAGGTCGGACTGGATGCGGTCGACGCGGAACGTGCGCCAGTCGTCGCGGCCGAGGTCGAAGGCCACCAGGTACCAGCGCCAGCCGCTGTGGACGACGGCTGCGGGCTCGACCTCGCGCTCCGTCGCGGCGTCGTCCTTGGCCGTGTATGAGAAGCGCAGCCGCTGCCCGTCGCGGCACGCGCCGGCCAGCAGCGCGAGCGTGTCGGCGTCGATCTGCGGCCCGTCGACGCGGAACGTGGAGGTCGCGTCGCCGAGCGCGCGGACGCGCTGGCGCAGGCGGTGGGGGAGGATCTGCTCGAGCTTGGCCAGCGCCCGCACCGACGTCTCCTCGATGCCGGTGATCGAGCCCGAGGCGGCGCTGCGCAGGCCGACCGCGACGGCGACGGCCTCGGCGTCGTCGAGCAGCAGCGGCGGCATCTCCGCCCCGGCGCCGAGCCGGTAGCCGCCGGCCACGCCCGGCGCCGCCTCGATCGGATAGCCGAGCTCGCGCAGCTTGTCGACGTCGCGGCGGATGGTGCGGGGGCCGACCTCGAGCCGGCCCGCCAGCTCGGGGCCCGTCCACTCTCGCCGCTGCTGAAGCAGCGAGAGGAGAGCCAGGAGCCGGCCGGAGGTCTGGAGCATGCCGAGCAGGATGACAGGTCATGCGGACCGTTGTTGACCGCATGCGCGCGATCGCGGACTGAACCTGACCGCAAGCCGGGGGAGAATCACTCCATGTCAGTCACCCTCGAACCACCCCGCACGCACACCACGCCCCACACGTCCGTCTGGCTCGGTTTCGTCGTCGTCATCGCCGCGTCCGTGATGGACCTGCTCGATTCCACGATCGCCCAGACCGCGGCCCCCGCGATCCGGCGCGACCTCGGCGGCAGTTACGCCAGCATCGAATGGATCAGCGCGGGCTACACGCTCGCGATGGCGATCGGTCTGCTCGCGGGCGGCCGGCTCGGGGACATCCATGGCCGCACCAAGGTCCTGTTGGCCGGCATGGGCGCGTTCATCGTCGCATCCACGCTCTGCGCGCTCGCGCCCACGTCCGGGCTGCTGATCGCCGCGCGGGTCCTCCAGGGCGGCATCGGGGCCGTCATGATCCCGCAGGGCTTCGGCCTCATCCGCGAGCTGTTCGGGGACGAGGGCCAGCAGAAGGCCTTCGCGGTCTTCGGACCGATCATGGGCCTCAGCGCCGTGCTCGGCCCGGTGCTCGGCGGTGGGCTGGTCGACCTCGACCTCTTCGGACTCGGTTGGCGCACGATCTTCTTGGTCAACGTCCCCATCGGCATCGCCGCGATCCTCCTCGGCCTTCGGCACCTCCCACGCACGCCGCCCGCGACCGCTGACGCGCGCATCGACCTCGTCAGCGTCGGCATGGCGATGGCCGGCGGCGCGGCGCTCGTCTACCCCCTGATCGAGGGCCGCGAGCACGACTGGGCCGTGTGGTGCTTCGCGCTGATGGCGGCGGGCCTCCTCCTGCTCACCGCGTTCATGCGCCGCCAGCATCGCCTCACCGGCCGCGCGCCGCTCGTCGACACAAGCATCCTGCACCGCCGCGCGTACGTGGCCGGGCTCGGCCTGGTCGTCTGCTTCATCGGCGCGATGGGCGGGATGATCCTCGTCTTCAACGTGATGCTCCAGGCCGGGTTCGGCTTCTCCCCGCTGGCGTGCGGCGTGGCGACGGTGGCGATCCCGGTCGCCGCGATCTTCGGATCGATCACCTCGTCGGTGACGCTGGAGCGCCTGGGCCGGACCACCATCCACATCGGCACGGTGACGATGGCCGCTGGGCTGTTGGTCACCGATCTGGTGCTGCGCGCGCAGGGCGCCGACCTGTCGGCCTGGGACATGGCCGCGCCGCTCGCGCTCACCGGCTTCGGCATGGGCATGATCTTCGTCCCGATGTTCGACGTCATCCTCGCCGGCGTCGAGCCCCACCAGCTCGGGTCGGCGTCCGGTCTGCTCGAGGCGATCCAGCAGCTCGGCATGTCGCTCGGCATCGCGATCGTGGGGACGGTGCTGTTCGGCATCGTCGGCGCCGGGCACGGTCCGGCCGCCTTCGCGGGCGCGGCCGACAGCGCGCTGCTGGTCGCCGTCGGCTTCCTCGTCGCCGCCTTCGGCGTGACGTGGTGGCTGCCGCGCCACGCGCGCTGATAGAAGGGGCGCATGCTGCACCACCTCGACGGCGGCACCATGCGCCCCCTTGCCGGCCGCTTCGCCAATGCCAGCGGCACGCTGATCTGCCACGTCGTGGCCTTCGAGACCGATGGGGGCGTCGCGCTGATCGACACCGGGATCGGCGCGGCGGCCCGCCGCGACCCGCGGGGGCGGCTCGGCCCGATCGCTCCGGTCCTGCGGCCTGACCGGGACCCGGAGGGCACGGTCGCCCGCCAGCTCGAGCGCCTCGGGATCGGGGTGGTCACCGACGTCCTCATGACCCACCTGGACATCGACCACGCCTCCGCGCTCGACGAGTTCCCCGACGCGCGCGTGCACCTGCACCGCGCGGAGCTCGACGCGGCGCTCAAGCCGGCGGTGCGCGAGCGCACGCGCTACCTCGCCGCCAACTGGGCGCACGGCCCGCACTGGGCGCCATTCGAGACGACGGACGCCGACTGGTTCGGCTTCGACGCCGTCACGCTGCTGGACGGCGCGGTCATGGCGATCCCGCTCCCCGGCCACAGTCGCGGGCACACCGGCTACGCGATCCGCGACGGCGACGGCTGGTTCCTGCACGCCGGCGACTGCTTCTACGACGCTGCCGCGATCACGCCCGGCGCGCGTCCGAGCCGCTACCTGCGGGCCTTCGAGCGCGTCGCCGCCGCGCTGCCCAAGCTCCTGGCCGCCAACCACGCGCGCCTGACTGAGGTGGCGCAGCGCGACGGCGTCACCGTCGTCTGCACCCACGACGCCGCGACGCTCACCCTACGCGCGTGAAGGTCATGTCGAAGTCGTGCCGCCAGACGCCGTCCTCGACCCGCTCCCAGGCGCCGCGGATCTCGTCGCCGTCCAGCTCGCCGGAGAAGCGCTGGTGGAACTCGGGCGGATCCGGGTACCGCGCCGACGTCCACACCCGGCCGTCGAAGGTCATCGCGTAGTCGCGCACGACGCCGCGCGCGTCGAAGTAGTGCTGGCGGTAGGCGTCGCGGTCGGGAGCGAAGACGATGTGGGCGTTCGGCGCCACGGGATGGTCGACCGTCGAGGTCTCGAGCAGGAAGGCGCCGTCCAGGATCCACTCGAAGCGCGCCGTCCCGCGCATGTCGGGGTAGGCGTCGGTCGGGAAGACCATCCGCGTCTCCCACGTGCCGACGAACGGCTCGAGCGCCTTCACAGCGCCAGCGTCTCCCCGTCCTCGGGGGCGAGGACGCCGTCGACGGAGCGCAGCTGCGCCCGGGTGAGCGGGCAGTGGTTGATCGCCTCGAGGTGGACGGCGACACAGGTCGACGCCGGCGCGCAGGCCCGCACCGCCCCGACGTCGTCGAGGTCCATGATGATGCGCTCGGAGTCGACGAAGGCCGCGCCGCCCGCGTTGACGACGACGGCGTCGGGCGCGAAGCGGGCCAGGGTGGCCTCGACGCCGTCGAACCAGACCGTGTCGCCGGCGACGTAGAGCGTCTCGCCGTCGCCGGCGATCACGTAGCCCGACACGGGTCCCAGCATCTCGGCGAGGTCGCCGAATCCGTGCTGCGCGCCCACGCGGGTGACGCGCAGCGGCCCGATGGCAACCTCGTCGGCGATGGGGGTGAGCCGGGTGACGCCCAGCTCGTGCAGCGCCTCGACGTCCTCGGACTGGCAGTAGACGGGCAGGCGGTCGGCGATCGCCGCGGCGGCGGCCGTGTCGAAGTGGTCGGCGTGCAGGTGGGTGACGAGCACGGCGTCGACGCCCGCCAGCAGCGCGTCCGGCGGCTCGGGCAGCTCGACGAGCGGGTTGGCGCGCTCGGGCAGCGTGTTGGCCACCGGCGGCCGCGCGCCGGCGGCGTCGAACATGGGGTCCACGAGCAGCCGCGCGCCCGCGAGGGAGACGGTCAGCGTCGCGTTGCGGATGAGGCGGACCTCCATGGGCGGATGTCTATACGGTCCCGCGCATGGGTGCGGAGACGATCGAGCGGTTCTACGCGGCGTTCGCCCGCAAGGACGGGGACGCGATGGCCGCCTGCTACGCCCCCGACGTCCGCTTCAGCGATCCTGCCTTCGGGGAGCTGCGCGGCGCCGAGGCGGGCGACATGTGGCGGATGCTGACAGGACGGGCGACCGACCTGGCCATCACCCTCGCCGAGCACGACGACACCAGCGCGCACTGGCTGGCCGACTACCAGTTCGGTGCCACCGGGCGCAAGGTCCACAACGACGTCCGGGCGACCTTCGTCTTCGACGCCGGCGGGCTGATCACCGAGCACGACGACCGCTTCTCCTTCCACGCCTGGTCGCGCCAGGCGCTCGGCCCGGTCGGCCTGCTGCTGGGCTGGACGCCGCCGCTGCAGAAGAAGGTCCGCGCGCAGGCCCGCGGCGGCCTGGAGGAGTTCAGACGGTCAAGATGAGCTTGCCGCGCACGTGGCCCGTCTCGCTCCCGCGGTGGGCCTCGGCGGCGTCCTCGAGCGTGAAGGTCTGCGTGACGGGCAGCGTGAACCGCCCCGCCTCGGAGAGGTCGGCCGCGACCTGCAGCGCCTGCCACGAGCGGCCCTCGCCGCCGGAGGAGATGTGGGCGCCGTGGTCGGAGAAGTCGGCGATGGTGACGACCTTGTCCGCGTCGCCGGTGAGCTCGATGAGGTCGGCGACGGCGCCCTTGCCAGCGGTGTCGAATCCGGCGTCGACGGGCCCGCTGACGGTGGCGATGGCGTCGTGGTCGATCGGCTCGGCGCCCAGCTCGCGCAGGTAGTCGTGATTGCCCTCGCTGGCCGTGCCGATCACGCGCGCGCCGCGGGCGACGGCGAGCTGGACGGCGGCGCTGCCGACCCCGCCGGCGGCTCCGGCGATGACCAGCGTCGTGCCGTCTCCCACGCCGACGGTGTCCAGCGCGCGCGTGGCGGTCTCCGACGCCATCACGAAGCCGGCCGCCTCCTCGAAGGAGAGGTTCTCCGGCTTGTGCGCGAAGGCCGTGACGACCGCGTGCTCGGCCGCGCCCGCGGCGGTCGCGGACCCGAACACCGCGTCCCCTCGGCGACGCCCTCGACGCCCTCGCCGACCTCGTCGACCACACCCGCCACGTCCGTGCCGAGCGTGTAGGGCAGCTCGGTCTTCATGAAGCCCTTGCGGTACTTCCAGTCGATCGGGTTGACGGCGACGGCGCGGACGGCGACGCGGATCTGGCCGGGGCCCGCGTGCGGCTCGGGAATGTCGGCGACGTGGAGGACGTCGGGGTCGCCGGTCTCGGAGAACTGGAGGGCGCGCATGCCCTCCGACGCTATTACCAGGCCTGATGGCCGCCGCAGTGCGGGCAGCCGACGGAGGTCGACACCGGCGCGGTGAACGCGGTGCCGCAGGCGCACAGGTACAGCGCGCGGTCCTCGGGGCCGCCGGCGCGGCGCGCCGAATCGGTCTGGGTGGTCTCGGTGTGTGGGAGTGAGGGGGAGGTGACTGCCATGGTTCCTGTCTCGTGTCTATCGGGTTACGACCCCATAACGGCACCAAGGTTTCGGCCTTTGACGAAAACGTCGAAGTGTGGACGCATTCGTGCACGTCCACCCTGCGATACTGAGCCGCGATGGATCCGTCCCGCAAGCGCACCATCCGCCTGGTCGTGGCCCTGAGCGCCGCCGTGTGCCTCGCCACAGCGCTCATCTGGACCAGCTTCAGCGCCTCGTCGGAGTCCAAGACCCCCAGCCAGCTGCTGGCTGCCGGGCCGGCGCCCACCAAGACGTACCAGCTGGTGGGGAAGGTCGCGGCCGGGAGCTGGAAGCGCAAGGGCGAGGTCAACCTCTTCCGCGTGCGCGACCGCGCCGGGACGACCTCCGTCCCCGTCCGGTACACGGGCGCGGTGCCCGACCCGTTCCGCGAGGGGCGCGAGATCGTGGTCAAGGTCCGCAAGGAGGGCGACACCTTCGTCGGCGAACGCGACACGCTCGTGACCAAGTGCCCGTCGAAGTTCGCCTCCAAGGCCCCCAAAGCCTGAGGTGCTGATCGCAGGCAAGTTCCTGCTCGTCGTGGGGCTGCTGACCGCGGCCTACGGGGCGGGTGCATCCGTGCTCGGCGCCCGCCGCGCGGACCGGGCGCTGGTCGCGTCGGGACGGCGCGCCGTCTACGGCCTCGCGGTCTGCCTGATCGCGGCCTTCGTCCTGCTGGAGGCGGCGTTCCTGCGGTCGGACTTCTCCTCCGAGCTCGTCGCGACGCACTCGTCGACGACCACCCCGCTCTTCTACCGCGCCACCGCGATCTGGTCCTCCCAGGAGGGCTCGCTGCTGCTGTGGGCGATGCTGCTGGCCTTCTGGTCGAGCGTCGTGCTCTACCTCACGCGCAACAAGCTGCGCGAGATCGCGCCGTACGCGACCGCCGTCCTGTGCGGCTTCGCGCTCTTCTTCGTCGGGCTGCTCGTGTTCGCGGTGACGCCGTTCGGCGGGCTGTCCCCGGCGCCCGCGGAGGGCAACGGGCTCAACCCGCTGCTGCGCCACCCGAGCATGATGATCCACCCGCCGATGCTCTACTCGGGCTACACGCTGTTCGCGATCCCCTTCGCGTTCGCGATCGGCGCGTTGATCACCCGCCGCCTGGACGCCGATTGGATCCGCTCCACGCGTCCGTTCACGCTGGCCGCCTGGGGCCTGCTCGGCGCCGGCATCATCCTCGGCGCGCGCTGGTCCTACACGGAGCTCGGCTGGGGCGGCTACTGGGCCTGGGATCCGGTCGAGAACGCCTCGCTGATGCCGTGGCTGACGGGCACCGCGTTCATGCACTCGGTGATGATCCAGGAGAAGCGCGGGATGCTGAAGGTGTGGAACGTCTCGCTGGTGCTGGCCACCGGGATCCTCGCCATCCTGGGGACGTTCCTCGTCCGCTCGGGGATCCTGCAGTCCATCCACGCCTTCGGGGCGTCCACGCTCGGCGTCCCGTTCCTGGTGCTGATCGGGATCATGATCGCCGCGTCGATCGGGCTCGTCGTGTGGCGCGCGGCGGACCTGCGCTCGGAGAGCCGGCTGGACTCGCTCTTCTCCCGCGAGGCGATGTTCCTGGGCAACAACCTGGTGCTCGTCTCGATGTGCGTCGTCATCTTCTGGTTCACCTTCTGGCCGCTGATCTCGGAGGCGCTGGGCGACGAGCGTGCCGTCGGCCCGCCGACGTTCAACTCATGGATCGGGCCGCTGGCGATCCTGCTCGTACTGCTCACCGGGCTCGGCCCGGCGCTGGCCTGGCGGCGCGCGACCGTGGCCAACCTGCGGCGCCAGCTGACGGTGCCGGCGCTGGCCGCTGTCGCGTGCGTCGTCCTGCTGTTGTTCACGGGCGCGGGGAACGTGAAGACGGGGGTGCTGTTCGTCTTCGCCGCCTTCTCCGCCACCGTGATGCTGCAGGACTACGCGCGCGGGGTGCGGGCGCGGCGGGCGATGACCTCGGAGTCCGTTCCGGTCGCCTTGGTGTCGCTGGTCAAGCGCAACCGGCGTCGCTACGGCGGCTACCTCGTCCACCTCGGGGTGATCGTGCTGTTCGTCGGCATCGCCGCGTCGTCGGCCTTCCAGAAGGCGACGGACGTGCAGCTGCGCGCGGGGCAGTCGACGCGCGTCGGCGACTACCGGATCACCTACGTCAAGCCCACCTCGCGAGTGGTCGCGACCAAGAGCGGCGGCCTCGAGCGCATCGACTTCGGCGCGGTCCTGCACGCGAGCCGCAACGGCACGTCGATGGGGACGATCATCACCCGGCGCTCGTACTTCCCCACCAACGACGATCCGTCGCTCGGGCCCGTCTCGAGCTTCTTCGAGGGGGAGGCGACCAGCGAGGTCGGCCTGCGGGCAGGGTTGCTGCGCGACCTGTGGACCGTCGTGTCCCCGTCGCTGAACGCCCTGCGGCCGGCGATCGCGCAGGGCGACAAGGTCTTCTCGGGGCCCGGCGCCAAGCTGAGCGCGAAGGATCGCAACGCGTTCCTGGCCACGGCGCTGACCGGGCTGACCCGCCGGTACACGGACAACCCGCCGCCGGCCGACTTCCGCTTCATCGCGTCGCCGCTCGTGACGTGGATCTGGCTCGGCGCGTTGATCGTGTTCTCGGGCGGGCTGATCACGATCTGGCCGGGACCGAGGGCGCGGATGGTCCGCGCCCGGCAGGCGGCGCGCGTGGCGGCTGAGCTCAGCCGAGCGTGATCTCGGCGCTCGTCGTCCTCGCCGTCCTCGCCGTCGTCATCTTCCTCGTGATGTCGCCGCTGCGGGAGACCGGTGTGCGCGACGACAGCTCGGACCGGGACGCGCTGGAGGCGGCGAAGGAGGCCAAGTACCGGGAGATCCGCGACGCCGAGCTCGACTACCGGACGGGCAAGCTCTCCGAGGCCGACTGGCGGGCGCTCGACCGCTCGCTGCGGGCCGAGGCGATCGAACTGCTGGACGCGCTCGAACGTCTAGAGTGAGGCGAGTATGTACTCCGTGCTCGCCGTCGCGCAGGTCTTCATCTGCGCCGTGTTGATCCTGCTGGTCCTGCTGCACTCGGGCAAGGACTCCGGCATGTCGGGCGCCTTCGGCGTGGGTGTCGCCGGCGGTCAGTCGGGCGGGTCGATGATGGAGCGCAACCTCACCCGCTGGACGATCCTGTTCGCCGTGCTCTTCGCGCTGAACACGCTCGTCCTACTGAAGATCTGACGGCCGGTTCAGGCTGCGCAGCTCGACCTTCCTGCCGGGTAGCCACTCCACGTCGAGCCGCTTGAGCGCCCCCTTCAGGCTGCCGCCGTCCGGCAGCTTCAGCCCGGCCGAGTAGAGCGCGCCGAGCGGCTCGCCCTCGTAGGCGACGACGTCCGCCTCGCGAGCGCGCAGGAGGTCCGGGATCACTGAATGGGCGAACGGTTGGTCGACGCCGCAGACGAAGGCCCGCATCCCGACGGCTCGCAGTCCGACCCCGAGGCCGACCACCGGTCCCCGGTGCGGCTCGGGATCCGCCAGGGCGGGCACCGGGAGACGCTGCCCGGGCGCCCCGACCACGACCACCGGACCGTCCACCGCCGCCGTCACCGCCTCGTAGACATGGACGACGAGCGGGACGCCGTGCCAGTCGAGCAGCGCCTTGTCGGTGCCCATGCGGGAGGAGCGGCCGCCGGCGAGGATGACGCCGCCGAGGGTCATCCGACCGCCACGACCTGGCTGAGGAGCACGCGCGCCTCCGGCGACCGCAAGGCGCCGAGCGTCTCCACGTTCGCGGATCCCAGTTCCTCGTCCCCGCGAGCAAAGCGCAAATGGTCCGCGCTCGACGCGAGCGTCAGCGGGCGGGTCGCGTGGCCGGTGCTGTCGGCGCCGTCGCGGACGCCTTGGACGAAGTGTCCTTGGTTCACGATCACGACGCGCTGCCGCGCCGTGCCCTCGGCATCGAAGGAATGCGATTCGCGGCCGTCGTCGATCAGCGTGACCGCTGTGGTGGTCGGTGGCGGCGGTTCGCCGAGTTGGAGCTCGACGCCGTAGACGGGGGCGAGCGCGCGCAGCAGCTCGCCGACCGCGTGCGGCCCCAGCACCCGCCCGTCCTGCAGCCGAACCCACCCAAAGGTCGAACGCTTCGAGTTCTGGGTTGGTCCGGCGGGGAAGCGGGTCTCGAAGGTGCGGGTTCCCCACGTCGTCGCGACCGCTTCGCGGATCGGCCCGCCCCGGTCCACCTCGCCGACCGTTGCCGCCGGCAACCCCAAGACGGGCCACGCCCGAGCCTGCCCCGCCCGCAACCAAGCGGTCCTGACGACCCGCTCCAGATTCCCTTCCTCAATGCCCGTCCCTTCACTGCGGCCGGCACGCCCGTCCCGCACGGCGACCACGACCACCTCGTCGCCACGAACCGAGACGAGCCCGGGACCACCGAGCATCCCGAGGACGTCGACCGCGAGCTCGAGCTCAGGCGGCCGCGGCATAGAGCGCGCGGATCTCGTCGCGGTCCGCCGGTGGGGGCGTCAGCTTCAGCTCCTGCCGCTCGGCCGCGGCGTCCGCGCACGCGTCGAGCTGCGCGTCCGTCACCCCGAGCTCGCTCAGCCGCGTCGCCCCCGTGCGCGCGCACACGCGGGAGACGAAGTCCCGATCGACCCCCGGCTCGGCGCCGCGCCGCTCGAGCGCGGCGAGCGAGTGCTGGAGGAGGATCGCGTTGGCGGATCCGTGGGGGATCTCGGCGAGGCGGACGAGCGTCTGGCTGAGCACGTGGTGCAGGCCGTACCAGGCCGAGTCGATCGCGTAGCCGGCCAGCAGCGCGCCCAGCGCGAGCGTGTCGCGGTCCGGCTCGTCGGTCGCGTAGGCGGCGACGATCAGGCGCACCGCCTCGCGGGCGGCGAGCGTGGCGACCGGGTTCGCCTGCACCGTGGCCGGCGCCTCGACGGCGTGGCCGAGGGCGTTGAGCGCGCTGCCGGCGAGCGCGTCGTCGGGCTGGGAGGCGGCCAGCGCCGGGTCGCAGATCACGGTGACCGGGCGGGCGCGCGGCGTGTCGGCCGGGACGCCCGCGGCGTGCCGGTGCACCCAGGTCATCTCGGCACCCGACAGCGTGGTCGGGATCGCGTGGGAGGAGCCCTTGCGCGCGGCGGCGAGCGCCTTGGTGACGTCGATCACGCGACCGCCGCCGAGCGCCACGAAGCGATCTCCGCGCGCGTCGTCGAGCAGCTCGCCGGCGATCTCGTCCACCCGCCCGGGCCGCGCGTCGAGCACCGTCTCCGCTGCTGCGACGACCGCCGGCAGCTCCGCTTGCGCGCGCGCGGTCGTCACCAGCGTGAAGCCGGGCCCGCCGAGCAACTCGACCGCCTCGGCGGCGCGCCCGCGGCCGAAGTGGATGGTGCGCTCGCCGTCGCGCCAGTCGAAGCTCCGCATCGCGTGGCACCCTACGTGGGTGCTCGCCTACGTGTTCTGGCACCGCCCCGGCGACGACGACGCGGCCGGGTACGAAGCGGTCCTGCGCGCGTTCCACGCGGCGCTGACCGCCGCGCCACCGCCCGGGTTCCGCGGCTCGGTCACCTACGCGCGCGCCGCGCTGCCGTGGTTCGACGGCTACGAGGACTGGTACCTGGTCGACGACTGGACTGCGCTCGGCGTCCTCAACGACGCCGCGCCGGGCGTCGCCGGCCACGACGTCGCCGCGCGGCGCTCGGCCGAGGGGACGGCGGCCGTCTACCGGCTCACGGACGGCGTCCCGGACCTGGCGACCGTGAAGGGCGCGACGTGGTCGGACGCCCCGGTCACCGGGCACGTGTGCTGGCGACGCCAGCTCGTCCTCGGTCCCGCGCCGCAGTACTGCGCGCACCACCGTTCGGGCGGTGCGGTGCCGCGGGCGGTGGTAGCGGCCGGCCGGCGTCCCTGAGGAGGGGAGAGCGCCGGCCGGTGTGCCGCTACTACGCCGCGCGGGCGATGGGGAAGAGGGAGCGTCGCGAGCGCTCGGCGGTCTCGCGGGCGCCCGCCGCGCGGAGCTTGAGGAGGGAGACGACGTCGTCTGTCCGCCGGAACGGGTCGGCGACCGCGCGGGCGCTGCCGGGCTTGTAGGCGGCGACGATCTCGCCGCAGACCTCGGCGACGAGGAGATCGCCGGCGGGGAGGCGCTGCGAGTCAAGCGCGGCGAGGCGGCGCAGCTCGGAGGCGTCGGCCGGCCGGCTGGTGCGGATGGTGATGTCGGACATCTTGTGCTGGCCTTTCTGACGGTTGTGAGTCTCGTTTGGAACGTTGGGGAGGATCGGTTTTGTAAGAACAGTGTCGGTCAGATCTGCCCCAAGGACAAATGAACTGTTCCGGGGGGTGGTATAAGCTGAGGTGATGCTCGATGTCCGTCGTCTCCGCGTCCTCCGCGAGGTCGCCGCTCGCGGCTCCTTCTCCGGTGCGGCGGACGCGCTGCACTTCACGCAGTCCGCTGTCTCCCAGCAGATCGCCGCCCTGGAGCGCGAGACGGCCGTGACGCTCGTCGAGCGCAACGCGCGCGGCGTGCGGCTCACGGAGGCCGGCGAGGTGCTCGTCCGCCACACCGACGTCATCCTCGCCCGGCTCGCCGACGCGGAGACCGAGCTCAAGGCGCTCGAGGGCCTGACGGCCGGCCGGCTGCGGCTGGCGGCGTTCCCGTCGGCGGGGTCGAGCATCGCACCTGAGGCGATCGGCCGTTTTCGCGCGCGCCACCCGAGCGTCGACCTCTCCATGATCCCCGCCGAGCCCGACGAGGGCCAGGAGAAGCTGCGCGCCGGCGAGGTCGACATCGCGCTGCTGATCGAGACGCCGTGGGGCGAGTGCGACGTCGACACCACCCTGGAGCGCGTGACGCTGATGGACGACCGGATGTTCGCCTGCCTGCCGCGCGACCATCCTCTGGCGGGGAAGGCGAAGCTGCGCCTCGAGGACCTGCGCGAGGAGTCGTGGCTGCTGGGGACGACGAACTCGTGCCCGGACGCGTCCATCTTCCTGCGCGCGTGCGAGCGGGCGGGCTTCGAGCCCAAGATCGCCTTCAACTCCGACGACTACTCGGCCATGCAGGGGTTCGTGGCGGCCGGCATCGGCGTGTCCCTGATCCCGGAGCTGGCGCTGTCGTCCATCCGCGAGGACGTCGTCATCCGCTCGCTGACGCCCCGCGCGCCCACGCGGCGGATCGTGGCGGCGACGCTCGCGGGCGGCTACCGGTCGGCGGCCGCGGCGGCGATGCTCGAGGTGCTGACGGAGGTCGGGCAGCAGTACGTGAGCGAGACCGCCGAGCTCGCCCTCGTCGGCTAACGACGAAGCCCCGCTCGTGGCGGGGCTCCAGGGGTGTCGCGTGCGAGTGCGGCCGAGTGGACTCGAACCACCACGAGCTTTCGCCCACAGCGCCCTCAACGCTGCGCGTCTACCAATTCCGCCACGGCCGCATGGCAGATGCCGGAGGGTAGCGCTTGCTTTCTGTCTGACCCGGCCGCTACATTCTTCGAACACATGTTCGTGCCACCCCTCCCCGAAGGAGCCTGACCCCGTGGACATCGGCAAGGAGCTGACGAAGCGCCAGCAGGAGATCTACGACTTCATCCGCAAGTACTCCGCCAAGTACGGATACCCGCCGACCGTGCGCGACATCGGGAAGGCCGTCGGGCTCGCCTCGTCGTCGACCGTCCACGCGCACCTCTCGAACCTGGAGAAGGCCGGCGTCCTGCGGCGGGATCCCACGAAGCCTCGCGCGCTGGAGCTGCTGGACCGTGCGGTCGGGTCGGCCGCGGACGCGGTCCGGTCCGTCGTCACGACGGGCGGGCTGCCGGTCATCGGTCACGTCGCCGCCGGCCAGCCGATCCTGGCGGAGGAGAACATCGAGGAGTACGTCGAGGTACCGACGCTCGCCGGCGGCGACGAGGGCGAGTACGTCCTCCGGGTCCGTGGCGACTCGATGAAGAACGCCGGCATCCTCCCCGACGACTACGTGGTCGTCCGCCCGCAGGACACCGCGACGGACGGCGAGATCGTGGTGGCCCTGGTGGGAGAGGAGGCGACCGTCAAGCGCTTCTTCCGCGAGTCCGACCACGTCCGTCTGCAGCCGGAGAACGACGCGCTGGAGCCGATCCGCTCTCGCGAGGTCAAGGTGCTCGGCCGGGTCGTCGGCGTCTTCCGCCAGGTGGCGTGATGACCGCCCTCGCCTTCGACTTCAGCTACGAGGAGCCGGCGGCCCGCGAGGACGGCGTCGCCCCGGCACCGGCCTCCCGCCGCCGGCTCTACGCGGTCCGCGGCACGGTCGACGAGCCCGCCGCCGTTGCCGCCGTGGTTGCTCCGGTCCCCGCACCCGTCCTCCGGGCGCTCCCGACGCCGACGCTCGACGCCGTGCTCGGCCAGGCCTGGTCCGCCCTCGCCACGGGCTTCACCGCCTGCCCGGTCTGCCACGAGGAGACCATGACCGCCCGCTGGTCGTCCGGTCACCGCATCGCCGGAGGCCGCTGCGCCTCCTGCGGATCCACGCTCGACTAGCCCGCCGCGCCGCCGCCGCGCCACGCCGCCCCGCACGCTGCTGCCGCCCGCGGGGCGCGGCCGCCCCGCCGCCGCCCGCCCCGCCGCCGCCGCCAGCGGGGGTGTGTCACCTTTGTTACCGCCTAGGGAACAGATGTGACACACCCCCATCGGCGCGGCCCATCCCGGCTCCCTACCCAGCCGAATCAGCGAGCGCCGGGCCAATCGCGGCGTTCGGACGGAGCGCGCATCGCTGTGCGCGTGTACCGTCCACCGAGCAGGCTGAGCAGCCGCGGGAGCCATCCGGCTCTCGAGGAAAGTCCGGACACCACAGGGCGAGGTGGTCGGTAACGCCGACCCGGGGGAACCCGCGGGAAAGTGCCACAGAAATGACACCGCCGGCTCCGGCCGGTAAGGGTGAAATGGTGCGGTAAGAGCGCACCGGCGTCGCGGCGACGCGGCGGCCAGGCAAACCCCACCTGGTGCAAGGCCGAGCAGGACCGCTTGCAGGCTGCCCGCCAAGGTCCAGGTAGGCCGCTCAGATGGATGGCTGCTCTCGACAGAATCCGGCTTACAGGCCTGCTACGGAGAGGCCCCGCGCGAGCGGGGCCTCTCTCATGGGATAACCCGGACATGGAACACGCAGAGAAGGCCCGCCGGCTGCTCGAGCTCCACCACGGCGACGTCCCGCTGCTGCTCGCCAACGCCTGGGACCCGGGGTCGGCGCGGCTGCTGGACTGGCTCGGGTTCGAGGCGCTGGCCACCACGAGCAGCGGCCACGCCGCGACTTTCGGCCGCCTCGACGGCGGGGTCACCCGCGACGAGGCGCTGGACCACGCCGCCGCGCTCGTCGCCGTCACGGACAGGCCGATCTCAGCCGACCTCGAGAACGGCTTCGGCGACGACGAGGACGCGGTCGCGACGACCATTCGCGGGGCGCTCGACGCCGGGCTAGCCGGCGCGTCGATCGAGGACTCGACCGGCCAGGGAGACGACGCCGGCATCTACGACCGCGACCGCGCCGCCGCTCGCGTCGCCGCCGCGGCCGAGGTCGCCCACGGCGGCGGCGTGCGACTGGTGCTGACCGCCCGCTGCGAGAACTACCTGCACGGCCGGCCCGACCTCGCGGACACGATCGCCCGGCTGCAGAGTTACGGCGCCGCGGGCGCCGACGTCCTCTACGCCCCCGGCGTCACCGATGCCGACGAGATCCGCTCGCTGGTCGCCGCGGTGGATCGGCCGGTGAACGTCCTCGCGCTGCCGGGCGCCCCGACCGTGAACGAGCTCGCCGAGCTGGGCGTCGCCCGCGTCTCCGTCGGCGGCGCCTTCGCGTTCGCGGCCCTGGGTGGGGCGGTCGCCGCCGCGAAGGAGCTTCGCGAGCACGGCACCTACGGGTTCTGGGACGCCGCCGGCGTCGGATCGAAGGCCGCCGAGGCCGCCTTCGTACCAACTGCGTGACGGAGGCGTGACAACTCACGCGCGCCCGCCCGGATCGCGACCTCTGCGTGATGGACTCGCGACATGTGGCTCGGCCTCCAGCACTTCTCACCCCACGAGACCGACGGCGAGGGCCGTGACGTGATCGTCGTGGGCTACGACCCGCGGCGCGCGTTCACGATCGGTGGCCACGCCGACGCGATCCCGAAGATCGTCCGCATGCTGCGCGCGGCGGCGAACCCCGAGGGCTGGACCGCACGCTGCCGGACCTGCGGAACCGCCATCGACGTCCCGCCGCTCGACGACCTGGAGGTCACGTGCGCTTCAGCCTGATGCACGTCGACGAGGACTCCGACGAGGTCGTCCTGCTGGTCCCCGACGCGGCCGAGCCAACGGCCGTCTGCGTCCCACTCGACGCCCTGCCCGCGTTCCTGCCCCTGCTCGCCGAGGCCACCGCCGACCTCCCGGAGCAGTGCTGCCCGGCCTGCGGGGACCTGCTTCCCGGCCACCCCGACCACGCCCTCGATGCCGGCTGAGACCGCAGGTACGATTCGTGCCATGCCCGTGTTCACCGATCGGGGCGAGGAGCTGTACCCGATCTCCCGCGACGTCTTCAACGCGATGTTCGACGCGGGCATGTTCGGCGACGAGCAGCGCGTGCACGTCGAGCTTCTCGACGGGGCCATTGTCCCCGTGAGTCCCGAGGGGCTCACCCACGCGCGGATCCTCGGCGACGTCACCGCCTGGGCCGTCCGCGGTGTGGACCTGGAACGGTTCGTCGTCCCGATCAACGCTCCGCTGGCCATGAGCCCGCTCTCGCAACCACAGCCTGACGTGATGATCGTGGATCGGGCCGTCTATGACGGGACCGAGCACCCGACCCGGCCGTACCTCGTGATCGAGGTCTCGCACACCACGCTGCGCACGGACCTCAGGCGCAAGGCGGATATCTACGCGCGCGGAGGGGCGCCCGAGTACTGGGTGGTCGACGTGGCTCGTCGCGCCGTGCATGTTCACCGCGATCCGCGCAGGGACGTCTACGCGAGCGTGACGCTCGTCGAAGCGCCGGCGGCGCTGGAACCAGTCGGCCTGGACCTAACGCCGCTGGATCTCGCCAAGCTCTTCGCGGAGGGATAACCCCATGGCCGTGGTTCAACGGATCTGGAAGGCTCGCGCCATGCGAACCCGCCTCCTCGTCGCCGCCCTCACGTCGGGCCTCCTCGCGCTCCCCGCGCCGGCCGCCCACGCCACGCTCGTCTACTCGACGTTCACGAAGACGTCGGCCAAGGTGCACGTCGCCGCCGACGACGGGACCGGCAGCCGCGTCCTCGCCAGCAACGCGAACACGCCGCGCATCTCGCCGGACGGCCAGAACGTCGCCTACGTCAGCCACCCGTTCAGCGACTCGCCCGAGGTCCAGATCATCCCCACCGCCGGCGGGACCCCGCGGCAGGTCATCGACCACTGGTCCTACGGGATCCTCGCCTGGTCGCCCGACGGCACGCACCTGGTCGCCAACGCCGGCGGCCTGCGCGGCAAGCAGCGCCTCAAGCTCATCGACGTCGCCACCGGGACGGCCCGCACGGTCGCGCGCGGCTTCTTCGGCAACGCCACCTTCTCCCCCGACGGCACCCAACTCGCCTACGACCTGTCGAAGAAGCAGGAGGCCTTCCCGAAGGTCGACCTCTACGCGGCGCCGGTCGCGGGCGGCGCACCGCGCCGCCTGACCCGCAACGGGCACAGCCTGTTCCCGCTCTGGGGGCCGACGCGGATCGCCTACACGCGCTACGCGAGGGCCAAGCGCAAGCACCCCGAGCAGGACAGCCCGAAGGACAACCTCTCGCTGCTGGACCCCGCCACGGGCATGAGCACCAAGCTGACCAACGACGCGGTGCCCTACCTGCTGGCGGGTCTGACGCCCGCGGTGTGGTCCGCCGACGGCACGAAGCTGCTCGCCCAGTTCAGCGGCCAGGACACCGTCTACACCGTGACGGTGGACCCGGCGACGGGCACGGAGCGCGTCGTGGGCAAGAAGACCCAGGGCATCATCCCCTACGGCCTCTCCCAGGACGGCTCGACCATCCTCGCCGTCACGAGCCAGGTCGAGAGCGCCGACGGCGACATCGTCACCGCCGCCTACGCGGGCGGCCCCACCACCGTCCTGATCAAGCACGGCAACGAGCCCGACTGGACCCGCTGAACGAGCGAGGGCCCCGGTTCCCCGGGGCCCTCGTCACCTGCGGTGGTCATCCGCGGACGGCTAGCCGGCATCCTCGGTCTCGTCCCCGGCGAGCAGGCGGTACAGCGCCTTGCGCGCGTCGACGATGACCTCGCGGGCCTGGGCGATCTGCTCGTCCGTCCCCGCCTGGGAGACCTGGACGAGCGCGGTCGCGAGCTGTCCGAGGAGGCTGCGCAGCTCCAGCCGGCCTTCGCCGACCTCGGTGCCCAGCCCGGCCCACGGCTCGCCGAGCTTCTCGCGGTTCTCCTCGACGTAGGCGGTGCCCGCCTCGGTCAGGGAGAACGTCTTGCCGGCACCGCTGGCGGTGTCGCCGGTCACGAGCCCTTCGTCCTCGAGCTGGGCGAGGGCGGGGTAGACCGAGCCGGGGCTCGGGCGCCAGACGCTCTCGCTGCGGGTCTCGATCTCCTGCATGAGGCCGTAGCCGTTGAACGGCTGCTCGGCCAGCAGGACGAGGATGGCGGCGCGGACGTCGCCGCGGCGCATCCGGCGCCGCCCTCGGTGGCCGCGGCCGAAGTCGCCGGGGCCGAAGCCCGGGCCACCCCAGCCGGGTCCGAACTGGGGACCGCCCCGGTGTCCGCCCCCACGGCCCATGGCCATGAAGTGGCGGCCGCGCGGCCCTTGGAGTGGGTGTGCGTAGGTTGCACAACTCATATCGCGTTCCTTTCGTTGACAGTAGCGATGCAATAACGATATATCGCAATGGCTCGGATGTCAAGTCGAGTTCCGGACTTGCGCCGTGTGGGAACATGTGTTCGCATGATCGTCTGCCTCCAGATCCCCCGCTTCGCGCTGACGATCGCCGCGGGCCGGGACGCGCAGCTCAGCGGTCCGCTCGCGCTCGCCCCCGAGGCCGGTCGCGAGCCGGTGGTGGGGGAGGCGTCCGCCGCCGCCGAGACCTTCGGCGTCCGCGCCGGCATGCGCCTTGGGGAGGCGCTGGCGCGCTGCCCGGAGCTCAGGCTCGTCCCCCCCGACCCCGCCGGCGTCGCCGACGCCCAGGAGGCGCTGCTGCGCGCGCTGGAGGCGATCGGCGCGGCCGTCGAGAGCGGCCGTCCCGGCCTCGCCTTCTTTGACGCCCACGCGCTGCGCCACATCCATCAGGACGTGGTCGGCCAGGCCCGCCGCGCCGCCGGCCGGCCGGCCCGCGTCGGCGGTGCACCCACCCGCTTCGCCGCGCTCGCCGCCGCCGCCCGCGCCCGGCCGCGGCGCACGGAGGTCGTCCCCAGGGACAAGGTCCGCGCCTACCTGGCGGCGCTCCCCGTCGCCCTGCTGCGCACCCTCGCCGAAGGGTGCGAGACCGACGAGGCGCTGCTCGTCCTGCCCGAGCCGCTCGAGCGCCTGGGCATCGCGACCCTCGGCGAGCTCGCCCAGCTCCCGCGCGCTGCCGTCGCCGACCGCTTCGGCGCCGGGGGCCTGCGCGCCCACGACCTCGCCCGCGGCAAGGATGTCCCCCTGCGCACCCGCACTCCGCTCGAGCGCCTCGAGGAGCAGCTCGAGCTGCCCGAGGCCGCGTCGGGCCCGCAGCTCGAACAGGGCCTCAGCCTGCTGATCGACCGCCTGCTGGCCCGCCGCGAGCGCCGCGGCCGCGCGCTGCGCTCGGCCGTCCTCAGCGCCAAGCTCGTCGAGGGCGGGACGTGGCGGGAGCGGATGGTCTTCCGCGAGCCACTCGCCGACGCCAAGCGCATGCGCCTCGTCCTCGCGCCCAAGCTGCTCACCCTCCCCGCGCCGGCCGAGGTCCTGCGCCTGCGCGCGGAGGGCTTCGGGCCGCCCGGCGGCGGGCAGGGAGCGCTGCTGGTGGACTCTATTCCCGAAGGGGCGCGTTCCGAGCGCTTGCGCGAGGCGATCCGCCAGGCCCGCGCCGCCGCCGGCCCCGAGGCCGCGCTGCGCGTGCTGGCGATCGACCCGGACTCGCGCGTCCCCGAGCGCCGGCTCGCGCTGACGCCTGCGTTGACTCAGGCACGAGCGCGGGCAGGTCCGGCGATGACCTGCATCTGCGTGAACTCGTGCAATCCCCACAGCCCGTTCTCCACGCCCAAGCCGCTGTGCTTGTGCCCGCCGAAGGGCAAGGTCGGCAGTACGGCGCCGGCATGCACGTTGATCGAGACCTGCCCGGCGTCGATGTTCTCAGCGAGCGCGGCGGCACGTTGCGGGTCGCCGGACCACACCGAGGCCGTTAGCCCGTATTCGCTTCGGTTCGCCCGGGCGACGGCGTCAGCCTCGTCGCGGAACGACATGATCGGTAGCACCGGCCCGAACTGCTCCTCGTCGACCACGCGCACCCCGTCGGAGATCTGGTCCAGGATCGTCGGCGCGAAGAAGTAGCCGGGGCGGTCCAGCGGCGCGCCCCCGGCGGCGGCCCTCGCTCCCTG
>CAXTBB010000008.1:0-41553 GCA_964242305.1 uncultured Solirubrobacteraceae bacterium
CAGGTCGTGGCCCAGAGCGGCCCCGCCCGCTCGCGCATGCCGCAGGAGCGCCAGTCGATCACCCACAAGTTCTCGATCGGCGGCCACGAGGGCTACATCACCGCCGGCATGTACGAGGACGGCCGCGTCGGGGAGATCTTCCTCACCGACATCGGCAAGGAGGGCTCGACCCTCCGCGGCATGATGAACTCGTTCGCGACGGCGATCTCCATCGCGCTCCAGTACGGCGTGCCGCTGGAGACGCTGGTGCAGAAGTTCGCCTACATGCGCTTCGAGCCGGAGGGGATCACCACCAACACGGAGATCCCGTTCGCCAAGTCGCTGCCCGACTACATCATGCGCTGGCTCGCGTCCCGGTTCATGGACACCGACGACCAGGAGGAGCTGGGCATCCTGACCCCGGCCGTCCGCGCCCGCAAGATGGGCCAGGACCTCGCCGTCGGGGCCGAGGGCGGCACCGCCGGTCCGACGGCGGCGCCGTCGACCGGCTCCACCCCGATCGCCGCCGCGGCCGCCATGACCGAGAAGCCGCCGGTCGTCCCGGCCCGCCTCGCCGGCCTGGACCTCGGCCCGGCCTGCCAGCAGTGCGGCGGCATCATGCAGCGCACCGGCTCGTGCTACACGTGCCCCAGCTGCGGCAACAACACCGGCTGCGGCTGAGCCTCCGCTCGCACCGCTGACGTCGTGACGGGCCGCCTGCGGGCGGCCCGTCGCCGTTTCAGTCGAGCGTGTAGTGGACCCGCGCGCCGTAGATGATGTCCGCGATGTTCGTCGCGCCCGGCAACCAGTACAGCAGCGGGATCTTGCCGGCCGCGGGCCTGTAGCCCGAGGAGGACGTGACGGTCAGCGTCTGGATGGCGGGATCGAGCGCCGTGATCTGCTTCTGCAGCAGGGCGTGCTCGGAGGTGTCCGACGTCGCATCGACCTCGGAGAGGTCCACCTCCATCGTGCCGGCGACGTTGTGGCGGACGAAGAAGTCCACCGACGTGATCCGCGCATCGCGGGGCAGCGCCTGGAGGTCGGCCGCGAGGTACTGGCGCCCCGTCTTCTCGTAGACGCCGAAGTAGTCGTTGGAGCCGAGCGTCGTCCCCGAGTCGAGCGTCACGAACGCCGTCCCCGGAATATCGAGCTGGCTGCCGGCGGCGTCGAGCGGCGCGTAGCGCGCGTCGCTTTCGGACTTCGTGAAGAAGAGCGAGCTGTCCGGCGTGCCTTCCGGACCCGTCGGACCTGTCGCCCCGCTCGGTCCGGTGGCGCCCGCCGGGCCGGAATCGCCCCTGGCGCCCTTCTCCCCTGTCTGCCCGGCGGGCAGCTGGCCGCCCTTGAAGTCCCGGGCCAGCAGCGACCCGTCGGTGACGTCGCCGCTACGGATGCCGCGGATGTCCGCGCTCGCGAGCGAGTTGTTCTTGACGTCCTTCCCGGTCAGCGACCCGTTCTTGACCTCGCGACCGGTGATGGTGAGCGCGGCGTACGAGGTGCCGCCGAGGGCCACGAAGAGTGCGAGCGTGCTGACGAGATTCGCGTAGGTGATCCGTGAGCGCATGGCGGCGATCCTCTCAGGTCTGCGGGTGGTAGTGGAGGTACAGGACGCCGTTGGGGTAGCGGTCGTGCCCCGCCAGCGCGTACGTCGCCGGCGCCGCGCCGGCGGCGAACAGGTGCGGGCCCTCCCCGCGCGTGACCGGGAAGACGAACAGGTGCAGGCCGTCGACGAGACCGTCGGCGAGGAGGGCGCGCACGAGCGTCCCGCTGCCGCTGACGTAGAGGTCGCCGTCCACGCGCGCCTTGAGCGCCCGGATCGCGTCGGGGTCGTAGGCGCCGAGGACGGTCGAGTTCGTCCAGGTGGCCTCCGTCAGCGTCCCCGAGACGACGTACTTGGCGGTCTCGTTGAAGAACGGCGCGCCGGGGTCGTCGTCGGCGGTGCGCGAGGACCAGGCCGGCTCGAACATCGCGTAGGTGGTGCGGCCGAGGAGGATCCCCTCGCAGCGAGCGGTGAGCGCGCCGATGGCCCCCCCCATCGCCGGATCGAATCCGAAGTCGACGGTCCAGGTCGGCGTGTCGATCACCCCGTCGAGGGAGATGAACTCGTGGACGTGGATCTCACCCATGGCGGCGGCTCCTGGTGGTGGCGATGATGGCGGTCATGTAGGGGAGACCCGATCATGGCAGCGTCGTCGCGCCCGTAGGATCGCGACCGTGCCCGGGGCATCGCGGCCAGACCTCCTGCGCGACGTGGCGATCGGGACCGCCGGCACCACCGGCGACGGCTTCCTGTGGACGCTGGTCGGGTTGCTGGGGCCGGCCTACGGGCCGGGCGTCGTCCTGCTCTCGGAGATCGTGCACGACGGCCTCCGGGCGCTGGCCTGCTGGCCGGCCGGAGAGCTGCCCGCCGGGGAGACGTACCCGCTGGGGCTCACGCCCGGCCCGCGCATCGCCGCCGAGGGGACGTTCAGCCTGGCCGAGGGCGCGTCGGCCGCCTTCCCGGACGATCCGTTCCTGGGCCCGCGGGCCTTCGCGGGCTACGCCGGGTTCGCCTGCCGGTCGACGACCGGGGAGGTCGTGGGCGTGCTCGAGCTGATGAGCACCGGTCGGCTCGAGCTCGGCCCCGACGAGCAGCAGGCGCTGCGCATCTTCTCGAGCTGGGTCGGCGAGGAGATCGAGCGGCGCTCGGTGCGCGCGGATCTGCGCGCGCGCGAGCTCGAGCTCGTCGCCAGCCGCGCCCAGGTCGTGGCCGCCACCGACGAGGCGCGGCGGCGGGTCGGCCGCGACCTCCACGACGGTCTCCAGCAGCGGGTGCTGGCGCTCAAGATGCTCGTCGGCGCCGTCGCGGAGTCGCTGGGCGAGACCGCCGCGCCGGAGACGGCGAGCCTGCTCGCCGACGCGGTCGACGAGGCGGCCGCGGTCGGCGAGGAGCTGCGCTCGCTTGCCCGCGGCCTGCACCCCGGTGAGCTCGCCCGGCGCGGACTGGCCGGGGCACTCGAGCATCTCGCGCGCCGCTCCGCCGCCCCGCTCGAGATCCGCGCGCTGCCCGACCGGCGCCCGCCCGCGCCCGTCGAGCTGACCGTCTATTACTTGGTGTCCGAGGCGCTGGCCAACAGCGTCCGCCACGCCGGCGCGGCGCCGGTCAGCGTCGAGGTGACGCTCGACCCGCTCGCGCTGACGGTGGTGGTGGCGGACTCGGGGCCCGGCGGGGCCGACGTGTCGGACGGCGGCAGCGGCCTGCGCGGGCTGCAGGACCGCGTGACTGCGCTAGGCGGGACGCTGGTCATCGGCAGCCCGCCCGGTCGCGGGACGACGCTGACCGCCACGATCCCGCTGGCGCCGTTCCGCGACGCGCGCGAGCCGTTCATCGAGTTCGGCCACGCCGGCGACGGCGGCGCGGGCGCGGAGAAGATCCGGCGCATCCTGACCGGCGAGCGGCGCCTGGCCGTGTCGCTGGAGAAGGAGTGGGAGCTCGAGGGTGGACCGCCGCGGCTCGGCCAGTCGCTGGCCGTCCGCGACCACACGGGCCGCCGCCACGCCGCCGTCCGGGTCACGCGGGTGGCGGTGATGCCGCTGTCCCTGGTCGACGCCGAGATCGCCGCCGAAGCCGCCGGCCATCCCGTCGACGTGGCCGCGTGGCGGGCCGAGCTGGTCCGCGACTACGACGCCACCCGCGGCGACCTCGCCGTCCTCTTCGGCGAGCCCGACTGGCGGATGGAGGAGGACGCGCCCATGGTCGTCATCTGGTTTCAGGTCGAAGCCGGCGGAAGCCCGTCGGCGCCGGATGCGGCTCCAGCGGGCTGACCTCCAGCCCGGCCGCCGGGTCGACCGCGTTGAAGCCGGGCGGGGCGATGTCGTTGGGACCGTCAGGCGAGAACAGCGACGCGAGCAGCTGGATCTGGCCGCGGGCGACGCCGAGCTCCCCCATGCCGCCGCCGTAGATGGTGTCCCCGCGCTCGGCGCAGGTCGCGTAGAGCGCGAGCAGCATGCGCAGGCTGCCGATGCGGGTGGGCTTGATGTTGAACGTGCGCGCCGGGAACGGCGTGGCGTCGAGGTCGGCGACGGTGGCGATCGGCGCGTCGTAGGAGATGCGGGCCGCGTGCGGCTCCATCAGCGGGGTGATCTCCGGCAGGTCGTGCGGGTCCTCGAGCAGGGCGTCGGGGAACGCGTCGAGCAGGAGCGCGTAGACGCGGGCGAGCGCGCCGGCGTCCTCGACCTCGAGCCCGTACATGCCCTTGAAGTCGATGATGGCGACGGCGCCCGTGCCCACCAGCGTCTCCACGATCTCCGGCGTCCAGGAGGCCGCAGCGTCGAGCTTGAAGCGCAGGTCGGGGTAGCGCTCGAGGCGGCGCAGGATGGTGTCCGCCGACGGCGGGTCGCCGAGCCCGAGCGAGTTGACGTAGGTGATCGGGCGCGGCTCGCGACCGAGCACCTCGTGCAGCGGACGGCCGGCCTGGTTCAGCGCGAGGTCGAGCGCGGCGGACTCGTAGGCCCAGGTCCGCCAGCGGCGCGACATGTCGTACTCCGGGGCACCGTCCGGCCACTGCTCGAGGCTGGCCAGGTGGTCGCAGAAGACCCCGAGCGTCCACGCCCCGGCCAGCGCCAGGTCCGGCGGATCGCCGATGAACAGCGTGATGTCCTCCGCCTGGCCTTCCGCTCCGCCACCGCGCAGCCGCACGAGCCGCGTGGCGTGGGCGTCGCCGAAGCCGTCGCCCGGCTCGAGGCGCTCGTAGGCCCAGTCCTCGATCGAGAGCGGCAACTCGGCGATGGCCGGCCAGAGGTCCACGGGTCGGCATTCAACCGCATCGACGACGGGCGGGCCGGCCGCCGGTCGATCCCCGATCATGCGGTCGGTGCCTGAGATCGTCGGACTGTGGCGCTACCCCGTGAAGGGGATGGCTGGCGAGGCGCTCGACGCGGTCGACGTGTCCTGGCACGGGCTCGCGGACGACCGCCGCTGGGCGTTCGTGCGGCCGGGCCTGGAGCGCAGCGACTTCCCTTGGCTGACCATCCGCGAGCGCTCGGACCTCGCGTCCTTCGTCCCGTTCCTCACCGGATCGGTGGCGCGGGTGCGGACGCCCGCCGGTGACGAGCACGACGTCACCGACCCGGCACTGGCGGCCGAGTTGGGCGCGGGCGTGCGGCTGATCAAGCAGAACCGCGGGGTGTTCGACTCGGCGCCGCTGTCGCTCCTCTCCGAGGCCACGGTCGCGGCGCTGGGCGACCGGGTCGGCCGCGCGCTCGACCCGCTGCGCTTCCGTCCCAACCTGCTCGTCACCGGCGTCGAGGCGTTCGGGGAGGAGGCGTGGGTCGGGCGGGAGCTGCGCCTCGGCGAGCTGGTCATGCGCGTGGACCGCCGCGATCAGCGCTGCGTGGTCGCCACCGTCGACCCGGAGACGAGTGAGCGCGACCCCGCCGTCCTGCGCACGATCGCCCAGGAGCGCGGGACCTGCCTGGGGGTCTACGGATCGACGGTGACGCCGGGCCGGGTCCGGGTCGGCGACCCGGTGACCCTCTTGTGACGAGGCGCTCTACGACGCCACGGGCCGGATCTGGTACTGACCGACGGTGGTGGCGACGACGGTCCCCTCCGCGTCGGTGATCGTCGCGTGCAGCTCGTACTTCCCGCGGCCGGTCTCGTCGGCGGCGGCGGTGGCGGCGGCGATGGTGGTGGCGTCCAGGCGCGCCTCGGCGATCACGTCGGTGCGCGCGGGCCGCTTGAAGTCGATGTTGACCGACTTCACGACCGGGCGGTACTTGGCCATGTCGAACGTGACGGCGGCCATCACACCGCCGATGACCTCGGCGACGCTGAACAGCACGCCCGCGTACATCGTCCCCAAGTGGTTGCCGTTGCCCTCGAACGGGGCAGTCGTGCTCGCGTACCCCGGCTCGAGCGCGACGAGCGAGATGTCGCAGGACTCCATCAGCGGGATGCTCGTCCGCATCAGCTGGTTGACCTGCTCGAGGGTCGGGAGCGCGCTCATGGCGCGAGCCTACCGAGCGTGCCAGTAGCCGTCGGCGCCCGCCGGCTCGAAGCCGGCGCTGCGGGCGAGCTCGGCGCGAATGTCCTGCGCAGAGCCCTGCATCACCGCGATCACCTCGGCGGTGGCCAGCGGCACGCCGGCCCATTCGAGCACCTCGACGACCGTGTTGGGGGCGGCGCGGCGCGGGAGGTCGGGCGCGAGGTTGGCCAGCGCGGCGTCGTAGGTCTCGAAGGGGTTGAAGCCGGGGACGGCGACATCGCCGAAGCAATGGCTGGGCGCGGTGTAGCGGCGCTCGTGCGCCGGGCCGCCGAGCTTGTGGTCGAGCGCGCGGGCGGCCGGGGACGGGTCGCGCGCGAGCCGCGCGTCCTCCTCCAGCGCGTCGTCGCCGCCCGACCAGTCGCTCACCCCAGCGTCGCGGGCGGCCGCCGCGATCAGCTCGGGGTCGTCCAGGAGGCCGTTCTGCATGACCCGGACGCGCAGCGCGCGCAGCAGCCGGTCGGCCTGCTCTGGATCGCGCTCGCGGACCGCGACGACGGCCCGGCAGGCCGGCTCCGAGGACGCGGGACGCGCGTACGGGCGCGGGTCGATCGGCATGCCGTGGCGGCGCTGCAGCGTCGGCGCCCCAGCAGCCAGCTTCTCCGCCTCCCCCTCCTCGCGGGTCAGGACGATCATCCGCGTCGTCCAGCGCAGCCCGTCCCCGAACACCCACCGCAGCCGCCAGCGCACCGGCTCGGCCGAGAACGCGAACGGGCAGGCGGGATCGGTGAAAAGGGTGACGTCGACCATTGGCGGGGTAGCGTGCCAGTTGTGCTCGTCCTCCTGCGCTACGGGATCCCGGGAGCGCTGCTCGTCGCCGGCGTCGTCATCCTCGTCGCGGCCGACGACTCCGTCGCCGTCGACGGCTTCGGCCTCTGCTGGGGCGCCGCCTTTGCCCTCTTCGTCTTCGCCCAGCTCATCCGCCTCAACACCAGCGGCGCCGACGACCGCGACCGCGAGGAGGCCGCCCGCGACTACTACACCGAGCACGGCCACTGGCCCGACGACGACGACGACGAACCCTAAAGGGGTCAGGTCCCGGCATCGGACACCTGAACCGTTTTGCCTCGCCGGGACCTAGGACAAGTATGTCCAGGCCCGTTTACTTCGAAGTCATCGATGGCATCTTCCACCTGACCTCGCGCGGCAACGCGCGACGAAGGATCTACCACGACGACCGCGACTACCGCGCGTTCGTTCTCCAGCTGAAGCTGACCGCGCAGCGCCGTCAATGGCGCTGCCTGAGCTACTGCCTCATGCCGAATCACTTCCACCTGTTGGTGCAGACGCCCAAGCCGACGCGCGCGGACGGGATGCGCGACCTCAAGAGCGAGTACGCCCGGACGTTTCACCGGCGCTACGGCACGGACGGGGCGCTCTTCAAGCCGCGGTACAAGCCGCAGCTGATCCAGGAGGACGGCTATCTCCTCGCCGCGGCGCTGTACATCGCCAAGAACCCCGTCCGCGCTGGCCTGGTCGACGACCCGGCGGACTGGCCGTGGAGCTCGTTCGCGTCGAGCGAGAGGTTCGTGGATCCATCGCCCTACCTACGGACGCTCTCCTCGAACCCGGAGCGGGCGCGGCATTACTTCGTCGAGCTGTCGCGCGGCGTGTCCCCGGTCTTCGATCCCACGCTTCCGATCGTCGGAGACGAGGCGTTCGTGCGGCAGCATGCGCCCGGGACGAGGCCTGGGCGGTACGTCGTCAAGCGGGCGTGGGAGCAAGCGCGGCCGACGCTCTCCCAGCTCGCCAGCGGGCGCGACGAGGCCGACTTCCTCCGGCGCGCACGGCACGAGCATCACTTCACGGTGAAGGAGATCGCCGCCTTCCTCGAATGCAGCACGCGCACCGCCAGCCGGAGGCTGCGGTTGTCCGATGCCGGGACCTGACCCCTTTAGGAACGGAGTTTGTAGCCGGAGGCGAAGAGGCGGTGGTTGAGGGCGAAGAGGGCTGCGACGACGAGGGTGAGCAGAGCCAGGGAGAGGGCGATGTTGGCCTCCGTGTAGCCCAGGAACCCGTAGCGGACGAGGTTGATCATGTAGTAGAGCGGGTTGAAGTGAGTGAGCGTCTGGAACGGCTCGGGGAGCAGCGACCCCGAGTAGAAGACGCCGCCGAGGAAGATCAGCGGCTGCAGGACGAAGGTCTGGGCGAAGGAGACGTCGTCGAACTGCTCGGCTCGCACACCGATCAGCACCCCGAGCTGAGCGAAGAAGAAGCCGACCAGGAACAGCGCGGGGACGAGGACGAGGACGTGCTCGACGGGGACGCCGATCAAGAGGGTGGCGGCGATGAAGGTGAGCAGCGCGACGAGGCCGCCGCGCAGGAAGCCGCCGAACGAGAACGCCAGCAGCAGCTGCGTCGGCGAGGCGGGCGAGGACAGCTGGTCCTGGATCGCACCCTGGAACTTCTGCTGGAGGATCGACGAGGCGTTGTTGGAGAACGCGTTCATCGCCCACGCCATCATGATCAGGCCCGGGACGACGAACTTCACGTAGTCGATGCCGTGCAGCTTGTCGATGCGCGACCCGAGCGCGGCGCCGAACACGCTGATGTAGAGGAAGGTCTCCAGCAGCGGCGCGCCGACCGTCTGGCGCTTGATCTTCATGAAGCGGTTGACCTCGCGGCGGGTCAGCGCCAGGAAGCGGATCTGCGACGACGTCAGCGTGACGTTCACGCCACGTCCCCCAGCGAGGCCTTCACGCGCGACAGCTCCTTGCGCCCGACGAGCTCGAGGTAGGCGTCCTCCAGCGACGACACCCCGTACTGCTCCGAAAGGTCGGCCGTGGTCCCCTGCGCGACGATCTCGCCGTCGTTGATGAAGGCGATCTGGTCGCAGAGCTGCTCGGCCTCCTCCAGGTAATGCGTCGTCAGGAGGATGGTCGTGCCCTCCTCGTTGATGCGCTGGACGTAGTGCCACAGCTCCAGGCGCAGCTCGACGTCGACGCCGGCGGTCGGCTCGTCGAGGATGAGCAGCCGCGGCCGGTGCATCAGCGCGCGCGCCAGGATGAGCCGGCGCTTCATGCCGCCGCTCAGCGTCCGCGTGCGCTCGTGGCGCTTGTCGGTCAGCGAGAACGCGTCCAACAGCTCGGCGGCCCGCTCACGGCGCTCGCGGCGCGGCATCCCGAAGTAGCCCGCGTGGTAGTCGAGCGTCTCCTCGATGGTGAGGAAGAAGTCGAGGTTGAGCTCCTGCGGGGCCAACCCGACGGCGACCCGCGCCTGCTCGTAGTCGTCGATCGCGTCGTGGCCGAAGACGCGGATGCCGCCGCTGGTCGGCTGCGCGAGCCCGGTGGTGCAGTGGATCAGCGTCGACTTGCCGGCGCCGTTGGGACCGAGCAGGCCGAAGAACTCGCCCTCGCCGATCGTGAGTGACACACCGCGCAGTGCCTCCGTCCCCGTCGGATAGCGTTTGACGAGGTCCGTGACTTCAAGCGCAGCGGTCATTGCACAGTCAACCGTAGTGCGGCTCCCGCCCGGGCCCCGCGCCCCGAAGTCGTGGCAGACACTCGGCGCGATCACCCGCCAGCGCCCCTCGCTGGAGCGGTTGCGGCGCCGCTACGGCAACGTGATGTTGCTCAAGCTGATCGGCTTCGGGCCCTTCGTGGCGATCGCCGACCCGGCGCTCATCAAACAGGTCTTCACGGAGAAGCCGACCGTCCTGCACGCCGGCGGGGACGACAACCCGCTTGGCCCCGTGCTCGGCGAGAACTCGCTGCTGGTCATCGACGAGGACCGCCACCTGGCCCAGCGCAAGCTGCTGCTGCCGCCCTTCCACGGCGAGCGGATGAAGACCTACGAGGCGCTCATCGAGGCGATCGCCGTCGAGGAGATCGACCGCTGGCCGACGGGCGTCGAGTTCGCCACGGTGACGTCCTTCAAGACGATCACGCTGCGGGCGATCCTGCGCGCGGTGTTCGGCGCCGAGGGGGACGAGCTGCGCGCCCTCGAGCGCATCCTCCCGCCCTTCGTCGACCTCGGCGCCTTCATGGCCACGGTCGGCCGTCCCCTGCAGAAGGACCTCGGTCCGCTGTCGCCGTGGGGACGCTTCCTGCGCCGCCGGGCCGAGGTCGACCGCCTCCTGGACGCGCTGATCGCCCACGCGCGCCGCGACGCGGACGGGCGCGAGGACGTCCTGGCCATGCTCGTGCAGACGCCGATGACCGCCGCGGAGATCCGCGACCAGCTCCTGACCCTGCTGACCGCCGGGCACGAGACGACGGCGGCGACGCTGGCCTGGGCGGTCGAGCGGCTGCGACGCCATCCTGACGTCGGCGAGCGCCTCGCCACCGGCGACAAGCCGTACCGCGACGCGTTCATCCGCGAGGTCCAGCGTCAGCGGCCGGTGATCGCGTTCTCGGCGCGCTCGACGCTGGCTCCCTACGCGATCGGCGAGTACGTCCTGCCGGCGCGCACCCGCATCGCGCTGGGCGCGTCACTGACCCACTTCGACCCCGAGCTGTTCCCGCGGCCGGACGTCTTCGATCCCGAGCGCTTCGTCGGCGTCAAGGGTGGGTGGGGACGGAATTACGCGTGGATCCCGTTCGGCGGGGGCGTGCGCCGCTGCATCGGCGCCGCCTTCGCTCACATGGAGATGGACGTCGTGCTGCGCACGCTGCTCGAGCGCCGGCGCATCGTCGCCGAGCCCGACCTCCCGGGCGCCGGCTGGCAGTTCCGCGGCGTGGCGACGACGCCGAGCGACGGCGGCGCCGCCGTGTTCGCGTAGACGGACCCGTCGTCGCGGACGATCACGCCGCCGTGGCACAGCCAGGCGGGATCGGCGGACAGCAGCGCCGCCTTCGCGCGCAGCTCGGCCTCCAGCGCGGTCGGCGCGATCGCCGTCACCTGCGCGAAGCCGGTGTAGGCGGGCCGGCCGGTCGAGGGATCGAGCAGGTGGTGGGCCGGGCGGCCGTCCGGGGTGAGCCACGCGCGGCGGCCGATGCCCGAGGTGGCGACGCCGGCGTCGGCGAGCTCGAACGCGCAGATCTCCAATCCATCGAACGGGCTCGTCACCCGCACGGTGCGCGGGGCGCCCGTGATGCGCAGGTCGCCGCCGCAGTCGACCAAGACCGCGCCGTGGCCAGCGAGCGCCTCGGCGACCCAGTCCGCGAACAGGCCCTTGGCGAGGCCGCCGGAGTCGAGCGTCAGGCCCGGCGGGCGGCGGACGGTGGCGTCGTCGACGCGGATGCGCGGGCGCTGGGCGCGGCCGCGGGCGGGCCGGCGGGGCGGGGCGAGGCGCAGCGCCAGCCGCAGGGGCAGCGCGGTCCGCGGCGCGGCGACCACGCTCGGCAGCGTCGCGTCGACGAGGCCGTCGGTGAGCTGCGCGGCGGCGGCCGCGGCGGCGGCGAAGCGGCGCAGGTCGGCGGAGGCGGGCACGACCTCGCGCGGGTCCGCGTTGAAACGGCTGAGCTCGCTGCCGGCGTCGAAGCAACTGAAGCGGTCGTGCCAGGCGAGCAGGCGCGCGCGCTGGCCGTCGACCTCGTCGCGGACGGCGTGGCCGCTCAGCACGGAGATGGCGGCCTCGCCGCCGAAGCAGGCGAACCTGGTGGACGTCTCGACACTCATGCGGGTGATGCCTCCTCGGGGGTCCAGCGCCACGCGAGCAGCGCCACGGTGGGCAGGGCGACCGCGCCGACGGCGGCCAGGAACCAGGGGCGCGTCGCGTCCGTCCCGAGCAGCAGCCCGTGCAGGACGCCGGCGGCCCAGGCGACGACGATGAAGCGGTGCGCGGTCCGCCAGCGGGCCACGCCGATGCGGTCGCGGACGTAGTAGGTGAGGCTGAGGACGACCAGCGCGTAGGCGGCCACGATGCCGATCGCCATCTCCACCGGGTGGTAGGAGGAGACGAACGGGACGGCGACGTCGGCGAGCGACAAGGAGATGAACGAGTCGCCCAGCAGCGACAGCGTGTGGATCGCCAGCGCGGCGAGGGTGGCCAGCGACAGCGCCTCGTGCAGCGCCCGCGGGTCCTTGAGGCGTCCCCGGACCACGCGCGCGGCCATGGCCAGCCCGAGGCCGACGGACAGGCTCGCGAACAGGACGGCGGCGATGCCCGCGGCCCGGCTCGTGATCCAGAAGACGTGCACGGTTACGACTGGCGGGTGGTGGCGGTGGAGGGGACGTCGGCGGTCACGGTGCTCGTGCCGGTGTCGGTGCTGGCCTCGGGCGTGGCGGTCGCTGTGGCGGTCGCGGTCGTCGTGCCGGAGGCCTTGGTGGCGGTCGACGCCGTCGCCGTCCCCATCGAGCCGGTGGCGGCGACGGTGCCGAAGGCGGCGGCGAAGGTGGCGGTCGCGGCGACGGCGACCCGGCGGCGGAGGCGCTGGATACGGCGGGCGCGTTCGGTCATGCTGGCGAAGCTACGCCCGCGGGCTGGGGAGCACCTGAGAGGATGATCGGATGCAGCTCCACGCCCTGCACCACGTGACCATGATCACCGGGGACGCCCCGGCCAACGTCGAGTTCTACGCGGACCTGCTCGGCCTGCGCATGATCAAGAAGACGGTCAACTTCGACTCGCCGGAGGCCTACCACCTGTACTTCGGCGACGAGCAGGGCTCGCCAGGATCGATCCTCACCTGGTTCGAGTTCCCGGGCGCACCGAGGGGGACGGCGGGCGCGGGCATGATCCACCGCCTCCAGCTGGGCGTCGGCGGCGAGGCCGCGCTCGCGTTCTGGAAGGACCGGCTCGACCGTGCCGGCTACCCCTCCGAGGAGGGTGACGGGAGCCTGCGCTTCGCCGACTACGACGGCCTGTCGCTCGAGCTGCAGGGCGACACCCACGGCAACCCGCCGCTCGCCGCCGCCCACCCCGACGTCCCCGCCGAACACGCGATCCAGGGCGTCCAGGGCGCGCGCGCCTACGCAAGCGACCCGGGCTCCGCCCGCCAGCTGCTCGTCGACGTCCTCGGCTTCGATCACAAGCGCGACCACGAGTACGTGCTCGGCGCGGGCGACCGCCACGTCCACTGGGGCTACGACGAGCACGACCAGCGCGGCCGGGAGGGCGCCGGCACGGTCCACCACATCGCCTGGCACTCCCGCGACGAGGACCACCTGGCCTGGCAGGCGCGCGTGCGCGAGGCCGGCCAGTACGTCACCGACGTCCGCGACCGCGACTACTTCAACGCGATCTACTTCCGCACCCGCCAGGGGATCCTGTTCGAGGTCGCCACCACCTCCCCCGGCTTCGCCGTCGACGAGGACCCCGCCCACCTCGGCGAGGCGCTGCGGCTGCCGGCCCAGCACGAGCACCTGCGCGAGCACCTCGAGCGCACGCTGACCCCGCTGCACAATCCGCGCGCGGGCTAGCCTCCGAGGCCGGTGAGCGAACCCGACCTGGAGTTCCACTACGCCCTGCACGAGCTTCCCGTAGGGCGCTTCCCCTTCCGCCGCTGGCGCTTCGAGCTCTGGCACGGCCCGCGGCTGCTGGCCACCGGCTGGCGGACGACGGAGTCCCACGCCGAGCGCGCGCTGCGCGAGCGGGCCGCCCGCGTCGCCTTCCGCCTGCGCGGCTTGCACCTGCTACGCCCCGAGCAGGCCGAGGCGTCGGCACCGCTTCGCCGCAACGCCATCGCCGACGTCAGCTGCGGCCCGGTCTCCTGCCGCCTGGTCCCGCGGGCGCTGCGCGCCGACGCCGCCTAGCGGCGGGCTTCGATCCCGATCCGGCGGGTCAGCGCCCACAGGAGCGGGAGGCCCGGGTGCAGGACCGGCTTGCCGGAGGTGATCAGGCCAACCGAGAGGTCGCGCTCGGGGTCGGCCCAGCCGAGGACGTTGGTGAAGCCGAGGTGGCCGAACGCCTTGTCGGTGTCCGGGCCGAACAGCGACAGCGCGTCGGCGCCGAGCATGAAGCCGGCCGAGTGGCGCATGGGGGCGCCGAGGGTGAGGTCGAACTCGCGGTAGGCGCGCTCGACCACCGCGCGCCGGATCGTGCGCCCGTCCATGATCCGGACGCCCTCCAGCTCGCCCCCGCAGCGCAGCAGCTCGAAGAAGCGGCTGAGCTCATTGGCGGTGGTGACGACGTTGGCGGCCGGGACGATGCCGGTGAGGAAGCGGTCGTCGTTGGAGAGCCGGGTGATCGCGTCCGGGTGCAGCCCGAGCGCGCGCTCGAGCACGGTGGAGACGGGCGGCAGCGGCGGCGGCCCGGTGACGTAGGAGTACCCGACGGCGTCGAGGTCCGCCGGCGCGACGCCGTAGTTGCCCCAGCGGAAGCCGAGCGGGTCGAGGATCTCCTCCTGCATGACCGTGCGGATGTCCTTGCCGGTGATGCGCTTGACGATCTCGGCGACGATGAACCCGCCGGAGACGGCATGGTAGGCGAGCAGCTTGCCCGGGCGCGTGCGCGGGCGGGCCTCGCACATCAGCCGCAGCAGGTAGTCGCTGTCGGCGAGGTTGTCGAGGTCGAGCGCCTCCCCCGGCAGGTTGGCGACGCCGGCCCGGTGGGAGAGGACGTGCTCGATGGTGATCGACGACTTGCCGTTGACGGCGTACTCGGGGATGTACTCGGCCACGCGGTCGGCGATGTGCAGCGCGCCGTGGTCGTCGAGCAGATGCGCGACCGTGGCCGTCATCGCCTTCGAAGCCGAGAAGATGACGAACGGCGTCTGCGGCGTGGCCACGCGCTTCTCGCGGCCCAGGCGCGCCCAGCCGATCGAGCGGTCGAGGACGACCCGGCCGCGGTGGCGCACGCACAGGCCGATGGCGGGGTAGACGCCGGTCCGGAACAGCGCCTCCGTCGACCGCCACACGGCCTCGGCGTCGAACGACGACCCCGCTCCGCGTTCCTCGTGCTCGGCGACCGCCGTGACCGGGGCCAGGTCGGCCGGGATGCGCACGCGTCGCAGCGGGTCCGGGAGCAGGGGCAGACGCGGCACGGTGAGTGTCGGCATGGCGCCGGAACCTACAGGTAGGATCGGGGCCGCATGCACGCCTCCCGCCTAACCCTGCTCGCCGTGGTCGTCGCGCTCGTCGTTCCGGCGGCCGCCGCCGCCCAGGACCCGGTGCCGGTCCCCACCACGGCCCCGCCCACCGCGACGCCGTCCCCCGCCCCCACGGCGACCCCTGCCCCGGCGGCCGCCGCCGGCAAGCTGGGCATCGGCGCGAAGACGACGCTGCAAAGCCGCGGCAAGAAGGTCGCGCTCAAGGGCGACGTCATCGCCGTCACGGGCAGCCTGCAGCCCGCCGTCGCCGGCCAGACCGTCCTCGTGCAGCTCAAGCACGGCCGCAAGATCCTCAAGACCCGCCGGGCCAAGACGGGTGCCGACGGCGCCTTCGCGACCAAGGTGCGCCTGCGCGGGACCGGCACGCTCGCCCTGCGCGCCATCCACAAGGCGTCGCCGGAGATCAGCCGCACGACCGGCAAGGCCGTGCGCATCCAGACCTTCGCCCCCCGCCTGAACAGCGGCTCGCGCGGCGCGCTGCTGCGGCTCTTCCAGAAGGCGCTGGCCGGCATGAAGTACCCGTCGCCGCGCAACGGCGTCTACGACGACGCCACCGGCCGCGCCGTGCTCGCCTACCGCAAGGTCAACGGGCTGTCGCGCACCTACACCCCGAACGCGAAGATCATCCGCGCCGTCCTGGCCGGCAGGGGCGCGTACAAGGTCCGCCACCCGAAGGCCGGCCACCACGTCGAGGCCGACCTCTCGCGGCAGGTCGTCGCGCTTGTCAACGGGGACAAGCTGGTCCGCGTCTACCCCGCGTCGTCGGGCAAGCCGTCCACCCCGACCATCCTGGGGACGTTCCACTTCTACTCGAAGACGCCGGGAACGAACTCGGAGGGAATGGTCTACTCGAACTACTTCATCCGCGGCTACGCCATCCACGGCTACGCGGACGTGCCGACCTACAACGCCAGCCACGGCTGCCTGCGCGTGCCGATCCCGAACGCGATCTCGATCTACAACTGGATCAGCCTCGGCGACGCGATCTTCGTCGAGGCCTAGGCGTGCAGCTCACAGAAGTAGCGGGCAGTGTCGGCGGCGCTGGCGGTGCTCGACGGCGGCCCGCCGATCGATGACGGCAGCTTGCCCTCGTAGAGGAACGTGGTCGGGGTCGGCTGTGACGCCGGAACGCGGAAGTACGCGCCGGGCTGGTTGAGGTCGGGCCACGGGCTCGGCAGGCCGCCCTGGCGGATGGCGGCGTCCGGAATCTCCGGATAGGCGGTGATCGGCTCCCCGGCCCCGGCCGCTGGGAAGCGAACCGGGCCGAACTTGAGCTTCTCGCGCTCGTAGAGGAAGGCGAGCAGGTCGCTGGCCAGCGCTTCGTAGCCCTTGTCGTTGGCGAGGTTGCGGATCTCGTAGGGATCGTCCCAGGTGTCGTAGAGCTCGTACTCCTGCTCGTCCCGGATCTCCGGGCCGACGAACTCCCCGCCCACGACCGCGACGTAGCGCGCGAACTTGTAGCGACCCTCGTGGACGGCTCGGATGTGTGCGCGCGCGGGCTTCTGAGTCCCGGTGCTGGTGATCGCGAACTCGTCGATGCGGTAGAGGATCGAGTCGCGCGGGCCCGCGGTCGCCGGGTGCTCGAGTGCGGGCACCAGGCTCACCCCGCGCAACCACGGCCAGCGGGCGACCGGGTCGCCTGCGCCGGCGATGTCCAGCAGCGTCGGCACGAGGTCGACCGCCTCGCCGAGCGCGTTGGACCGCGCCCCCTTCGGGAACCGCTTCGGGTAGACGACCGTGAACGGCACGCGGTTCTGCTCGTCGTACATCGTGGTGCCTTTGTTCTGAAGCCGGTGCGCGCCCCCGAGCTCACCGTGGTCGGCGCAGCGGACGACCACCGTGTCGTCGAGCACGCCCAGGTCGATGACCGTCTTGACCGCCTCCGCGAGCATCGTGTCCGTGTTGACCGTGAGGTCGTAGTACGTGTTGAGCAGGCCGCGGACGTACGCCTCTTTGTCCGTGTCCTTCGACGGGGTCCCGGCGACGGTCTGAGCGACTGCCTTGAACTCCTTCTGCGCCGACGGCTTGTCGTCGAGGGTGGGCTCGGCGAAGAACGACGGGTCAGGCTGGGCGTCGTAGTCGGGACGCTTGTAGTCGGCCCGGAAGCCGCGCGGGTAGAACTGGATGTCGTGCGGGTTGAGCAGGCTCAGGACGCACAGCCAGGGCTGCGTGTCGCGTCCGTGCCGCTTGAGCCAGTCGGTCGCCTGGGCCGTCCACACCGGGTCGTTCGTGTAGCCGTCGTTGTACGGGCCGGTGTCGGCCGGCGGCGAGATGACCGAGTCGTCGAAGCCGTAGGAGTGCAGCGGGTTGCCCGTGGCGGTGTCGATGACCTGCTCGAGGCTCGACGGGATTTCACCCGGATAGGACAAGTGCCACTTGCCGAAGAACGCCGTCCGGTAGCCGACCTCGCGGAACAGGTCGCCGATCGTCGGGATCGACGGGTCCATGTTGAACTGCGCGCCGAGGATGAAAGTCCCGTAGACGCCCTGCTGGGGCGCGTACATCCCCGTCCAGTAGCACGCGCGCGACGGCGAGCAGGCCATGGAGGACGCGTGGAAGCGGTCGACGTTGGTGCCGTTGCGATCCAGCCAGCAGCGCAGCGGAACGGGCAGGTCGTCCGGGAGCCGATCGCGGTGACGCTCCTGGTCGGTCATGAGGAGCAGGATGTTGGGCGGTCGCTCGCCGGCGGCGCGGGCGTCGCCGACGCGGCCGAGCGTGGAGGCCGCCAGCCCGGCCGCGGCGCCGCGGGTGATGAGGGTGCGACGGTTCACAGCCGTCCCACCCGCCCGTCGGTGCCGCTCACGGTGTAGACCTTGCGGCCGACGACCGCGAGCCCGCGCGGGAACGGGACGGCGCGGAGGTGGCGATGACCGCGCGCGATGCGGAGCACGCTGTCCTCGACGGCGATCAACCGGGCGTGTCCCTGCCAGGCGACGGCGTTGGGATGCGCGCCGACCTGGATCTCACGCCGCGTGCCCGTGCGCACGTCGAGCTCGGTGACCGTGTGCGCGCCGACACCGCCGTGAGCGACGAGCAGGCGGCGTCCGTCGGGCGAGGCGGCGATGCGATCGGGGAAGGCAGCGGTGGCGAGCCGGCGCCGCGTCTTCCCGGTGACGAGGTCGACGAGGACGACGGCGGACTCGCCGTTGAGCGCGACCCACGCGGCGTGGCGCCCGTGCGCGGCGAGTCCGCGCGGTTGGCGGCCGGCGTGCAGGATGGGGCCTCCGAGGACGCGCAGCACCCCGTCCTCCCCGTCGCCGCTGGTAACCACGCGGCCGCCGACGAAGGCGACGGCGTGCGGCGCTGGCCCGGCGTCGTGGCGGCGCCGGTGTCCCGTGCGGACGTCGACGATCTCGAGGCCCGGCTCGTCCCAAGCGGCCGTGGTGATGGCGGCGGTCCCGTTGCGGACGGCGATGTCCAGCGGCTGCCCGCCGAGCACGACGCGGTGCTTGTGGCGTCCGCGATGCACGACCGCCAGCCGCCGCCGCGCGTAGATGGCCACCAGGTACCGATGATCGGCGGCGACGGCACGGCCGTGGCGGATGACGTCGGGCCGTTTTCGCAGCGTCAGAGGTGCGGCCGCGGCCGGCCGCGCACGGGCACCGACCGTCACCGCGGCGGCCGCTCCCAGCAGTCCGCGCCGGCTCGTGCGCAATCCGGCATTGTCCATAGGTTGACTCTACAATGGCCCCGGTCGGACCCGTCGCGGCGAAGTAGCCTGCGCGCCGTGCTGCCGTCCGCCACCGAGCGCATTCTGGACACGCTGGCCGACGACGCGACGGTGCTCGACGTGGGCGGCTGGGCGGCGCCGTTCAACCGGGCCACCCACGTCCTCGACCTGGCGCCGTACGCGACCCGCGGCGTGATGGGCTCCTACGGCCCGGGCCCCGAGCGCTTCAGCGCCGACACGTGGGCGCTCCAGGACATCTGCGCGCGCGACCCGTGGCCCTACGCGGACGACGCCTTCGACTTCGCCCTGTGCGTGACGACCCTGGAGGACGTGCGCGACCCGATCGGCGTCTGCCGTGAGCTCAGCCGCGTCGCCAAGGCCGGCTACGTGGAGATGCCCACGATCTTCTCCGAGCTCTGTTACAACCGGCTCGGCAACGGGCCGTGGCTTGGCTACTCACACCACCGCTGGTTCTGCGAGCGCGAGGGCGACGGCCTGCTCTTCTGGCACAAGGACCCCGGCGTGCACTTCGACTGGCGGGTGCGGGTGCTGCCCCGCTGGCAGGAGACGATGACGCTCGAGGACCACCTGTTCGGCGTCTTCTGGGAGGGCGAGCTGGCCGCGCGCGAGTACGTCTACTCGATCGACGAGCACGACGCCGTGCTCGACCGCCTGGCCGGGATGGTGCGCGAGAGGTTCCGGCCGTCGCGGGCCGAGCTGGCCGCCAAGGGCCTGCGCGAGCGGACGCGGCACGCCGCCGGCCGGGTCAAGGCGCCCGCGCGGCGGGCGGTCGAGCGCGCGCTGGCGCGATGATCGACCGGCTGCGCTACGTGGCCACCACCGGCGCCCGGCGCCGCCTGCGCGACGTCCTCCTGCAGCCGGACCGCCTCGCCTTCCGGGAGGACCTCGCCCGCCGCTACCTGCGCGGCGACGGCATCGAGATCGGCGCCGCCACCTGGCCGCTGCGCGTCCCGCCGCAGGCCCGCGTCCGCTACGTCGACCGCCTGCCCCGTGACGAGCTGGTCGCCTCGTACGCGCCGATCCTGGCTGCGGCCAACCTCGCCCCGGGCTCCATCCCCGGCGTCGACGTCATCGACGACGCCGCCACGCTGGCCACCTTCGCGGACGTCTCGGTCGACTTCGTGATCGCCAACCACGTCCTCGAGCACCTCGAGGACCCGATCGGGGCGCTGGAGAGCTTCTGCCGCGTCGTCCGGCCGGGCGGCACGGTGTTCGTCACCCTCCCGGACGCGGCGACGTCGTTCGACGCGCCCCGTGACCGCACCACCGTCGAGCACGCGCTGCGCGACCACCGCGAAGGGCCGCAGACGTCCCGGCGCGGGCACTACGAGGAGTGGGCCGTCCACATCGACGGCGCCACCGGTGACGCCGTCGCGGCACGGGCAGACGTGTACGAGCGCGAGGCGGCCCGCCACCACTTCCACGTCTGGGAGCTCGACGGCTTCCTCGAGCTGGTTCGCGCGGCGAGGCTCCCCGCCCGCCTGGCGTGCGCGCAGGCGGGCGAGGGCGAGTTCGCGGTGGTCCTGACTAAGCGGCGCTGACGCCCGCGCCGATCGGGCAGGCGACGCCGGTGCCGCCGATGCCGCAGTAGCCGGTCGGGTTCTTGGCCAGGTACTGCTGGTGGTAGTCCTCGGCGTAGAAGAAGTCGCCCAGCGGGGCGATCTCCGTGGTGATCTCGCCACGGTGCGCGGCGCTCAGCGCGCCCTGGTAGGCGTCGCGGGACGCCGCGGCCACCTTGGCCTGCTCGTCCGAGGTCGTGTAGACCGCGGAGCGGTACTGGGTGCCGACGTCGTTGCCCTGGCGCATGCCCTGGGTGGGGTCGTGCGCCTCCCAGAAGACCCGCAGCAGCGCGTCGTAGGTGATCACGGCCGGGTCGAAGACGACCAGGACGGCCTCCGTGTGACCGGTGCGCGCCGAGCAGACCTCCTCGTAGGTCGGGTTGGGCGTGTGGCCGCCCGCGTAGCCGACGGCGGTCGTGTAGACGCCCTCGGTCTCCCAGAAGATGCGCTCGGCGCCCCAGAAGCAGCCGAGGCCGAACACGGCGGTCTCGAGCTGGTCGGGGAACGGCGGCTTGATCTGGCGCCCGTTGACGTAGTGGGAATCGTGGACGGGCAGCGCAGCGGCGCGCCCGGGAAGAGCCGCGTCAGGCTCGATCAGTGTGGTCTTGTGGCGTGTGAAGAAGCTCATATATTGGGGTGTCCACCTCAGTGTGCGGCTCTGTACCAGCAGGGTATCCGCGCGTTACCAAGACGTGATCGCCGTGACCGCAATCCAGGAGCCCGCCCTCCGGCAGGAGCTCACCGACGTGCTGAGCGCAGTCGGCTGGAAGGTCCATCACGGTCGCGGCTCCGCCCACGCCCTGCGGGTGAGCCGGATCCACGAGGCTGACGTGCTGCTCGTCGACGAGGACGCCATCTCCCTGCTCGACCAGCTCAAGGCGGACCCCGAGCTCCTGCACATCGGCGTCGTGGTGGTCGGTGACCAGCTCGACGTGGCCGGCGTCGTCTCGGCGCTCCAGCGCGGCGCCGCCGACGTGCTGCGCACCCCGGTCGACCCGCCCGACGCGATCGCCCGCGCCACCTCCGCCGCCCGCACGAAGGCGCTGGTCAAGCAGCTCACCACCCAGGACGACCGCCTCGAGGGCCTCGTCCTCTTCGACGAGCTCACCGCGCTGCGCAACCGCCGGGCGATCATGCTCGACCTGGAGACGCAGGTCGCGGCCGCGCGCCGCCACGACCGCGATCTGGCTGCGCTGATGATCGACGTCGACCACTTCAAGGCGACCAACGACACCTACGGCCACCGGGCCGGCGACGCGGTCCTGAGCGAGATCTCCAAACGCATCGGGCAGCGCCTGCGCGGCGCCGACCTCGCCGGTCGCCTGGGCGGCGACGAGATCCTCGTCCTGCTGCCGGAGACGGACGCGCGCGGCGCGGCCACCCTGGCCGCGTCGATCCGCCAGGCCGTGTCCGAGCGCGCGATCCGCACGCCGGCCGGCGGCGTCCGCGCGACCGTGAGCATCGGCTCCGCCGCCTGGGAGGGCGAGCCCGCCGACCTCCTGCTCGAGCGCGCCGACCAGGCGCTCTACGCGGCCAAGGCCGCCGGGCGCGACCGCGCCGTCACGCTGTAGCCGTCGCGGCGAGCTGAGCGCGCACGAAGTCGCCCGCCTCGGCGACCGCCGCCCGCGCCTCGGGCAGGAAGGCGAAGAGCTGGAAGACGTGGACCTGGCCGGGCCAGATCGTGGTGCGCACGTCGACGTCGGCGGCCCGCAGCCAGGCGTGCAGCGCGCGGGCGTCGGCGGCCAGCATCTCGCGGGAGCCGGCGTGCAGGAGCACGGGCGGCATCTGCTCGGGCTCGGCGCTGATGACGGCCAGGCGGGCGTCGGTCGGATCGGCCGCCGACGTGTAGAGGCTGAGCATGCGGCGGGCGGCGCCGGCGGTGAACATCGGGTCGCGCGCCTCGCGCTCGGTGGCGCCGGCGGTGTCGAAGGACGGGTCGACCAGCGGCGAGAACAGGACCAGGCCGGCCGGCCCGGGCAGCGAGGCCTCCGTCAGTGCGGCGACCAGTGAGATGGCCAGGTGGCCGCCGGCCGAGTCCCCCGCGACGACGATGCGCGTGTAGCCCGCGTCGAGCAGGTACCGGTACCCGGCCAGGCTGTCGTCGAAGGCGGCCGGGAACGGATGCTCGGGCGCGAGCCGGTAGTCGACCGCGTAGGCCGGCACCCCCGCCTTGCGCGACAGGCGAGCGACGAGGTCGCGATGCGTGCGGGGCGAGCAGACGACGTAGCCCGAGCCGTGCAGGTACAAGATCGCCGCCTCCTGGTTGGCCGCGACGCCCGGGCCGCGCACCCACTCGCCGTTGGGTCCGGGGGTGACCACGGTGCCCTTCGGCGCCGGCGCCGACGCGCGCTCGATCAGCCCGCGAACGGGCACGACGAAGCGCGGGCGCGCGAACAGCATCAGCAGCGGCCGGATCAGCCAGTACATGACGAACGCGAGGATGCGGCTCTGGCGGCTAGGCGAACCCGTCAGGGGGCCCGCCTGCGGTGACCGGTTACGACCCATGGTCGTGGGGCGAGGGGCCGGTCACCTCCGGCACCCCTCGCACCCGCCCGGCAGCCAGCGACGCGAACACCAGCGAGAGCCACAGCACGGCGGCCAGCGAGGCGTGCGCCCACACGACCCCCGCGGGCAGCGCGTTGTAGTACTGGACGAGGCCGAGCACGCCCTGCGCGCCGATCAGCAGCGCCACCGCGGCGAGCGCGCGGAGCAGCGTCGGGCTCGCGCCCTGGCGGCGCGCGAAGAAGAACATGGCGATGGAGAGGAAGCCGAGCGCCGCGGCCGGATGGCCGTGGATCTTGATCATGGTGTCCAGCGCGACGCCGTGCATGCGGTCCACGTAGTCGCCCGTCCCCGCGCCGCCGGCGTGCGGCCCGGCCGCCGTCGCGAACGAGCCCAGGACCAGCACGAGCCCGCCGTAGGCGGTCAGCGCCCGCGTGGCCAGGACGGTCCCGCGCGGGTTGGCGACCGGCGGCGAGCCCGGGCCGTGCTCGACCCGCCACACCAGAACCGCCGCCGCGATCAGCAGCGCGCAGGTGGTGACGTAGTGCAGGATGACGACCTCCCAGGAGAGGTCGAGCAGCACCGTGACGCCGCCGATCACGGCCTCGACCAGGATCCCGGCGACCAGGATCAGCGCCGGCAGGACCAGCTCGCGCCGGAACGGCCGCAGCCGGTAGGCGCCGACCGCGGCCAGCAGGCAGGGCAGGCCGACCACGCCGGTGACCATGCGGTTGCCGAACTCGATCAGCTGGTGCGAGGACAGCGGCGGCAGGAAGCCGTTGTCGTTGCAGCGCGGCCACTGCGGGCAGCCGAGCCCGGACCCGGTCAGCCGCACCGCCGCGCCCGTGAAGATGATCAGCGTGAGCGTGAACAGCGCCGCGTACGCGATCCGCCGGTAGCGGCGCTCGTCGAGCGTGAACCGCTCGCCGCCCCGCGCGCGTGTGGTCTCGGCAACCGCCATCCCCGACTATTCAAGCGGACCAGTCCTAGGGTTGACCGCTCCATGCGCGCCCCGTTCGCCGACACGCTGCGCTGCCCGCGGTGCCGGACGTCCCGCAGCTTCGGGCTCGCAGAGACGGCGTCCGACGATCGCGAGATCCGCGCCGGCTCACTGACGTGCTCGCGCTGCGGCCACGTGGCCGTGATCGAGGACGGGTTCGTCGACCTGATGCACGACCCGCCGGAGTTCGTCGTCCGCGAGTCGGCGGGCCTGGAGCGCTTCGCCGACCTGATGCGATCCGACGGCTGGGACAAGCAGCGGGTCGTCGCGCTCCCCGAGGGCGGCGACGGCTACTGGTACGCGCAGGCGGTGATGATGGACCAGGTCCTCAACACCTGCGACCTGCAGCGGGGCGAGACGATCCTCGACCTCGGGTCCAACACGTGCTGGGCGACCGCGCGCTTCGCCGCCGAGGGCCTCGAGGCCACCGCGCTGGACATCTCGCCCCACCAGATGCAGGGCCTGCGCACGGCCGACTGGCAGATGGAGGCCAAGGACGTCTACTTCGAGCGGGTGCTCGCGATGATGTTCGACCTGCCCTTCGCCGACGGGGCCTTCGACAACATCTGGGCCTGCGAGGTCCTGCACCACAACCACCGCGCCAACCTGGCCCGGACGTTGCGCGAGTGCTACCGGGTGCTCAAGCCGGGCGGGAAGCTGATCGTCTGCAACGAGCCCTTCCGCAACCTGAAGGACCTGAAGCTGCGACCCGGGCACGAGGTCGCCGAGTACGAGGGCCACGAGCACGCCTACATGCGCTTCAGCTACACGACGCTGGCCAAGCGGGCGGGCTTCGACGTCGACGTCCGCGGCCCCTGGCTGCACGGGCTGTTCCGGCCCGGCGGCATCGGCATCTCCGAGCGCATGAGCGACCGCCAGATCGTGGCCGCCGCCGCCGGCGCGCTCGCCCGCCGCCGCCCCGCGCTCACGCGCATCGCGCTGGCCAGCCGGGCCTACCTCCGCGGCCACACGAGCCTGCACATGGTCTGCACCAAACCCGCCACCTAGCCTCAGGGCGATGAGCACGGTCGAGTCAGCCATCGATCGGATCGCCGCCGGCGGGGGCCGCCGCGTCGAGGGTCCGCGCGCGTTCACGGGCGAGGTCTCCCGCGCGCTGCACCTGACCTGGACGCTGGCCTACCTCGAGTTCCGCCTGAAGTTCTTCGGTTCCGTGCTCGGCTACGTGTGGCAGCTCGGGCGCCCGCTGATGATGTTCGGCGTCCTCTACGTCGTGTTCGTGCCGATCCTGCACCAGGGCGACGGCATCCCGTACTACGCCGCGGCGCTGCTGACCGGGATCATGCTCTACCAGTTCTTCGGGGACTGCACCGGCGGCGCGGTGGGTGCCGTGCTCGGACGGGAGAACCTCGTCCGCAAGATCCACTTCCCCCGCATCGTGATCCCGCTCGCGGTGGTGGTCCAGTCGGCGCTGACGCTGGCCGTGAACTGCATCGCGGTCGCGCTCTTCATCGTCCTCCAGCAGGTCCCGGTCGAGGTCAACTGGCTGGCCGCCATCCCCGCGCTCGGGCTGCTGCTCGTCTACGTGACCGGGCTGTCGATGCTGCTGTCGTCGCTGTTCGTCCGCTACCGCGACGTCCAGCCGATCTGGGACGTGATCCTGCAGGCGTCCTTCTACGCGACCCCGATCCTCTACTCGATCGACAAGGTCCCCGACAGCGCCCGCCCGTTCCTGATGGCCTCACCGCTGGCGACCGTCGTTCAGCAGGTCCGCCACTCCATGTTCGATCCGTCCTCCCCGTCCGCCGCCGACGCGCTCGGAGGGCCGATCTACCTGGCCGTTCCCATCGGCATCACGATCGCGGTCTTCGCCCTCGGCTTCTGGGTCTTCAACCGCACCGCGCCTGCCGTCGCCGAAGAGCTTTAGCCTTTCGGTCCGACCCGGATGCCGAAGCGCCTCGCCATTCTTCCTGCCTTCAACGAGTCCGGCGCGGTCGCCGCGACCGTCGCCGAGATCTTCGAGCACGCGCCTGAGTACGACGTGCTCGTCGTCGACGACGGCTCCACGGACGCCACCACCGACCGCGCCCGGACCGCCGGCGCGCGCGTGATCACCCTGCCGTTCAACCTGGGGATCGGGGGCGCGGTCCAGACGGGGTACCAGTACGCGGACGACAACGGCTACGCCATCGCGGTCCAGGTCGACGCGGACGGCCAGCACGATCCCCGCCACATCACCGATCTCGAGGACGTGCTGCGCGGCGACCGTGAGCTCAACATGGTCACCGGTTCGCGCTTCCTGACCCGCGGGGACGGCTTCCGCAGCTCGGCGTCGCGCCGCGTCGGCATCCGCATCTTCGCCCGCGTCCTCTCGATGGTGGTGGGCCAGCCGGTGACCGACCCGACGAGCGGGTTCCGCATGGTCGATCGCAAGGGCATCGAGCTGTTCGCCCGCGACTACCCGCGCGACTACCCCGAGGTCGAGGCCGTGCTGCTGCTGCACTTCCATCGTCTGCGCAGCCGGGAGGTCCCGGTCCGCATGCGCGAGCGCCTGACCGGCGTCTCCTCCATCAACGCCTCGCGCTCGGCGTACTACATGATCAAGGTGCTGCTGGCCGTGTTCGTCGGCCTGTTGCGCACGCGGCCGGTCGTCGAGCCCGGCGGTCCGCCCGCCGTCCAGGCGGAGCACGCGCTGTGAGACTGCAGCTGATCTCCGTCGTGATCGCGAGCGGCGGGCTCCTGCTCGTGTTCGAGCTCGTCCGCCGGCGGCGCCTGATGGAGCGCTACGCGCTGCTGTGGCTGTTCGCGGCCACCGTGCTGCTGCTGTTCGCGGCCTGGTCGGACGCGCTGCGGCTGCTGGCCAAGGTCACGGGCGTCCAGTACGGGCCGTCGGCGCTGTTCGCGATCGCCCTCGGGTTCATGCTCGTCCTGATGCTGCACTTCTCGCTGGTGATCTCCCGGCTGGCCGACCAGAACCGGGTGCTCGCGCAGCGGCTGGCCATGCTGCAGGAGCGCGTCGAGGCGCTCGCGACCGAGCAGCCTGAAGGCGTCCCCGCACCGGACGACGCGCCGCGGGCTTGACGGCGCTCGCCGTCGTCGTCGTCGCGCACGACAGCGCCGCCGAGCTCGCCGACGCCCTCCCGCCGCTGGTCGGCCAGCTGCGCGACGGCGACGAGCTGGTCATCGTCGACAGCGCCTCGACCGACGACCCGGGTGCCTCGCTGCCGGCGCGCGCGCGGCTGATCCGCTTCGACGACAACGTCGGCTTCGCGGGCGGCGCGGCGGCCGGCGCCGCCGCGACCCGCGCCCCGCTCCTGTTCTTCCTCAACCCGGACGCGGTCGTCGCCGACGGCTGTCTCGACGCCCTCCGCGAGGCTCCGGCCGGCTGGGGCGCGTGGCAGGCGCTCGTCACCCTGCCCGGCGGGGAGACCGTGAACACCGCCGGCAACGACGCGCACTGGCTCGGGGTGGGCTGGGCGGGACGGCTGGGACGGCCGGTCGCCGAGATCGGCACCGAGCCCGCCGAGGTCGGCTTCGCCAGCGGGGCCGCGCTCGTCGTCCGGCGCGAGGCCTACGACGCGATCGGCGGCTTCGACCCGAGCTACTTCATGTACGGCGAGGACCTCGACCTGTCGCTGCGGTTGCGGCTCGCCGGACGGGGCGTCGGCATCGTGCCGGCGGCCCGCGTCGAGCACGGCTACCACTTCGTCAAGGGCGACTACAAGTGGTTTAACCTCGAGCGCAACCGGGCCTGGACCGTGCTCGCCACCTACCCGACGGCGCTGCTGCTGCGGCTCGCGCCCGCGCTGCTCGCCTTCGAGCTCGCCCTGCTGGTGATCGCCGCGCGCGACGGGTGGTTGGGAGCCAAGCTGCGCGCCCAGGCCGCCGCGCTGCGGACGCTGCCGGTGGCCCTCGGCCGCCGCCGGCGCGTGCAGCGGGAGCGGCGCATCGGCGCCGCGGCGTTCGCGGCGGCGCTGACCGCGGAGCTCGAGTCTCCGTACCTCTCGGCCCCGCCGGTCGCCGCCCGCGCGCAGGCGGCCTACTGGCGGGCCGTGTCGCGGACACTGCGCTAGATGCCGTCCGCCGGCACGCCTGACGAGGTGACGCTCGCCGGCCGCGGCGCGGTCGTCACGGTGGTCGCGCAGACCGTGGCCCGGGCGGCGACCATCGTCGTGGTGCTCGGCTCGACCGCGATCGTCACGCGGACGCTGTCGATCTCGCACTACGCCGACTGGGTCACCGTCCTGTCGCTGATGGCCATGTCCGGCGTGCTGCTCGACCCGGCGCTCTCGCCCGTGCTGGTCCGGCGGCTGCTGCAGGACCCCGCCGGCTCGCCGCGGCCGGGCACGGTGCTCCGGGTCCGGCTCGGGCTCGCGGCGGTGGCGGTCGTCCTCGTCATCGGGCTGGCCGCGCTGGCCCGCGGCGCCGACGCGGCGCTGCTGGCCGCGGTCATCGCGTCCCAGCTGGTGCCGCGGGCGGTGTCGATGAACAGCGGCGCCTACCTGCAGGCGGATCAGCGCCTGCATCGCCAGACCGTGCTCGAGGCTCTCGCCGCCGCCCTGGCGCTGGCGGGCGTCGGCCTCACCGCCGCGCTCGACGCGCCGGCCGTCGTGATCGGGCTCGCGGCCTATCCAGGCCCCGGGCTCGTGCTGATGGCCTTCATGCTCCGCGAGCTGGGACGGACGCCGAGCGCGCGCCTCCCGCCGCCGGGGCCGGACGCCGACCGGATGCGCTCGGTGATCCGGGAGGTGACGCCGCTGGCCGGCGCGCTGCTCATCGGCGCGCTCTACGCGCGCGTCGACGTCCTCTTCGTCAACGCCGCCGTCGGCGAGCGGACCGTGGCGAGCTACCTGTTCGCGTTCCAGTTCGCCGAGCAGCTGCTCGTCTTCGGCGCCATCATCGCCTCGGCCGCCATTCCCCTGCTGGCCGCCCGCGGAGCCAGCCGCCTGCTCGAGGACGTGTCCGTCCAGGAGATGCTCGTCGCGCTGACCGCGACGGGGACGCTGCTCACCGCGGTGACGATCGTCGCCTCCGATCCGTTCGTCAGCCTGATCGGCGGGCCCGGGCTCTCCGGCGCGACGCGGTCCCTCGTGCTGCTGGCGCCCCTCGCGGCCGTGCTCCTGCTGGCGACGACCCTCGGCTCGGCGTACATCGCCGAGGGTCGCGGCGGCGCCTACCTGCGCTTCAACGTCGCCGCGTTCGCGTTCAACGTGATCGGCAACGCGGCGCTGACCCTGCCCTTCGGGGTGGGCGCGGCGGCACGGCTCACGTGGGGGACGGAGCTGGTCGCGGCCGGGCTTGCAGCCGCCCCTCTGGCGCACGCCGGACGGCGCACGGCGCTCCGCCTCGCCGGCCTGATTGCGATCGCCGTGGCCGCCTCGGAGGTGGCCGCCGCCGGCGCCTCGCACGTCGTCACGGCGCTGGCGACCGTCGCCGTCGTACTCGCGCTCGCCGCCGGGCCGATGCGGCGGGTCGCCCTCGCCGCACGCCGAACCTAGGATCACCGCGATGCCGCGGCCGCTGCTCCTTCTGTTGCCCGTCGTCCTGCTGTGCAGCACCATCTGGTCGGTCTGGAACCCGCTGTGGCAGACGACGGACGAGCCCCAGCACTTCGGCTACGTGGAATCGCTGGCTGAGCTTGGCCATCGACCCAACGGCCACGCCGCTGGACAGTTGAAGTCGGCCGGAGACGTCTCCACGGTCACGAAGCGCACCGAGATCGCCACCAACGAGGCGCCGGTCGCGTTCGACCTGTACGCCCGCCCGCCCTGGAGCGAGCTGGCGGAACGCCGCTACGAGCGGACCGCACGCGTCGGCCCGCGCGACAACGGCGGCGGCAGAACCGGCGCCTCGTCGTATCCACCGCTCTACTACGCGCTCGAGACCTTGCCCTACCGGGCCGCCTCGGGCGCCACCGCGCTCGATCGCGCGTACGTGATGCGGTGGTTCTCCGGCCTCTGGGCACTCGTCTCCGCCGTGGGCGGCTGGCTGCTCGTCGGCGAGGTGCTCGGCCGGCGCCGCCTGCCTCAGCTGGCCGGGGCGGCGACGCTCGGGCTGTGGCCGATGATCCTCTACCTGTCCGCCGCGATCAACCCCGACGCGATGCTGACGGCGATGTCCGCCCTCGCGCTGTGGCAGATGGTCCGGATCGCGCGGCGCGGGACGGCGCTGTGGACCTCCGTCGCGCTGCTGGTGACCGTCGGCGCGGCCGCCGCCGCCAAGGTGTCCGGCGCGGCGCTCGCGCCCGCAGCCCTGTTCGTCATCGTCGCCGGATTGCCCGCCGTCCGGACCCGGACGCGTGATCGAGCACGACCGCTCCTGCTCCTCGCCGTGGCGCTCCTCGTCGTCCCGCTGCTCGTGCTCCTGGCCGCGAGCGGCGCGGGGATCCTCCCGGCGCAGCTCGATGCCGTCGTGAACTTCCGACCGGACCTCCACGGCTTCGCGTCCTACCTGTGGCAGTTCTACCTGCCCAGGCTCGGCTTCATGGACCGGCAGAACTTCATGTATCCGGTCATCTCCCACCTGCCGGTCTACAACCTCTGGTTCGGTATGTCGTGGGGCACGTTCGGCTGGAACGACATCTGGTTCCCGCGCTGGGTGTACTGGATCTTCTTCGTGCTGTCGCTCACCGTCCTGACCGGCGCCGGCGTCGCGGCGGTCCGCGCTCGGCGCCACGGGCGTGACGGCGTTGACCGCGGCTCCGCTGCGGCCACCATCGCACTCGCCATCGCGGCCCTCGGCGTCCTCACCGGCGTGCACCTACAGGACTACTCGAACGGGGTCGACAACCTCATCCCGTTCGCTCAGGGGCGCTACCTGTTCCCCGTCGCCGGGATCGGCGCCGTGGCCGTCGCGGCGGCGGTGAGCGCGGTGCCCGCGCGCCTGCGCGCCGCCGCCGCCGGAGCCTGGCTGGGCTTCCTGATCGTCTTCCAAGTAGCCGCGCTGGCCCTGCTCGCCACCCGGTTCTATGCGTAGACCGGCCGTCGCCGCTGCCGTAGGCCTCGTGACCGTCATGCTGATCGGGCTCGGGGTGATCCTCGACCGGGCCCTGGCGGGCGGGGAGACGGACGCGAACCGGCCCGGCGTGGTGGCCTCGCGCGTCGTCGCCACGCTCGATCCCGGCCGGCGGCTGTGCCAGCGGCCGCTGGATCTCGATCGCCGCGCGCCGCGCCTCGGCGTCGCCCTCGACAACGGCGGCCTGCCCGGGCCCGCGCTCGACATCACCGTCACCGACCTGGCCGACGGGCGCGTGCTGGACCGGGAGCCGATCGCCGCCGGTTGGGCGCTCGCGCCCGGCGCGTACTACGGCTTCCAGCTCCGGCGTCCGCTCCCCGGCAACCGGACGGTCGCGGTGTGCGCGCGCAACGTCGGCGACCGGCCGGTCGGGCTGGTCGGCAAGGCGTCGATCACGGACAGCGCCATCTACGCGGGCACCAGGTCGCTGCGCAGGGACTGGGCGGTCTACTTCCCGCTGGCTCCGGACGAGCGGCGCAGCTACGTGCGCATGCTCCCGGACATCTTCCGGCGCGCGGCGGTGCTGCGGCCGGGCGTCGTCTCCGCCGCGACCTACGCCGTCCTGGCGATCCTGCTGCTCGTCGGCGGCCCGCTGCTGCTGTGGCGCGCGGTCACGCGGGCGTCGGAGGAGCCGGAGGCCTGAGCGCGAGCTCGAGACGCAGGCGCGCCGTCTCGGCCTTCTCGGCGGCGAGCTCGCGCTCGAGACCGGTGACCAGGGCGTCGACGCCGCGCGCGTGGCGCTCCAGCTCGTCGCGCGCCCGTAACACGGCGAGGTAGAGGTCCAAGCGGTTGCGCTCCATGCGGTCGAGCAGGCCAAGCTCGTGCAGCGGGTCCAGCAGCGCGCGGATCGCGCCGGCCTGAGCACCGTCGCGGGCGAAGATGACCCCCATCCCGAAGATGGCCGGGATGCGGCGGAACTCGAGGTCGTCGCGCTCGGCGAGGAACTCCTCCACGGCGGTCAGCACGCCGTTGCGCGGGCCACCCTCATCAAGGGCCCAGGCGAACGCTCCCTCCCCGCGGAACCCGCCGACGGGCTGGAGCTGGGTCTGCTCGGGCACGGCGCCGAAGGCGTAGTCGAACGGCTGCCGGTGCTCGGCGGGGACGTCGTCGGGGGCGTAGTACGAGTCGCGGCGGCCGGCGGGCCAGCTGACGTCGTGCAGCACGGCCACCGGTGCCGGCGCATCGGCGAACAGCGCGCGCAGCTCAGCGGAGACGACGTGCCAGTTGTGGTCACCGTCGACCACGGCGAGGTCGAAGCGCCCCAGGCCGGCGAGGGCGCCCGGGCTCTTGCCCTGCGTGAGGTCCAGGCGCCCCTGGTCGGCGAGCGCGAGCAGCGTGGTGCTGGGCTGCGGCTCGACGCAGTGCAGCTCGGCCCCGTTCGCGCCCGCCCAGTCGGCCAGCGCCTCGGTGAGCTGACCGCCCTCGACACCGACCTCGACGATCCGCTCCGGCCCGACGATGTCCAGCAGCGGGAGGATGATCGAGGTGAACTCGGCCAGGGAGTGCAGGAGCAGCGGGCGCTCGCTCATCCGCCGGCCCGTCGCTTGACGCTGCGCAGCGGCTTGGTCAGCCGCCAGCTGAGGGAGGAGCTCATGTCGGCGATCGTCTGCCCGCGCGCGGCGGCCTCCGCTTGGACCGCCGCGAGATGCTCGAGGCGGACACCCGCCTCCTCCGGGTTCTGCACGCGACCCGGCGTCGGCAGCATCTCGCCGATCGCCATCGTCGCGAACCCGATCCGCACGTCGACGCGGAAGACGTTGCCCACGACGTCCTCGAGCCCGATGCGCAGCTCCGCGCCACTCGCGTGGGCGATGAACAGGTTGGGGTTGAGCAGGAAGGCGTTGTTGCGCCGCAGCCGCGTGAACTGCTCGGGACGCTCCAGGCGGATCACCTGCGGCTCGGCACGGCCCTGGACGTGGCAGCGCAGCTCGAGGTGGTCGAAGCGGACGACGGCCGGAGCGGTGCTGGGGCGGATCACGAGCTCGTGGATGGCGCCCCCGCGCAGCGTGCCGTGGACCGCGCTCAGGCCGTAGCGGTTGCGCCTGGGGACGCCGCCGAGCCCCCGGTCCCCGGTGTTGACGTTGACGCCGGCGGCGATCGCGACGGTGAACGCCCCCGTGTCCGCCTCGCCCGAGAGCGACTCCCACGGCACGGCCCCCGCGACCGCCAGGTCCATCAGCTTCACCCACGACTCGTCCACGCTCCCCGCGACGGCGAACGGCCAGTAGAGGTCGGCCATCGGCAGGTCCCGCAGGCCCATCGGATCCAGGTGGCGGAGCATGGCCGCCAGCGAAGGGTCGATGATCGCCTCCACCGCGTCCGACCCCTGGTTCTCGTCGTGCATCCACGCGCCGAACGCCGCCACCTCGGCGGCGGTGGGCGCCGCGACGGCCCGGACCAGGATCGGTCGCAGCAGGTCCGGCGCCCCGGCCAGGGAGGCGAGCTTGCCGGGCGCGGCGAGCCGGTAGCGGGCCCACTCCCGCTGGAACGCCTGCACGCCCGAGCGGACCGTGTCGGCCTGGGCCATCTGGACGGGATCGCGGCTGTCGGAGGCGGTCAGCACCGGCTCCAGGTCCGCGTCCAGGCCGATCTGCGAGCCGTGGCTGGGCATGCAGATCTGCTCGAGCACCTCCGGGGCGCGGACGAGGAGCTCCGTGGCGTCGCCGGGACGCCCGAACTCGGTCAGGAAGCCGCCGGCGGGCGTCCCCTCGAAGGTCCGCAGCGTCGCGCCCTGGTGGAGGACCATGTACAGGCCGACGACGTCGATCGAGAGCCCCGCGTGCTTCAGCGCAGCGTGGAGCAGGCCCTGGGCGGTGGCCCCCCACCCCAGGTCCACGCACACCAGCCGGTCGTCCTGGCCGACCTCGCGCTGGACGTAGCGCACCACGCGCTCGCGGATCTGCGCCGCGTGCGCCACCACCTTGGCGGCGATCACCGGATCCCCCTCGATCGCCGCGAACAGGTTCGTCGACGTGGTGACGTCGTCCAGCGACGTGTCGAGGTGGTCGGCGAAGCGGGGCAGGTCGCCGGGCGTCAGACCGAGCGTCCGCAGCAGCCGGCCCACCGAGGGCGGTCGCCGCCGGACCGTCAGCGGCCGCAGCGACGGCTCGGTCGCGTCGCCGACGGCGGCCATGGCCAGCACCTCGCGGTTGAGCCACAGCGGAGTGCTCCGGATCGCGGTCCCGCCGTACTCGCCGGCCCGGTCGATCAGCGACCCCAGGAAGCTGCCCTCGCGCATGAAGGCGTGCACGCGATCGACCCCGAGCTCGGCGGCGCGCTCCTGCACCCACTCGGCGAACCCGGTGAACACGGGGCCCTGGACGAGCGCGCCGTGGTCCCAGTACGGACGCAGGGCGCTCGGCAGCGCGTCGCGCTCGACCCGCGCGGCGAGCTTCCCGCGCAGCTGGGTCAGGTCGGGGGAGACGCCGGCCGCGGAGGGGCTGCGGCCGAACGTGACCTCGCGGGAGACGTGGCGGTACTCGGCCGTCATCACGGCGGCCAGCGCGGCCGGGCGCTGCTCGAAGTACGTGCCGGCGATGCCGAGCTCGCCGGGACGCTCGACGTCCGCCTCGATGTTGTCGCCGATGTGGACGATCGACTCCGGCGCGACGTCGAGCTCGCGCAGGACGATCTCGAAGAGGCCGCCGCTCTTGCCGATCCGGTAGGCGCAGGAGGCGAAGACGCGATCGAGCTCGAGCCCGCGCAGGCTCGGCTGGGCCAGGAAGGCGCGCAGGTGCGATTCCTCGAAGTACGTGTCGGAGACGGCGATGAGCGTCTTGCCTGCGGCCGCGGCCGCCTCGAGCAGCTCCAGCACGTCGAGGTCGGGGACGAGCAGATCGCGCTCCACCTCGAGCTCCACCGCAAGCGCCGCCTCCCGCGCCCGGTCCCCCGCCGACAGCACGCCGTCCCCGAGCAGGGCGTAGATCTCGCCGAGCGTGACCTCCACGCGCCCCGTGCGCTCGACCAGGAGCTGCCGCGCGCGCCGCTCGGCCTCGTGGCGCAACGAGGCGAAGCCGGTGGCGGTCAGCAGCGGGTCGAGCAGGCCCCTGCGGGCGAGCCGGTCGCCGACGAGGCCGAACGCCGCCCCCGGTTCCGGCACCTGTCGCCACAGCAGGGTGTCGAACACGTCCGTCGAGACCACCTTGACGTCCGGCCGGGTGATCGTCTCCGCGAGCGCGACGAGGCGAGAGTCGGCAACCGCGCGGACGGTGCCGGAAGCGGGGCGGGCCGTCGCTGCCATGGACGCGTGCAGCCTACGGGCTCGACGTCGTCACCGCGAGCTCGTCCGCCCACGGTTGCTGCCCGATCGACTGGAACGCGAAGTCGTGCTCGAGGTCGACGACGCCGCCCGTCTCGCGGGTCCCGGTGACCAGGAACGAGATCATCCCGGGGAAGCAGTCCATGACTGCGTGGCCGGAGCCGCGGCGCGCGATGGACGGCGTCACGAAGTAGCGGCCGGGAGTGAGGACGGTGGCGAAGCGGATGGTCAGCTGCGCGCACTCGCCGGCGGCGAAGCGCCCCGTGTGCTCCTCCGTCCAGATCGAGCTGGTCGCGAATACCGGCCGGTGGTCCTCGCCCTCCAGCACGACGCTGACGACGGGGTCCTCGATGTCGGCGTCGAAGCGGACGGTGGCCTTGATCTCGAGGTCGTGGCCCTGGGGGGCGTCGATGATCGCCTCGCCCTCCGGCGTCTGGATCCACAGCTGGATGAAGCGCGCGTCGCCGTCCCCGAAGCGCTCGGCCAGGCCGGAGCGCTCCGTCTCCTCCTGTCCCTCCCGGCGGAAGTTCATCTCGAGGTAGGACTCGCCGACCAGCTGCGGGTCGCCCTCGCGCACCAGGTGGCCGCGCTCGAGCAGGATCGCCCGGTCGCAGAAGCGCCGCACCGCGCCCATGTCGTGGGTGACGAGCACGATCGTCTTGCCCTCGTCGCGCAGCCGGTTGAACTGGTCGAAGCACTTCTGCTGGAACGCGGCGTCGCCGACGGCCAGCACCTCGTCGATGAGCAGCAGGTCGGCGTCGACCTGGATCATCACCGCGAAGGCGAGCCGGACGTGCATGCCCGACGAGTAGTTCTTGAGCTTGAGGTCCTCGAACTCACGCAGCTCAGCGAAGTCGATCACGCGCTCGTAGCGCTCCCGCGCCGCCGACGGGCTGAGGCCGAGCATGATCGCGTTGAGGATGACGTTGTCGCGCGCGGCGAGGTCGGGGTTGAAGCCGACCCCGAGCTCGATGAAGCTCGACATCCGGCCGCGCACCCAGATCTGCCCGGCCGTCGTCTGGTAGATGCCGGCCATCAGCTTGAGCATCGTGCTCTTGCCGGAGCCGTTGCGGCCGACGATCCCGAAGAACTCGCCCTCGGCGACCTCGAAGGAGACGTCGTCCAGCGCCGTGAACTGCTCGAAGCTGCGACGGCGGAACGGGTGCAGTGCCCGTTCCTTGAACGTGTGCATCTGTTCCGTGGGACGGCGGAAGTGCTTCGAGACGCCGTCCACGACGACGACGGGCGCGGACACGCTCCTCAGGCTAGGAGGGTGCGCGCGGCGAAGTCCGCCGCCGCGCCGCTGAACGCGGCGGAGTGGGAGAGCATCGCGTGCTTGCCGCCCTCCACCACTTGGAAGCGCGCGCCGATGCGCTGGGCCAGCGCGCGTGCCCGCGCGGGGCTGGCGATGCGGTCCTGGTCGCCGTGCACGATCAGGATCTCCGTGCTCGCGCGCAGGCCGCGGGGGACGTCGCTCGGGTACACCCACGGCGCCAGCGCGCAGACGGAGACGACCTCGGGCGCCGGCGCGGTGAGGATGGCGGCGCGGCCGCCGAGCGAGTGCCCGACCAGGCAGGTCGGCAGGCGCTCACCGAGGCGGTCGGCGATCTGGTCCAGGCCCCACTGGGCGTCGTGCACGGGGGTGTGCGTCGTGTCCCAGCCGCGGCGCGAGTTGAGCAGCCGGAAGACGGCGAGCCGCCCCTGCCCGGCGCGCGCGACGCGGCGGGCGATGGGGATCATGCGCACGACGGACAGCTGCGTCGGGCTGACCATCATGTTGGCCCGCCGGCTGGCCCCGCCGTGGAGGACGAGGACGGCGCCGTCGGGGCGGTCGGGCACGTCGACGTCGATCAGCTTCGGGGCGAGCTCCATCAGACGGGCTGCGGCATGCGCCCGGAGGCGCGGCGCTCGGCCAGCTCGCGGTAGAAGCCGTCGAGCTCGTCGAGCTTGCGCTCGAGCGCGTACGCCTGCGCGGTCTCGCGCCCGCCGGCTCGCAATCTCTCCCGGAGGTCCACGTTCTCCAGTACGGCCTCCAACGCGGTCCGGACCGCGACCGGGTTGTCGGCCGGCATGAGGCAGTTGACGCCGTCCCGGCAGAAGTCGCGGTTGCCGTCGGCGTCCGTGCACACGACGGGCGCGCCGGCCGCCATCGCCTCCAGGATGGGCAAGCAGAAGCCCTCGTGCACCGAGGTCTGGAGGAACACCGAGCACGTGTTGAGCAGCTCGTTGACGCCGGCGTCGGAGGGCTTGACGTGGTAGGTGACGCCCGGGGGCATGCCGTCGGCGACGTGCGGCTCGACCCCGAACAGCCACAGCTCGGGGCGCGGCTCGGCGAAGCCCTCCCACGCCTGCCGGGTGAGCGGGAAGTTCTTGAGCGGGTTGCCGCGCCCGAGGCCGAGGACGGCGCGATCGGCGCGGGTGGCGCCGTCGAGCTCGCGCCAGCGCGACAGGTCCACGCCGGGCGAGACGACGGACGCGCGCGGCGCGAAGTTCAGCAGCGTCCGGTAGACCCACTCGGACGTGGTCAGGTAGGTGAACTCCGGCCGGTAGCTGGCGTGCACGATGCCGTGGGCGTCGGGGTCGGAGTAGTAGCTCGTCTCGATGTCCTGCACGAAGTACACCGGGACGCCGCGCGTGACCGACGCCTCCCACACGTGCGCGGCCGTCTCCCACCAGGTGGCGACCTTGATGGCGTCCAGCGGCGCGAGCGCCTTGCGCAGGTCCGTGTACGTGTCGAAGGCGCGGACGGGGACGCGCAGGTCGTACCAGTCCGGCGGGCCCTCGACGAGCGTCCACAACTCGACGTGGTGACCGCGGTCGGCGAGGCCGTTGAGGTGCTCGAAGACGACCCGGTGCCCACCGCCGACGCCGAGGTCCTGGGTGACGTAGACGATGCGCGCGCCGCCGTCCGCCTCGCGCGTCTCGCGTTTGTCGAACCAGTCGCCCCACTGCTTCCAGAAGCGCACCTGGCTGTCGATCTCGCGCTTGCCCTGCTCCATGCCGCGCGTCTTGGATTCGAGGTGGACGAGCTGGGCGGCGGGCGCGAACACCACGCGGTGCCCGGCCTCCCACGCGCGCAGGCAGTAGTCGACGTCCTCGTAGGCCATGCCGTAGCCCTCGTCGAGCTCGCCGATGTCGTCGATGGTCTGAAAGCGGATGTACAGGCAGGCGCCGGTGATGGCCAGGGTGGGCTGCAGGACGTCCGAGGCGGGGAAGTCGGCGGGCTTGAAGCGGTAGCGGTGGTCGAACCACTCGGGCGCGTCCGGGTTGCGCACCGCGCCCGCGAACTGGATCGTCTCGTCGGGGTAGAGCAGCTTGCCGCCGACGATGCCGACGTCGTTGCCGCCGGCGACCGACCCGGCGTGCTGGAGCACCTCGAGCCAGCCGCGGCGCGCGATCACGTCCGAGTTGAGCAGGACGACGTCCTCCTTGGGACGCCGCAGGCGCAGGCCGCGGTTGCAGTTGGCCGCGAAGCCGGCGTTCTCGCCCGCCACCACCTCGTCGACGAAGCGTGACGCCCGCAGGCGCTCGACCTCGGCCGGCGGGGACCCGTCGTCGGCCACCACCACGCGGGCGCCCGTGGTGCGCTTGACCGAGCGCGCGGCCCGCAGCGCGAGGTCGGCCGGTCCGTAGGAGGGGATCACGACCATGACGGGACGGCCGTAGTGGCGGTACCACTGGCGCGCGGCGGCGCTCGGGTCCTGGATGCGCGCGGTCAGCCCGAGGCGCGGCCCGAGCGGGGTCAGGCGCAGCGGGAAGGTGAGCAGCCGGTACAGCGTCTCTCGGAACCCCTGATAGCGCAGCGTCAGGTACGCGCGCTTGGGCAGGTTGGCGAACAGCCGGCGCAGGAAGCGCCAGTACGGCGTCAGGCGCTGGGTCATCGGGCCGGCCGGGCGCGGACGGCGGCGTGCGGGACGCCCACGAAGCGGACGAGCAGGCGCTCGCGGCCGCGGGCGCTCAGGGTGTGGCGGAGCATCTGCGCGCTGACGGGCGCCTGCGGGTGCGCGGGGCCGGTGGGCAGGAAGAAGACGCCGGTGCGCTCCGTGATGGCGAAGCCGGCCGCCTCGACCATGCGGTGCAGGCCGGCGCGGTTGGGCTGCCACCACCACGGCTCGCTGTCGCCCTCCAGGCGGGCGACCGGGGTCCTCGGGCGCAGGTAGGACGGGATCGCCTCGACGCCGTCGCAGATGACGACCTCGCCGCGGCAGACCGACCGCAGCTTCATGAGCGCGCCGACGGGGTCGCGCAGGTGCATGAGCAGCGCGCCGAGGAAGACGAAGTCGAACTGGCCGATCTCGTCCGGGTTGAGGTCGTAGACGCTCAGCTCCTGGCGGTCGACATCGGAGCCGAGGGCGTCGCGCGCGATGGCGAAGCCCTGGTTGTCGCTCTTGACGGACTCCAGGTGCTGCTGCTGGAGCGCCTGCACGCCTTGGTCCCCGGAGGCGGGCCAGTCCCACTGCAGGGGCTCGCGCAGGTCGATGGCGACCACCTCGGCGGCGCCGCGCTTCTCCATCTCGAAGGCCCAGAACCCGTCCCAGGTGCCGACGTCCAGGCAGCGCTTACCGGTCAGGTTGACGGGCAGCGGGACCTTGCCCACGACGGGGCGCGCGTCGAAGTGCCCGCGCGTGGTGACGCCGCCGGGCAGCTCGAGGACGTGGTACCAGGTCACGGCCGCGACGCGCTCGGACAGCGTTTGAGCTGCCGTCGTCATGCGGTAGTCAATTTAGGATGATTCCCGCGATCCCCCTCAGCGACGGCACCTCCATCCCCCAGCTCGGGTTCGGTGTCTTCCAGATCCCGCCGGAGGAGACCACCGAGGCCGTCGCCCGCGCGTTCGAGGTCGGCTACCGGCACATCGACACGGCCAAGGCCTACGGGAACGAGGCGCAGGTCGGAGCGGCCGTCAACGCCTCCGGCCTGGACCGCTCGGAGGTCTACGTGACCACCAAGTGCTTCAACACCGACCACGGCTACGAGCAGGCCACGCGCGCCTTCAAGGAGAGCTACGACCGCCTCGAGCTCTCCTACGTCGACCTCTACCTGATCCACTGGCCGGTGCCGTCCCAGGACATGTACGTGGAGACCTGGCAGGCGTTCATCGACCTGCAGAAGGAGGGCCTCGTCCGCTCCATCGGCGTCTCCAACTTCCAGGCGCCGCACCTGCGCCGGATCATCGACGAGACCGGGGTCACGCCCGTCATCAACCAGATCGAGCTGCACCCGTACTTCCAGCAGGTCGGGCTGCGCCAGGACAACGCCGACCACGGCATCGTCACGGAGGCGTGGTCGCCGATCGCCCAGGGCGCGGTGCTCGACGATCCGGTGTTGAACGAGATTGGGGAGGCGCACGGCAAGTCGGCCGGGCAGGTCGCGCTGCGCTGGCACATCCAGCTCGGCCACGTGGTCTTCCCCAAGTCGGCCACGCCCGAGCGCATCCAGGAGAACTTCGAGATCTTCGACTTCCACCTCAGCGAGGGCGAGATGGAGCGGATCGACGCGCTCGACAAGGGCGAGCGCATGGGCCCCGACCCCGACACGTTCACGCGGCCGTGAGCCGGTAGACCACGTGGTCGCGGCCCTCGGCCGGGTTGTCGGGCTCGAGCTCACCCTCGGCGACGCGGACGAAACCGGCCCGCTCCAGCGCCCGCCACGAAGCCGTGTTGCCGGCGCTGACGGGCACGATGACGTCGCGCGCCTCGGCCACGGACGCCGCGATCATGGCGGCGCCGAGCCCGCGGCCGCGATGGTCCGGCTCGCCGATCAGGTAGTCGACGCTGATCGCGCCAGGCGGGACCGCGATGAGCGGCGCCAGCTCGGCGACGTACTCCGGGTAGTCGGCGATCACGAAGCGCTGGACGAGGCCGAACGGCGCGCCGCCGAGCGACACGATGAGGACGTCAGCGGGCTCGGTCCCGTCGATGGCCGGCCCGAAGTCGCGCTCCAGGGCGCCGGGGGCGACGTCGTGGTTCCACCAGCGCGCGACCTCGGGCTCGAGCAGCCACTTCGTCACCAGCGGGAAGTCCTCGCGGGTCAGCGGCCGGAAGCTGAGATCTAGCGTGGCCGCCATGCCCACAGTGTTCACGATCGGCTACGAGGCGCTGCTGCCCGACGCGCTCGTCGCCGAGCTGGAGGCGGCCGGCGTGCGGCGGCTCATCGACGTCCGCTTCCGCCCCCAGTCGCGCCGGCCGGGGATGTCCAAGACGCGGCTCGGCCAGCGGCTGGCCGAGCACGGCATCGCCTACGAGCACCGCCGCGGCCTGGGCACGCCCGCCGACATCCGCTGGTACTACAAGCACGGCCAGGCCGACGAGGGCGCGCGCCGGTTCCGCACCCACGTCGAGGCCGCGTCCGCCGACGACCTCGACACGCTGGCCGCCGAGCTGCGCGCCGGCGCCCCGCCCACCGCGCTCCTGTGCCTCGAGGCCGACCCCGCCGAGTGCCACCGCCGCATCGTCGCCGAGGCGCTGACCACGCGCGTCCCCGGCCTCCAGGTCGTCGATCTCTAAAGGGGTCAGGTCCCGGCATCGGACACGTGTCTTGTGCCGGGACCTGACCCCTTTAGGTAACTCAGGCGTAGAAGCGGTTCACGGTGAGGAGCATCGCGGCCAGCTCGTGCATGACGGCCAGTATCACGAAGGCGGT